>NZ_JBSGVT010000022.1:0-76236 GCF_053608585.1 Rhodococcus sp. NPDC055024
GAACGAAAGTTCGTGGAGGCCTTCTCTTTACGTGTTACAGGCCTAGAACTTGACCTGGAGCGTCTCAGTTCTCGGCGGCCAACTGGCCACAGGCTGCGGCAATTTCCTGGCCGCGCGTATCGCGCACCGTGCACGAGACGCCCTGGGCGATGACCCGACGCACGAACTCACGCTCGACGTCCTTCGGGCTCGCGTCCCACTCACTGCCCGGGGTTGGGTTGAGCGGAATCAGGTTGACGTGCACCAACCCGCCGAGCGCCTTCTTCAGCTTCTTGCCCAGCATGTCCGCACGCCACGGCTGATCGTTGACGTTCTTGATCATCGCGTACTCGATGGAGACACGGCGGCCGGTCTTGTCTGCGTAGTATCGCGCGGCTTGGAGCACCTCCGACACGGACCAACGGTTGTTGACCGGCACAAGGGTGTCGCGCAGTTCGTCGTCCGGCGTGTGCAGCGATACCGCCAGCGTGACGCTCAGGCCTTCGTCGGCGAGCTTGCGGATCGCGGGAGCGAGGCCGACGGTCGAGACCGTGACCGACCGCTGGGACAGGCCGAGTCCGTCCGGTGCGGGCGAGGTGATGCGCCGTACCGCCGCCACCACACGCTTGTAGTTCGCCAACGGCTCGCCCATGCCCATGAACACGACATTCGACAAGCGACCGGGGCCGCCGGCTATTTCACCGTCGCGCATGGCTGCTGCCGCCTCGCGAACCTGATCCACGATCTCGGCAGTCGAGAGGTTGCGGTCGAGGCCGCCCTGACCCGTCGCACAGAACGGGCAGGCCATTCCGCAGCCTGCCTGACTCGAGATGCAGAGTGTCGCCCGATCGGGATAGCGCATCAGGACGCTCTCGAGCAGCGTTCCGTCATGTGCCTTCCACAGCGTTTTGCGTGTGTCGCCTGAATCGCACGCGAGATGCTTGATCGGCGTCAACAAAGTCGGGAAGAGCGACTCCCCCACCTTTTCGCGTACCGATGCGGGGAGGTCCGTCATCTTTTCCGGATCTGCTTCGAGCCGAGCGTAGTACTGACGCGCCAGCTGATCGGCCCGGAAAGCGGGGAGGCCGAGCTCTTTCACCGCTTCTTTGCGCTCGGCGGAATCGAGATCGGCGAGGTGCCGTGGAGGCATTCCGCGCTTGGGTGCAGTGAAAACGAGGGGAAGAGAGGCAGCCATAGTTACACCATTGTCCCATTGTTTTGGGGTGCTACCCCACTGCCACCCGATTGTGGCCGGATTACCCGTGCAACTTCGCGCAGGTTGCGTGATGATCATGTCATGTCAACCACACCAGAGGATCCGTCGAACTCCCCCGTGTACGGCCCTGCCGACGGTTTCGGTCCCGACCCGGAATTTCCGAAGGTGGGCGAGGACAAGGCAGTCGAAAAACACGATCCCGAACCGAGCCCGACGCCTGAACCGACGCCGACCGGAACCGCGGTTACCGACCGAACCAGGGCTGCGACGACGTGGGTTGGCCTGGTCATCGGCGCAATCGTGCTGATCATGCTGCTGGTGTTCATATTGCAGAACCTCGAGAGCGTCTCCGTCAAGATCCTGGCCTGGCAAATCGACTTTCCGCTCGGAATCACGATCCTGCTCTCCGCGATTGCGGGCGCGTTGATCATGGCCTTGGCAGGCGGGGTTCGCATCATTCAGATCCGGCGCGCAGCGAAGCGGCAGATGTGACTGAAATCTAGTTACGCAATTGGGTCTACCCGCGAGTAAGCAGGCATCATTGTTGTCGTGGAAATCACCCGAAAGGCCCCGATGTGACTACTCACATGGAGAGACCTGTGACCTCGCGTATTGCCCCGCAACAGGCAAGATCATGGCTCCTCGTCCCCGCATCCAAACCTGACACTTTTGATGCCGCTCTTGCGAGCGCCGCCGACGCCGTCATTCTCGATCTCGAGGATGCCGTCACCGCACCCAACAAACCGGCCGCCCGCCGCGATGTCGCCGCATTCCTGAGCGAACACAATCACGCCTGGGTTCGGATCAACGATGCCACGACACCGTTCTGGGAAGAGGATCTGGCCGCACTCGCGGGCCTCCCCGGACTCGAGGGTGTCATGCTCGCGAAGACCGAGAGCGGCCAGCAGGCCGACGCCACTGCCGAGCGACTTCCCGAGGGCACCAAGATTCTTGCTCTCGTCGAATCCGCGGTAGGGCTCGAAGCTGCGCCCGAGATCGCACGCACCGACGGAATCTTCCGTCTTGCATTCGGCAGCGGAGACTTTCGTCGCGACACCGGGATGGACGACTCGCCCACCTCGATGTCGTACCCGCGTTCGCGGCTCACCATCGCCAGCCGCGCGGCTCGTATCGCTCCGCCGATCGACGGTCCCACGCTCGGCCCCGATCTGGATCTGCTCGCCCGAGACTGTGCGATCACGTTGTCACTCGGCATGGCAGGCAAGCTCTGCATGACCACCGCGCAGACTGCCCCCGTCAACGCGGGCCTGAGTCCGTCCGTGGCCGACGCGATTTGGGCTCAGAACGTCATCGACGATCTCGGTGAAGACGGCTCACGCGTACGTGACGGCAGTGACCTGCCCAAACTCGCCAAGGCAAAGAAGATTCACAAGCTCGCCACCCTGTTCCACATCCCCACCGATCACTAATTTTTTTGCTACTGAATCGGTGCAGAAAACGTCAGGCGCTCACGTCGGAGCGCCTGACGTTCGTCTTTTGAGCCCGCCTTCACGCCAGTTCGAGTGACCGTGGTTTGAATCGAACATGGATCCGGTATCGCACCGCAAAGGCCAATCCCGTCACTTGCGAGAACGCACGCTCGGCGGTCTTCTCGGTGAACTCGATCCCGAGTACTCGCCGCAAGTCGTCTCGATTCTCGAACTCCCACCGGGCGTCGACACGGGTGAGCGAGAATCCCTGAGCCTCGAAAAACGCTTCGACGGCCGCGGGATCGTATTTGGGCAGATCCGCCCTCATCCACTCTCCGTACGGGCCGGCGCTCACGTCCAGGTCCACGATCAGCAGGGCTCCCCCAGGCCTCAGGATGCGCATGGCCTCACGAACTCCCGGGCCGCAGCCTTTGCCGAAGAAGTACGCCGTTCGGGCATGAACGAGATCGACGGAAGCATCAAGGAGACCCGTGGACTCTGCGGAACCCTGGATCACGTCGATCGACGCCGAATCGCGGGTTCGTTCTCGCGCGGCCTTCACCAGCGGCGCGTGCGGCTCCACTCCGACAACACGGCGCGCGGTACGAGCGAACTCCGGTAGGTGAAACCCCGCGCCGCAGCCGACGTCGACGACGTCGAGTCCAGACCAGTCGACCTGGGCTCGCATCGCGGCCCAGATGGAACCGTCGACGTCCTGTGCGCGGTTCTCGACCTCGTAGACGTCCGGCCAGTGCCAGATGTTCGGGCTGGGGATGGGCTTGGAACGGCCCGAGAAGAAATCACGCACGAGAAATCAGACGAGTGCGTACAGAATCAGCCAGGTGACAAATGCCGACGGCAGGAGCGAATCGAGGCGATCCATGATTCCGCCGTGGCCGGGAAGCAAAGTTCCCATGTCCTTGATGCCGAGTTCACGCTTGATCTGCGATTCGATCAGGTCACCGACCGTCGCGACGACCACCAGCACCACACCGAGCAGGACGCCGATCATCGAGTTCGCGTCGAGGATCAGGGTCACCGAAAGCAGGCTGCCGATAACGCAGAAAATGAGGGAACCGACGAATCCCTCCCAGGACTTCTTCGGGCTCACCGCCGGGACCATCGGGTGCTTTCCGAATAGGACTCCCGCGGCATAACCGCCGACGTCGGAACACACGACACCGATCATCAGGACAAAGACACGACCCGGGCCGTCATCTTCGAGCACCATCAACGCACCGAAGGACGCCAACAGCGGGATCCACGCCAGAACGAACACCGTGATGGAGGTGTCTCTCAGGAAGTTCTTCGGAGTTGCCTTGAGCCCGTGGTCGAACAACCGCCACACCATGCACACCAGGACGGTCGCGGTGAATCCGCTGAGCACTCCGACCGGTCCCCACGGCCAACCGAGCCAGATCGTGGCTTGCCCTCCGACGAGCAGCGGAATTCGCGGCACCTCGATGTCGGCTTCACGAAGCCGCGTGGTGACCTCCCACGTCGCGATGAACATCGCGATCGCGACTACAGCGATCCACCCCGGAGGCAGAAAGATCAAAGTGCCGATGACCAGGGCGCCGAGACCGGCTCCGACGCCGATGGCGGCAGGTAGGTTCCTGCCTGCCTTCGACTTCGGCGGTTGCGCGCCCTCAGCGCCGCCCGTAGGCCCGTCCGTGACGGGACCACCGGCGGTTCCCTCTTGTGCGTGCACCCAGACTCCCTGATCTACTCCCGACGACAAACACTGCAAACGAGGAGGCTATACCTCCATCAACTCTGCTTCCTTGTGCTTGACGAGTTCCTCGACCGTGTGCACGTACTTCGCCGTGGTCTTGTCGAGTTCTTTCTCCGCGCGACCGACCTCGTCCTCGCCGGCTTCGCCGTCCTTCTGGATCCGGCCGAGTTCGTCCATCGCCTTGCGGCGGATGTTGCGCAGCGTGACCTTCGAGTC
Organism: Rhodococcus sp. NPDC055024; assembly: GCF_053608585.1. NCBI lineage: Bacteria > Bacillati > Actinomycetota > Actinomycetes > Mycobacteriales > Nocardiaceae > Rhodococcus > Rhodococcus sp. NPDC055024. Next base: position 4,577 of record NZ_JBSGVT010000022.1, read on the forward strand.
CTCGCCCTTGGACTTGGCCTGCTTCACCAGTTCACGACGACGCTCCTCCGTGAGCTGCGGAACCGAGATGCGGATGATGCTGCCGTCGTTGGACGGGTTGACGCCGAGATCCGAGTTGCGGATCGCCGTCTCGATCGCGTTGAGCTGCGAAGCCTCGTACGGCTTGACGATGACCATGCGGGCCTCGGGGACGTTGATGCTCGCGAGCTGCGTGATCGGCGTGATCGAACCGTAGTAGTCGATCACGATGCGCGAGAACATACCGGGGTTGGCGCGTCCGGTACGAACCGAGCCGAGGTCGTCCTTGGCTACCGTGACAGCCTTTTCCATCTTCTCTTCTGCCTCGAAGAGCGCTTCATCGATCACGGCTGTTCCTCCATGTTGTTCTGCATCATTTTTCGGGGTTCACTCACGACTTGATCAGGGTGCCGATCTTCTCACCGGACACCGCGCGAGCGATGTTTCCTTCGGTGAGGAGGTTGAACACCATCATCGGCATCGAGTTGTCCATGCACAGGCTGAACGCCGTGGCGTCCGCGACCTTGAGTTCACGCTCGATGACCTCGCGGTGCGTGATCTGTTCGTACATCGTCGCGTCCGGGTCGATACGCGGGTCGGCCGAGTAGACGCCGTCGACAGCCTTGGCCATCAGCACTACCTCGGCACCGATCTCCAGCGCGCGCTGCGCAGCAGTGGTGTCGGTGGAGAAGTACGGCATACCCATCCCGGCACCGAAGATGACCACGCGCCCCTTCTCGAGGTGCCTACGTGCACGAAGGGGAAGGTACGGCTCGGCGACCTGTCCCATGGTGATGGCCGTCTGCACACGAGAATCGACGCCGGCCTTCTCCAGGAAATCCTGCAGAGCGAGGCAGTTCATGACGGTGCCGAGCATGCCCATGTAGTCGGAGCGCGCGCGATCGAGGCCACGCTGCTGCAGTTCCGCTCCGCGGAAGAAGTTTCCGCCGCCGATGACCACCGCAACCTGTACGCCAGATCGAACGACCTCTGCGATCTGCTCAGCCACCTTGGTGACCACATCGGGATCGAGACCGACTTTGCCGCCTCCGAACATTTCGCCGCCGAGTTTGAGCAGGACCCGCTTGAATCCTGGACGTTCGTTGGCAGGTTCGGACATTGTTCTCCTCAGTTCGATACAAGACCCTGTGGGTCCTTCGTTCTTCTTCTGCCACCGAATCGGAGACGGTGACACAGAAAGCCCTCGGGACTAGTCCCAAGGCACTCCCATCCTGCCTCATCGGAGGCCCCAGGTACACGTAGACCCCGCCGGTAGAGCAAATGCTCTTCTGGCGGGGTCCATGTGTACGGGCTCCGATTAAGCGGAGGCGCCGACCTCGAAACGCACGAAGCGCTTGATGGTCACGCCGGCCTCGTCGAGGATCGCCTTGACGGTCTTCTTGGAGTCCTGAACCGAAGACTGCTCGGTCAGCACGACGTCCTTGAAGTAGCCGTTGACGCGGCCTTCGATGATCTTCGGCAGAGCCTGTTCGGGCTTGCCCTCCGCGCGAGCGGTCTCTTCGGCGATGTGGCGCTCGGAAGCGACGATCTCCGCGGGGACCTCGTCACGCGTGACGTACTTGGCCTTGAGTGCAGCGACCTGCATTGCAGCTGCGCGAGCAGCCTCGGCTGCGGCATCGCCTTCACCGGTGTACTCGACGAGCACGCCGACGGCCGGCGGCAGGTCGGCACTGCGCTTGTGCAGGTACACGGCAACGGGGCCGTCGAAGGAAGCGACGCGGCTCAGCTCGAGCTTCTCGCCGATCTTCGCGGACTGCTCCTGGATGACGGTGTCAATGGTCTTGCCGTCGAGCTCGAGCGCCTTGAGTGCGTCGAGGTCGGCGGGCTTGCCAGCAGCAGCGACGGTCACGATGGCGTCGGCCAGCTTGATGAACTCGTCGTTCTTGGCGACGAAGTCGGTCTCGCAGTTGATCTCGATCATGACGCCGTCCTTGGCGACGACGAGACCCTCAGCGGTGGTGCGCTCTGCGCGCTTTCCGACATCCTTCGCGCCCTTGATGCGCAGCTGCTCGACGGCCTTGTCGAAATCGCCGTCTGCATCTGCGAGTGCGTTCTTACATGCCATCATTCCGGAGCCGGTGAGCTCACGGAGCCGCTTGACGTCAGCGGCGGTGTAGTTCGCCATGATTAGCGAGCCTCCTCATGTGTCTGTTTCGGACCTAGGACTAACGGTGAGCACGGCCTAACGGTGAAGCACGGCCTGACGGTGGTGCTCGGGCCTAACGGTGAAACGGCCCTGACCAAAAGAACTCTTGGTCAGGGCCGGTTTCAACGAATCAGGCCTCGGTGGCCGGTGCCTCTGCGGCGGGGGCTGCCTCAGCCTCTGCAGCCGGAGCTGCCTCAGCCTCAGCAGCCGGAGCTGCCTCAGCCTCTGCGGCCGGAGCTGCCTGCGAGAGCAGTTCCTGCTCCCACTCGGCGAGGGGCTCGCCTGCGCCGGCTTCGGGCTTCGCGTCCTTGTCGGCGCTCAGTCCTGCACGTGCCTGCACTCCCTCGGCAACCGCGGAAGCGACAACCTTGGTCAGCAGTGCTGCGGAGCGGATGGCGTCGTCGTTGCCCGGGATCGGGTAGTCGACGAGGTCGGGGTCGCAGTTGGTGTCCAGGATCGCGATGACCGGGATGTTCAGCTTGCGAGCCTCGGCAACTGCCAGGTGCTCCTTGTTGGTGTCGACGATCCACACCGCGGAAGGAACCTTGGCCATGTCGCGGATACCACCGAGGGTGCGATCCAGCTTGGTCATCTCACGCGTGAGCATGAGGATTTCCTTCTTGGTGCGACCTTCGAATCCACCGGTCTGCTCCATTGCCTCGAGCTCCTTGAGGCGAAGCAGACGCTTGTGGACGGTGGTGAAGTTGGTGAGCATGCCGCCGAGCCAACGCTGGTTGACGTAGGGCATTCCGACGCGAGTCGCTTCGGAAGCGATGGACTCCTGCGCCTGCTTCTTGGTGCCGACGAAGAGAACGGTGCCGCCGTGGGCAACGGTCTCCTTGACGAACTCGTACGCCTTGTCGATGTACGTCAGCGTCTGCTGGAGGTCGATGATGTAGATGCCGTTGCGGTCGGTCAAGATGAATCGCTTCATCTTCGGGTTCCAGCGACGGGTCTGATGTCCGAAGTGGGTTCCACTATCGAGCATCTGCTTCATGGTTACGACAGCCATGGCTGTGTACCTCAAACTTTCAATCCGGTTGATGCAGGCGATCGGGTGATCCCTGCCCTGGCACCCGCACGGCCGTCGGACCTGTTTCGTGAGAACCAGGACCAGCCGAGGCCGGAAAACGTGCGCGGGCGCGCGAAGTCGGACTGTGCGAGCACAGACCGCTCGACAAGTGTACGTCCTCGTCCCCCGATGCCATAACCACCCCGGAAGCAACAGACCGAACCGGCGGTTGTGGATCGGCGGCCATCCTGTGGATTACCCGTCTGATCTGCATTGAAGCGCGCACAACTCCACGCAAGATCAAGCAATGACGATGTTGAGCGGAGCCCGACGAGGAGTGGTCATCGCTGTGATTTTCTGCTGTGTCGCCGTAAGCACGGCGTCGGCAGAGGCGCGTTTCGACTGGCCGCTCACTCCGCGGCCGCATGTGGAACACGCTTTCGACAAACCGGCCCAGAACTGGCTGCCCGGCCATCGCGGCGTCGATCTAGGCGGCAGTCCCGGCCAATCCGTCCTCGCGGCCGGCGACGGCGTCGTGGCGTTCGCGGGAGTCGTCGCGGGAAAGCCGACGGTGTCGATTGATCACGACGGCGGCCTACGTACTACCTACGAACCCGTCGCGGCCGACGTTCGAGCAGGTGAACGCATCGCAACCGGGGCGGTGATCGGAACCCTCGAACCCGGGCACGACGGGTGCGTCGTCGCCGCGTGTTTGCACTGGGGCCTGCGCAGAGGGCGCGAGTATCTCGATCCACTCGGACTGGTTCGGTCGCAACCGCTCAGACTCAAGCCACTGACGGGGGGTTGAGACCGATGGGGTTGAGACCGATGGGGTTGAGTCAGTGCCACTCGGAGACGGCGTGCCGACCCACGGCGTCTGCGAAATCGTCGGCAACCATCGCTGCCAATTCCATGAATGCTCGCCGGGTGGCCGGTCGCATCAACTCGAGATCCATGACCGATCCCTCCGCGAGATGCTCGTCGAAAGGAATGACCTCGACGGCGCGGCATCGACGCATGAAGTAGTCCACCAACGCATCCATGTCGATCACGCTCGACCCTGGTCGGGCGGCGCTGATCACGACGACGGTCCGTTCGACCAGATGACCGTATCCATGCAACTGAAGCCAATCGAGCGTTGCCGCTGCGCTTCGCGCTCCGTCGATGGCCGGAGAACTGACGAGAACCAACGAATTGGCAAGATCGAGAACGCCGTTCATCGCCGAGTGCATGATCCCGGTACCGCAATCGGTGAGGATGATGTTGTAGTAGACCTGCAAGATGTCGATGACCTGGCGATAGTCGTCCTCGCTGAACGCCTCCGAAATCGCCGGATCCTGCTCACTGGCCAAGACCTCGAGACGACTCGGCGACTGAGATGTGTGCGCGCGTACGTCCGAATAGCTCTTTATGTCCGGCCTCGCGGCGATCAGATCGCGCACTGTCGAATTTGTCTGCAGCGGAACACGTTGCGCCAAGGTTCCGAAGTCGGGATTGGCGTCGACCGCCACGACGCAGTCGCCACGCAGCGAAGCAAACGTCGCACCGAGTCCGACCGTCACGGTTGTCTTGCCGACGCCACCCTTGAGCGAGAGCAACGCTATTCGGTAGTCGTTGCGTATCGGCTGCTCAATTCTGGCGGCCAGTGCGCGGTTGCGCTGTTCGTTGGTCGAATCCCCCAGATTGACCACGCCCCCGGTCGCACGATGCAATCCTCTTCGCCAGCCGCCCCGCGGTGTCCGTTTAGGGCGTTTCAGTAAAGCTTCGGCAACCAGGTCCTGGTTGGTCACCTGCTGCTGGCTCGACGGCGGCGGCGGCGCGGCCCAGGCCTCTTGCGGTCGTGCCGCCGGCTCCGGCGTCGACACCGGCACGGGAGCCGGTTGCGGCGCTTCGGACAGCCAGGCCGGTTGGCCACTGTTCGGCGGGTGCTTCACATCTTGGCGGTTCACGAATCCCCCGGATATCGCATGTAATCGAGTGTCTTGACACGACGATCGAACTTTGCCGATTGTTCACTCTTCTGACCTGCGACGCTACCAAATACCCGCCGAGAACTCGCGTCGCTTCACAATCTAGGCGCGCGGATGGGCCTGATCGTGGACGGATCGAAGCCGTTCGACCGATACATGCGTGTACAGCTGAGTGGTCGCCAGACTCGCGTGCCCGAGAAGTTCTTGCACCACACGGAGGTCTGCACCGCCTTCGAGCAAATGTGTCGCAGCCGAGTGCCGGAGCCCGTGCGGACCCATGTCGGGAGCCCCTGGAATTGCAGCCATGGTTTCGTGGACCACCGAACGAGCCTGACGCTGATCGAGTCGGCCGCCTCGGACGCCGAGGAGCAATGCCCTCCCAGACCGATCCGAAGTCAGTGCGGGTCTTCCGTGCTCCAGCCACCCGTTCAGTGCCGATTCTGCGGGGAGGCCGTAGGGCACCGATCGCTCCTTGTTTCCTTTGCCGAGCACACGCAGTAGGCGTCGATCGGCGTCGACCGACTCGACGTCCAGTCCACACAACTCGCCGACGCGAATTCCGGTGGAGTACAACAACTCCACGATGAGCCGGTCTCGCAGGGCGAGCGGCTCTTGTTGCTGCGCACCGCTTTCGGCCGCATCCATTGCGTCGATCGCCTGACTCTGACGCAGCACCGTCGGCAGCGTGCGGCGGGCAGGTGGAGCTGCCAGACGTGTACCAGGGTCGACGGGAATGCGTCCTGTCTGCGCGAGCCACGCCGTGAAGCCGCGCGCTGACGACGCCCGTCGAGCTACCGTCGTCCGGGCCGTTCCCACGGCATTCTGGGCAGCCAACCACGAGCGCATGACTCCAAGGTCGAGGTCGTCGAGATCTGCAGTCGCCGAACCTGCAGCGAGATGGGTCAGCAATGCCCGCGCGTCACCGACGTAGGCGCGGATCGTGTGTTCCGACCGCCCTCGGCTCAGTCGAAGGTGCTCGGCGTAGGCATCGAGGTGAACACTCAAGCTCGCCGGCAATGCGTCAGTCATGAACACACGCTCGCCCGCCGCGATTGAAACTGCAAGCTGCCTCGCCGATAGGGTTGATCGGTGAATCGAGCAATTCCTCTGAAGATGTTGTGTGTACTGGCACTGATTTCCGCAATCGCTCCACTGTCCATCGACATGTACCTGCCCGGCCTACCTTTGATGGCGGATGCACTCGACACTACTGCGGCCAGCGTTCAGCTGACACTGACTACCTTCATGGCCGGCCTCGGAATCGGCCAGCTGATCATCGGTCCGATCTCCGACGGACTGGGGAGGCGGCGAATACTGCTTGCCGCGACGATCATCACAGCGCTGAGCGGTGCGGCATGCGCGGTGGCGCCGAGCATAGAGTTTCTCATCGGCGCTCGGCTCGTCCAGGGATTGAGTGGAGGCGCTGCCATCGTCTTGGCCCGTGCTTGTATTGCCGACCGGGCGCGCGGCGACGACGCAGCGAAGCTCTTCAGCATCATGATGATCATCGGCGGCATCGCTCCCGTGGTCGCGCCACTGATCGGCGGCGCACTTCTCGGCCCCGTCGGGTGGCGCGGAATCTTCTGGGTCCTGGCGGTCGCGGGCGCCGTGATGGTGGCTGGTGTCATTTTGCTTGTTCCCGAGACACTCCCACCCGAGCGACGCCACGGCGGTGGATTGAAGTCACTGCTCTCGAATCTGAGATACGTCGTCCGAAATCAGCATTACCTCGGATATGCGCTCGCATTCGTCTTCGGATTCGGCGCCCTGTTCGCTTACATCTCCGCGTCGCCGTTCGTCGTTCAGAATGTCCTCGGGCTGAGTCCGTCGCAATTCTCGATCGTGTTCGCAGTCAACGCCACCGGAATGGTCGCAGCAGCGATGATCACCACTCGTCTGCTCGGTCGCGTCGGAGCTCGCACCCTACTGCGTTTCGGCGTGTGCCTACTACTCGCCGGCGGCGCCGTATTGTTCTGCACCAGCGTCGTTTTCAGTTCCACGAATACCTGGTTGATCTTGGTTCCGCTGTTCGTGGCAGTTTCAAGCATCGGGTTCATCATGGGTAATGCGACCGCTCTCGCCCAAGGAGAGGTCACGAACGCTGCAGGAACCGGTTCAGCCCTGATGGGAGCGGGCCAGTTCGGCTTGGCGGCGCTGGTTTCGCCGTTGGTGGGAATTGCGGGAGAAGACACGGCAGTTCCGATGGCAATTGCAATTCCCACCTTCGGAGTTCTCGCGGCCGTTGCGCTCGTGTTGCTGACTCGCGGTAAGGCTGCAGCGAGTTAGCTTTCGACCGCGGCGAGTTCGGACTTCCAGACGCGGAATCCTTCTTCGGTGCGACCACGACGCCAGTATCCGGAAATAGAAGCGGCCGATGCCGGGACGTTTCGTTCCTTGCGAATGTACGGCCGGAGGTTATGCATGACGGCTTGCGCTTCACCGTGAATGAATACGTGCGGTTCGCCCGGTAGCCACTCGAGCGCCTTGACCGCGGCGACGACTGGCGCGTTGTCACCCGCCAACTCTTCACCCACCGCGTCGGACGACGCTCCGCGATGCAGCCAGGTCACCGCTATACCTTCCGGGGCATCGAGTGCGATTTCGTCTTCTGGTCCACCGACCTCGACGACGGCGTAGCCGACCGCATCCGGCGCCAATCTCGCTATCGACGCGGTAATAGCAGGTATTGCGGTCTCGTCTCCGACGAAGAGATACCAATCAGCGGATGGCGACGGCGAAAACGCGCCACCGGGTCCACGCAGGGTAATCTCCGCGCCCGGTTGAACTGACGCGGCCCACGGGCCTGCAACTCCCATGTCACCGTGGACGACAAAATCGATTGCAATCTCTTTGGCATCAAGATCGTACGAACGAATCGTGTAGGTACGCAGTACCGGCTGATCAGGCGTGCCGAATTCGATCTTTACATAGGAATCGCTGTATTCGCTGGGAGTGAACGACTCGAAGCCCGATCCCCCGAGAAACACTCGCACCATATGGGGAGTCAATTGTTCGGTCCGCAGAACCGTCAATGCAGTTGTCGGCTTGGCCACAGAAAGATCCTTCCGAAAGTTAGTGTTACCTAACTAAGGTACACGACAATTGCAGTGCACGGGCAAAATGCCTCCGCGGTGAATCCGTCCAGCGCGCGGACGGATCAAGGTAAACAACGAAATAAACCGACCACTCTGCCCGGTAAATGTGATGGCAGCCAAATTATCGGCTCACGAACCAGCGAATGATCAGGCAGGACATCACTATCGGAGAAATTGGCAAAGCAACAGTAAAATACGCCTCTGGCTCCTGACGAGGTTCGCCAGGAGCCAGAGGAGGTATTTAATTCAACCTAGTGTGCAGCATCGAAAGCGTCGATGATTTCCGCTTTGATACGCCCACGCGGAGCAACTTCGTAACCGTTCTTACCCGCCCAGTCGCGAATGGCCTGGAGCGTCTCCTTGGAGCGTCCGGAACCCGACGTGGCCTGCGGCGATGCAGCCTGAGCCTTCTTACCGCGTTTTCCGCTCACCTTCGCTGCTGCCTCGACGAACGGCTTCACCGCAGCGTCGAACTTCTCCGCATTGGTGGCTCGCAGATCGATCACGTAATCCGTTCCCTGGTAAGAGAACTCAATTCGATCACCGAATCCATCGTCAATCGGCTTACCGTCAAGGTCGTCGATGAGTTGCCGAATCAGCTTCTCAGCCATTGCACTCCTCTTTCAATGATCGATTCAATTCTCCTTCACAATACACAGATAGAGCGTTGATGAACAAAAGAAGTCCGAAAACCTCTGCCATTTCCGAACAGACTCAATGGTCCGAATTAGCAGCGGGTTAACGACATACCAATCAATACCCGCCTTCACTGTGATCCAGACTAATCAGACGTCCCAGCACATTGACCTGAAACTTTCCTGAGGCCCGTTGAAATTCACGGCCACGTCTGTATAGCAGGGTCGAGAATAACGCTGCACACAGCCGAGCAAGTTCTCGAAAAACAGCCCTGACGTGCAATTACCAGCATCGCGAGGGTATTCACGTTTCGCTGTCGCAGGAACAGTTAGTCAGCATCGCCACCCGCCCACAGGAAGAGCAGAATGAAGTTCTCGCGCTACCGCGTCCGAAACCAACCACTCGAATCAGAACTTGCAAACCCCTCGAGTTCGAGCAGTGGAAGAGTTGCACGAACCTGAGCCATGAGCAATCCCGATTCCTCGGACAACTCACGGGTACTACGGGAACCTGTTCCCGGCAAAGCTTCGTACACCAATCGAGAATTGCCTCGCAATGCGTCGATGTCACGCGTCGCGGCGACATCCTCCGCGCAATCACCCACACCGAACGGACCCGACGCTTCGACTACGTCCACGGCGTTGGAGACGAGTTGGGCTTCACCTTCGCGAATCATTCGGTGGCATCCGGTCGACGACGCCGAGGTCACCGGTCCGGGCACCGCCATGACGGGACGGCCTAGCTTTCGAGCCCAATTGGCGGTATTGCGTGCCCCACTGCGCCATCCGGCCTCGACCACCACTACTCCGTCCGACAATGCAGCAACCAGTCGATTCCTCGCCAGGAACCGAAACTTTGCAGGTGTTGTACCCGGCGGATACTCACTTATCACTGCACCCGAATTCGCTATCTGCTTGAGTAGTCGCGCATGCCCCGACGGATACGCCCGATCCACGCCACAGGCCAAGACGGCCATTGTGGTTCCCCCTACGCCCAATGCAGCCCGGTGCGCTGCCCCGTCGATACCGAAGGCCGCTCCCGAGGTCACGGTCCATCCGTCGACAGCCAGATCACCGGCAATCTCTGCCGTCACGTGTTCGCCGTACGCAGTCGATGCCCGCGTGCCGACAATCCCAACCGATCTCTCGGTCAGATCTACCAGATCCCCAGACCCCAACACCCACAACACAAATGGCGCGATCTCACCGCCGGCGGCATCGAGTCCGTCGAAGGAGAGCATCCGCCACGCCGGCCAATCGGCGCAGTTCGGCGTCACGAGCCTGCCTCCCATCGCCTCCATCAGATCGAGGTCTCGCTGGGCCGTGTCGATGTGAGCGCGAGCTCGCGTCTTCTCCTCGATCGCGGGTGGCAGATCGCCGCTGCGGACAGCCCTCGCAGTTGCTTCGATCCCGAGCTCGTCGATCAACATGGACATATACGCGCTGGGCCCTTGCACGACGCGGGACAGATATGCCCAGGCAAGTAGTCGTGGGTCGTGTGCAGTCATTGGAATCCCCTGTCGCGGAAGTCGAGTGCGGTGACAACTTGATCTGGTCCGGGCATCGCCTCACCTGCCAGATCGGCGACACTCCAGGCAACCCGCAACGCTCGGTCCGCCCCTCGAGCTGTGATCACCCCTTTACGTAGCGCCCGTTCCACCGGCGCCAGCGCCGCACGCGAGAGTCTGAACTTCTGTCTCAACGCCGGCCCTGGTACCTCCGCGTTGGTCCGCCACCCGTACTCACTCCACCGCTGGGCCGCAGTGTCTCGAGCTGCCGCCACGCGCGCACGAACGTCGCTGGTGCTTTCCCCTACTTCGTCGATCAGCGCTCCGGTTGCAACGGCCTGCATCCGGACCCTGATGTCGACTCGGTCCAACAACGGGCCGGACAATTTCCCCAGGTATCGGCGACGTGCCGCGGGTGCACAGACGCAATCCGCGTCACGGGGCGGCGCGCACGGACACGGATTCGCGGCCAGGATGAGCTGGAATCGCGCTGGGTAACGTGCCACTCCGTCCCGTCTGGCGATTCGCACTTCCCCGTCTTCGAGTGGCGTGCGTAGCGCTTCGAGCACTTTCACCCCGATCTCCGCACATTCGTCGAGGAACAGCACGCCGCGATGAGCCCGGCTGACCGCACCCGGACGAGCCATCCCACTACCACCACCCACCAACGAGCTGACCGACGAACTGTGATGCGGCGCAATGAAAGGCGGCATATCGATCAACGGCCGATCCTCCGGCAACACACCCGCCACCGAATGAATCGCCGTCACCTCCAACGACTCCCCCTCCGTCAACGGCGGAAGAATCCCCGGAAGCCTCTGCGCCAACATTGTTTTCCCGATCCCCGGCGGACCCGTCAACATCAAATGATGCGCACCCGCCGCCGCAACCTCGATCGCCCACCGAGCATCCGTCTGCCCGACAACCTCACTCAAATCCCGCACCGCCACCGCATCAGCACGCTCGAAAACATCAGGAACAGCCAGCGCCAACTCACCGCGCAACCACCCGATCACCGCAGACAAATCATCGGCACCCAGCACTTCGATCCCCTTGACCAAGCCCGCCTCTGCCAACGCCCGGGCTGGAACCACGACAGTCCCCCACCCCGCCCGCTTCGCCGCAAGCACCGCAGGTAACACACCACGCACCGTCCTCAAACGACCGTCGAGCGCCAACTCCCCCAAAAAGACAGTCTCCCGCAACAACTTTCGCGGTAGCTTCTTCGCCGCATCGAGAACCGACAACGACAAAGCCAAATCGTAAACACTGCCCACCTTCGGCAACGTCGCCGGCGACAACGCCAAAATCACCTTGCTGTCCGGCCACTCCTCACCGGAATTGGTCACCGCCGCCCGAATCCGATCACGCGACTCGTGCAACGCCGTATCCGGAAGCCCCACCAAATGCACCGCCGGCAACCCGCGCCCGATATCCGCCTCGATCTCCACGATCTGCCCGTCCACACCACTGACCGCAACAGAATGCGCCCGCCCCAACGCCATCAGAACGCGTCCACAAAATGCTCGACCGAAGGCTCGCCGTCGCGGCCGATCAACACCGCCACCACATCGAAACGCACCCTCGACCACGACCGGCCCGAATCAGTGAGCCACTGCATCGCCAAAACCCGAATCCGACGCTGCTTCGCGAACGTCACCGACTCCGCCGGACTCCCGTACCCGACACCAGAGCGAGTCTTCACCTCCACGAACACAATCCGATCACCGGACGTCGCAATCACATCCAACTCGCCGTACCGACAACGCCAATTACGCTCGACAATCTCCAAACCCGCATCGATCAGGAACTCGACAGCCACATCCTCGCCCCGAGCACCCAACGCCATATTCCTCGCCATCGCAGCCCCCACCACTCACACGACCGCGCGCCCGCCCCATACGAAACGCGTCCCAACCACCACTCAACCCACCACCACAAAACCAAGCCACCCGAAAACAACCTGTTGACAACTCGGAACCTGTGGAATTCGGCAGCGCAATACATGAACGACGGCGCACACTCCGACAATTTTCTGAAATCCCCACAAATTGGACGAAAGTCCAGTAGAACTAGTTACAGTTTTGCTCAAACCGTCACGCACCCCGCTGAATGGAGTTCTACATGGCCCGCCGCTCACTACGCCACGCAGTAGCCACCACCACTTCCCTCGTTCTCCTCGCCGCCGGCGTCACTGTTGGACTTGGCGCTTCGGTGGCACAAGCAGCGCCGGCCTGCGCGCTCAACCAGTCGGTCACCGACGATTGGCCCGGCTCCGTCTGGACGCCCTACACCGTCAGCAAGGAGGTTGTCGGCGACGGCAAGGTCGCAGCGGGTCAGACGGTCACCTACATCACCAAGGTTTCCGGTTCGGGAGCCCTCGTCAACGAGATCCGCGATTTCCATCCGGCGGGATTCCAGCTGGTGAAGGCTCGCCTGAACGTCAAATGGCTTATCGGCGACCAGAAGTGGGACGACGTCACCAAGACCGTCGTCGTCGGCAATGACTCCGTAATCGCCAAGGGCGGCGGATGGACCACGGCGGGCGGTGGCGTCATCGCTTTGGAGACCACCTACAAGGTTCCCGACAACGCCGTCGTCGGCACGCAGCTCGACAGCGGCGCCGGCACCAACATTGTGCTCGCGGGCGGAAACTGGAACATCAATCCGATGGGCGTGTGTGTCACCATCCGGCAGCCGAACCCCGTCGAGGCGGGCGCCGGAAGCCTCGAAGACATGGGCTTCGGCTCACTCAACTCCGGATCAGGCCAGGTATTCGGCTCCCTGACCGACCCGCAGGGCTCGATGACCAATGTCATCAGCGGCGTCCTGGGCAATGTGCTCGGCAACATGAGCTGACCCAGTTCGGATAGGAGATGGGCCGAGCCACCAGCGCATGCTGGCAGCTCGGCCCATCTCCTCGTTCTGGAGGCATGTTCCGCAATTGAAAACCAACAATCACGTTCAGTGTTGCGACACTGAAAGGAGAAGCGCACGACATCCAGCTGTGGTCTAATTCGCCCGACGAGGAAAACCTGGAACTTCCAGCTTTGTACTAAACTCCATAAATTCGAACTACCTAGTTGTCGAATTCCCTACAAGCAAACACCCCGTCCCACGAAGACAGCAGGGAAGGTCTCAGGAAGCAAAGTGAGTCAATATAGGCGTAAGCAAAGGCATTCTACGCGAAGCACCCAGGCGGTCAACGTCGCCGGGACTCTGCTCCGCCCGCCAGATCTATTCACGATTCGTTCGAAGTAAGCAGACAGGCTCTTGGCGAACATTTTCTAACTCTGAAAAGACAGTCAACTCTTCGAATTTACCCCTGACCGAAACCATAAGAACTCCGCGAAGCTTTCACTTGTATAGTCTGTCCGACGGATTGAAGTTGCAATCAACTCACCCACAAACTGAGCGGCTTACACAGCAGAAAGTTGGTTCTCAAGTGACGCAGCCACCCAACTCTCCATTTGACCAACCGAACTACGAGCCCCGACCACCGGAATACTGGCTCGCTCAGCACCAAGCACCGTCGCCAGAATCGGATCAACCTTACGAACCCCATTCCGAACACGAGACAGAGTGGCGATTCGCAGGTGTACCGCCGGTTGGATTCGTACAGGCCGACTCTCCCCTCCCTTCCAACTACCTGCCAAATATCGTGGCAGCTTTGCTTGCATGTTTCGGGATAGTCGTCGGAAGCCTCGGTCCATGGGTGACATTTCTCAACTTCTCAAAGTCCGGTGTCGACGGAGACGGCGTCCTAACACTCGTTCTCGGCGCGGTGGCAGCAATCGCACTGTTCACTATTCTGTCTAGAGGAGGAAAGGCAAAGTTTGGAGACCGGTGGGTCGCGCCAGCGGTAGGCGCAATCACGGTCGTGATCGGAATAATCGACGCCATGAACGTGTCCGACGTAGAAGCAACAATTCTTCGCACCACCGTTTCTCCATCGATCGGGTGGGGGCTTTGGGTTGTCCTCCTGTCTGGCGCAGCATTGTGTGTTACAGCTTCTACGGTTGCGCAGATTGCCGGAAAACGCTCACGCTGAGGACATTTCTGAATTTTGTCTAATCGCCGTCGAAATGCTGCCCGTAAGCGATTGACCGATGTTCTAGACGCAGCCTTGAATGACGAATCCGATGCCCACGCCGACGCTCAGCCTCCACAAAGCCAGCCTGGGTGTACGGGAGATTGCCACCCTCAGCTTTTAGCCTGTCGACGCGAGCAAGATCTATCAACTCTCGTCTCCGCGTGTGCGGCGTCGGTTTCCAATTCAGCGAATCATTGCATCAGCTTTCGCGCCGTACCTGGCGGGCGTCGTACCAAAAGTTTCGCGGAATGCGGCGATGAACCCACTACTGGTTCGGTAACCCACCTGCGGGGCAACGTCGTTGACGCCCTCACCCCGCGCGAGCATCTCGAGTGACGCATACATGCGTGCACGAGTTCTCCACTGTCCGAAAGTAATCCCGGTATCGGCGACAAAGGCGCGCATCAAGGTTTTGGAACTGACCCCGAGTTCGCCTGCCCACTCCCCTAGTGTTCGTGAGTCTGCCGGATCTGCGAGGATCCGGGTAGAAACCGAACTCGCCGCAGCGTTGCGCGGAACCGCGAGGACATCGTGCCGTTCGGGTGCCGCAGCAAGAATGTCGTAGAGCAACTCCTGACTCATCAATCGCCGAGCATCATCGATGGTCCGATCGGCGAGATGCCGCAGCAGTTGAGCAGACAAAGCATCGACTTCGAGAACAAGTGGCTGAGTCCACCGCGGCCCGGCAGGGCGTAGATCCGGACGCGCATAGGCCGCGATCATGCATCCCTCCGTCAGAAGAGTCATGTCATGGAGGACGGTGCCCGGCAACCAGACCAAGTGCTCGCTGTGCAGGTGCCACACATTGCCCCCGGCAGCGATCTGCATCGTCCCTTCGCTCATCCAGGCGATCTGATGCTCCGGGTGGCGGTGAGCCCCGTACGCGGTCACGCCGTCGACGACGTTGGCGTAAACCTGAAAATCTTGAAATGTCCGTCTGCGACTATCGGGCAGCGCTAACAAGGAATTTGGGCGAGTCGAGTACTCGATAGTGGACATTTGGCGTCTTTCTGGGCGTATCCGAGTCCATCGGGAAGGATGGACCGACGATTCTTCAAAGGTTAGCCTCACTTTATTGCTGACGAGACCAGTTCAGCACTTCATGCGGAACTCAGATCACTCGCCCACCACTTCGAAGGAGCATGCACGTGCCCTCACGCAGCACCCGAATCCTCGCCGCCTTACTCACGACGGCCGCGATCATCGGGTTCTCGACCGCCTGCGGAACCTCGCAAGGCGTCGACACCGCATCAGCGACCCCGAGCAACGACGCATTCCCCGTGACGATCGAGCACGCCCTGGGTTCGACGACAATCGACACCGAACCACAGCGCGTCGTCACACTCGGGTACACCGATCACGAACCACTGCTTGCCTTGGGAGTTGAACCCGTCGGCATGGCCGAATGGTGGGGGTCCGGCATGGATGAAAGTTGGCCCTGGACGAAGGACTACTGGAAGGGAAAGACTCCGACCTACATCAACAGCGGCGGAGACTTCAACTTCGAGCAAATCGCCTCCCTCGCACCAGATCTGATCCTCGCGCTGTACGCCGACATCGACACGGAAAACTACAAGAAGCTGACCTCGATTGCGCCGACTGTCGCGCAGAGCAAGGACTACGACGCGTACACAACGCCGTGGACCGACATGACGCTCACGGCCGGGCGCGCCCTCGGCAAAGGACCACAAGCTCAGCAACTGATCGCGGAAACCGAAGACGCATTTGCCGCTGCTCGCGCTGCGCACCCGGAGTTCGCCGGGCAAACCGCAACGATCGTCAACCTCGACACTCCCGAGGGATACGTGTTCTCGTCGCGCGACCCACGCGGCATCTTCCTCTCGTCACTCGGGTTCACCCTCCCCCCGACGGTCGACGCATTCGTCGGCGATCAGTTCGGCGACTGGCTTCCGAACGAGCGCTACGACATCCTAGAGCCCGTCGACCGCTTGATCGTGATGGCCGACCCAGAGGGAGAGAAAGCCCTCGCCGGCAACACCCTCTACCAGCGGCTACCCGCTGTGAAAAACGGAAATTCGATAGTCGTGCGGTACACCGCAAACCCACCAGTCGGCGCGGCGATGTCCGGCAACACCGTCCTGAGCATTCCGTATGCCATCGACCAACTGACCGCCACGTTGTCGAAGTGAACAACAGGGCGGGTATCGAAAATATGTTCGAAGAGTGCTAGCCTCGAAATCAGGAAGCACTCACGGACATCGAGGATCACCATGGACGAGGTACCGGACACCGCGTTAGATCTGGCTCGACTGGTCGACGAGCTGACGGTTCTCGACCAGCGACGCGTCGACATCGGCGAGAGCTTGGTTCATCTCGAGTACCTCTACTCCCAGATGGGCGCACGACACCAAGCAGATGCTGCCCGAAAAGCCTTCCAGGAGAAGTACGTCGGACGAATCTACGAACTCGCAGACGGCCTGCGCACCTGAAAAGGGGTTGCACACAACCACTGACGGAGCGCATGGTCATTCCTGCACGACACACCGGACCGATCGGTTCGGCTGTGAACTATGTGGGAGAAATCTGATGGAGAAGATCACCAAGAGGCTGTGGAACTGGGCATCGATACTCGACGAGAATACTCGCGAGCAAGCGCTGCGTACGTCCCAGATGCCTTTTGTCCGTCCACATCTGGCATTGATGCCGGATGCGCACCTCGGTGCGGGAGCGACGGTGGGTTCGGTCATTCCGACGGAAGGCGCAATCATGCCCGCCGCCGTCGGAGTCGATATCGGCTGCGGAATGATCGCAGTCAAAACCCAGTTCAACGCACGCGACCTGCAAGGCCGCGACCTGAGCATTCTTCGCCACAGCATCGAACGCTCCGTTCCACTCTCGGCGGGTGTCTACAACAAGACGCTGAGCGACACGGCGCAAATCCGCATCGCAGAACTCGAGACCATGGCGGGCGATCGTCTACCCTTCTACGACAAGTTCAAGAACAACTGGAGGTTTCAGCTCGGAACGCTGGGTTCTGGTAACCACTTCATCGAGGTGACGCTCGACGAAAGCGACGGCGTCTGGCTGTTCCTGCACTCGGGTAGCCGCGGTATCGGAAACAAGATCGCACAGCATCACATCAAGATCGCCAAGGACTTGTGCGAGCGGTGGTATATCAACCTTCCCGATCCGGATCTTGCCTACCTGATCGAGAAGACACCCGAATTCGACTCGTACATCACCGATCTGAACTGGGCTCAGCACTTCGCTCTGCTCAACCGCGAGGAAATGATGGACCGCGTCGTGAAGGACTTCGCGCACTTCATGGGTGACGGCACGATCATCGACGAGATCGAGCGGATCAACTGCCACCACAACTTCACGCAGAAGGAATTCCACATGGGCCGGGGTGTGTGGCTGAGCCGCAAAGGTGCGATCAAGGCCGACGAGGGCACTCCCGGGCTCATCCCCGGTTCGATGGGGACAGCGAGTTACGTCGTCATCGGTAAGGGAAACGTGCCGTCGTTCAAGTCCAGCCCCCACGGCGCGGGCCGGGTGTACGGACGTAACCAGGCACGCAAGACCTTCACCATCGAAGATCTCGACAAGGCGATGGTCGGAATCGAATACAAGCGCTCCGCGGCGTTCCTTGACGAGATCCCGGGTGCCTACAAGGACATCGACGTCGTGATGGACGACGCGAAGGACTTGGTCGAGATTCGACACACGCTGCGTCAGATCGTGAACGTCAAGGGCAACTGACCCCGCGCAACTCCGCGAAAGACGAAGTGCCCCGCCGATATCGGCGGGGCACTTCGTTGTCGAGCAGTCAGGCAAGCACAGGTCAGTCAGGAAGGCGCAGATCCGGCTTGTCCAGCTCTTCGATGTTGACGTCCTTGAACGTCACGACGCGTACGTACTTCACGAATCGCGCCGGGCGGTACATGTCCCACACCCACGCGTCGGACATCCGCAGTTCGAAGTAGATCTCCCCGTCTGAATTGTGGGGCAGCAACTCGACCGTGTTGGCCAGGTAGAAACGTCGTTCGGTCTCCACGACGTAGGAGAACTGTCCGACGATGTCCCGGTATTCGCGGTAGAGCGACAGCTCCATCTCGGTTTCATACTTCTCGAGATCCTCGGCACTCATCGGTTTAGCCAGTCCTCCCAGTTCGTCTGAACTTCCATCATCCCGTACGGCCTGCGCGTTGTTCCAACCGGACTCCCGCAGCCACCACGTTGGCGTAGGTCATGCGATGCTCGGGGCACGGCCCAAGCTCGTCGAGAGCGTCCATGTGCAGGGGCGTGCTGTATCCCTTGTGAATCGCGAAGCCGTATCCGGGATGAGTGTTGTCCATCTCGGTCATCACGCGATCTCGGGTCACCTTCGCGAGAACGCTGGCCGCAGCGATACATGCGGCGGCGCCGTCACCGCCGATGACCGGTAGCGAGGGAGCCGTCAAACCCGGAACCCGGAACCCGTCGGTGAGGACGTAGCCCGGTTCGAGGTCGAGGCCCGCAACTGCTCGCCGCATCCCCTCGATGTTCGCGACGTGGATACCGATCTGGTCGACTTCCGCGGCGGGAACAGCGATGACACTCCACGCCAATGCCAAGCGCTTGATGGCTGGGAAAAGCTCCTCGCGAGCACGTTCGGTCAGCTTCTTCGAATCGTCCAGACGCGCCAGTGCCGCTTGCGGTTTCGGTGCCAGGACACACGCTGCAATGACGAGCGGACCAGCGCAGGCTCCGCGACCGGCTTCGTCGACGCCGGCGACCGGACCGAGTCCGGTTCGCGCCAACGCAGACTCCATCGTCCGCAGACCTGCCGATCTGCGAATGACAACGCGAGGGGGCCAACTACTCACTGTCTCTGCCTACTCGGAACTACGCGAATCCATGTGTGCGGTCCGACAACTCAATTGCCCTGAATATCAGGCGCATCGACGCCGCCCATTCGCGACGGGGGAAGGACGATGAATCGTGCTTGGCCGATGATGTTGTCGACCGGGACGGTTCCCTGGAACTCGTCGTCGACGTGGTAGCGCGAATCGGCGGAATTACTCCGGTTGTCACCCATGACCCATACGTGTCCCTCGGGCACGGTGATCGGTCCGAAGCAGCGCCCCGACTTCAGTTCGGTGTCACACGTCTGTGTTCCCGGAGTAAACGGGAAGTCCATCTTGATGTACGGCTCGTCGAGTGGTTTGCCGTCGACCAGCACTCGGCCCTGATCGTCACAGCATTCGACGGTCTGGCCGCCGGTTGCGATCACTCGCTTGACCAAATCGTTCTCGTCGGGCGGGACGAGGCCGACCCACGAACCGACCTCTTGAATGCCGCGGACGACAACGTTGTCGGACCGATTGGACACATACTTCGTGTTCCACGAATCGGGTCCCTTGAAGACGACAACGTCGCCGGGTTCCGGATCGCCGAAGCGGTATCCGATTTTCTCCACCACGATGCGGTCACCGGTACATCCCGCACAGCCGTGCAGTGTCGGTTCCATCGACTCGGATGGGATGAGAAAAACTCTGAAGACAAATGCCTGAAGAACGATGCTGAGTACCAGCGCAACGCCGATCAGAACAGGGAGTTCTCGCAGGAACGATCGCTGTTTCTTCTGCGGCCGATGTGAGGTCGGTTCCTCGGAACCGCTTGATCCCTCGTGATTCTCGGGTCCGGACGACAATGCCTGCTCCTTCGAAGAATCTGCCACAGAAACCAGATTAGCCCGACACCGCGCGTGCGCGGTGCCGGGCTCATCGGAAAGATCAGCGCTTTTCCTTGATCTTCGCCTTCTTGCCACGAAGCTCACGGAGGTAGTACAGCTTGGCGCGACGGACGTCACCGCGGGTCAGAACCTCGATGGAGGCCAGCGTGGGGCTGTGAACCGGGAAGGTGCGCTCGACGCCGACGCCGAAGGAGACCTTACGGACGGTGAAGGTCTCGCGAACGCCGCCGCCCTGGCGACGAATAACGACGCCCTTGAAGACCTGCACGCGCTCCTTGGAGCCTTCGATAACCTTGACGTTCACGTTGAGCGTGTCGCCGGGACGGAACTCGGGGATGTCGTCGCGGAGCGACTTTTTGTCCAGGAAGTCCAGGGTGTTCATATGTCATCCTTGTATTTCGCAGGAGCAGAGGAACCGAGCGGCACGCGTTTCAGTCTCCCGAAACGGCGCTCGTCTGGTTCGTGCCCAGATCAAGTGCTGCTGCCTGGTCCAGGCAACCCGTCCATTGTGCCAGACGCGGACACCAGTGGGGAAATCGGTGGTGGCGGAGCCGCGTGGATGGTGTGGTCCAATTCCTGCTCGGCCGCCGTCATGGCATGTTCGACGCTCGGCGATCCGGCAATGAGATCCTGTACGTAGATCTTGGCGCGGATGACGGGCCGACGCCATTTCCGTTCACGCTCGAGAGCGCGGTTCATCCGTTTCGGCTTGCGCGTGTATCGCCAACGTGCCCACGGCGCACCCGGCCGGCTCAGGCGAAGCGCGCCGATTACCAGCAACGGAAAGACGAACAGGCCCACGAGGCCCGTCCAGATCTTCCCCTTGAGAATCACGATGGCGGCCAAGGCGAAGTTGATCAACGCGAAAAAAACGAAGACCAACTTGATCCACGGATCTCGTTCTTCACGGAATCCGGCGACGTCCAGCAGTTCGAGCGGGCGGAAACCCAACAGCACCAGACCGGTCACGGCTATCGCGACGAAGACCGCGTCAACCGAGGTCCGACCTTGCTCGGACCAGTACACGTCCTTCAGGTAGAAGATCAGTGCAAACTCGTCGAGCACCAATGCCGCACCCATACCGAAGATCGCGGCCAGTACGGCACCGGTGGTCTGCGAACCGTCGACGTAGACCGCAATCAGCGCACCACCGGAGATCATCATGGCGATCACACCGAATACGACGTGATGCACGTGCTGACCGCCTGGCGCGATGTTGCCCGGCCACCATTTCACCTTCGCGCGGATCATCCGGACGCTCAGGCGGATGAAAAGGAAGGCGGACAGGAACCCGAGAAGGAAGAACAGCAGCGGCAATCGGCCATGGGCGATGATCTCTCGCTCGAGCCACTCCCGCATCACTGTCCTCCCTTCACCGAATTCATGATCCGACCCTGATCGGATTCATACCGCGAACCGACTCGATTGTGACGATACGGACTTCGAAAACCCGGCGTACGGCTTTACTTGCCGAATCCGGCCTTGCGCAGCGCGTCGGCCATCGATCCTGCGACGGGCGTGCGGTTGTCCGGACGCGACTCGCGTCCACCCTGTCGCCCTCCGCCACCTCGCTGCTGGCCCTGGCCCTGACCCTGACGTGGAGGCTGGCCCTGTCGCTGGGGTTGCCCACCTCGCGGGCCTTCGGACTTGCGGGGAGCGCCCACCTCGTCGTCGAGTCGGAGCGTCAGCCCGATGCGTTGGCGCGCCTCGTCCACTTCGAGAACCTTCACCTTGACGACGTCACCCGACTTGACGACCTCTCGCGGATCCTTGACGAAGTTGTGCGACATAGCCGAGACGTGAACCAGACCGTCCTGATGAACCCCGATGTCGACGAAGGCGCCGAAGGCCGCGACGTTGGTGACCACACCTTCGAGCGTCATACCGGGCTTGAGGTGGGCGACCTTTTCGATGCCTGCGGCAAAAGTCGCGGTCTTGAACTCGGGTCGCGGATCTCGTCCAGGCTTTTCCAACTCGGAGATGATGTCGGTGACGGTCGGCAGGCCGAATCGCTCGTCGACGTAGTCGGACGCCTTGACCGATCGAAGTGCCTGCGAGTTTCCGATCACGGAGCGCACGTCCCCGCCGGCACTCGCGACGATCTTGCGAACCACCGGATACGCCTCCGGGTGGACACTCGACGCGTCGAGGGGGTCGTCACCGTCAGTGATCCGCAGGAAGCCGGCACACTGCTCGAATGCCTTGGGGCCCAATCGTGAGACGTCCTTGAGGCCCTTGCGGGATTTGAACGGACCGTTCTGGTCCCGATGCGCGACGATGCTCTCCGCGAGGGAGCCTGCAATTCCGGACACCCGAGCGAGCAGCGGCACGGATGCAGTGTTGACGTCGACGCCGACCGAGTTGACGGCATCTTCGACGACGGCGTCGAGGGAACGTGAGAGCAGCGATTCGGTGATGTCGTGCTGGTACTGACCGACGCCGATGGACTTGGGATCGATCTTCACCAACTCCGCCAACGGATCCTGCAGGCGACGCGCGATGGACACCGCACCGCGAATCGAGACGTCGAGGTCGGGAAGTTCCTGCGACGCATAGGCCGAAGCCGAGTACACCGATGCGCCTGCCTCGGACACGACGATCTTGGTCAGGTTGGGCGCACCGGTCTTCTTGATCAGTTCGGTAGCGAGCGTGTCGGTCTCGCGTGAAGCCGTGCCGTTGCCGATAGCGATCAGTTCCACGCCGTACTTGGTGACAAGCCCGGCAAGCGTCGCGAGAGCAGCGTCCCATTTGTTCTGCGGCTGGTGTGGGTAAATCGTCTCGTAGGCAACAACTTTGCCGGTTCCGTCGACAACGGCAACTTTGGTTCCTGTGCGGAATCCGGGGTCGAGCCCCATGGTGGGTCGTGCGCCGGCGGGGGCCGCGAGGAGTAGATCCTTGAGGTTGGTGGCGAAGACGTCGACGGCATCCTTTTCGGCCGACTGTCGCAGACGCATCCGGGTGTCGATACCGAGCGTGACCGCGAACTTCGTCTTCCACGCCCACCTCACGGTGTCGAGTAGCCACCCGTCCGCGGCACGGCCACGGTCGGCGATCTCGAACCGCGACGCGATGCGGCCTTCGTAGACCGTGCGCTCCCCCGGCGCGAGCTCTTCGGTGTCGGCGGCCATGTTCACCGACAGCACTTCTTCCTTCTCTCCGCGCAGGACGGCGAGGATGCGATGCGAAGGCAATTTGGAGAACGGTTCGGAGAACTCGAAGTAGTCAGCAAACTTCGAGCCATCGGATTCCTTGCCCTTGCGGACTGAGGAGACGACCTGGCCGCGACTCCACATCAGCTCGCGCAATTCGCCGACCAGATCGGCGTCCTCGGCGAAGCGCTCCACGAGGATCGACCGGGCTCCGTCGAGTTGCTCGTCCGAATACTGCGCGGGATCGGTGGTGGAGTCGCCGATAAGGGCATCCGCGACGGGTTCGTGGCCGGCCTCACGGGCGATCTGCGCCTTGGTACGACGCTTCGGCTTGAAGGGAAGGTAAATGTCCTCCAACCGCGCTTTTGTCTCGGCCAGCATGATCTGACCACGCAATTGATCGTCCAGTTTGCCCTGAGAGTCGATCTCCGTGAGCACGGCGTCACGACGGTCGTCGAGCTCGCGGAGATACCGCAGCCGCTCGTCCAGGAGTCGCAACTGAGCGTCGTCGAGCGTGCCGGTGACTTCCTTGCGGTACCGGGCGATGAAGGGCACCGTGGCTCCGCCGTCGAGAAGGTCGACTGCTGCTGCAACCTGGCCTTCGCGGACGTCGAGTTCCTCGGCAATGCGCTGGTTCACGGTCTTGAGAATCACGAGATCCGACCCTACCGCTATCCTGAGACAAGAAGATCGGCAACAGTGCCGTGTCAGGGCTACCGGGGGAAACAGATGAGTACGCGGTACGTCCGGATTGCCGCAATGGCGGCCGCAGTTACTTTTGCGGCGTCATGCAGCGGCGGACAGAACCCGGATGATTCGATGCAGACCCCCGCCTTCCCCGACACCAATGTTCCGGTCGCGGAGACTCTCGACGGTCGACTGGCGCAAGCTCAGGTGGCGGCGCTCGGGCGCGGCGCGGACGTCTCCATCGCCATCCTCGACCGCTCCTCGGACAAGTACCTCGATGTGTCAGGCGACCAACAGATCGAAACCGCCTCGGTGGCAAAGCTATTCATCGCAGAGGATCTACTTCATCAGGACGCGCGAGGCGAGCGGCCGATCACAGACGACGACCGCACCCTCATAGCGGCGATGCTCGAATCCTCCGACGACACCGCAGCCAACCTCCTGTGGGACGAGGTCGGCGGCCAAGAGGTGATCACCCGCGTCGCCGAGCGTTACGCACTGACCGCGACGACGCCGCCGTGGGACGGAATGTGGTGGAACACCGAGACCACGACCCGTGACCTGGTCACCTTCTACAACGCCGTCCTCGACGACTCCGACCAACTCGGACCCGAACGGGTCGACCAGTTCGTCGAGTACCTGCGGCAATCCACTCCAGAAGGAACCGACGGTTACGACCAGAGGTTCGGACTGCCCGAGGCCCTGTTCGGCGAGCCGGTCATCGGAGTCAAACAAGGCTGGATGTGCTGTGTCGAGGACAAGTGGATACACCTGTCCACCGGCATCGTCGGTGACGACAACCGATACATCATCGCGATCGGTTCGCGAGAAGACGTCCAGTACACGGACGAGGACAGCTTCTATCCCGACACTTCGTTCACCGATGCTGTCGACGACGAAAGTGCACTGCACGCACGCGACACGGTCACCGGCGTCACACAAATCCTCTTCCCGAGCGGAAGCATCGACGACTGGGCGGCAGCATCCACGACCACGGATTCGGTGATGCCCGAAGCTTCCGGACCCTGATTCGGTCCACGAGAGTCTGTTCGAACTCAGTCTTGGTTGTACTCGAGCACCGAACTGATGACCCGCTCCTGCTGTTCGGACGTGAGCATCGGCCACAGGGGCAGTCGAAGGATCGACGCCGAGAACTCGGCACTACGCACGCACGGCTCCGGCGTTCGTCCGTAACGCACACCAGCCGCACTCGTATCCAACGGAATGTAGTGGAAGGGCGCCACGATCCCGTCGGCGGCAAGATGCCGAATCAAGCCGTCACGGCTCTCTTCGGTCGACATCTTGAGATAGAACAGGTGCGCGGTGTGCTCGCGATCTTCGGGCACCGCCATGGGCGCGACATCGTTCGCGGACGCCCACTCGCCCAGACCCACGCTGTAGGCATCCCAGACGCGATGTCTGGCCGCCTGAATCGCGTCGAACTCGGAGAGTTGTGCGTCGAGGACGGCGGCATTGAGTTCACTGGGCAGATAGCTCGACCCGATGTCCTGCCACGAATATTTGTCGACCTGTCCGCGTAGGAAACGCGCACGGTCGGTCCCCTTTTCACGGATGATTTCGGCGCGAGTCATCAACTGATCGTCGGAGAGCAACAGCGCGCCACCCTCGCCGCAATGGACGTTCTTGGTGTCGTGAAAACTTTGCGTACCGATTGTTCCGATGGTGCCGAGCGCACGCCCGCGCCACTTTCCGCCGAGCCCGTGAGCGTTGTCTTCGATCAACGCGACGCCGTGGCGATCCGCGAGGTCGAGTAGAGGTTCCATGTCGGCGGCGACTCCGCCGTAATGCATGACGAGTACTGCTTTTGTGTGTTCGGTGATCGCCGCCGCGACGCACGCCGGATCGATGTTGCCGGTACTCGGATCGATGTCGACGAAAACAACAGTGGCCCCGCGCAACGCGACGGCGGTTGCCGCCGAACTGAACGCGAAGCTCGGAACGATCACCTCGTCGCCCGGGCCCAATTCGAGCAGCAGGGCACCCAATTCGAGTGCGTGCGTGCACGAGGTGGTCAGCAGGGCATGCGTGGATCCGGTGATCGTTTTGATGGCTGCAGTCGCGGACTTGGTGAAACGCCCGTCACCGTGAATGTGATCGGACTCCAGAACCGTTGCCAGATTCGACAATTCGTTCGAGGCCCGATAGGGGCGGGAAAAGATGATTCGATCAGTGCTCACGAGTACGCCGATCGATCGAGGTTCCCGGCCGCGGTGAATCGACAGTCAGATACAGCGGCTTTCCGACGAGGACGTGCAGTGCCACACCGAGGTATTCGGCGATCAGCCCGAGCGAGAACAGGATCGCACCTGAACAGACCAGCAGCGCCATGATGATCGACGCCCATCCTTCGGGGTCGTTGTTGTCGCCGGTCATGGCCTGGATGAAGATCACCGCGGCCATGATCACACCGGCCGACGCCAGTGTGACTCCGAGCAGACTGACCAGCCGCAGACCGCGGGTTCCGCTACACAACACCATCTTCCAGAACAACGAGAACAAACGGCGATAGTTGTATCCGGATTCCTCGCGGCCTTCGGCTCGAAGTGTCACCGGTGCCGTGGCGGTGTTGCCGACAACCCACGTCAGCGCGACGTCCAGATACACGCCGTTGGCGGCGACGCCGGCCAACTGTCGACCGATGTCACCGCGGATCAGGCGGTAACTTTCGAATCTCGTCGAATCAGGGAACGCGAACACCGTCGCCAAGACGATCTTGGCGCCGCGCGAGGTCAGATTCCGCAAAAATCCGTGCGGACGGGTGTTCGTGGGTTTGGAATACACGAGATCGGATCGCTCCGTCAGCGCGGTGTCGAGGAAAGCCCCGATGTGCACCGGGTCGTGCTGGCCGTCCTCGTCCATCGTCACGATCCACTGGCCAGTTGCCGCGGCCATGCCGGCGATGGTCGCCGCGTCCTGGCCGTAGTTGCGGCTGAGCCACACGACACGCACCTGCTCGAAACGGCGCTCCAATTCGAGTAACACGACGTCGGAGCGGTCCGGGCCGTTGTCGTGGACCAGCACGATCTCGTCGACGGAGAACAGCGCACCACCAGGCGTCGCACTCGGTGCGCCCAGGGCGTCCAACTCCTCGACGAGCGCTGTGATCGTCTTTTCGCCCTGATAAACGGGCACTACGACGGAAATCGAGTGCACTCGCTTCCACTCCCTTCAGGGGGATCGACTGGCGCCGAGAGACAGGCACGATCGGGCCCACACCGTCGCGAACTTTAACACGCAAAGATGTCTTGACTTCGGATGCCGGCGGCGCGTGACGCGCTCGCGTCTCCGTACGCCCCACCTGCCCTGTTAAGGTCTGGAACTCGTGGTGGAAACTCGCACTCTCGCCCGGGCCGATGTGTACAAGTGGGGCGCCGTCACGGCGGTCGGTGTCATCGCCGGTTACCTGGCCGTGGTGCTCGCGAATGCTCGTCACTTCTATACGGACGACACCGAGTCCCAGTACGCACCGCTGTGGGTCATGCTCGGCCGCAGTCTGCGAGAAGGACACCTCCCGGTACTCGTCCCCGAGAACTGGATGGCGGGCAACTACGCGATCGAGGAAGCGGGCCTTCTCAATCCACCGCAACTCCTGATCGACCTGATCGCGCCGTCCTTCGACAACTTGGCGTTGTACGCGACGATCGTGAAGTTGATTTTCGCGATCATCCTTGCGCTGGGCGTCTATCGGATCTGTCTCGAGTACGGTTCGAAGCCCACGTGGGCTGCGGTCGCCGGCGTCTCCATTCCGTTCACCGGTTTCCTGCTTTTCTTCGACTCGGCCAGTTGGATGACTGCCTTCACCGGCACTGCATGGATGGTTCAGGCGTGGGCGTCGGCGATCCGCTACGCCCGGGGTAAGAGCGGTCCGATCCCGACCTTCGTGTTCTTGTATCTCGCGATGTCGGTCCAATATGTTTTCCCCGCAGTCGAATCCGGCTTGATGATCGGCGCGGTCGCAATCGGCGAAGTTGTCTATCAGCGGCGTTGGCTGCCGTCGCTGCGGCTTCTGGCGGTGTCCGCATGTGCGGCTCTGGCCGGGCTCGCGACGTATCTGCCGAGCCTGCTCACCGCCGACGTCACCTGGCGCGGTGCATCCGAGGTCAAGAACGACGCATTCCTTGCCGTTCCGTGGTCGGAATCGCTGAACGCGAGCCTGCCGAGCACCATGCCTGCGTTCACCTCGTGGTGGGGATACATCCAGACCATGCCCATGGTCTACATCGCCTGGTTCCTCATTCCGGCGCTGGCTTTCATCGACTGGGGCAAGGCACGCGCCGCGGCACGCGAATTGACCGCCGTCGGGATCTTCACCGTCGCCGTCCTCATGTGGACGGCCGGGCCGAGCACGATCGGCCCGCTGCGGTGGCCCGCACGCGTGCTTCCGATGGTGGCCATCGGCCTTCTGCTTCTGGTGTGCATTCTGCTCGGGCGTTACGCCACGACCGACAAGTTGCGCGGGCGCTGCGCCGCGGCGGGAATCCTCGTGGGCCTGCTTCTGATTCGGTCCGCCTCGGCGGCCCCGGGGCTCGCGAAATGGCATGTGATCTCAGCCGTCGCCGTCGCTGCTCTCGGCGCCGCCATGGTGTGGCTCGGCCGTACCAAAGGCACTGCATTCGCATGCCTCGTAGCGATCGTCGCCGTCTCCCCCATCGCTTACGCCCAGGTTCGAGCAGCACAACCAACCCCGATGAGCTGGAACCTGCCCGAATCCCGCTCGGAGATGAAGGAAGCCTTCCCCGACTTCGAAGGCACGACACTACAACTGGGCGACCGCGCGCTCATCGGCCCCGGCGAGCGAACACTCGACGGAGCGTACGGTTCCCTCGCCTTCGGCAACTACCCCAAAGACCTCGAGCTGACCTACACCAGCGGCTACACCCCCAACGGGCACTTCTACTTCGGTGACCTGCTCTGCATGCGCTGGGACATGAGCGTGTGCCCCGACGCCTTCCGACGCGCAT
Source organism: Rhodococcus sp. NPDC055024 (assembly GCF_053608585.1). Taxonomy (NCBI): domain Bacteria; kingdom Bacillati; phylum Actinomycetota; class Actinomycetes; order Mycobacteriales; family Nocardiaceae; genus Rhodococcus; species Rhodococcus sp. NPDC055024. The sequence goes on from NZ_JBSGVT010000022.1 coordinate 33,591, forward strand.
TCACCGTCGAACCCACCACTGGCAGCACCATCGTCGATCTGATGAACGTGGACCGCGTCGTACTGCAAAACGCCCTCTACCCCGAAGCACGCAAGAATCCGGCTCCCGACGGATGGAAATGGGTCGACTACCCAGGCCACGAAAACTACATCTCGGTACTCGAACGCGTCGACGGCCCCGTTTCGACACGCAACGGACGCATCGCCGATGCCCACGGCGTCGAGGCTACGTCGATCGCGGAATCAAACATGTCGAGCACCCTTCGTGTCAGTTCGGAGACCGGCGGCAAGGTTGTGTTCGCACGGCTCGGCTGGCCCGGATATCGGGCGAGCATCGACGGTCAGCCTGTCCCGATCGACGTCGTCGCGAAGTCCTTTGTCACCGTGGACGTTCCAGCCGGCACGAAAGACGCGGAACTTGTCCTGACGTGGCGTCCCCCGGGATGGAAGGTCGGCGGCGCCTCCATGGTCGCCGGAATCCTCGGACTCGGGGTGCTCGAGTGGATGTATCTGCGCACGCGACGCAAGGACCGGATCAGCGACGTGCACACCGAGTCTTCATGACCGAAGACGTCGCATCAACCGAGAACCCCGGCCCACTGCTGCGGGTGGTCAAGCATCAACCCATTGCGTTTGCCATTGTCGGAGTGGCCAATACGGCGATCGGCTACGTGCTCTTCGTGATGTGGTCATTGATCCTCGACAACAAGAATCTGTATCAGGTGGCAGTGATCGGCGCGTACTCCATCAGCGTCCTCATCGCCTTTGTTCTGCATCGGACTCTGGTTTTCCGCGTTCGCGGACATGTTGCCCGCGACCTGGGCGCGTTCATCGTCGTCAATTCCGGTGGCCTCGTGCTGAATCTGATTCTCGGAACACTCGCAGTTTCGATTCTGCATGCCCCGCCGCTCCCCGCTCAGGCCGTTGTCATGCTGATCGTTGCCGGTGTGAGTTTCTTCGGTCATCGATACTTCTCATTCCGCCGCAAACCTACGGAGCGGCACTGACCTTCTACGACTCGCGAGGTAGCGCTCGATCCACTGCCGCCTCGACGATCGTTCGAATGTCTTCCTCTCCGAACAGGTTCGGTAATGTGAGTCGATCCAGGGCGAGCCAGTTCAACGACATGTAGAGCAGGCGAACGGTCATCGCATCACCGGGCACGCCCGACGCCAGATGATTGGCTACGTTCAGATCGAAGTCCTCTCGGATGCGGACCGTCAGTACCGCACGCAGGTCTGGTCGACGCGTCGCCTCCAGGCGCAACTCCATGAGCGCAAGGAAACCCGTTCCGAACGAGGTGACCCGCTCGACCACTTCGAGCATGAGCGTCACCAGACGCTCACGATCGGTGCCGTTGACGGGATCGATCAGTCCCTCGAGGTCGTCCGGAATCAGTCGCTCGTAGATCCGGCCACCGGCTTGTGTCAGTAGGTCGTCGCGATTGGAAAAGTAGTTCGACGCAGTCCCGTTCGGCACAGCTGCCTGACTGTCGACGGCTCGAAAGGTCAAGCCTCGAGCGCCCTCTCGCGCCAACACCTCGATTGCCGCGTCGATCAGGGCAAGCCGACGTTCCGGGTTCTTTCGCACTTGACATCACTCCAGACACGACCCTAGGTTAAACCACTACAAATAGAGTACTACGAACGGAGCACTTCATGCGAAAGCTTGTGTACTACGTGGGAGCATCGCTCGACGGCTACATCGCGGGACCCGGCGGCGAATTCGACTTCTACCCGGTATCCGATCAGATCACTGCCTGGATATGCGATCGGTATCCCGACACCGTGCCAACGCACGTGCGGCCTTCCCTCGGAGTGGAGGGCGTACCCAACAAGGTCTTCGACACCGTCATCATGGGTCGCGGTTCCTACGAGCCCGGACTGTCCGCCGGGGTGAGCAGCCCCTTCGCACATCTGCGTCAGTTCGTCGTCTCCACGACGCTCCCCGACACCGAGGATCCTGCGATCACCCTCGTCCGCGCTGATCCCCTGGCGCTGGCCAAATCCCTCAAAGAGGAGGAAGGACAAGACATCTGGCTCTGCGGCGGCGGAACTCTCGCCGGCGAACTGCTACCGGAGATCGACGAATTGGTCGTCAAGAGGTATCCGGTTGTCGCAGGCGCTGGTATACCGATGATCAGAGGCAACTTCGAGCCGACACTGTTCACACCGACTGCAACCGAATCGCTGAGTGACGGCGCGAGCATCACCTGGTTGAAGCGAAATACCTAAGGGAGCAGATCCGGTCGACGCTCGGCCGTGCGCTGCAGCGACTGCTCACGGCGCCAAGCCTTGATCTTTGCGTGATCACCGGACAGCAGAACAGGAGGAACCTCGAGGTCGCGCCACACGGCCGGACGCGTGTAACTGGGTCCTTCGAGGAGTCCGTCGGAAAACGAATCTTCTTGGTGTGAATGCTGATTGCCGAGAACGCCGGGCATCAGTCGAACAACAGCCTCGACCATCACCAGCACGGCAGCTTCACCGCCGATCAGTACGTAGTCGCCGATGCTGACTTCTTCGACGCGAACCCGCTTGGCTGCGTCGTCGAAAACTCGTTGATCGATTCCTTCGTATCGGCCGCAGGCGAAGACAAGATGCTTTGCGGTAGACCAGCGGTGCGCGGTCGCCTGAGTGAACGGGACGCCGGCAGGAGTGGGCACCACCAGAATCGTCTCGGCGTCATCCGGGCCGTCAGTATCTGCTCGTCCGATCACGTCGTCCAAGGCCGGGCCCCAGACGGTCGGTTTCATGACCATGCCGGGTCCGCCGCCGTACGGAGAATCGTCGACGGCTTTGTGCACGTCATGGGTCCACGACCGCAGATCGTGGACGTCGACCGAGATCAAGCCACGTTCGATTGCCTTGCCCAGCAAGGCAGCACGAAGCGGTTCGAGATACTCGGGAAAGATGGTGACTACATCGAGACGCATGACAAGCGATCAGTCGCTGTCGGCGTTCGAATTGTCGCTGTTCGACTTGTCACCGAAGTCCGGATCGAGCAGTCCCTCGGGGGGCTCGATCACCACAACGCCGTCGGCGATCGACACCGAGGTGACGATGGCTGCGACAAACGGGATCAGCAATTCACCGGACGTCTCACCGGCGCGGCGAATCGAAAGCAATTCGCCTGCGGCGGAATGCAATACCTCGATGACCGAACCGATCTCGGTGCCGTCCGTGAGGACGACCTTCAGTCCTTCGAGTTCGTGATCGTAGAACTCGTCCGGATCATCCGAAGGCTCGAGTTCGGAACTGTCGATCACAAACAGTGTGCCGCGCAACGCATCTGCGTCGCCACGGTCACTGACGCCTTCGAGGCGCAGCAGAAGCCGCCCGGAATGATCCCGGGCGGCTTCCACTGTGTACGACTTCAGTGTGGACTCGCGCGGCTTACGCCCACGCAGCACGGAACCTACGGCAAAACGATCTTCGGGCTCGTCTGTACGAACCTCGACAACCAATTCACCTTTGATGCCATGCGACTTCGCGACACGACCGACTACGAGTTCCACCTGTTTACTGCCGTCTACTGATCGGTGTCGACGACATCAACACGGATACCGCGGCCACCGATGCCGGAGACCAAGGTCCGCAGAGCGGTCGCCGTGCGACCACCCCGACCGATGACCTTGCCGAGATCGTCAGGGTGCACGTGCACCTCGACGGTCCGTCCCCGACGTCCGGTGATCAGCTCGACACGAACATCGTCGGGATTGGCGACGATGCCACGCACGAGATGCTCTACCGCATCAGCGACGACGGCACTCACTTGTCAGCAGCCTCGGCGTCTGCAGCGGGAGCCTCGGCGTCAGCCGCGGTGTCTTCTGCCTTGGCCTCGTCAGCCTTTGCAGCCTTCTTCTTCTTGGGGGTGATTGCTTCAGCAACCGGCTCGTTCTCGGCCTGCGCGAGTGCAGCCTGGAAGAGCTCGAGCTTGGTGGGCTTGGCTTCCTTGACACGCAGGGTGCCTTCGGTGCCCGGCAGGCCCTTGAACTTCTGCCAGTCACCGGTGATCTTGAGGAGTGCCTCGACGGGCTCGGTGGGCTGTGCGCCCACGGACAGCCAGTACTGAGCGCGCTCGGAATCGATGTCGATCAGCGAGGGCTCTTCCTTGGGGTGGTACTTGCCGATGGTCTCGATCGCACGGCCGTCACGACGGGTACGCGAGTCGGCGATGACAACGCGGTACTGAGCGTTGCGGATCTTGCCGAGGCGGGTGAGCTTGATTTTGACAGCCACAGCTGCAGTTCTCCTTCAGCGCGCACAACAGTGCTGCGCATGTCACGTGCAATTCAGCGACCCACACGATTTGTGAGCCCGGTTTTGCCTCTATCCTGTGACCGTCGCAGCGGTACGTAACCGGTTGCGACGAACAATGGTCCATTGTGCCAGATGGGTGGGCTCGTTCGGAAACCACCCTGTGCGCGTTCGGGGAGTGCAGGGACTCCCTAACCACTCACGGGGGTGCCGCGGAGGATCACACGCGTCGGCTTCGCGAGCACAGCGGGGTTTCCGCGCGGATCTTCGGCGAACACCACCAGGTCGGCGGGCGCTCCTTCTTCGATGCCCTGAGCGCCCAACCAACTCCGTGCATCCCAGCAGGCTGCACCCAACGCCTGGTGTGCTGTCAGACCGGCAACCTGGAGTTCGGCGACCTCGTCGGCGATCCGTCCGTGTCTGATCGAACCGCCGGCATCCGTTCCGGCATAGATCGGAATCCCCGCGTCGTGAGCGGCACCGATGGTTTGGTGCCGACGAGCGTGCAGATCCCGCATGTGCGCCGCGTAGGTCGGATACCGCGTGGCAGAATCCGCGATCTCGGGGAAAGTAGCGATGTTGATCAGCGTCGGAACCAGGACCGTGCCGTGAGCGACCATCGATTCGATGGTCGCGTCCGTCAGTCCGGTCCCGTGCTCGATGCAGTCGATACCGGCGTTGATCAGTCCGGGTAGAGCGCCTTCGGCAAAAACGTGAGCGGTGACCTGTGCGCCTTCGGCATGAGCGGCGGCGATGGCCTCGACCAGAATCTCGTCACTCCACAACGGGGCGAGGTCGCCGATGGAACGATCGATCCAGTCCCCGACGAGCTTGACCCAACCGTCACCGGCGCGTGCCTGACGCACGACTTCGGCCGGCAACTGAGATTCGTCGTCCAGATCGACCGGCAGGCCCGGGATGTATCGCTTGGGTGCCGCAATGTGCTGACCTGCCCGAATGATCCTCGGCAAATCGAGACGCTCGTCGATGAACCTGGTGTCGACCGGTGATCCGGCGTCACGAAGCAACAGCACGCCCGCGTCACGTTCGGTCTGCGCCTGCCCCAGCAAGCCGTCGACGGTCTCGCCACCGCCACCGCCGTAACGGATACCGACGTGACAGTGCGCATCCACGAGACCCGGTGTGATCCAACCCGATTCGACGATCGTCTCCGCACCGGACACCGGCTCGAAGGAAATCAGCCCGTCGACGATCCACAATTCGACCGGCCGGGCATCGGGCAGACCGATACCCCGAAGGTGAAGAGCAGTCACCGACTACTTCTTGGGCAGCTTGAGCTGGGAGAGATCGATGCCTTCCAGTCCGGGCGGCAACTGATCGAGACCCTTGGGCATGTTCGACAGGTCGGGCATTCCGGCCGGCATGCCACCGGGCATACCCGGGAACCCGCCCATGCCGGGGAATCCTCCGCGCATCTTGGGCTGCGTCGGACCCTTGCCGCCCTTCTTGCCCTTCTTGCCCTTCTTGCTGCGCACCTGCTTGCGGGCGCCGGGCATGCCCATACGGCCGGCCATGGCAGCCATCATCTTGCGGGCTTCGAAGAAACGGTCCACCAACTGGTTGACGTCGGAAACCTTGACGCCCGAGCCGTTCGCGATACGCAGTCGGCGTGAGGCGTTGATGATCTTCGGATCGTCACGCTCGGCCGGCGTCATACCGCGGATGATTGCCTGAATGCGATCGAGTTGCTTCTCGTCGACGTTGGCAAGCGCGTCCTTCATGCCGCCTGCACCCGGCAGCATGCCGAGCAGGTTGCCGATCGGGCCCATCTTGCGGACGGCCATCATCTGATCGAGGAAGTCTTCGAGGGTGAGCTGACCGGAACCGATCTTGGCTGCGGTGGCTTCGGCCTGATCGGCGTCGAAAACCTGCTCGGCCTGCTCGATGAGGCTCAGGACGTCGCCCATGCCGAGGATCCGGCTGGCCATGCGATCGGGGTGGAAGACGTCGAAGTCTTCGAGCTTCTCACCGGTGGAGGCGAAGAGGATCGGCTGGCCGGTGACCTCGCGGACGCTCAGCGCGGCGCCACCGCGGGCGTCGCCGTCGAGCTTGGTGAGGACGACGCCGGTGATGCCGACTCCCTCACGGAAAGCGTCGGCGGTGCTGACCGCGTCCTGACCGATCATGGCGTCGAGAACGAAGATGGTCTCGTCCGGGTTGACGGCGTCACGGATACCGGCGGCCTGCGCCATCAGCTCCGAGTCGATGCCGAGACGACCGGCGGTGTCGACGATCACGACGTCGTAATGCTTGTTGCGTGCTTCCTCGACGCCGGCGCGGGCGACCTCGACGGGGTCGGCAGCGGACACACCGAGGGCGTTCTCGCCGCCGCCGATGGAGGTGCCGGGATGCGGCGCGAAGACTGCAGCGCCCGCGCGCTCACCGACGATCTGAAGCTGAGTGACGGCACCGGGACGCTGAAGGTCACAGGCGACGAGGAGCGGCGTGTGCCCCTGATCCTTGAGCCACTTGGCCAACTTTCCGGCCAGCGTGGTCTTACCGGAACCCTGCAGACCGGCCAACATGATGACCGTCGGCGGAGTCTTGGCGAACTGGAGTCGACGGGTTTCGCCGCCGAGAACCTCGACCAGCTCTTCGTTGACGATCTTGACGACCTGCTGAGCCGGGTTGAGTGCACCCGAGACCTCGGCACCCTTGGCTCGTTCCTTGACCTTGGCGATGAAGCTGCGCACTACGGGAAGTGCGACGTCGGCCTCGAGCAGGGCAAGGCGGATCTCGCGGGCCGTAGCGTCGATGTCGGCGCCGGACAGACGACCCTTGCCACGCAGATCCTTGAGAGATCCGGTCAATCTGTCGGAAAGGGATTCGAACACCGAGTGCGCTCCTGAAGGTCGTGCGAGTTAGCCGTGGATATTCTCGGGCACCAGCCTAGCCGCTACGCCCGCACCGATCCCAGCCGATGCGGGCGTATCCGCCGAAACCAGGTCCGTCAATCCTCTTTCTTCTTGGGTTGAGGCACTGGAACCACCGCGAGTACCGCCTCTTCCACACGCTCTCTCGCCGCGCGGGTGTCTGCCTCACCGAAGTCGAGGCAGAACGCGTCGACCACCGAAGAACCCAACGTCGCGACCTTTGCCCACCGGATATCGGCACCACTGTGTTCGAGTGCTGCGGCCAGTCGGCAGAGTAGGCCGACGCGGTCCTCGGTACGCAATTCGAGGATCGCGTGACCGTCGCCGGGCGCGTCGAACCAGATGACCCGCGGCGGCGCCTGCGCATAGAGCACCGGAACCGCGGAATCCTTGTTGGTCTGGATCGGGTCGTCCCACTGCTCTGCCCGTGCCTCCTCGTCCTTCGCGTCGAGAAGTTCGAGCAAATTCAGTTCACCGGCAGAAGCCCGGATCAATTCCTGCCGGAGCAGCACCGCCTGCGGGGGTGTGCCGAACCTCGGCGTCACGACAAACGAGTTGACCGCCGAACCCGCATGCGACCCCAGCGAAGCAGAATGCACCCGCAACGACTGCAGCGCCAGAACCCCGGCAGCCCGAGACAACAACCCGGGTGCGTCGGGCGCGATGACGGTCACGACGTAGGTATGCGCATTCTCGGCCGGAACGAGCGAGACGTGAACCCCGCCCTCCTCGGCGATGGCCAGTTGCTCGGGAGCGAGTGGATCGGGTTGCGGGAGCTCCTCCCCCGCCATCAGCAAACGACAACGACGCACGAGCTCGCCGATCAACGACGACTTCCAGTCGCCCCAGACACCAGGCCCGGTGGCCAGAGAATCCGCTTCCGCCAACGAATGCAGGAGATCGAGAAGGGTCCCGTCTCCCTCGAGTGCGTCGACCACTCGCTGCACAGTTGCCGGATCGTCGAGGTCGCGACGGGTCGCGGTTTCCGGCAACAGCAGGTGATAGCGCACCATCGCCGTCAACGTCGCGACGTCGGAAGGCCAGAGTCCCAATCGATTTCCGATCGCGGTCGCCAGTTCGGCGCCGACGACGCTGTGATCTCCCCCTCGCCCCTTGCCGATGTCGTGGATCAACGCACCGAGCATGAGCAGATCCGGCCGGGCGACCCGCGTGGTGAATCCGCTTGCATAGGCGGCAGTTTCGACCAGGTGGCGATCGACCGTCCACGTGTGAACGGCGTCGCGCGGCGGAAGATCGCGAATGGTTCCCCACTCCGGCAGGAGTCGACCCCAGAGCCCGGTCCGGTCCATCGCCTCGATCACCGGAACCGCACGCGAGCCCGAACCGAGCACGACAAGAAGATCGTTGACCGCGTTCTTCGGCCACGGTTCACGTAGTTCGGGGGCATTGTCGGCCAGGCGATTGAGGGTCGACGCAGAGATCGGCATGCCGTTGGTGGCTGCTGCTGCCGCCACGCGCATCACCAGACCGGGGTCCTTCTTCGGCCTGGCGTCGCGCGCCAGAACAACCTCACCCGCGTGCTCGACGACGCCCTCGTCCAAGGGCCGCCGCACCGGAGCACGACGCAGGCGAGACAAACCGCGCCTGGGCAAGGAATTTCCCGCGGTACGGATACCGACGTCCACCGAATAGCTGATGGTGCGCGCCGATTCGCTGAGAAGGCGCGCAAGATCGAATCGATCCCCGATCCGCAGCGCCGCACCGATCTCGTCGGCATCCTGTGCTCGCAGTTGATCGCGAGCGCGACCGGCAACGCGATGAAGTTCGGTGCGCACGTCGAGCAACCGCCTGTGCGCAAGTGCCAGGCCACCGCCGGGTGAGTTGGGTCCGAGTCCCGGCATCCCGTCGGTCAACTGCGCGATGGACAGGGCGTTGAGCAACTGCACGTCACGCAACCCGCCGCGGCCGCTCTTGAGGTCCGGTTCGGCGCGATGGGCGATCTCGCCGCTGCGCTCCCACCTCGTACGAGTCTGGGTGATCAACTCGTCGAACCGGCTGCGGATGTCCATGCGCCACTGTCGACGAACACCACTGATCAACAGGTTGCTCAGTTCCACGTCGCCGGCAATGTGGCGCGCTTCGAGCATTCCGAGCGCCGCGGTCATGTCGGTGGCCGCAACCTGGAGCGCCTGCGGAAGCGTCCGCACGCTGTGGTCGAGTTTGATGTGCGCGTCCCACAGCGGGTACCACAGGCTGTCCGCGACGTGGGAGACGACTGCCGGGTCCATGTCGTCGTGCAGCAAAATCAGATCGAGGTCGGAATACGGCAACAGTTCGCGTCGGCCCAGACCACCCACGGCGACGATGGCAAACCCACAATCCGGTTTGATGCCCAGTTCGGTCCCCTTGGTGGTCAACCAGAATTCGTGCAGATCGACCAGTGCATGTCGCAGTGACGGGGCGTCGAGCCTCCTGTTCTTGACGCCACCGGTGAGTAGGGCCTTGCGTGCGCGGGCCAGGTCCGCAGCTTCGTCGGATCCCCCTGACGAGACCGGCCCTGGCCCCGTCGCTTTCGCGACGGAACCAGGGCCGAAGTTCTCGGACCCTTTCGGGTCAGAGTGCATCGCCACCGCGTTCCCCGGTACGAACCCGGATGACCGACTCGACGGGCGAGACCCACACCTTGCCGTCACCGATCTTGCCGGTGCGAGCGGCCTCGACGATCACCTCGACCACCTTGTCCACGGCCGCGTCGTCGACGACAACCTCGACCCGAACCTTGGGTACGAAGTCCACGGAGTACTCCGCGCCTCGGTACACCTCGGTGTGGCCCTTCTGTCGGCCGTAGCCCTGAACTTCGCTGACTGTCATACCCAGCACTCCGGCCTGCTCGAGTCCGGTCTTGACGTCCTCGAGCGTGAACGGCTTGACGATTGCTGTGATCAGCTTCATGTGCTCATCCCTTTCCCAACTCTGAAGTGCCTGAATTCACTTTAATCACGTGCTGATCACGCGAGGTCGTATGCGGTCTCTGCGTGTTCGGTCTCGTCGATGCCGCGTGCCTCGTCCTCGGCCGAGATTCGCCAGCCCAGGGGCTTGAGTGCGAAGCCGATAATCGTCGTCAGAACGCCGGTGAAGACGAGTGCTGCGAGTGCGATCACGATCTGAACCACCAGTTGCTTGTAGTCGCCGCCGTAGAAGAGGCCGGTTGCGGTGCCGAAGAATCCGATACCGATCGTGCCCCACAAGCCGGAGACGAGGTGAACACCGACGACGTCGAGCGAGTCGTCGAAACCGAAGCGGAACTTCAGGCCGACTGCGAGAGCAGACAGGATGCCGGCGACAGCGCCCAGGAAGATGGAACCGACCGGGTTGAGCGCACCGGCAGCCGGAGTGATGGCAACCAGACCGGCAACCGCACCGGATGCTGCGCCGAGGCTGGTGGCGTGACCGTCACGAATACGCTCGGTAGCGAGCCAGGCCAGGACTGCAGCACACGTCGCGGTGGTCGTGTTGACCCAAGCCAGACCGGCGTTACCGTCGGCGGCGAATGCCGAGCCGGCGTTGAAGCCGAACCAACCGAACCAGAGCAGTGCGGCGCCGAGCATCACGAACGGCAGGTTGTGCGGACGGAAGGCGGTCTTGCCGAAGCCGAGACGCTTGCCGACGATGAGGGCGAGAACCAGACCGGCCATACCGGCGTTGATGTGAACGACTGTGCCACCGGCGAAGTCGATCGGAGCGACGTTGGCGACGGTGACTCCGTCGTCGTTGACCGTGGTGCCGAAGAGCTTTGCCGCGATGCCGTCCTCGGAGCCCGAGAGGAGTCCGCCGCCCCACACCATGTGTGCGAGGGGGAAGTAGACGACGGTGACCCAGATACCCGAGAACAGGAGCCAGGTGCCGAACTTGACTCGCTCGGCCAGGGCGCCACTGATGAGGGCGGTGGTGATGATCGCGAATGTCACCTGGAACGCGATGTCGATGACGTTGGGGTAGCCCCACGCGCCGGCGATGAAGTTGCCGTCAGCATCGGTGATGCTGTTCTTGAGGCCGAAGAACTCGAACGGGTTGGCAAAAATGCCCCCGATGTTCTCGGTGCCGTAGGACATCGACCATCCCCACAGAACGTAGATGACGCCGATGACGGCCATGGCCCCGAAGGACATCATCATCATGTTCAGGACGGACTTGGACCGAGACATCCCGCCGTAGAAGAAAGCGAGGCCGGGTGTCATCAGCAAGACCAGAGATGCAGCCATCAGCATCCATGCGGCGTTACCGGAGTTCGCCAACAAATCGTCGGTACTCACTTACTACCTCCTAGTCGCACGTGCCGGGCAGCACGTCGTTAAGGAGAAGAGTGCTGGGCTGGTGTTTCGTCCATGGCGCTGTCGCGTTTCGCAGACGTGAACCAATTGCCCAACTTTGTTGCAAACAGGTTTCGCCAGGGGGTTCTACGAACCCTGTGCGCCTTTTTGGTAGTTCGAACTACCAAAAAGGCGCACGGGGGCGTCAGCCCAGCAGGGCGTCTACGAACGCACCCGGCTCGAACGGCGCCAGATCGTCGGCGCCTTCACCGAGACCGACCAACTTCACCGGCACACCCAGCTCATGCTGAACCTGGAAGACGATTCCGCCCTTCGCGGTTCCGTCCAGCTTGGTCAACACGACGCCGGTGATGTCCACGACCTCCGCGAACACTCGCGCCTGCGCGAGTCCGTTCTGGCCGACCGTCGCATCGAGAACCAGCAGAACGTCGTCGACCGACGCCTTCTTCTCGATGACTCGCTTGACCTTGCCGAGTTCGTCCATCAGACCGGTCTTGGTGTGCAGGCGGCCGGCAGTGTCGATGAGGACCACGTCGACGCCGTCCGCAATGCCGCGAGAAACCGCGTCGAACGCGATCGCAGCGGGATCGCCGCCCTCCTTGCCACGGACAACTTCGGCGCCGACACGCTCTGCCCACGTCTGGAGCTGATCGGCAGCGGCGGCGCGGAACGTGTCCGCGGCACCGAGCACGACGCGACGACCGTCGGCGACGAGCACGCGAGCCAGCTTGCCTGTGGTGGTGGTCTTGCCGGTCCCGTTGACACCGACGACGAGCAGAACAGCCGGGTGATCGTCGTGCGGCAGTGCGCGAATGGAACGGTCCAGTTCGGGACGCAGTTCGGCGATCAGCACCTCGCGAAGTAGTGCGCGGGCGTCAGCTTCGGTGCGGACACTGCGGGCCGCCATCTGCTCACGAAGCTTGGTGACAACTTTCTCGGTGGTCGCGGAGCCGAGGTCCGCGATCAGAAGGGTGTCCTCGACTTCTTCCCACGAATCCTCGTCCAGATCGCCGCCACCGAGCAGACCGAGCAAGCTCTTGCCGACCGCCGACTGCGAGCGGGAGAGGCGTCCGCGCAGTCGGTCCAGCCGACCCTCGGTCGGATCGATCTCGTCCAGCACGCGCGGTGCAGGCACGACAGGCTCGGGTACAACGACAGGTTCGGGAACGACAACAGGTTCGACAACCGGTTCTTCGACAACCGGCTTTTCGATTACCGGCTCTTCGGCAACCGGTTCCTCGACGACGGCCGGCTTCTCGGCGACAGGTTCCTCGACAGCCGGTTCCGCAACAGCCGGCTTCTCGACAACCGGTTTTTCGACGACAGGTTTTTCGACGACAGGTTCTTCAACTATCGGCTTTTCGACAACGGGCGGCTTCTCCGCGACCGGAGGTGTCGGAACCACCGGAGGCGGCGCCGTCGCCGTGGACCCCTGACTGAAGTTGAACCCGCCGCCGGCCTTGTAGCCGCCTGACTTGTCCTTCTCGGGGGCGCCGAGCTCCGGCTTCGTCTCGGGCGCCTTCAGCGACACCTGCCCCTTGCGGTAGCGCAGGAATCCGGCAACGAGAACGACGAGTAGTACGGCTGCTACAGCCGCGATGATGATCCAAGCCTGGGTAGTCACCGGCCCATTGTTTCAGGCTCCGAGCCGGAAAGTGAGCAGGGCTTACGTAGAGGCCATGTCTTGACCGCGAAGTCGCTGCGAAATCACTGTGGTGATTCCGTCGCCGCGCATGCTGACTCCGTACAACGCGTCGGCGATTTCCATGGTCGGTTTCTGGTGGGTGATCACGATCAACTGCGACTTCTCCCGCAATTGTTCGAAGAGTCCGATCAGCCGCCGCAGGTTGGTGTCGTCCAAAGCCGCCTCGACCTCGTCCATGACGTAGAACGGGGAAGGGCGAGCCCGGAAGATCGCGACCAGCATGGCCACCGCGGTCAACGACTTCTCGCCGCCCGACAGCAACGACAACCGCTTGACCTTCTTGCCGGGCGGACGCGCCTCGACTTCGATGCCGGTAGTGAGCATGTCCGAGGGGTCGGTGAGGACCAGTCGTCCTTCTCCCCCGGGGAACAATTTCTCGAACACTCCCACGAACTCACGCTCGACGTCGGCGTACGCCTCGGTGAATACCTGCAGAATTCGCGCGTCCACGTCTGCGACCACAGCAAGAAGGTCCTTGCGAGCGGTCTTGACGTCTTCGAGCTGAGTGGAGAGGAAAGTGTACCGCTCTTCGAGTGCTGCAAATTCCTCGAGCGCGAGCGGATTGACCTTGCCGAGGGTGGCGAGGTCTTTCTCTGCACGCTTGGCGCGCCGTTCCTGAGTCGTGCGGTCGTACGGAAGCGGAGCGGGCGCGGTGACCTGCTCTCCACGCTCCTTCGCCTGTTCGTACTCCTCGATTTCGAGCGCCGTCGGTGGCAGTTCGACGTCGGGCCCGTACTCGGCGATCAGGTCGTCGAGGCCGATACCGTACTGGTCGAGGATCGACTCCTCGAGTTGTTCGATGCGCAACGCTGCCTGAGCCTTGGCGACCTCGTCGCGATGGACGGCGTCGGTGAGCGAAGCGAGTTGTCCGGTCAGTGCGCGGACTATCTCGCGGACCTGATCCAGTTTGGCCGTGCACTCGGAGCGGGCCCGAGCCAACTCGTCGCGGTGAGCAAGAGCCGCAGCGACGACGGTCTCGAGTTCGGCCGCCACTCGTTGTCCCGATTCGGCGACGGCAGCTGCAACCTCTGCCGCGTGCGCCCTGGCGCGCAGAGCCCGTTCGGCGCGAATTCGCGCTTCTCGTTCGGCGGCCGCGGCGCGGCGAAGCGAATCAGCCTTGCCGCGAACGGATTCCGCACGTTCTTCGGCGGTGCGCACCGCAAGGCGAGCATCCATTTCGACGATGCGCACTTCCGCCAGCGCTGCTGCGGCCATTTCACGATCAGCAGCGGTCGATTCTGCGCCGTGTCCCGGTGCGCTGCCGTCGGTTTCGGCAACGCGCAGTCGTTCCTCCAGATCCGCGAGCTTGGTCAGCGACTCACCGCGCCCCTCCTCGGCGCGCACTCGCTGGGCGGTCAGCCGATCGGATTCCGCGTGGGCGACTCGAGCTGCCTGGCCCAATCTGCCCAGCTGCTCGTAGATGGCGGACATGGCGGCGTCCGATTCGTTGAGCGCAGCCAGTGTCTGCTCCGCGGTCTCGCGTCGAGCGGCCTGTTCGGCCAGGGCGCCGGACAGCGCAGCGTCGAGTTCCTCGGATCGGCTCTCCGTTTCCGCCAGTTCCGTTGCGGACGCGTCGATCGCCGCCTGCACCTCCAGCGTGCTCGGTTGCCGATCCGAACCGCCGATCATCCACCCCGGACCGTGCAGATCGCCGGAACGCGTCACTGCACGAATTCCCTTGTGGTCAGCAACAACTCGAATCGCGTCATCGAGAGTCTCGACCAGGACGACGCCATCGAGGATTGCGGTCAATCCGGCACGCAACTCGTCAGGGCAGTCGATGACGTCGACCGCATGACGACTACCCGGCGCGATCTCGGCCTCGCGCTTGATCGTCGGTTCACCACTCACGATCAGTGATGCACGCCCACCGTCCTGATCGGCCAGTGATGCAACAGCAGAGCGAGCCGAGTCCAGCGACTGCGCCACGACGGCGTCCGCTGCCGGTCCCATCGCGGCGGCGATCGCGGCCTCGTAGCCTGGTTCGACGTGGATCAATCCGGCCAGCGAGGTGATGCCGTCGTCGCGTCGGTGTTCGAGCAGCCAACCGCCACCGTCCTTGCGCTGCAAGCCCATCGACAGTGCCTCGACGCGCGCACGGAGCGAAGCGATGCGTTGCCCGCTCGTCTTTTCTTCCTCGCGAAGTTCGTCGACGCGCGCGTCGATCATCTCGAGAGCTTCGATGGCGCGTTCGTGATTGGTGTCGAGGCCGACTTCACCGGCGTCGAGGTCCCCGATGCTTTCCTGCACCGTGTCGAACTCGGCCTGTGCAGCATCCCCACGCAGACGAGCCTCGTCGATCGCTTCGGTCAGCCGAGACACTTCGGCGTCGACGGATTCGACGCGGGTGCGCAGAGTGTCGACCTGACCGGAGAGTCGAGCGAGACCTTCGCGCCGATCCGCGACGGCGCGGACTTCCGCCATGTGCGCCCGTTCCGCCTCTGCTGCAGCATCTTCCGTGGCTGCCAGCTGCTCACGAGCTGCTTCCGATGCCGCTCGCGCGATCTCGACGTCTTCGAGGAGTTCAGCCTCCTCGGCAGCAAGACGTTCGGCGCGCGCCTCCATCTCGTCCGGGTCCTGGCCTCGGTTGCCGACGGGTTCGGAGTCGAGATGTCGTGCGCGTTCGCGGGCGATGCGCACGGTGGCGTTGACTCGTTCGGCAAGCGCGGAGAGCTGGAACCAACTCTGCGCGGCAGCTTCCGATCCCGGAGTCAGACGAGCGAGGGCTTGCTCTTGTCGCCCGAGTTCGAGATTGGCCTCGTCCAGCGCAGCCGCTACCTGATTGTGCTGTTCGCGAGCCGCTTGCTCGTCCTGCGCCTGGTCGTTCAGTTGGGTTCGACGGGTCACCAGGTCGTCAGCGGCCAGTCGCATCTTGGCATCACGGAGGTCGGCCTGGACCGTCTGCGCTCGCCGGGCGACCTCGGCTTGGCGTCCCAGCGGTTTGAGTTGCCGACGCAGTTCCGAGGTGAGGTCACTGAGCCGAGCGAGATTGGCCTGCATGGAATCGAGCTTGCGCACCGCTTTTTCCTTGCGGCGGCGATGTTTGAGGACTCCGGCGGCTTCTTCGATGAAGGCGCGTCGGTCTTCGGGCCGGGATTCGAGGATCGCGGCGAGCCGTCCCTGCCCGACGATGACGTGCATCTCGCGGCCGATACCGGAGTCGCTGAGCAGTTCTTGGACGTCCATCAGACGGCAGGACGAGCCGTTGATCTCGTACTCCCCCGCGCCGTCGCGGAACATCCGGCGCGTGATCGACACCTCGGAGTACTCGATCGGGAGCGCGCCGTCGGCGTTGTCGATGGTCAGGGTCACTTCGGCGCGGCCCAGCGGCGCGCGGCCGGAGGTCCCGGCGAAGATGACGTCTTCCATCTTGCCGCCGCGCAAGGCTTTGGCGCCCTGCTCGCCCATCACCCAGGTCAACGCATCGACGACGTTGGATTTACCCGAGCCGTTGGGGCCGACGACGCAGGTGATCCCCGGCTCGAACCGAAGAGTCGTTGCCGACGCAAAGGATTTGAATCCCTTGAGTGTCAGACTCTTGAGGTGCATGGGGGGAAACTTTACCGCCAAACCGGTCAGCGTTCGACGAACCCTGTCAGGTCACCCCTGGCGGGGTCCCAGCTGTCGACCACAAGATCCACCGTGCCCGGAGTAGTCCCCGAGCGCAGTAACTCCAACAATCGCTCGAGCTGCGTGCGTTCGCCTTCCGCCACGACGAGCACTCGACCGTCACGCTGATTGGACGCATATCCGATCAACCCGAGTTCAAGAGCGCGGGCCCTGGTCCACCACCGAAACCCGACGCCTTGAACGTATCCGTGAACCCACGCCGTCAACCGCACGGGTGCTGTCTCAGCCACGACGCTCAGCCCGCCACACGTTCGAGACGGTGAACCTCACCCAGGAAACCGGTGGTGTAGAGCGAGTTGGGATCCCAGCCCGGACCGGCGCCGAACTTGACCGCGGATGTGAACGGCAGACCCGAGGCGATCTCACACGAAGATCCCGAATCCGGATCGACGCGAACAACTTTGCCGCCGGCATTGAAAGCGACGTACAGCGCGCCGTCCGGTCCGACGGTCAGATCGTCCGCCATGTTTGCCGGACCGAATCCGGGGAGCGTGATCGTCCGCACTGCTCCGCCCAGATCGTGTGCGTCGAGGACGTGGACGGCGGTCACCATGTCGAAGGTCGTGCTCACGTAGATCGTCGAACCTGAGCGCGCGAGACCGTCGACGGTGCCGAGATCCTCACGAACGATCGAACTGGTTCCGTCACCGTTGACGACTGTCAGGCCCGGCCGGGTCAGCGTGCGAGCGGTGAGGAAGCGGTTGCCGTCCAGCGGCACAAGCCCGTTCGGCATCACCAGACCGTCGGCAATCGTTGTCACCGATCCGTCTGCGACGTCGACCTTGCGAAGGCTGCCGTCTGCGATTCCGAACAGTCCCGAGACAGTCGAGTTGCCCGTGGTGAAGTACACGGATCCGTCACGCGCGACCAACCCGCCAGGTCCGGTGACGTCACCGACCAAAGTTGTCCGTGTTCCGTCCGGAGTCACTTTCAGCAGTGCACCCGGCCCGATCAGAGCCGACTGCGACAACACCATCGATCCGTTGCCGTCGAATTCGAGATTCTCGAGCATGCCGGCGCCAGTCGTCACGACGCTCGACGTCCACGACCCGCAACCACCGGCCGAGCCGTCGACCGGGACCGAGGCGTGCGCCGGAGCACTCACCGCCACAACGGAACCCAGTGCGATCGCAGCGACAATGCTGCCCGCGCGAGACATCAGGCTTCCGTGTCGAACGACAGAGTGACCTTGGTTCCGGCCTTGAGAGTGCGCCCGACGGTGCATACCTTGTCCACGGAGCGCTCGACGAGAGTGATGAGGCGCTGTTGTGCTTCGGCATCCAACTCGCTGAGATCGAGTTCGAGGACCTCGTCGAGCTGCGGGTAGACCTCGTTCTCCCGATCGGCGGCGCCGGACACGCGGACCGTCGCGTCGTAGTTGTCACCGAGGCGGCGAGAAATCGGGAAGTCGGAGCTCATACCGGTGCACGCGGCGAGCGCGATTTTGAGCAGTTCGCCGGGCGTGAAGACTCCTGGAACCGATTCGGAGCCGATGAGAACCTCTGCGCCGCGCGAACTCTTGCCGGTGTAGAGGCGGGTTCCGGTGCGTTCGACCCAAAGCTCCGTGTGAGCGGGGGCGGTTGCAGCGTTGTCGGGAGTCTGTTCAGCCATGACGCAATCTTGCCACTCCGCCGAACCGGAGGGGCGGGAGACCTAGGCGATTCGCCTTGCCCTCGGGGTCGGCTGACACCTCGGGCAACTGAACGACGATCGATTCATGAACTTCTCACGCTTGATCGGCGCGCCGCATCGCGGGCACGGAAGATTTTCCTGCCCGTACGCCGACAGCGACCGGTCGAAGTAACCGGACTCGCCGTTGACGTTCACGTACAGAGCGTCGAAGGACGTACCGCCCTGATCGAGTGCTTCACCCATCACTGCGTGCGCTGCGGTCAACAGCTCTCGAAGTTTGGGCCTGGTGAGGGATTCGGCGATTCGGTTGCCGTGAATCTTTGCGCGCCACAACGATTCGTCGGCGTAGATGTTTCCGATCCCGGAGACCACGGTCTGATCGAGAATCGCGCGCTTGATCTCGGTATGTTTGCCCCGCAGGACTTTCACGACGGATTCGAGATCGAATGCAACATCCATGGGATCACGAGCGATGTGCGCCACCGACTCGGGCAGCATCGTTCCGTCGACCTCGACGAGAGGTGAAATCGACCAGCCACCGAAAGTTCGCTGATCGACGAATCGAAGATCCGCTCCGGAATCGAGGGCCAACCGGATGCGTAGATGCTTTTCCCAGTCGACTGTCGGGGGCTGGACCAACATCTGTCCGCTCATCCCGAGATGAACCACCAGCCCGACACCGGCAGGCTCGAGAACCAGCCACAGATACTTGCCTCGACGCTCTGCCGAAGCGATGGTCTGCCCGGTGAGTTGGCCGATCAAGTCCTCGGAACCGAGAATGTGGCGCCTGATCGCGCGGGGATGGAGGACCTCGACGGCCTCGATCGCCGCACCTACAGCATGAGACTGCAGGCCGCGGCGAACGACTTCGACTTCGGGAAGCTCAGGCAAGAGTGAACTCAGCCGGCAAGATCAGGCGCGTCGTCGGCAGCAACTGCGGTAGCAGCGGCATTCTCCGACATCGTCTTCCATGCCGAACTTGCTGCCTTCTGCTCGGCTTCCTTCTTGGAACGACCGACACCGACACCCAAGGGTTTGCCACTGATGAGAACGGTGGCCGTGAATTCCTTGTCGTGATCGGGTCCGGTAGCGGTGATCTCGTAAACGGGAACTCCGGCACCGTGTTCTGCGGTCAGTTCCTGCAGACTCGTCTTCCAATCCAGACCCGCGCCCAGAAGCGGTGCGCGAGTGAGTAGATCGTCGAACAGATCGAGAACAACGCGTCGCGCAGTCTCGATGCCGTGCTGCAGGTGAATGGCGCCGAGAATCGACTCCATGCCGTCGGCGAGAATGGACGGCTTGTCACGGCCGCCCGTCATTTCCTCGCCCTTACCCAACAGCAGGTGTGCACCGAGTCCACCTTCACCCAGAGTCCTGGCGACCTCGGCGAGTGCATGCATGTTCACCACGCTGGCACGGATCTTCGCCAGATCACCTTCGGATTTGTCCGGGTGGGACAGGTAGAGATTTTCGGTCACCGTGACGCCGAGAACGGAATCCCCGAGGAACTCGAGGCGCTCGTTCGTGGGCAGTCCGCCGTTCTCGTACGCGTACGAGCGGTGCGTGAGAGCCAGGGTCAGAAGACCGGGCTCTATATCTACGCCGACAGCGGCGAGGAGCTTGTCGTGATTGCCCTCGCCGCCGGCGGCTGAAACTGTATTTTCGCTCGTCATAGTCTTTCTCCGGGGAGAACTAGACAGCAGCGGTTACCTGGCGGCCCTTGTAAGTACCGCATGACGGGCATGCGATGTGGGGAAGGGTCTGCTCGCCACAGCCACGGTTGGGGCAGGTAACGAGGGTGGGCACAGTGGTCTTCCACTGGCTACGACGCGACCGCGTGTTGGATCGCGACATTTTGCGCTTGGGGACAGCCACTTCTACTTCTCCTCGGCTTCGGTGATCACAAGATTTTCGCTGGTGTTTGATTCCACGCCAAATTTGGCCGCGAGACCAGCCCAGCGAGGATCAAGTATGTCATGCCCATGCCCAGATTCCGCAATCGCCAGGCGAATGCCACATTCTGAGCACAATCCCAGGCAATCGTCACTGCACAGAGGCTGGAGCGGAAGCGCCAGCCCGACTGCATCGACGATGACCGGTTCGAGGTCGATTTCGTCGTCTTCGACCGCGTAGACCTCTCCCTCTTCCGTCGTCTCCTCGGTGGTGCTGTCCGGGTAAGCGAACAACTCCGTGAGATAGATGTCCACAGTGTCGGTGAACGGTTCGAGGCACCGCGAGCACTCACCCTTGGTGGGTGCGTGCACGTTTCCGGTGACAAGAACGCCTTCGGACACTGCTTCGAGACGAAGATCGAGATCTATGTCCGCGCCCGCTTCGATCGCGATCAGATCGAGACCGATACGGTTCGGGGACTGAATTGTTCTCTCGACGGTACGCATCGACCCTGGACGACGACCGAGCTTGACCGTGTCCAGCAAAAATCCCGCATCACTTGACTGATGCGACGAACTACGACGATGCGTTGACAAAGAGAACTCACCTATCTGTTGAAACTGGTATGGGCAACCACTCCACAATACGGCAGCTACAAGGCAAATCCCAATTCCGTCCACGAAAAAGTGGGCCGCCCCATATCGGACGACCCACCCTCGACTGTCTGATCCGCTCTAGCGGCGCCGCTCCGAACGACGATCGTCGTCCTGGTAATCGGGAACTCCCGAACCCGTTCGAAGCTGCTGACGACCACGCCCGACCGATCGAACGGTTCCCGTGAGGAACTCCTCGAACTCGGCCAACTTGGTGTCGACGTACAGGTCGCACTCCGAACGCATCCGATCGGACTCGGCGTGAGCGGCATCGATCACCCGCGCAGATTCCGCGTGGGCTGACTGGACAACCTCGGTCTGGGAGACCAGACGAGCCTGCTCTGCCGTTCCCTCGGCCACCGAATGGTCGTACGAAGCCTGGCCCGACTCGATCATCCGATCGGCCTCGGTACGAGCCCGTCCGGTCACTGCGTCGTACTCACGACGGCCGTCAGTGACAGTGCGTTCCGCTTCTGCCTCTGCGTCCTCGACCAACTGATCGGCATGTGCACGTGCTTCGGCAACCATGCGATCGGCCTGAGCCTTGGCGTCGGACAGAATGCGGTCGGCGTCGTCGCGTGCGTTCTCCACAGTCGACGTCGCCTCGGCGTTGGCGCTGCTGACGGTCTTCTCCGCGTTGGCTCGCGCGTCACCGACCAATTTGTCCCGATGATCGAGGACGTCCTGAGCGTCGTCCAACTCGCTCGGAATTGCGTCCCGGACGTCGTCGAGAAGCTCGAGTACGTCGCCGCGAGGCACAACACACCCTGCGGTCATGGGAACACCGCGCGCCTCTTCGACAATTGCGACCAGTTCGTCCAGTGCCTCGAATACGCGGTACACAAGCAACCCCAATCTCTTACCGGCCGAATTCGGCCCACATCGTCACCGGTCCACTCGGACCTGTGCCCGTTCCTGTCCAAGTTTGCCGGAAGAACGGCCAACGGGGTGTCGTCGTGGTCGGTGTGTCGGGGATCAGCTGTTTTCTGCTGCTCGTTCGGCGATACGCGCGAGTAGCCGAGAATGCACCTTGGCCGGGAGCATGTCGGAGACGTCGCCACCGAAGGTCGCGACTTCCTTCACGAGAGAACTCGACAGGTAGCTGTAGGTCGGATTCGTGGCGACGAAGAGCGTGTCGACGCCTGTGAGCTTCTGATTCATCTGAGCCATCTGCAGCTCGTAATCGAAGTCGTTCGCGCCGCGCAGACCCTTGACGATCGCGCTGAGGCCTTCTTGTTTCGCAAAGTCGACCAACAGTCCGTGCCACGACGTGACCCGAACATTGGGCAGGTGACTCGTCGCGTCTTCGAGCATCTCGATCCGCTCGTCGATCGTGAACATGCCACGCTTGCTCTTGTTGATCAGCACGGTGACCACGACCTCGTCGAATTGCGCAGCAACTCTTCCGATTACGTCGAGGTGACCCTTGGTCACAGGGTCGAAGGATCCGGGGCAGACGGCGCCAGTCATGAGTCCAGACCGTAGCAGGTGGCCAGCTCGATGCGAGCTTCACCGTAGTTCTTCGCCTTGATCGGCTCGTAGCCCTGCGGCCACACGGTCTCCGGCGAACGCGACGAACGTTCGAGTACCACGATCGTGCCCTCCCCCACCCATTTGTTGACCTGCAGATCAATGAGCATCGACACGACGGCCTCGTCGGTCACCGCATACGGCGGGTCGGCGATGACTATGTCGTATTCGCGCGCGCTCGGCCCCGACACCACGGCCGCGACCGGAGCGGCGCGAACCGTCGCCCCCGGCAACGCGACAGTGCTGATGTTCGCCTTGATGACGGCAGCGGCTTTGGCATCGGATTCCACGAGAACGACGTGCTCGGCTCCACGTGAAAGCGCTTCGAGGCCGAGGGCACCCGAACCCGCGAAGAGGTCGAGAACCGCGCACCCTTCGAGATCGATGCGCGCTTCGAGTGCACTGAACAACGCCTCGCGAACCCGATCCGACGTCGGACGGGTGCCGCTCGGCGGGACTCGCAGGCGTCGACCGCCCGCGAGACCCGAGATGATGCGAGTCACTCTGCGGCGCTCTCCCCCGTCGAGACGACTACCAGCAGGTCTCCGCCCTCGACCTGCTGAACAGCGCTGATCGCGATCCGCGAAACGACGCCGGCACGCGGCGAGGTGATCGCCGCTTCCATCTTCATCGCTTCGATCGTGGCCACGGTGTCGCCGGCCTCGATCTTCTGGCCTTCCTTGACCGCGAGCGTCACGACGCCCGCGAACGGTGCCGCCACGTGGCCCGGGTTGTTCTTGTCGGCCTTCTCCGCCACCGGCACGTCACTGGCAATGGAGCGATCGCGGATCGAGACCGGACGCAGCTGGCCGTTCAGGATGCACATGACAGTGCGGTAGCCGCGCTCGTCGGGCTCGGAAATCGCTTCGAGACCGATGATCAGTTCCACGCCGGGAGCCAATTCGACGCGGTGCTCGTCGCCGCGCCGCAGACCGTAGAAGAACTGGTTCGCCGACAACCGCGACGTGTCGCCGTACTTCTCGCGGTGCTCGAGGAATTCCTTTGTCGGGCCGGGGAAGAGCAGACGGTTCAGCGTCGCCTGACGGTCCTTCGAAGAGCCCTCCAGCAGTACCTCGTCCTCGGCGGAGAGCGTCGCTTCGGGCTTGGCCTGGCCACGGCCTTCGAGCGCCTTGCTGCGGAACGGTTCCGGCCAGCCACCGGGAGGCGTACCGAGTTCGCCGCGCAGGAAGCCGACCACGGAGTCGGGAATGTCGAACTTCGCCGGGTCTGCGGCGAACTCCTCCGAAGGCACACCGGCACCGACAAGATGGAGCGCGAGGTCGCCGACAACCTTCGACGACGGCGTCACCTTGACCAGATGCCCGAGCATGCGGTCTGCGTCGGCGTACTTGGCTTCGACCTCTTCGAACCGGTCGCCGAGGCCGAGAGCAACGGCCTGGGTGCGTAGGTTGGAGAGCTGGCCTCCCGGGATCTCGTGCGTGTACACGCGTCCCGTCGGGGCCGGTAGACCGGATTCGAAGGGCGCGTACACCTTTCGCAGCGCCTCCCAGTACGGCTCGAGGTCGCACACGTTCTGCAAGTTCAGTCCGGTGTCGAACTCGGAGTGCGCAGCAGCGGCGACAATGGCCGAGAGCGCAGGCTGGCTTGTGGTTCCGGCCAATGCCGCCGAAGCACCGTCGACTGCGTCGGCGCCCGCCTGCCACGCGGCGAAGTACGTGGCCAACTGTCCACCGGGGGTGTCGTGCGTGTGGACGTGAACCGGCAGATCGAAATTGCTGCGTAGCGCCGTCACGAGCTTGGTGGCCGCCGGAGCGCGCAACAGGCCGGCCATGTCCTTGATCGCGAGCACGTGAGCGCCGGCATCGACGATCTCTTCTGCCAACTTCAGGTAGTAGTCGAGCGTGTACAGCGTTTCGTTCGGATCCGACAGATCGCCGGTGTAGCTCAGCGCCACCTCGGCGAGAGCCGTTCCCGTCTCACGCACCGCGTCGATGGCAGGGCGCATCTGGTCGACGTTGTTGAGCGCGTCGAAGATTCGGAAGATGTCGATGCCGGTGTCGGCGGCTTCCTGGACGAATGCGCGCGTGACCTTCTCCGGATAGGGCGTGTAGCCCACCGTGTTTCGTCCGCGAAGGAGCATCTGGAGGCAGATGTTCGGGATCGCTTCACGGAGCGCGGCAAGCCGATACCACGGATCCTCGTGCAGGAAGCGAAGTCCCACATCGTACGTCGCGCCGCCCCAGGCTTCGATCGAGAGCAATTCCGGCGTCAACCGAGCAACGTGCCCGGCAACTCCGAGCAGTCCGCTGGTTCGAACTCGCGTGGCCAACAAGGACTGATGCGCGTCGCGGAAAGTGGTGTCGGTGACGCCGACGGCCTTCTGCTCACGCAGTGCCTTCGCGAAACCTTCGGGACCGAGTTCGAGCAGACGCTGGCGGCTGCCGGCGGGCGGCGGCGTCGAAAGATCGATCCTGGGCAGTTTGTCCTGCGGGTACACCGAAGAGGGACGCTCGCCGTGCGGCTTGTTGACCGTCACATCGGCGAGGTAGGTCAGGATCTTGGTGCCGCGGTCGGCGGAGGAACGCAGGGTCAGCAGCTGCGGACGTTCCTCGATGAAGGAGGTCGTCACTCGTCCGGCCCGGAAGTCCGGGTCGTCGAGAACCGCCTGCAGGAACGGAATGTTGGTCGAGACGCCACGAATACGGAACTCGGTGACCGCGCGGCGAGCCCTCGCGACGGCGGCTTCGAGGTCGCGACCGCGGCAGGTGAGCTTGACCAGCATCGAGTCGAAGTACGCTCCGACCTCGGCACCGAGCGTCGCGCCGCCGTCAAGGCGGATACCGGCACCGCCCGGGGTGCGGTACGCGGTGATCCGGCCCGTGTCCGGGCGGAATCCGTTGGCCGGATCCTCGGTCGTGATGCGGCACTGCAGCGCCGCTCCGCGCAGCTTGATCGTGTCCTGTGACAGACCCAGATCTGCAAGCGTCGAACCGGACGCGATCTTGAGCTGCGACTGGACCAAGTCCACGTCCGTCACTTCTTCGGTGACGGTGTGCTCCACCTGAATTCGCGGGTTCATCTCGATGAAGACGTGGTTGCCGCGCTTGTCGAGGAGGAACTCGACAGTGCCGGCGCACGTGTACCCGATCTCCTTCGCGAAAGCGACGGCGTCGGCACAGATCTTGGCGCGCAACTCTTCCGAGAGGTTGGGGGCCGGAGCAAGCTCGATCACCTTCTGGTGGCGACGCTGCAACGAGCAGTCACGCTCGAAGAGGTGGATGACGTTGCCCTGCTCGTCGGCGAGGATCTGCACTTCGATGTGCCGGGGGTCGATGACGGCCTGCTCGAGGAACACCGTCGAATCGCCGAAGGCCGACTCCGCTTCGCGCGCTGCGGCTTCGATCGATTCCTTGAGCTGTGAGCGTTCCGCAACGCGCCGCATTCCGCGTCCGCCGCCGCCGGCGACAGCCTTAACGAAGAGCGGGAAGGTCATGTCCTCGGCTGCTGCGAGCAGCTCGTCGATGTCCGCTGACGGCTCCGAAGACGCGAGCACCGGGAGACCGGCGGCCTTGGCCGCGGCGATGGCGCGTGCCTTGTTGCCGGTCAACTCGAGGATCTCGGCGGAGGGACCCACGAACTTGATGCCTGCCTCGGCGCACGCCGCCGACAGATCCGGGTTCTCGGAGAGGAAACCGTAACCGGGGTAGATGGCGTCCGCTCCGGCGCTCTTTGCGGCGGCGACGATCTCCTCGACCGAGAGATACGCGCGAACGGGGTGACCCTTCTCCCCGATCTGGTAGCTCTCGTCTGCCTTGAGACGGTGGATCGAGTTCCGATCCTCGTACGGGAACACCGCGACGGTTCCGGCACCTAGTTCGTAGGCGGCGCGGAAGGCACGGATCGCAATTTCGCCGCGGTTCGCGACGAGCACTTTGGAGAACATTCGAGAAAACTACCCCGATTTCATCTTGCGTCTACATGCGGAGTCTCATATTTCGGACTGAATCGAGAAACCAACCCGGCGGTCCTCGTGCTATTCGATTTCAGCTTGTCGTCATACCCGTCACGACTTCTCGAGGTACTCGATCCGCTCGGAGTCCAGCGCAGCGGTCACCATGGAAGCCAAGGCGGGATGACCGTCGAGCGATGGATCGTCGTCGACGATTCCCTGGGCGAACTCCCGGGCGGATTCGAGGATGTCTCCGTGTGCCATGAGAGAAAGCAGCCGCAGGTTCGAGGTCGTGCCCGACTGCGCAGCTCCGAGGATGTCGCCTTCGCGTCTGGTCGCGAGGTCGAGCTGAGCCAGTTCGAACCCGTCGTTGGTCGCGGCCACCGCGGAGAGTCGCTCGTATGCCGGCCCGCCGGGATTGCTTCCGGTGACGAGAATGCAGAGTCCCTGATGCTTTCCACGGCCGACACGACCACGCAGCTGATGGAGCTGACTGACACCGAACCGTTCGGCATCGACGATCACCATCACCGTCGCGTTCGGGACGTCCACACCGACTTCGACGACGGTCGTGCAGACAAGGACGTCGATGTCACCGACGTTGAACGCGCTCATGACGACGTCTTTTTCGTCGGAAGGCAGTCGACCGTGCAGCAATCCGACTCGCAGATCGGCCAGCGGGCCGCTCGACAGCTCCTCGAAGACGTCGACCGCCGACTTGGTCTCCGGCTGCTTCTCCTCGGTGAACTGGTCTTCGCCTGCGCCCTGCTCACCGTCGCCGATCCGCGAGCACACGACATACGCCTGACGGCCGTCGGCAACGTCCTCCCGAATTCGTTCCCACGCGCGATCCACCCACTGCGGCTTCTGCTTCGCAGGCACGACGTTGCTCTTGATCGGAGTACGCCCACGCGGTAGCTCCCGCAGGGTCGATACCTCGAGATCGCCGAGCACCGTCATGGCGATGGTTCGCGGAATCGGCGTTGCCGTCATCACCAGCAGATGCGGACTCAGGCCTTCACGTGCCCGCGATCGCAACTGATCACGTTGCTCGACGCCGAAGCGGTGCTGCTCGTCGACCACGACCATCCCGAGGTTGAAGAACTCGACGTTGTCCTGGATGAGCGCATGGGTACCGATGACAATCCCGGCGTCACCGGTCACGGCCTCGAGCAGCGCTGCGCGTTTCGCGGCCACCGGTAGCGAACCGGTCAGAAGGGCGATACGGGTGGAGTGTTCGGCTGAACCGAGCTCGCCGCCTGCGGCCAGCGGACCCATCATCTTGCGCAGTGATCGCGCGTGCTGATTGGCGAGGACTTCGGTGGGTGCGAGCAGCGCGCACTGATAGCCCGCGTCGACGACCTGCAACATCGCGCGCAAGGCCACGATCGTCTTGCCGGACCCGACTTCGCCCTGAAGAAGCCTGCTCATCGGGTGTGGGCGGGCAAGGTCGCTGGAGATCTCCTCCGCGACTGCCTGCTGTCCCTCCGTCAGCGTGAACGGGAGCATCTCCTCGAACTGGTCCGCGATCCCGCCGGCAACCGCAGTGCAGGCCGGAGCTACACGTTCGGAGTTGTCGTGACGCCGCATCGCGAGGACCAACTGCAGAGACAGAGCCTCGTCGAAGCGCAGACGATCCTGTGCACGTTCGATGTCTTCCTTGGTATCGGGAAGGTGCACGGTTCGCAGAGCTTCGTCCAAGCCGATGAACCCGTGCTCGGCCCGAGTCTCGTCAGGCAGCGGCTCCTCGATCGGATCGAGTTGGTCGAGTACCTGCCGCACGCACCGCATGATTGTCCAACTCTCGACCTCGCGGGTCGCCGGGTACAGCGGGATCAATGCCCGGTCGAAGACGGAGAGATCGAGTTCTGCGCCGGGGTCCTGATTTGCGCGAGCCAGACCGGCAAGGTCGCCGGCCCCCTTGATGGATGCCAGAGGAACCACTGAATCCTCTTCGCCGACACGAGGTTCCGGGAGGATCAGATAGCTCGGATGAGTGAGAGACCACTTCCCGCGGAAGTACTTGACCGTCCCGGAGAACATCGCCCGCACGCCGGGCTTGATGACGTGACGCACCTTCTGCGGATTGAAGAACGTGACGTCGACGGTCTGCGAATCGGTCGCGAGCGAGACCCTCAGCATCTGTCCTGGACGGTTCTTCATCTTCACGACGGCTGCCGACGCCACCCGCGCGATGATGGTGATGTGCTCACCCTCGGGCGGCTCTTTCTCGGCAAGTTCCTTGCCTGCCGACGCGTACCGGTGTGGGTAGTGACGCAGCAAGTCCTCGACGGTCCGGATCTCGAATGCCTCGTCGAGCGCCTCCGCGGTCTTCTTTCCCAGCAGCCGATCGAGTGGGTCGCCGAGCGTCGCCATCAGTTCCTCCAGCACAGTGTCGCGATAAGCACAGGTGTTCGTATATCAGCAGTCACCGACAGACTCGGTCCGATCACTCCACGCCCAACTGGAACAGGTCACCGGGCTGATCACCCTGATACACGAGTACGTCCACACCCGGGTGGTGCGCGATCACGTGGGCCTCGAGCTGCGCTGCCAGGTCGTCCGGTGCGTCGGCCCCCATGAGAAGGGTCACGAGTTCACCGCCGGATCCGAGCGCAAGATCGACCAATCGCGCACTCGACTCGGCGACATCGGGACCGATGAGCACCACCTCGTGACCCATCAACCCGATGGCGTCCCCCGGATCACACGTCCCGACGTAGGTCAGCGAGCGCTCGACGGCAATACGCAAAGATCCCCAGCGCGTCGCCGCTGCAGCCTCGGACATCGTGAAGCCGTCGTCGGCGACGTTGCGCTGGGCGTCGTGAACGGCGAGGGCGGCCAAGCCCTGCACCATCGACGACGTCGACAGCAGCAGGACCTGGTGAAGCGGATCGCGTGCAGCGGCACTGACTGCGACCAGTTCCTGAGCGGTCAAAGCTCCGTTCGGCAGCACCAGGACTTCGCTTCGCTCCATCTGACGAATGCGCCCGAGCAGCTGCGCGCGTGTGACCGGCGCATCGTCGCAACGAAGAACGGTCGCGCCCTCACTCTCGAACAACGCCGACGCGCTTTCACCGGCGACGACGGCCAGAACGCCGCGTGCGCCGGCGCCCGGGAATCGCCTCTCCGCCCGTGCCACCAGCTGGTCGCGTTCGTCGACGAGAAAACTGCTGATGCGAATGCCGTGGACCTTTCCGGCCTCGAGGCCTGCTTCCACCGCCGCGCCGGCATCGCAGCAATGTACGTGCACGGACCAGCCGCCGAAGCCGTCGCTGACGATGACCGTCGAATCCCCGAGGACGGAGAGTCGCGTGCGCAGCGCCGCCATCCGATCGTCGTCGGAGTCGTCGACGAGGTACATGACCTCGAAATCCTGCTCCGAGTGATCACCACATTCGATCGGGCTCTTGTGAGCCCAATCGTGATCGAATGCACTGACATCGACCAGGGAGGTCGAGCGCAGGTCCGGTGTTCCCAGATCCTCGCGGACCTGAGACTTCCCGGTGACCACCTCGACAAAGGCGTCGAGGATCAGAACGAGACCGAATCCCCCGGCATCGACCACCCCGGCGGACGCCAGAACGTCCAGTTGCTCCGGCGTCTTGTTCAGTGCGACCGCAGCGGCGTCGGCAGCGGCGGCAACTACGGAAGCAAGGTCCTCGCCGCTCGGCGTCCTGGTGTCGACGCACTCTTGCGCTGCTTCTCCCGATGCACGCAGAACTGTGACGATGGTGCCTTCCACCAGATCGGAGACAGCCCGTGAGGCCAGCGTCGTCGCCGTAGTCAGTGAGTTCGCGAAGCTGCGGCCGTCGATGTGCTCGCCTTGAACGCTCTCGGCGATACCCCGGATCACCTGGGAGAGGATCACGCCGGAATTGCCCCGGGCGCCGGAGACAGCGCCCCGAGCCAGAGCGTTGGCGACGCGGCCCGCACTGCGGACGTCGTCCTCGATCGTCTCGGCGGAATCGAGCGCGGCCCGCATCGTGAACAACAGATTGGTGCCGGTATCCGAATCAGGGATGGGAAAGACGTTCAGGCTGTTGATCTCTCCGCGACGTTTCTGGAGGCTGTCGACGGCCCGGCGGGCCCAGCGCCGCAGCAAATGTCCGTCCGCGACGGATTCTGCTTCCTCGGCGACGCCTTGTACTTCCCCCACTGACGGTTCCCCTCGACGATGGAAAGACTGACGATGAAAAAAGAGATCGGTGATCGGTGCAGTCGAGGGTAGTCCGACGCTTCTGCGCAGCCGTCATTACCGGGCGGTTTGGCCATTCGGGCCGGATGCGGTTACTCTTACACGGTTGCCTCGAACGGGCTACACGAAATAATGCTGCACTTTGTTTGTTGCTGATTGACTGTTTTCACGTTCGGCTGCACAGTGAGCGGTCAAGGATCGATTCGAAGTCGAGTATATTCGGATTGTAATTCTGGCTGCCCTACCGTGTAGGGTAACCACTTCAATATTCATTTCTAACAAGGAGTTCGCGACTATGGCTGCCGTCTGCGACGTATGCGCCAAGGGGCCCGGCTTCGGTAAGTCGGTCTCGCACTCGCACCGGCGTACCAATCGTCGCTGGAACCCGAACATTCAGTCTGTTCGTACCGAGG
Source organism: Rhodococcus sp. NPDC055024 (assembly GCF_053608585.1). Classification (NCBI taxonomy): domain Bacteria; kingdom Bacillati; phylum Actinomycetota; class Actinomycetes; order Mycobacteriales; family Nocardiaceae; genus Rhodococcus; species Rhodococcus sp. NPDC055024. The sequence continues at coordinate 64,599 of NZ_JBSGVT010000022.1, forward strand.
TTGCCCCGGGTAACACCCGTAAGGTCAACGTGTGCACCTCCTGCCTGAAGGCAGGCAAGGTCGCTCGGGGCTGATTGCCCGAGCACAAACTATTGCAGGCTCTGCCCCCGTCACTTCGGTGACGGGGGCAGAGCTGTATCTATGTGACTGTATCTATGTGTCCCCGTGTTTCGTATGGCTGTCAGACACCCGTAATGTGCGTTGAGTGACTTCTATCGATGACCTGAGCAAGGTGACCCTCGACGAGGGCGTACTCCGCATCACCATTTCCACCGCCGCCAACGGCACCTCCCTCGACGACGAAGGACTGGTTCAGGGCGCGCAGGCGCTCGAGACAGTCGGAAACGACATCGGGAGCATCCTGCTGGTCGGCGAAGGCGCAAACTTCTGTGCCGGAGGCAACGTCCGCGCGTTCGCCGCAGCCCCCGACCGCGGCGAGTACGTGGCCGAAGTTGCCCGCGTCTTCCACGTGTTCGTTCGCGCGCTCGACGCCGCTACCGCTCCAGTGGTGGCCGGAGTCCACGGATGGGCCGCCGGCGCCGGAATGAGCCTGGTCTGCCTCGCCGACGTCGCAATCGGCGGCACCGGCACCAAGCTTCGTCCCGCCTACCCCTCCATCGGTTTCACCCCGGATGGCGGAATGTCATGGACGCTTCCCCGCATCGTCGGCGTGGCCCGCGCTCGCGAAATTCTTCTCAACGATTCGGTGATCGGGGGCGACGAAGCCGTCCGGCTGGGGATCCTCACCCGACTCGTCGGCGACGACGAGGTTCAGGAAGAGGCAGCGCGCCTCGCCCGCGCCTTGGCCAACGGACCGAGCACGTCGTACTCGGGAATCAAGGCGCTGCTGCGATCGTCGCGGACGAACTCGCTTGCCGAGCAACTCGACGCCGAAGCCGCGTCCATCGCCCTCGCGGCGAACAGCCCCGTCGGCCGCGAGGGTGTCGACGCATTCGTCGACAAGCGTCGCCCCGATTTCACGTCCGCAAAGCAGGCGTAATCGAATTGCCGTGCCGAACGTCGCGTCACGACATTCGGCACGGCAGTTCGTTCAGACGCAGCTCGTTCAGCCCAGATTCCAGTCGACCGGATCAGCTCCGAGTCCGGTCAAGAGCTCGTTCGCACGACTGAACGGACGCGAACCGAAGAAACCGCGCGAAGCCGAAAGCGGTGACGGATGCGCGGATTCGATGATCGGTGTGTCGCCGAGCATCGGCGCGAGAGTAGCCGCGTCGCGACCCCACAAGATCGCGACCATCGGTGACGATCGCGCGACCAGAGCGCGGATGGCCTGCTCGGTCACCGGCTCCCAGCCCTTCTTACGATGCGAAGCGGCTTGACCCGGCTGCACGGTGAGAACGCGATTGAGAAGCAGCACACCTTGTTTCGACCACGGAGTCAGATCGCCGTTCGACGGTATCGGCAATCCGAGATCCTGGTGATATTCCTTGTAGATGTTGCCGAGGCTTCGCGGAACCGGCCGCACGTCCGGGGCGACCGAAAAGCTCAACCCGACAGCATGACCGGACGTCGGGTAGGGGTCTTGACCGACGATGAGCACTCGAACGTCTTCGAACGGATTCGTGAACGCACGCAAGACGTTCTCCCCCGCCGGCAGATACTCTCGCCCCGCAGCGATCTCTTCACGCAAGAACGTGCCCATCGCGGAGATCTGCTCCGACACCGGTTCGAGTGCCCGCGCCCACCCTGGATCGACGATCTCTGCAAGCGGCGCCATCAGTCGAGCCTGCGCAACGCGTCGCGATAGTACGCCGCATTGGCTGCGTACATCTTGACGTTGCCGTCGAGGTGACCGAGCGGAACCTCGTATCCCGCACGGACCTTGGCGGGCACACCGAGCGCCATGCTGCGCGGCGGAACCTGCATCTTGTTGGCCACCACCGCACCAGCGGCGACAATCGACCCCGTACCGATCACCGTTCCGTTGAGGACCACGGACCCCGATGCGATCAAGCAGTTGTCTTCGATGGTCGAACCTTCGATGTGTGCGTTGTGGCCCACGACGCAGCCCGAACCGATGACGGTCGCATCGATTGCAGTGCAGTGGATGACGGTTCCGTCCTGGATATTCGATCCGAGACCGACCGAAATGGTTCCGTAGTCACCACGCAACACCGCTTGCGGCCAGATCGAGGTGCCCGCCGCGAGAGTCACGGCGCCGATCACCACCGCGTCCGGGTGGACGTATGCGTCCGGATGTATGTCCGGAACTCTGTCTCCAAGTGCATATACAGCCATGAAAGCAACCTATACCGCAGTGGTACCGGTGGTCGAAAAGCTGTGCCAACCCCCACCGCTCTCGCGAAGAGAACCGTCGACCGAGACACCGGAACCTGCGACGACCTCACCGATCACGGTCCATCCCGACGGAATCTCGACCTCCGGTCCGAAAGTTGCTGCAAATCCGTGATCTTCACCACCGGACAAGATCCAGTGCAGCGGATCGACATCGAGCGCCTCGGCCGCCGACAAGACGTCTGCTGAGGTGGGAACCGCGGCCGACACGATGTCGCACCGTACGTGTGATGCCTCTGCGAGATGTCGAAGGTCCGCGATCAATCCGTCGGAGACGTCCGTCATCGAGTGTGCTGATTCTGCGGCGTCCCAGGCCGATTGATACGGCGGATTCGGAACACGATGAGAGGCAAGTAAATCTGGAAAACTGCCGGTTTCGTCGAGCAGTTCGGTTTCGTCGAGCAGTAGTGCCAATCCCGCTGCCGAGCAACCGAACAGCCCGGCGACAGCGATCTTGTCACCGACCTTTGCACCCGAACGGAGAACTGCCGGACGGCCACCGAGATCGCCGAGCACAGTCACCGACACGACGATCACCGGTGACTGGACCAGGTCACCGCCGACCACACCGGCCCCCAGATCTGTTGCCGCGTCCCAGATCCCGGCCGAGATTCCGTCGATCACGTCGACGGGAGTCGAGGGCGGGCACCCCAGTGACACCGTGAATGCCGTCGGCCTGGCTCCCATCGAAACCACATCAGCGGCGTTCTGGGCCACCGCCTTGCGGCCGATGTCCCGTGGCGAAGACCAGTCCACTCGGAAATGCCGACCTTCGACCAACATGTCGGACGAGACAACCACGCGGCCGTCACCGGACGTCACGATCGCGGCATCGTCACCCGGCCCCAATTCGGTGGTGACCGGTTGGATTCGGCCGACCAGAGATCGCGCGATCACGTCGAACTCCCCCACCTGCTCGACAGTGGGCTGTGATTCGAACTCCGATGATGCAGTGGACTCCGATGATGCGGTGAACTCCGATGATGCGATGAGTGTCTCCAATGCCGACGCAATTCGCTCGTAAGCGGCCTGCGGTACCTTCTAGCTGTGGTCGTGAACGCTTCTGCAAGCTCACGCGTGTGTCGGCAATCCTACCGATTCACCGACGTGTCCTCAGAAGTGACGAGACCGCTGATCGACTGGACCAGGACCCGAGCGAAGAACTGAGCATGGCAGACAACACTTCCACCGCAGACAACGCCGACATCGACCCCGACGGCGAGGACGATCCGACCGAACGCCGCAGCCCGGCGCTGATCGCCACTGCCATCGCACTGCCGGTGGCCCTGATCGTCGGAGTGGTGATCGCAGCCGTCGTCGCGGGCAATAATCCTGAACTCTCGCCGGTAGCGCTGGGACCCGTACCGGCGCCGGCAGCCGAGTCGGAGGCCTGCGTTTCTCTCCTCGGCGCGCTTCCCGACAAGATCGACGACTTCACGAAAGCCGAGTTGGTGGAACCTGCCCCGGCCGGAGCAGCCGCGTGGCAGCGCAGCGAAGGTGAGCCGATCGTGTTGCGCTGCGGGCTCGATCGTCCGACCGAGTTCGACCAGGCGGCCGCGCTCCAGGTCGTGAACGGCGTCCAGTGGTTCCAGGTCTCGGGAACCGACATCGGTCTGGCGGCCAGCACCTGGTTTGCCGTCGACCGTGGTGAGTACATCGGCATCACGGTTCCCGACGGGACCGGCCCGACGCCGATTCAGGAGATTTCCGACACCATCACGGCGACTCTGGAGCAGAAGCCTCTCGACCCGGCGCCGGTCGCGGTTCCCTGATCAGCGAAGCCCGGTGCCGCGAGCGACAGCGGTGTCGATCAGCGTCGAAATCAAAGTGCGGTAATCGATTCCGGTAGCGTTCCACATCTTCGGGTACATCGAGATGGAGGTGAACCCCGGCATCGTGTTGATCTCGTTGATCACCGGGCCGTTCGCGGTCACGAAGAAATCGACCCGCGAGAGTCCCTGGCAATCGAGTGCCTTGAACGCACGGACGGCCAGCTCTCGAATCTGGTCGCTCACCGAATCGTCGAGTAACGCGGGGATGTCGAATTCGCAGACGTCGTCGAGGTACTTGGTGTCGAAGTCGTAGAACGCGTCCGAATCGGCGTCGGAATCCGGCATCCGGATCTCGGCGACCACGCTCGCTTTGACGTCACCGTTCGGGAATTCGAGGACGCCGCATTCCACCTCACGGCCGATGATCGCGCCTTCGACGATCACCTTGGGATCGTGCAGGCGTGCATAAGCGATTGCCCCGTCCAGCCCATCCCAATCGCTCACCCTCGTGATCCCGATGGACGAACCACCTCGAGCGGGCTTCACGAACACCGGAAGGCCCAACTCCGCCTTCTGCTCTTCGGTCAGCGTTGCGGTTCCCGGTCGAAGCACGACCTGCACTCCGACGGGAAGTCCTTCAGCGGCAAGAAGCTTCTTCGTGAACTCCTTGTCCATGCCGGCGGCGCTGGCCAGGACTCCGGGTCCGACGTACGGAACCCCGGCAAGTTCGAGCAGACCTTGAATGGTGCCGTCTTCGCCGTAAGCGCCGTGCAGGACCGGGAACACGACGTCGACCGATGCGAGCACAGCCCCGGCGTCAGAGCCGTCGAAGGAGATGACCTCGCCCTCGCGGGTGGGGTCCGCGCTGAGGACCACCAAGGTTCCGTCCTTGTCGACCGACGGCAGCGCTCGCCCACTGATCGCCAGGGAGCTGGGGTCGCTCGAGCCGAGCACCCAGGAACCGTCGACGGTGATGCCGATCGGTACGACGTCGTACCGATCGGGGTCGAGGTTGCTCAGGACGCTTCCGGCGGAAACACAGGACACTGAATGCTCATTGCTCCGGCCACCGAAGATCACGGCCACGCGGGTACGGCTGCTGTTCACGCGTCAAACCGTACCGCCGAATCGACTTCGGCACGCGATCGGGCCGGACCGGAAATCATCGACGTGGTCCGTCTACGCGTCGAGTGCGCGCTCGATATCGGCCAGGAGATCGGTGGTGTCCTCGATGCCACAAGCGATTCGGACAAAACCCGCACTGACCGGATCGCCCCAGCGCGCTCGGCGATCCGCCGTCGTGTGGATCCCGCCGAAGCTGGTGGCAGCCGTGACGAGAGCACTCGCGTCGACGAACGAGTGGAACGCCTGAGCCGAATCCAACTCGACGCTCACCAATCCGCCGAATCGATTCATCTGACCGGATGCCGTTGCGAAGGACGGGTCACCGCGAAGGCCGGGGTAACGAACGGACCGGACTGCTTTGTGACCTACCAACATCTCGGCCAGTGCAAGCGCGTTGTCGCACTGACGCCCGAATCGCAGTCCTGCCGTGCCGAGACTCCGGTGCGCGAGCCACGTCTCGAAGGGTCCGAGCACCGTTCCCGAGAGAAGTCGCTCGCGCTCGATTCGCTGACCGACCGCCGCATCGGAGGTAGCGACGTAACCCATCAGGAGGTCACTGTGCCCGCTGAGGGCCTTGGTGCCGCTGGCCACCACGATGTCGGCACCCAATTCGAGCGGGCGCTGGCCCAGCGGTGTTGCAGTCGTGTTGTCGACGATCAGGAGCGCGCCCGAACGGTGGCACACGTCGGCGAGCACGCGAAGGTCGACCACGTCCAGCACCGGGTTGGACGGCGTCTCGGCGACGACGACCACGCGGCCCGGCGACGCCTCGATCAGATCCGCGAAGCTCGCGTCACCCATCTGCAGGGTCGAGACCTCCCGAACGGTGATCCCCAACGGCGCCAACCGTTCGTTCGCGTACAACCGCACCTGGTAGTACCCGTCCGACGGCACGACGACCGTATCCCCGGTGACGAGCACGCTGCGCAAGGTCGCGGTGATCGCGGACATCCCCGATCCCATGACGAGTGTGTGGTCCGCTCCCTCGAGCGCCGCGAGCGCAGATTCGAGTCCGCGCCAACCCGGGTTCGATGCACGAGCGTAGGTATCGGATTCGGAACCTTCGTCGGCCGAAAGTTGGTACGGCGCAGCGAATATCGGACCGAGCTGCATCGGCTGACCTGCCGCGTGTTCCCGCGCTACCGCGCTGACGCTGCGCGTCGAATCCCCGTAACCCTCGAAGTGACTCACACCGATTTCGCTCACTCCGGCTTGGTCCGGCGTCCGAGCAACTGACCGATTGCATCGCTGACGGCCATGCCTTCGTGGCACACCCGATGGACGGCGTCGGTCAACGGCATCTCGACGTCGTATCCGGCAGCGAGTGCGCGCACCGACGTGCACGACTTCACGCCCTCGGCGACCTGTCCGTTTGTCGCCTTCTGCGCCGACTCCATCGACCCGCCCCGTCCGAGCCGCTCGCCGAACGTCCGGTTTCGCGACAGCTCGGAGGTGCAGGTCGCGACCAGGTCACCGACTCCCGCCAGACCGGCAAGTGTCGATGCCTTGGCACCGAGCGCAACGCCGAGACGAATCGTCTCGGCGAGCCCACGGGTGATGATGCTGGCAACGGTGTTGTCGCCGAACCCACTACCGGCGGCCATGCCGCAGGCCAGTGCAATCACGTTCTTGCACGCACCACCGATCTCACAACCGATGACGTCGGAATTGGTGTACGGCCTGAAATAGCCGGTAGCGCAAGCATCCTGGAGAGCGAGGGCACGCGAGGAATCCGAGCAGGCGATCACCGTCGCCGCGGGCTGCCCGCTGGCGATCTCGTGTGCAAGATTCGGACCCGAGAGCACTGCGACGCGCCCCGGTTCCACGCCGGTCACCGACACGATGACCTGACTCATGCGCATGAGCGTCCCGGTCTCGATCCCCTTGGCCAGACTCAGCAGAGTCGCATCGGGTCCGATCGAGCCCTTCCACTGCTCCAGGTTTCCCCGTAGCGACTGCGAGGGAACCGCCAGGACGATGAAATCAGCGCCTGCCATCGCCTCCTCGTGGTGGTGAGTCGCGCGAATCGACGAAGGCAAAGCAATGCCCGGCAGATAGTCGCTGTTCTCGTGCGTGGTGTCTATGCGCTTCGCGACCTCTTCACGCCTGGCCCACATGGTCACGTCGGTTCCGGCCTCGGCCATCACCTTCGCCAACGCCGTTCCCCACGAACCTGCGCCCAGTACAGCTGCCTTACTCACACGCTCACCCCGTCTACCCGGCGAAGCGGGTCGCCGCCAGAAAAATCGTCTGCACAGAGTATCGCCTGTAGCTCGCTGCGGTGGGCAGCCGCGGACACCAAGCGCGGTGACTGGCAAGATCGAGGAATGGACAGCGCGGAACCCCCGTACCCACACGTCGTGGAGACGCCGCATGCGCACGCGGAGATCGAACGCCCCATGCATGCGATAGTTGCCGTCAAGTCCTTGAGATCGGCCAAGTCTCGCCTCGCGGACGAACTCGACTCGGACGCGCGGGCGGACCTCGTGTTGGCAATGCTCCACGACACCCTGTCCACAGTTGCTTCCGTCTCGGCAATCGACGGTGTCACCGTGGTCACCCCCGACCCGACCGTCGCCGCTCTCGCATACTCCGTCGGCGTCACCGTCTATGCCGATCCAGCTCCCGACGGCGCGCGAACCAACGGCGCCCCACCACGCACGGAGGAAACTCTCAACGCAGCCTTGAGCGCAGCGGCCACCGATATCCGGGCCAAGCGCGGAGTGGTCGACCTCGTTGTGCTGCAAGCCGACTTGCCCGCCATGCAACCGAGTGAGTTGTCGGAGGCGGTAGTCGCAGCCCGAAGTGGCGGACGTTCCATCGTCGTCGATCACCTCGGCACCGGCACCTCGGCACTCTTTGCGTGTGGCGAGAGCTCACTCGACCCTCTATTCGGCCCGGAATCCGCACGCGGACATACCAATTCAGGTGCACGACGACTGACCGGCCAGTGGCCGGGACTGCGGACCGATGTCGACACTCATGCCGACCTCGACACTGTGCGAGCACTGGGAGTAGGCCCAGCCACACTGGCTTCGTTGACCAGACTCAAGGCCGCGCCGTCGAACAGTCGATGAATTTTCTTTCATCGATTGTCGGACCGCGCGATTGTGGGGGATGATCGACGAGTGAGCAATGGCGAAGCACTCGAAAACCGTATTTCCGAAGACCAGTCGGACGGAGACCACAGCTCCGACCGACACGAGAACGGCGTGGCCGCCTCGACTCGATCTCAGGCCGTCGCGACTGCCACCAACATCCCGGGCGCTCCCCCTGCAGCTACCAAGGCAGAGCTACCCGAACTGCTCGTCGGACTCCCCGAGGATCGTTACCTCAACCGCGAACTCAGCTGGCTCGATTTCAATGCGCGCGTTCTCGCATTGGCCGCCGACGAGTCACTGCCGTTGCTCGAACGCGCAAAGTTCCTCGCCATCTTCGCTTCCAATCTCGACGAATTTTTCATGGTCCGGGTCGCCGGACTCAAGCGCCGCGACGAGACGGGCCTGTCGGTCAGGTCTGCCGACGGACTCTCCCCACGCGAACAATTGGCGCTCATCGCGCGCCGCACCCAGGAACTCGCCGACAAGCACGCACACGTGTTTCTCGACTCGGTCCGCCCCGCGCTGGCGGCAGAAGGCATTTCGATCGTTCGGTGGGCCGATCTCAGCGCCGACGATCACGGCCGACTCTCGGCGCATTTCCACGAGCAGGTCTTCCCGGTACTGACGCCGTTGGCGGTCGATCACGCCCACCCGTTCCCCTACATCAGCGGACTGAGCCTCAACCTCGCCGTCACCGTGAAGGACTCCGTCACCCGCGGCGAACACTTCGCTCGCGTCAAGGTCCCCGACAACGTCGGCCGGTTCGTGCGAGTCAAGAGCACGACGTCTTCGTCGACCATCGATTCGTTCCTCCCGATGGAAGAACTGATTTCGGCTCATCTGGACGTACTGTTCCCCGGAATGGAAATCGTCGAACATCACGCTTTCCGAATCACGCGCAACGCCGATTTCGAGGTCGAAGAGGATCGCGACGAGGATCTGTTGCAGGCACTCGAACGTGAATTGGCGCGTCGCCGTTTCGGTTCGCCCGTCCGACTCGAAGTCGCCGACGACATGACCGAGCACATGCTCGAACTGCTTCTGCGTGAACTCGACGTCGACCCGGCCGACGTGATCGAGGTGTCCGGTCTCCTCGACTTGTCCTGCCTCTGGCAGGTTTACGCCGTCGACCGCCCGGCACTCAAGGACGCTCCGTTCGTCCCGGCGACGCATCCGGCGTTCGGCGAGCGTGAGACGCCGAAGAGTGTGTTCTCGACCCTGCGCGACGGCGACGTGCTCGTCCACCATCCTTACGACTCGTTCTCCACCAGCGTTCAGCGCTTCATCGAACAAGCCGCCGCCGACCCGCAGGTGCTCGCGATCAAGCAGACCCTGTACCGCACTTCCGGCGACTCCCCCATCGTCAACGCACTGATCGACGCCGCCGAGGCCGGCAAGCAAGTTGTTGCCCTGGTGGAGATCAAGGCGCGCTTCGACGAGCAGGCCAACATCAAGTGGGCACGCAAACTCGAGCAGGCCGGCGTTCACGTCGTCTACGGTCTCGTCGGTCTCAAGACTCACTGCAAGACGTGCCTCGTCGTCAGGCGTGAGGGGTCGACCATTCGCCGTTACTGCCACATCGGCACCGGCAACTACAACCCGAAGACCGCGCGCATGTACGAGGACGTCGGATTGCTCACCGCAGCACCGGAGATCGGCGCGGACCTCACCGACCTCTTCAACTCGCTGACCGGATACTCCCGTAAGACGAGTTACCGCAACCTTCTCGTTGCGCCGTACGGGGTTCGCCGCGGGATCATCGAGCGGATCGACAACGAGATCGCTCACAAGCTCGCGGGCCGCGATGCCGGTATCCGATTGAAAGCCAACGCATTGGTGGACGAGCAGGTCATCGACGCGTTGTACCGCGCTTCCAAGGCGGGTATCCCCGTAGAGATCGTGGTCCGCGGAATATGCGCGCTCAAGCCGGGGGTTCCGGGCCTCAGCGAAAACATCGAAGTACGTTCCATTCTCGGCCGGTTCCTCGAGCACTCGCGAATGTTCCATTTCCGCTCTGCCGACGAATTCTGGATCGGCAGCGCAGACATGATGCACCGCAACCTCGATCGCCGCGTCGAGGTCATGGTGCAGGTCAAGGATCCGAAACTGTCGAAGCAACTCGGTGACATCTTCGATTCCGCGCTCGATCCCCGAACTCGCTGCTGGGTACTGCATCCGGACGGCAGTTGGGTAGCTGCCCCCGAACGCGGCGAGGACGTACGCGAGCATCAACAGTCGTTGATGCGCAGCCGCACCTCCAGCGGGTCTTGACGGGCTCGGATCACACAATGAGCGACAAGCCGGTCAAAGCCAACATCTTTGCCGCAGGCGCGGTTCTGTGGCGGAAGGCTCCTGAGGATCCTTCCGCCATCGAGATCGCCGTCGTACATCGACCGAAGTACGACGACTGGTCATTCCCCAAAGGCAAACTAGACCCCGGCGAGACCTTCCTGACCGCGGCGGTTCGCGAGGTGCGCGAAGAGACCTCGATCACCGGACGTTTCGGCAGGCACCTCGGTGGCGTGACATACCCGATCCCGGGGCATCGCAAACTCAAGCGGGTCGAATACTGGTCGGCAGAAGCAGTCGACGGAGATTTCGGACCGAATAACGAAGTGGATGTTCTTTATTGGCTTCCGGTCGCCGAGGTCGCCGATCATCTTTCGTACCCGATGGATCGAATGATTCTTCGCCGCTTCGTTTCCATTCGGCCGGACACCAAAACGGTATTACTCGTCCGCCACGCAAAAGCCGGAAGCCGGAAGCGATACAAGGGCGACGACAATCTGCGTCCACTCGACGCCAAGGGCAAAGAGCAATCGGCCGCGTTGGTCGAGCAGCTGAAAATATTCGGCGCCGATTCCGTTTTCGCGGCCGACCGTACTCGCTGCATCGACACCGTGATGCCGTTGGCGGAGGCATTGGGTGTCGAGATTTCTACGGAACCTCTTCTGACCGAAGAGGGTTATGCGGCCGATCCCGATGCCGCTCGGGCCCGCGCGTTGCAGATCGCCGCGATGGAGGGCACACCCGTGATCTGCAGCCAAGGAGGCGTCATTCCCGATCTCATGCGCTGGTGGGCCGATACGGCCGGTGTAACACTGCCCTCTGCACGCAACCGTAAGGCGAGCACCTGGGTGCTCTCGTTCCTCGACGGCCGTCTTGTCGCGGCCGATCACCTCGACAGCCCGCTCCCCAAAGTCGCCAACTCCTGAGGGATTTGGGCAATCGGAGCGTGGGACCGATTCGGTAGTTTTGCAAAGCATTGAAACACAGGAGAATTCAGACTTCTCCGAGACAGCAAAAAGAGGTGTAGCCGCGGAT
>NZ_JBSGVT010000023.1:0-69928 GCF_053608585.1 Rhodococcus sp. NPDC055024
CCCCGTGGCTCGGGGGTCGGGGGGGCTGGTTTTTGTTTAAACCACCCCGGCGGGGGCGGGGGGCCACGCGGCGGGGCCGACCACCCCCACGCGCGGGGGCCCCCCCTTCTTCGTGGCCGTGTGCTGCAACGACTTCTTGTGCTGCAACGACAAAGGCGCCTGGTCCGAGAGAAAACTCGGATCAGGCGCCTCTGGTGACGTTTACGGGACCTCGGGAGTTTCGGGGTCGGAGGAGAAGCCGGAAAGTAGTTCGATCAACTTCTGGATCAGTTCGAGCGGGTTCAGATCTTCGAGGCTCACGGTAAAGACTCCTTCGCTGTGGAACTACTTGATTCGGACATTTCCGAACATACGTCATGGCCGAGCGTGGCGGGAGAGCTATCGGCGAAAATCTCTGGATCCCAAAGATTTAGGACTAAAGTCGGATGCTCCGGTGCCTGGAGAACGCGATTGCCGCCGTATCCGGGCGTAGCTCTTCACGTTTCGCGGCGATGGGCGATCGTGCCATCAAAATGGCTGCGGCACAGGCCCATACCAGAGCGATCAGAACGCCAGCTATCACGCCGAAAAGGCCGCTCAACTCGGCGGCCAGTGCGCTGGCACCGATCGCAGCAACTCCGGCGAACCCGAGTCCGGCGACCACCGGACGCCACTGCGGGGCGGAGATCAAGATCGCCGAGCCGTACAGCGCTGCCGCCGCTGCCACGTGACCGCTGGGCAATAGGTCCTGGGGCACATCAGGGAGCCAGGAACCGAATGCCGCGTTGGTGAGATTGGCGCCCATTCCGAGGAGCAGGATCGCGCCGATACCGTATGGCAGTCCGCGGACCATCGAGACGACGGCCAAAGCGGTAGTGGCTGCGAGTACAGCGGTGACGTCGAATCGGCCCACCGTCCACTCGGCAAGTGTGCGTACGTGATCCGGGACGCTCACGCCGGGCGAGGTGGGTCGCACAAAATACAAGATGCCCAACGCTACGACGGCGATCGCAGCAAGGACGAGGAAGCGAGTGGTTGTGGAGGGAGCGGGGTGCTGGGTGGAGGTCGAAACGGTCACGAGTACCAGCATCCCTGTTGAGTCTGTGCCGATCGTGAGGATCAGCTGTGAGGTCTGTCAGCGGTCGGAGAATCGCGCCGAACGACACCCGCACAACCCGCTGCGACCAGGACGCATGCAAACGGGATCAACATCGCTGTGGTGAGAGGCACAAGCTTGGTGACCCATCCGATGGTTGCCGGGCCGGCGAGGAATCCGATGTATCCCATGCCGACGACACGAGACATGTTGGTACCAGCCGAACCTGAGCCGAGATTTCCCGCAGTGGTGAAGATCTGCGGAATGCATCCCGACAGGCCGGCGCCGAACAGTGCCCAACCGAGCAGCGTCAGCGGTAGCCAGCCGGACACCACGACGGTCAGCATGCCGACCGAAGAGAGCAACGCGCCGTAGCGAACCACAGCCACTGGGCCTACTGCCGCGCTGATCCGATCTGCGGTGAACCGGCCGACGGTCATCATGGCGGAAAACGCGCCGAACGACAGTGCAGCAACGGCATTCGAAACGCCAAGATCTTCCTTGACCTGCAGCGCGCTCCAGTCGTTTGCCACTCCCTCGGCCAGCATCAGAACAAAGGCGAGGGTTCCGAGCGCGAGCACGCGAGCCGAGAATCTGCCGTGCGTCTTTCCATCAGTCGACGCCGTTTCTGCGTGCACGTGGACGTGGGGGAGCAGGGGGCGCGAGCACAGCCAGAGCGCCAGCAAACCGATTGCCGACGCGATGCTGAGCGTGACGTACGGCGGAAGATCCAGTGCGAGAGTGCCGAATCCGATGACGGACCCCAGCACACCGCCGACGGAGAACATGCCGTGAAAGGCCGCCATGATCGGACGCCGGTACAGCTGTTCGGCTTCGACAGCCTGCGAGTTCATCGACACGTCCAAAGCGCCGTTCGCGAAGCCGAACACCACAAGGGCAGCGCCGAGTTGCCAGGTGTTTGTGGCAAACCCCGGGCCGAGGGTGGCGAATGCCAACCCGCTGCCCGCGAGGATGACCATGCGCCTGCTGCCATATCGATCGGCGAGCGGGCCGCTCAATTGCATACCGGCAATGGCTCCGACAGCGAGTAGGAGAAGCAGTGAGCCGAGCGTCGAGTGACTGATTCCGACACGGTGTTCGATGGACGGAATGTGGACGACCCACATTGCGAGGAGAAATCCGTTGATGCCGAAGATGCCGAAGATGCCGGCCCGGGCGCGTACCAGGGCGGAGGTGGGGACTGCGCGGTCGGTGGGGTTGACGCTCACTCGTTCCTTTTTACAGGTGAGACAGCAACCGGTCCGGGTCCGCGAGCATCTCCGCGACAAATGAGAGGAATCTCGCGGCCTGCTCACCGCTCAGCACGCGGTGGTCGAAGGTCAACGTCAGTGTCACGACGCTTCGCACTTCGATCTTGCACTCGATCACCCACGGACGCTCGCTCACCGAGCCCAAGCAGAGGATGGCGGCTTCACCTGGATTGAGAAGCGGAATGCCGCCGTCGACGCCGAAGACTCCGACATTGGTGATGGTGACGGTGCCGCCGGTCAGGTGATGGACGTCGGTCACTCCCGTGCGGGCAGCGACAGTCAGTTCGGTCACGGCGCGGGCGAGTTGCACCAGGTTCAGGGTCTCGGCGCTCTTGATATTGGGCACGGACAGCCCACGCTCGGAGGCCACGGCGATGCCGAGATTCACGTGATTGTCGATGACGGCGTCGCCGCGAGCCTCGTCCCAATGCGCGTTCACCATCGGGTGCGACGCGATTGCGGTCACCACTGCCTTGGCCGCGAGAGTCAGCGGAGTGAGGGACAGTCCGGTGAACGCGTCCGAGGAACGGAGCCTGCCGAGCAGTTCCATCGAAGGCGTGACATCGGCGGTGAGGAAGACGCTGGCCTGCGGAGCGCGGGTGCTGGCAACCATCGCCGACGCCATTTGTTTCCGCATGCCGGACGAGGCCAGGCGTGTCGCGTTATCCGAAGGCGCCTGCACGGTAAGCGCGTCTGCGACGTCAGCCGCGGTGACGGCACCGTCGAATCCACTTCCGGTGATTTCGCTCAGATCGATGCCGGCTTCGCGGGCCGCGCGCCGCGCCGCGGGGGTTGCGGGCTGTCGCTCGGGTGTCGGTCGGGGCTGGGGGTGCGGTGCGATCCTGCTCCGTCGCCGGCTCGGTTGCTCAGCCGTGGGTCCATACCCGACCAGCACATTCGGCGACTGTAAATCACGTGGATCGGCAGGCCCTTCGATACGGATGATCGGAGTGCCGACCGGAACAGTGGTGCCAGGTTCGACGAGGAGTTCTCTGACAACGCCGACGTAGGGAGAGGGCAGTTCGACCAGAGCTTTGGCCGTCTCTACCTGGGCGAGAACTTGATTGAGTGCCACAGTTTCGCCGATTTTGACCGTCCACTCGACCAGATCGGCGGACGTCAGGCCCTCGCCGAGATCCGGCAATCGGAATTCCTGCGCTGTACTCATGCCGCCAGCGTCCGGTCGAGCGCCGCGAGGATCCGGTCGGCGTCAGGAAGGTGAAACTGCTCGAGCTTGGCGGGCGGATAGGGGATGTCGAATCCGGTGACCCGCAGGATCGGCGACTCCAACTGGTAAAAGCAGTGTTCCGCGACGTGTGCTGCGATTTCGGCGCCGACGCCGAGAAACTTCGGCGCCTCGTGGACGACGACCAGACGGCCCGTCTTGTTCACGGACGTCTCGATCGTGTCGAAGTCGACGGGGGAGAGCGAACGTAGATCCACCACTTCCAGGTCATGGCCTTCTTCTTCGGCGATCCGCGCGGCGTCGAGTGCGGTGGTGACCATGGATCCGTACGCAACCACTGTCGCGTCGTTTCCTGAGCGGGCGACGCGGGCACGGTGGAGCGGAAGCTCAGGCGCGGCATCGGTATCCACGTCGGCGATGTCCCAGTAGCGCCGTTTGGGTTCGAGGAAAATCACCGGGTCGTCGGCGGCAATCGACTGTCGGATCATGTGAAAACCGTCGACCGGATTGCTCGGATACACCACTCGCAGTCCTGCGGTGTGAGCGAAGTACGCCTCCGGTGACTCCGAATGATGTTCCACCGCACCGATTCCGCCGCCGCTGGGAATTCGGATCGTCAGTGGTGCGGTCACAGTGCCTCGGGTGCGGTAGTGGATCTTTGCCACCTGGGACACGATCTGATCGAAGGCCGGGTAGACGAAACCGTCGAACTGGATCTCGCAGACCGGACGGTATCCGCGCAAAGCCAAGCCGAAAGCTGTTCCCACGATCCCTGATTCGGCGAGCGGCATGTCGATCACGCGGGTATCGCCGAAGTCCTTCTGCAAGGCGTCGGTAACCCGGAATACGCCGCCGAGACGGCCGACGTCCTCTCCCATGATCACCACGCGACGATCGTCTTCGAGTGCGCGTCTCAGGCCGGCGTTGAGCGCGGTCACCAGATTCATGACGGTCATGACAGAGCCCCTTCCAGGCTGCCCAGATACGCGCGATGCTCTTCGCGTTCAGCGTCGATCAACGAGTGTGCCTCGACGTAGACGTGATCGAACAGCGCTGACGGGTGCGGATCGGCGAGTGCGATGGTTGCGCGTCGCAGCCCGGCTGCGACGTCGTCGGCGGCCGCCGCGATGGTGGTGAGGGCGTTCTCATCGAGAAGGCCGCGATGTCCGAGGAGCAGACGCATTCGCTCCAGCGGGTCGCGGTTTCTCCACTCCGACATATCCGTATCGGTGCGGTACCTGCTCGGATCGTCGGACGTCGTGTGCGGGCCCATTCTGCAGGTGATCGCCTCGATGAACGTCGGGCCGCTGCCTTCGCGTGCGCGATTGAGCGCCGAGCGCGTCACGGCGAGCACGGCAAGGACGTCGTTGCCGTCGACGCGGATCGCCGGAATGCCGTAACCGATCGCCCGATGTGAGATGGGTGTGCGGGACTGCAGGGATACAGGTTCACTGATGGCCCACTGGTTGTTCTGGCAGAAGAAGACAACGCCGACACGGAAACTGGCGGCAAATCCCATCGCCTCGGCGATATCGCCTTGGCTAGAGGCGCCGTCACCGAAGTAGGCGATCGTCGCGATCTCGGCGCCGTCCAGATGCGCGCCCAGTGCGTATCCAGTGGCGTGCAGACCTTGAGAGCCGACGACAATCGCCGGATTGGTGACGTTGAATTGTGCTGGATCCCAGCCTGAATGGGAGATTCCGCGCCACATGGTCGTGAGCAGTTCGGGGGGAACTCCCCGGCAGTACGCGACGGCATGTTCGCGGTAGCTGGTGAACGCGAAGTCGTCTGGGGCGAGCGCTCTCGCGGAACCGACCTGGGCGGCTTCTTGGCCGAGCATCGGAGCCCACAAACCTATTTCGCCTTGACGCTGCAGGGCAACAGCTTCGGTGTCGATTCGGCGACTCACGACGAGATCGCGATACAACGACAGCAGTTCGTCGGGCCCGATGTCTGTTATGAGACGGTCGAATTCGGGACGGCACACGCGTGCGCCGTTCGGTTGGATGAGTTGGACCGGATAATCGAGGTTGTCGATCATCTTCGCTCACCTCGGTTTCTGCTCATGCCCGGCGCGCCTCGTGAGTACGCCGCACAATCCCGATGTGTTGTATGCAGTTGTCGCTCTACCATCAGGATCCCCCTGATCGGGAAATCCGCAAGTGTTTTACCGCTGTATCAAGGCCAGAATTGTGAACTGGCGAGTAACAAACGTGTCGGTACGGCCAACTGATCGGAAATCAACCGCTAGCATCGGTGCGGTGACTGCAGTCGGTTTGAACGAAGAAGCTGTTTCCGCGTGGATCGCCGAACTGGGGGTCGGCGCCACGACACCACTGACTTTCGAGAGGATCGGTAACGGGCAATCGAACCTGACCTACTCCGTGACAGATGCGGGCGGAGGACGGTGGGTACTGCGCAGACCTCCACTGGGCACGTTGTTGGCGTCAGCGCACGACGTCGTTCGTGAGCACCGCATTCTGTCCTCGCTCCAGGGCACCAAAGTGCCCGTTCCCAAGATTCTCGGCATCACGGAAGACCCGGAGATCACGGACGCTCCGCTGGTTCTCATGAGCTACATCGACGGCGTCGTGATCGACGGCGTACCGGTGGCTCAGAAGCTGACCGAGGACGAGCGTCGTGCGGTCGGATTGGCGATGCCGAAAACCCTCGCGAGCATCCATGGGGTCGACCTGGAAGAGACCGGCCTCGACGATCTGGCCAGCCGCAAGCCCTTTGCCGAGCGTCAGCTCAAACGGTGGTCGGCGCAGTGGGAGAAGTCGAAGACCCGCGATGTTCCCGACGTCGACAGGTTGGCCGAGATTCTGCACCGAAACATTCCGGAACAGAGCGAAGTGACCTTGGTCCACGGCGACTTCCACCTCAACAACGTCATCACCGATCCGGTCGAGGGACGCATCGTTGCCGTCGTCGACTGGGAGCTGTGCACGTTGGGGGAGCCACTCGCGGATCTCGGTGCGCTCCTCGCGTACTGGCCGGAAGCCGGTGACAAAGTTGCCGGTCCGTTCATGGCGTCCACGTTGGAAGGCTTCCCGAACCGTGACGAGCTGGTCGCTGCCTACGTCGAGGCGACCGGCCGCGACGTGTCAGCTGTCGGATATTGGCACGTACTCGCTCTGTGGAAGCTCTCGATCATCGCCGAGGGCGTGCTGCGACGCATTCTCGACGATCCGCGCAACAAGGCTGAGCACGGCGGGCCGACGGTCACGCTGATCGACGGAATCGTTGCACGCGCCGTCTTGACGGCAGATCAGCTCGGTCTGAGCTAGCTTCCGGTCAAGGTCCCGGCTGCCGATCTGATGGCGGCCGGGATCTCCACCGGCTTGCGGGTGTCAGCGTCGACGTAGACGTGAACAAAGCGTCCGCTGGCAGCGGGTTCCCAATTGCCGCCGTCGACCTCGTGAAAAATCGCGAGGGAGTAGACGATGCTCTTGGTGCCCAGCTTTTCGACGGAGATACCCACCTGCAACTGCTCGGGGAACGACAGTTCGCTCAGGTACCGGCACGACGTCTCGGCGACGACGCCGATAGCAGGCAGGTTGCGGATGTCAGTTCCCGTGGACGACATCAGCCAGGCGTTGACCGCGGTGTCGAAGTACGAGTAGTAGGTCACGTTGTTGACGTGGCCGTAGTGATCGTTGTCGTCCCACCGCGTCGGGACGGGCCAGAGGACGGGAAACTCGCTGATCGACGGGGGCGTCTGCGCTGTGCTCACGGCTTCGACTGTAGTGAGGACTTTCGCGAGAGTGAGGGCAGGGTGGTGCCCTGCAGGACGGCACGCACGATCAGTCCCACCAACAGTGCCCAGAATGCCGAACCGATTCCCAGGATACTGACGCCGGATGCGGCGATCAGAAACGTGACCACGGCGCCTTCACGTTCACTCGCCTCGCTCAGCGCCGAAGTGAGGGCACCGGCCAGTGTTGCCAGGAGTGCCAGTCCGGCAACAGTTTCCACGACGCCGGCCGGAGCGGCAGCTACCAAGGCGGCCACGGCGGCCGCGCCCGCAGCGAGAACGAGATACGCCCAGCCTGCGGTGAAGGCAGCGATCCATCGGCGTTTGGGATCCGGATGTGCGGTGGGGGCGGCGGCCAGGGCTGCGCTGATTGCCGCGAGGTTGATCGCATGGCCACCGGCCGGAGCGCCGACGATGGTACCGATACCCGTCACGATCATCGACGGTCGCCAGGGAACGGTGTATCCGAACGAATTCATCACCGCCACACCGGGAATGTTCTGCGAAGCCATCGTGACGATGTAGAGCGGAACGGCGATGCCGATCATCGCCTGCCAGGTCCACGACGGCGCGGTGAGATCGATGCGGGGGATCATGGCGCCGGCGTCGAGCGCGCGATCCGACGTGACGAGGCTGATCCCGATCACGATCGCTGCGGTGAGAAACGCGAGCGGAACCGCCCATCGCTTGGAGAAGCGTTGCGCCGCAAGCCAGACCAGGATGACCGGTGCGACCGCTGCCGGTGCGTCCCGGACGGCGATGATCGGCGCCAGGCACAGCGGCATCAGAACTCCGGCGAGCATCGCCTGCGCGAGGGGCGTCGGGATTGCCGAGATGACTCTTCCGAGCGTCGGCCACAATCCGGTCAGAACTATCGCGATTCCCACGACGACGAAGGCGCCGACCGCGGCCGGCCACCCACCCTCGACCGCACCCGCGCCGGCGAGCAGAGCGGCACCGGGCGTCGACCAGGCGAGGGTGATCGGCATCCGATACCGGCGTGAGAGCCAGAGCATTCCCAACGCTTGGGTCACGCACAGAACCAACAGACCGGACGCCGCCTCGGTTGCGTCCGCACCGACGGCGGCGAGCCCGGTGAGCACCACCGCGAACGAACTGGTGAAGCCGACGAGGGCCGTGACGATGCCTGCGCTCATCGGTTGTGAATTGCTGCGAACGGCTTCCGGTTCGGTTGTTTCTGTGGAGTCCGACATGGTCAGTGATTCTGCCCGACCACCTCGGGGCGCGAATTACCTGTCCGGTCGGATGGGCGAGGTGACCGCTTTGCCGTAGATGAGGTGCGTTTGGGCGTGCCAGACCTCGGGGTGCGCGGCGAGGTGGTCGATCAGTACCCGTTGTAGATGAGCACTGTCGCGGACCGCGACGTGGAGGAAGAAATCCTCCGGGCCCGAGACGTTGAAGAGGGCAAGGGTTTCCGGCAATGCGAGCGCGTCGGCTGTGAAGCGGTCGACGAGGTCGCGCCGATGCGGTCGCAACTGCACGGCGATGATCGCCTGCATCGACCGACCCACCGCAGCCGGATCGACAACCGCATGGATGCCGCTGATCGTCCCGTTTGCACGGAGGCGTCGTACGCGCTCGTGGCACGAGGACGTCGCAAGGCCGACGCGATCGGCCAGAACCTTGTTGGTGATCGACGCGTCGTTCTGCAATTCGGCCAAAATCTTCCAGTCCACCGGATCCAGAGGCTCATTCTTCGTCATCTGCCGAACTATATCCGGAGTCGTTTTGAACTTCCCGGATCCAGTTGCACACTCCTGGCATGAACATGTGTCTCGAATCAGCTCGGGCGTGAGGTATTTCGGATGAGTGTCGGTCAGTGGCTTGCTTTCGGCTCCCTGCTATCCATCGTCCTGTTCACGCCGGGACCGGATTTTGTCCTGATCTTGCGTCATTCCCTGGCAGATCGACGGACCGGCGCGGTGGTAGCTGCCGGCGTGATCTCGGGGCTGTTCGTTCACACCGCTGCGGCGTCACTGGGTCTTTCTGCCCTCGTCGCGACGCGTCCGCAGTTGCTCTCCGCGCTCACGTACGCCGGGGCGGCATATCTGACCTGGCTCGGCATCTCGGCGATCCGAAGTGCATTCAAAGCCCGAGCCTCGGACGAGGGAATTCCGGCGGCAAAGGAACCGATCGCCGCCACTACGGCGTTTCGCTACGGATTCCTGTCGAACTTGCTGAACCCGAAGGCGCTGTTGTTCTTTCTCGGACTCCTCCCGCAGTTCATCGAGCCGGGTGAAGGCGCAGGGCTCCGCACGTTGATGTTGGCCGGCGCGACGGTCGTCGCCGCGGCGTTGTGGTGGGCGATCGTGGTGGTGCTGGCGGCCGGAGCCGGCAAGAAGCTGCGTCGTCCTGGCGTCGGCAAGAGGATCGATGTGGTGACGGGCGTGTTGTTGGTGGGCCTCGGTGCCTTCTTCGGGGTTGCGTGAGAGTTCGTGTCAGGATGGGCTCATGACACTTCCCGTGCTGATCGACGTCGAAGAACTGTCCGCCCTCATCGAGGCCGGCGCCTCGCCGCGATTGCTCGATGTCCGATGGGCGCTGGGTGATTCGAACGGCGAGCAGCATTTCCGCGAAGGCCATATTCCCGGTGCCGTATTCGTGAACCTCGACGAGGAACTTGCCTCGCCGCCGTCGCCGAAAAGGGGAAGGCACCCGCTGCCGAGTCTCGAAGACCTGCAGGACGCTGCCCGGCGTTGGGGAATCGACGACGGTGATTCGGTGGTGCTCTACGACGCCACCGGCAACACTGCCGCTGCCCGCGGCTGGTGGCTGCTGCGGTGGGCCGGGCTCTCGGACGTCCGACTCCTCGACGGCGGGCTACAGACCTGGGAGTCCGCGGGACTGCCGTTGGCGGCCGGAATCGGTGAGTCGGTCACCGAAGGCAACGTGACTGTCACCGGCGGCAACATGCCGACTGTCGACATCGACGGCGTCGGCAGCTGGACGGGTGGGGGCGGTGTCCTTCTCGACGCCCGAGCAGGGGAGCGTTACCGTGGCGAGGTCGAGCCGATGGATCCCGTCGCGGGACACATTCCCGGTGCGGTGAATGCGCCGACCGCAGAGAACATCACCGGCGACGGTCGATTCCTGGATGCGGACGGCCTGCGTGAGCGGTTCGCCGGACTGGGCGCCGGAGACAGTGTCGCGGTGTACTGCGGATCCGGAGTAACTGCAGCGCATGAGATTGCGGCACTCGCGATCGCCGGTTACGACGCGACGCTGTTCCCGGGCTCGTGGTCACAGTGGTCGAACGACAGCACTCGCGCCGTCGACACCGGAGCTTGAGTCAGCTCTTGGTGCGATCGATGAATGACGGCACGAGAAACCACAGTGCCGTGAACATGATCGCGGCGCACGCTGCCAAAACCTTCGCAGCAACTCCGCCGACGGCGACCTCGGCGATCAACAGGACCGTGCCGGTCATGGAGGCGGCGAGAAAGGCTATGCCGCACAGGGCGAATCGGTTGGCGATGGGCAATATGTTCTCGCGGTGCCCACGGCGGAAGAGCATGCGATGCCAGACTGCGGGTGCCATCAGGAACCCGAACGAGATCGCAACAAGTATCACCGTCACCAAGTGGATGCCGCGGATATACGCCGACGCTTCCTCGTAGCGTTCGGTGAATGCCACGGCCAGCAGGAAGGCAAACAGGATCTGCACACCAGAGAGCGCGACGCGCAGTTCTTGCAACAACTCGTTGAAGTTCCGCGCGAGTTGTTGAGGTGGAGTCTCCCCGGTCTCGTTCACGGCGTCGTGGTCCTAGGCCCGTGAGAATTCCGACGCTCGCTGGATCTGTTCCGCGCTCGGACGCACGCCGGTGTAGAGCACGAACTGCTCGGCGGCCTGAAGGGCAATGACCGACGCTCCCGTGATCGCCGTCTTCCCGAGTTCGGTGGCCAACGCGATCAGTGGCGTGTTCGCGGGCATCGCGACGACATCGAAGACAACCGTGGCTGCGCGCACTGCTTGCTCGGGAAACGACAATGCATCTGCTTCCGCGCCGCCGGACATGCCGATCGGAGTCGCGTTGATCAGCACACCGGGACGCAGCTCGCCTAGCTCGGTCTGCCAGTCGAAGCCGTACTGCTTCGCGAGCGATGACCCCACTTGCTGGTTGCGGGCGATCACGGTGACGTCGGTGAATCCGGTGTCGCGCACCGCAGCGACGACTGCTTTTGCCATGCCACCGCTGCCGGCGACAGCGACGGACAGGCTCGTGTCGACGTCGTTGTCACGCAGCAGATCGGCCACCGCCTGATAGTCGGTGTTGTAGGCGTGCAGCACTCCGGACTCGTTGACGATCGTGTTCACGGAGTCGATGGCGCTGGCCGAATCGTGCATGACGTCGATGTGCTCGATGACCTGTTCCTTGAACGGCATCGACACCCCGCAGCCTCGAATCCCGAGTGCTCGTATGCCGGCGATCGCCGCGGGTACGTCTTCGGTGGTGAAGGCTTTGTAGACGAAGTTCAGGCCCAATTCCTCGTAGAGGTAATTGTGAAACCTGGTGCCGATATTGCTCGGTCGCCCGGAGAGCGACATGCACAGCAGCGTGTCCTTGTTGAGGTCGACGGTCATCGTTCCCACTCTAATCACGACGACGGGGTAGTTCTTGATGGAGGAGGGACACCCATCCGGATGACCCGCAGCGCCGAATGTCGGGTATCCGATCGAAGCACCACTCGCACCGACAGAGCCGAGACGACATGGTCACACAGAACATCGACGAGCACCCGAGCACCGAATCTCGTCCACCGCGCCGTAGGTGGGCTGCCCATGCGATCTCCGGAGTGTTGGCCGCGGCTGTCGTCCTGGGTATCGGTGAACTGGTGGCGCTGCCGATCAACCCGGACGCATCGCCGTTCTATGCGGTAGGTGCAACCACCGTCGACCGAACGCCGGCGTGGGCCCGAGAGTTCGCGATCGACACCTTCGGCACCAACGACAAGCCGGCGCTGTTCATCGGAATGTCGATCTTGATAGTTCTGCTCGGCGCGGTGGCCGGATTACTGGAACGGCGACGCCGCCCGATCGGCAGTGTCATCCTCGTTCTTCTGGGTGCGGTTGGTGTGTATGCGGCGATGCAACGCCCGACTGCCGATGCGATGTACGTGTTCCCGACGTTGGTCGGTGTGGTGGCGGGCGTCGCGACGCTGCGATTGTTGATCACGCAACTGGAGGTGCCGCTCTCGCCGGGCGTCGCCGACTCGTGGTTGCCTCGTCGTCAGTTCCTTCTGCTGGCAGGTGCGGCGTTGGCAGTGGCTGCGGCAGCGGGCGCGGCCGGAAAGTTCGTGGGGCAGAGAATCGCCGGCGCGGTGGCGAATCGTGAAGACTTCGTCGTGCCCACCGCCGCTGACCCGGCACCGCCGATTCCGGCGGGTGCGGACATCGGGATTTCGGGCGCATCGACGTACATCACGCCCAACGACGACTTCTATCGAATCGACACCGCGCTCCTTGTTCCGCAACTGACGACGGATTCGTGGGAACTACGGATTCACGGAATGGTGGACCGCGAGATGACGTTGTCGTTCGACGATCTGGTGGCGCGAACGCCGATCGAACGAGTGATCACGCTGACCTGCGTTTCCAACGAGGTAGGTGGCGTTCTGGCCGGGAATGCGAAGTGGATCGGTTACCCCATGAAGGATCTGCTCGACGAAGTCGGTGTCCATCCCGACGCCGACATGCTCCTCTCGACCAGCGTCGACGGCTTCACGGTCGGGACTCCCGTCGAGATAGTCACGGACGGCCGCGACGCGATCCTCGCCGTGGCGATGAACGGTGAACCGTTGCCGTTCGAGCACGGTTATCCCGTTCGGCAGGTGGTTCCGGGACTGTACGGTTTCGTGTCCGCCACCAAGTGGGTGACGGAGTGGGAGTTGACGCGTTTCGACAAGGTCGAGGCCTATTGGACCCAGCGCGGTTGGGGCGCGCAGGCACCGATCAAGACGTCCTCGCGTATCGAGGTACCGGCAGCTTTGGCGCCGATAGAGCCGGGGCAGGTGCTTGTGGCGGGAACTGCTTGGGCGCAGCATCGCGGGATCGAGAAGGTCGAGGTGCGCGTCGACAACGGTGAATGGCAACCGGCGACGCTGGCGCAGGAGTACTCGATCGACACGTGGCGTCAATGGTCCTGGATGTGGGACGCGGGCTCAGGCTTGCACACGGTGCAGGTCAGAGCGACGGACTTGGACGGGAACGTTCAGGTGGAAGAGCGCACTCCGCCGATTCCCGGTGGAGCCACTGGCTGGCACACCAGGTCGTTCACCGTGAAGTGACCGGAAAATCCGAATGGGGTTCGGTATACAGGCGGACGACTCGCTGAGCCATCCATCCGGCGATCAGGGTTCGCAGGCCGAAGTCGAAGGTGTCGTCAGTTCGCAGTGGTGTCGTAGCCTCACGCGTGATCTCGCTCGGGTTGGAGGATTGGGTCCATGCGACGTCAGGCGTCGACAGTTTCACGACTGATCCGAGAACCAGACTGTCGAGTGTGGAAATTGCGTGACGAGTGTCGGTCGGATCGAAACCGCCGTCCGAAAATGCTTGAACCAGTGCAGAATCGATATCAAAAGTTACCTCGGTGCGGACGCTGCGTGTCATGAGCAGCGGGATGAGGCGCCAGTGCTCGACCGCAGCTCGGCGATAGGCCCACCCCCACGCGCTGATCCGTTCGCTCCACCCTGCCGGTGGAAGGGGGACAGAGATCGACGACATCACGCGGATGCGCATGAGTTCGACGATCTCGGATCGACCTGAAATGTGTGTGTAGAGCGAAGACGGAGTCACGTTCAGTTGCTTGGCTATCCCGGGCATGGTGAAGTCGCCGGTCGCGTCGACAGCGTCCAATGCCGCATCGGTGATGTTGCCGGTATTCAGTATCGGCTGGGTGGGACGCGGCATCGATTCTCCTGGTAAGGGATTCGGGGCAATCTCGGACTCGCGGGCAATCTTCGGACTTGATCGATTGATGACAACTTCTTGATTTCGGGAGTCGATATGCATCATACTAACCGAACCCTATTCGGTATGTCGGCGGATTCTTCCGGCGATCGGTACACGTCGGAGGAAGATTCAATATGTCTGTCGTATGGCTGACCGGTGCAACGATCATCGACGGAACGGGCGCCGACCCGATCGAGAACTGCGCTGTTGCTGTGGAAAACGGGCGCATCAGTGCACTCGGTGGCACGTCACCCGAGGGAGCGGAGGTGCTGGACTGCACCGGGCTGACGATCACGCCCGGCCTCATCGACGCACACGTTCATCTCGGTGGATCGAGCGATCTCGCACCGAGCCTGCGGCGTCAGATCTCGGTAGCCGAGCTTGCTGCCGATATGTTCGCGACCTGCGCGTCGACCCTCGACGGGGGATTCACCACTGTTCGTGACTGCGGCGGAATCGACGGCGGACTGGCCGGAGTCGTCGCCTCGGGCAAGATTCCGGGACCGCGGATCATTCAGTGCGGCCCGATCCAGTGCCAGACCGGTGGACACGGACATCTGGCAGCGGAGTGGGAGCCGACTTCGGACTGGTCCGATCACGACATCCCCGGATTGCGTTGTATGTCTCTGCTTTCCGACGGTCCGCACGAAATGCGAAAGAACGTTCGCGAGACGTTCCGTAGAGGTGCCGACTTCCTCAAACTGTGCGTCACCGGGGGAGTGGTATCGACTCATGACAAGCTCACCGACACGCAGTTCACGGTCGACGAGATCGAAGTCGCAGTCGAGGAAGCCAATGCGCGCGGTACGTATGTCACGGTGCATGCCCACAACAACGTAGGAATCCGGAACGCGGTCACTGCCGGCGCCAAATGCGTCGAGCACGGCTCCGATATCGACGACGAGACCGCCAAGTTGATGGCCGAGCACGACGTCGCCTTGGTGCCGACGTTGGCTGTGGTGCAGGCGCTCTCGGACAGTGCGGCGTCGGCGGGTCTGCCCGAATCGATTTCGGCTCGCATCGGAAAGATGATGCAGGGGCAGATCGACGGGCTCCTCGCCGCTCGAAATGCCGGGGTCAGAGTGGGGCTGGGATCCGACCTCATCGGTACCGATCAAACGGGCCGTGGGATGGAGTTGGTCCTGCGCGCGAAGGTCGAAACACCTATGGATGCACTGGTTTCCGCTACCCGGATCAACGCCGACATTCTCGGAATCGCCGACGAGGTCGGCACCATCGAAGTCGGTAAGTTCGCCGACCTCGTTGCCTTCCGCGGCAATCCGTTGACGGATCCCTCGATCTTTGCCGATCGTGAGCGGATCGCACTCGTCATCCAGAGCGGGCGAGTGGTGAAGGACTGCCGCTAGATCAGCAGCGAGTGGCAAGATCCGTCAGGGTCGAATGATCAGCTCGGCTGACCGGTAAGCCATAGGAAATCGCGACGGTCAGGTACTTGCCGGCGTAGAAGCATCGGTACGCAGGATCGGGCGGCAACCAGTCACTGGGCGTGCTGTCGCCTTTCGACTGGTTGTCGGGGCCGTTGACGGCCAACAGGTTCAGTGACATGTCGTTCGCGAACCTCATCCGCAGCGCAGGAGTCCAGGAGTTCGCGCCGAAGTCCCAGGCCGCGGCGAGCGGGAAGACGTGGTCGATTTGGACGGACTTGGCCTGGCTGCGTTCGAATTCGATGTGATCACCGGAGTACGGGTCGGTCATCACTCCGGACAGCACGACGCAATCACGTGTACGGGGTTTGAACACCACGTCCGAGAGATCGTGGGCCAGGACGTTGTTGCGGGTATCGCACCCGTCGTGGCCACCTGGTGCGTCCTGGTCGTCGGACCAAGCGGGGCCGAAGACGCAGGCCTCGCCGTTACCGCAGCCGCGCTCGTATCCACCCGGATGTGGACGCTTGTCGACGATCGCGGTCTGGGACAGCAACTCTTCGAGTTCCGATCGCGTCGGGCTGCCCGGGGCCGACTCGAGACGCTCGTCCCCGAACCATCCGCAGGACGCGACGAGACATACGAGCACGAGCATCGACGTGATCGCGAATAACCGTGCAACCACCTGTGCCCCCGCCCGTCGTAGACGGTGATTGAACCCCGCCCGTCGTAGACGGTGATTGAACCACCGCGGGCCGACAGGAATCAGCCGAACTCGATCACCACTTTGCCGGCGGCATGGCCGTCTTCGACTGCAGCGAGTGCGTCACCAGCGCGGGAGAAGGGGTAGCGACCCGACACAAACGGGTTCAGGGTCCCATCGGCTACGAGTGCCGCCACCTCTGTGAATACTGCTGTAGTCCTTCGGCGTTCGACTCCGCCGCCGTCAAGGCGGCTCGCCGCCAAGGGATCGGCGATGCTCAGGATCGGCGCGCCCGATCGCGCGAGCGCGGCACCGCGGGCGAGAGTGTCCCCGCCGACCAGGTCGAAAACCGCGTCCACTCCGACTGGGGACAACGCGGACACGTCGTCGGCAAATCCGTCCCCCGAGGCAACCCAGCGCGCTCCGGCTTCCTCGATCGCGGTTCTCTTGGACTCGCTCGCGACACCGATCACGTTGATACCCCGCGCCAGTGCAAGCGCGATCGTGCTGCGACCCACGCCGCCACCGGCGCCGAGCAGCAGGAGTGTCGCCCCGGGCTCGAGGCCGAGATCGTGGAGAGCGTCGTAGGCCGTTCCCGCCGCAACCGTCAGCACCGCGGCGTCCGCCCACGGCACGGTAGGTGGCTTGTGCGCTGACGACGAGACGTTGAGCAATGTCGACTCGGCGTATCCGCCGAAGCCGGTGGCGGTAGCGCCGAACACCTCGTCGCCGACCTCGAACTCGGTGACCCGCGGACCTACTCCGATGACAACACCGGACACTTCGCGGCCCAGAACCGCAGGCAGCGTCACCGGGACGGTGTCTTTTCGCGTACCAGCGCGAACCTTCCAGTCGGCTGGGTTGACTCCCGCCGCTCGGACCGACACCAGCAGTTGTCCCGCGCCGGGCGGTGGCAGGGTGACGTCGAAGTAGGACTGTGTGTCGGGTCCGCCGTACTCGGTGAAGCCGTATGCCGTCGTCATGCCTACCAGCCTATTGCCCTGCCAGATCGATAGGGCGGTCCGGAAGGGTGGTGAGGAGCAGTGGTGTCGGTGGCACCTGATTGGATGGTCGGATGCTGCATGGACTCTGGTCACCGGGATCGGGGCTCAAACTGTGGGTCGACGGGCACGACGGTGCCGGGACCGACGATCCCCGTGATCCGGTCAGTGCTGTCCTGCATCGCAAGTTCCGTCATCGTGTGAATGTCGCTATGCCGCCCGTGCCTGGCGGACCTTTGCAGAGTGAGTACGCAGCTGTTGCGTTGGCACCACAGGACGCAGTCGATCTCTTGCTGCGGTTCAAGGCCGACGACCAGCGAATTGCCGGCGACCTGCACTTTCTCGTGCACGTCGCGCGAGGGATCGACCGTTGGGTACGCGCTGGGCGAGTGGTACCGGCTCTGACGCGGGCCGAAGGCAGTTGGTGGCCGCGCTGGCAGTTGTCGGTAGGGGAACGCCAGCGCGCCTGGATCGGTGAACTGGTAGTTGCCATGCCGCCGGTACAGCGGGCTGTCGGCTCGCCGCGGGCGACGATCGAAGACATCACGAACGAATTCACGGATCCGATCGTTCGTCGAGTTCTCGGTGGCGCGGCACCGGTGATGCAGACCCCGCTGTGGCAGGCAGTGCTGTCCGGAGACTCTTTCGACGAAGCGTCGGTACGAGCGGCTGAGGGACTCTCCGAATGGGGTTCGACGTTCACCGCCGGAGAGCCGGACCTGGTTCTGCGTCTGATCGA
This sequence comes from Rhodococcus sp. NPDC055024, assembly GCF_053608585.1. NCBI lineage: Bacteria > Bacillati > Actinomycetota > Actinomycetes > Mycobacteriales > Nocardiaceae > Rhodococcus > Rhodococcus sp. NPDC055024. The sequence goes on from NZ_JBSGVT010000023.1 coordinate 18,088, forward strand.
ACCGGAACTTGACGACAATGCCGATCCGGACGACGACGCGCTGTGGCGCCTTCAGGTGTGTCTACGTCCCGAAGGTGAAGCGCCCGAGCGTGTTCGACTGCACCGGGCCGATCCCAAACGCATCCAGCTCGGCAGCCGCAAGCTCGAAGAGGCGATCAAGGCTTACCCCCGTTTTCGCGACGTGCCGCGAGACGAAGACAGTCTCGACCTGTTGCTGCCCACTCCGGTCGTGATGGACTTGGTCGGACATGGCGCGATTGTCTTGCGGGAGCGAGGGATCACGCTGCTGCTGCCGCGTGCGTGGAACGTGGTATCTCCCTCACTGCGTGTGCGGGTGACGTCGGCGGCATCTCCTATTGTGGCGGAGAATCGTACGGTCGGTATGGACCAATTGCTGGAATACGATTGGGAATTGGCGCTCGGAGACAAGGTTCTCACCGCCGAGGAAATGACCCGACTCGTCGACGCGAAGTCCGATCTGGTCCAGTTGCGCGGCGAGTGGGTTCAAGCAGACAAAGACGTCCTCGCCCGCGCGGCTCGTTTTGTCAGTCAACGGCATTCGAGCGGGGACCGAGCGATTGTCGATCTGATCAAGGACTTGATCGCCGACGACCTCAAAGACCTGCCGGTCGAGGAAGTGAAGGCAACCGGATGGGCTTCCGCCTTGCTCGACCAGTCGGTGGCTCCGCAGCAGGTCGCGGTGCCGTCGACGGTCAACGCGACTTTGCGCCCGTATCAACGACGCGGTCTCGACTGGTTGGCGTACATGAGTGCTCTCGGGCTCGGTGCGGTATTGGCCGACGACATGGGTTTGGGGAAGACGCTGCAACTGTTGGCGCTGCTCGCACACGAGAAGTCCAAGACAGCAACGCTTTTGGTGTGCCCGATGTCGGTGGTCGGAAACTGGCAGCGTGAAGCGGCGCGATTCGTGCCGAGCCTGCGTGTGTACGTTCATCACGGTTCGGACCGCGCTACCGGGGCGGAGTTGGAACAGGCAGTTCGTGAGAGTGATCTGGTGATCACCACTTACGCACTCATGACTCGCGACGTCGCGGCGCTCAAGGATCTCGACTGGCGACGAGTGGTGCTCGACGAAGCTCAACACATCAAGAACGCCAAGACATCTCAGGCGCGCGCTGCTCGCAGCATTCCTGCGGACCACCGAGTTGCTCTCACCGGAACGCCAGTGGAGAACCGCCTGGACGAATTACGGTCCATTCTCGACTTTGCCAATCGAGGGGTGCTCGGCTCGGAGCAGATGTTCCGCAAACGGTTTGTCGTACCGATCGAGCGGGAAAAAGACCAACTTGCCGTCTCGAGACTGCGAGCCGTCACGTCACCATTTGTGCTGCGGCGGGTGAAGACCGATCCCTCCGTGATCGCGGATCTACCCGAGAAACAGGAGATGACGGTCCGAGCGAATCTCAGTGAGGAACAGGCCGCGTTGTACCGCGCGGTGGTGGACGAGATGATGGCGCAGATCAAGGGGACGGAAGGCATGAAGCGCAAGGGTGCCGTCCTCTCTGCGCTGACCAAACTCAAACAGGTGTGCAATCATCCGGCGCACTTCCTGCGCGACGGATCGCCGATGATGCGCCGCGGGCAACACCGATCGGGAAAACTCGGTCTTGTCGAGGACATCGTCGAATCGGTCACCGCCGACGACGAGAAGGTTCTGCTCTTCACACAGTTTCGTGAGTTCGGGGAATTAGTGGTGCCGTATCTGGCCGACCGGTTCACCACCGATGTTCCGTTTCTCCATGGCGGAGTGTCGAAAGCCGGAAGGGACGCCATGGTCGAGGCGTTCCAGGGTGAAGGCGGCCCGCCCATCATGGTGCTCTCGCTCAAGGCCGGCGGCACCGGCCTGAATCTCACAGCGGCCAACCACGTGGTTCACCTCGACAGATGGTGGAACCCCGCGGTGGAGAATCAGGCGACGGACCGTGTGTTCCGGATCGGCCAGAGAAAGAATGTGCAAGTCCGCAAAATGGTCTGCGTCGGAACTTTGGAAGAGCGGATCGACACCATGATCGCGAGTAAGAGCGAACTCGCCGAACTTGCAGTCGGGACGGGCGAGAACTGGGTGACGGAGATGAGCGTCGAGCAACTGGACGAGTTGTTGCGACTCGGCGACGACGCGGTGGGCGAATGAGTCCGCGCGGTAAAGGCCCCGACTTCAGCGAGTACACCGGGCCTCGGCGACGAGCCCCTGCGCCGGTCAAGCCCCGCCCCGCGTTCGGGAGGACGTTCTGGGGCAAGGCTTTTGTCCGCGTCGTCGAAGAAATCGGCGACAAACCTCGAGTCACACGGGGGCGCACGTACGCGCGTTCGGGCCAGGTCTTGGCGCTCGACATCGAACCGGGAGTGGTGACGGCCGAAGTTCAGGGCAGCCAGCTGCAGCCATTTGTTTCCACTCTGTCGATCGACACCCTTGATCAATCGGATATCGACGACATCATCACCAAGATCCGCCGAGTGCCGGGAAGCCTTGCCGCACTGGTGTCCGGCACTGTCCCCGATATGCTTGCCGCTCAACTGATACCGGACGGCCCGTCTGCTTTCCGCTTCGACTGCACCTGCCCCGATGTCGGTTGGCCGTGCAAACATGCTGCGGCCGTGGCGTTCTTGACCGCCGAGCGAATCGACACCGATCCGCTGAGGTTGCTGAGACTTCGCGGTGTCGACCTGGAGCAGTTGATCGGCGGAGTGGAAGACGAGTCGACAGTTCCGCTCGACGTCGAGAATTGGTTCGGAATCGCGGCCGCGCTGCCGGCGCTACCGAAGGTGCCTTTTCGTGCGGCGATCGACGATCTGGATGTCCGACGGTTGCGCGAGGCGGTTGCGGCACTGGGATTGGACATGGCTCAGCAGAACGTCGCCTTGGACGAAATACGGTCCATCTACCGACGGTTGGACGGTTGAAAACGGACAACTCCGGACTGGTGCTAGTTTCCTGTCGTGAATTCCAGTATCGTTAATTGGACCGGTCCGGTCGGGACCTGCCCGCGATTTCACATCGTTATCGTCGGCGAATAGACGACTATTCATTTCTCGGAGGGACAGTCGCTGTGATGCCCGTTCATTTGCGCGACAGCGCAATACCCAAACATGAGCAGTTGCGCACCATTCTCTTGCGCAAGTGCACCCAAGAACTCCAGCCTGGCGACTTGATGACCAGCGAGCGAAACCTGATGCAGGACTACGGCGTCAGTCGGATCACCGTTCGTGAGGCCATCGGGCAACTGGTCAATGACGGACATCTCGTGCGTGTGCGTGGCAAGGGCACCTTCGTGGCGCACCGTGCCGTCCAGTCCAAGCTGCACCTTGCGTCCTTCACCGAAGAAATGCGCGCCCAAGGGCACCACCCCACGACTGTGGTCCTGGTCAGTGAACAGGGTCCTGTCCCCGAAAGTACTGCTGCCGCACTGAATATGAGGCCGGGTTCCGAGGGTTATCACGTCAAGCGCTTACGCCTCGCTGATGGCGAGCCGGTGAGCGTCGACGACGGCTGGTTCAATCCGGCACTGTTGCCGGGTCTGCTCGACATGGACTTGACGGGTTCGATCTACCGGGCGACTGCTGACAAGTACGACAAGCCGATCGATCGGGCAGAACAGACGGTCAGTGCAGACGGTGCCAGTACCGAGATCGCGACTCTCCTGGGCACTCGTAAAGGCGCTCCGGTCCTGTACTTCGATCGAGTGTCGTTCAGCGAGATCGCACCGGTCGAGCACACTCGTAGTTGGTACAGATCCGACCGCTATCAGTTGCAGATGGAAGTCCAGGGTCAAGCGCGGCCCAAGACACGGGGCGACCAGTAGCCGTCGTTCGAACCAAAAGGGCGGGCACACCGGAAGGTGTGCCCGCCCTTTGCGTTACGCCGACCAGTCGAACAGCGTGTCGCCTGTGGTGACGTCGCTACCGACCGAAGGGGATTCGACGGTGTCCGGCTTGGAATCCATCACCACAACCGGGCAGATCGCCGAGTAACCGGTGGTGTCGATGTGCGCTGGATCGAAGCTGACGACGGGATCACCCGCATTGACCGTGTCGCCCTCGGCGGCGATGAGAGTGAATCCGTCGCCTTCGAGTTTGACCGTGTCGATGCCGATATGGACCAGCACGCCGGTGGCCTTCTCGCCGAAGATCACAAATGCGTGGGGGTGAAGTTTGAGGATCTTCCCGCTGATCGGCGCGACAACGGTGAGCGGCCCCTGATCGCGGGCAGGTTCGATGGCGACGCCCGAGCCGACCATCTGCTGAGCGAACACCGGGTCCGGGACGTCTGCCAGTGCGACGACCCGGCCGGGCAGCGGGGCGAGGACGACCGTCACAGGATGTCCTCGATGTCCTCGGCAAGGGTGTCTGCCTCGGGTCCGACGATCACCTGGACGACCGTTCCGGCCTTGAGCACGCCGTGTGCGCCGGCAGCCTTGAGCGCGGCTTCGTTCACCTTCGCGCCGTCCTTGACCTCGGTGCGTAGGCGGGTGATGCACGCTTCGATCTCGACGATGTTCTCTGCGCCGCCGAGGCCCTTGATGATTGCTTCCGCTTTCGACATTTGCTGCTCCTGATTGTCGGGTTGGTCGTGATCGTTGAACGGTCGTACAGGTGGGCTGACTAGTTGCTGGTCAAGGCTATCCCGGTTACGTATGTCACATTTGGGTGTTGACAACTCGCCTCCACCAGGTAAAACTACAACTGGTTATGACCGGACAGTACCCGTTGGAAGTCCGGCTCCACAACAGTTTCGACAAAACGGTTTCGCCCTCACTTCCGAGCATGAACCGTGACCTGCATTTTCACGAAACCTGCACGTGCACGACACCCGAATTTCCAAGAACCAGTGGCCGATCGCGACGCGGCCCGGCGAACGAAGAAGGTCCTTTGATGACTCTCGAAGACACCCCGAAGAAGGAATCGAAAGTGTTCGCCGGGGTTCAACGCCTCGGCCGAAGCTTGATGCTTCCGATCGCAGTTCTGCCGGCTGCGGGAATTTTGCTCCGCCTCGGTCAGGACGACCTGCTCGGGCGGTTCAGTTCGATGCACAGTGCCGCGGCCGTGATCTCTGCGGCGGGACAAGCCGTCTTCACGTGGCTGCCGCTGATCTTCGCCGTCGGTATCGCGATCGGCTGGGCCAAGAAGGCCGACGGCTCGACTGCCTTGGCAGCCGTCGTCGGCTACATGGTGATCGACGGAGTGTTCAAGGCGATGTCGCCGATCGTTCTCGAAGGGAAAACCGACCCGAACGGGGATCAATCCCTGATCAACTACGGTGTGCTCGCCGGCATCGTGATGGGCTTGCTGTCGGCGATCTTGTGGCAGCGGTTCTATCGAACGAAGCTTCCCGATTATCTCGGATTCTTCAACGGGCGCAGGCTCGTTCCCATTCTGACGGCAATCACCGGTCTTGTCGTCGGTGTCCTGATGGCATTCGTGTACCCGCTGTTCAACTCCGGCCTCAACTGGGTCGGTGAAGCAGTTGCTTCCAATACCGTTGTCGGCGGCGGCATTTACGGCGCAGCGAACCGCCTCCTGATCCCCACCGGCTTGCACCACATCTTGAACTCCGCCGTGTGGTTCCTGATCGGCGACTACCAGGACGCGAGCGGTCAGATCGTTCGTGGCGACCTCAACCGGTTCTTCGCCGGCGACCCCTCCGCCGGTACGTTCATGACCGGCTTCTTCCCGATCATGATGTTCGCCCTCCCCGCTGCAGCCTTCGCAATCTGGCGCAACGCCAAGCCTTCTCAGAAGAAGCTCGTCGGCGGCATCATGCTCTCCACCGGCCTGACCGCCTTCCTCACCGGTATCACCGAGCCGCTCGAATTTTCCTTCATGTTCGTCGCATGGCCGCTGTACGTCATCCACTCACTGTTGACCGGAACGTCGATGGCGCTGGTCAATGCGCTCGGTATCCACGACGGATTCACGTTCTCCGCAGGCTTCTTCGACTACGTGTTGAACTTCGGCAAGGCGACCAACGCGTGGATGTTGATCCCGATCGGACTCGGGTACGCGCTGATCTACTACTTCCTTTTCAGCTTCGTGATCAAGAAGTGGAATCTGCGCACGCCAGGACGAGAAGAAGAGGTCGAGGTGGCCGCAGGTGAGCCCGACCCCGCGCTGCTCGAGGCCGAACTGGCACTGGCTGCCGAAGGTGACAGCCGCACCGACGCCCCGCTCGTCGCCGAACTGGAAAACAAGCTCGACAAGGAACTGGAAGGACGCTGAACATGGCGATCGCAACCACGACAATCGGATCCCGCGTCGGACTCCACGCACGACCCGCAGCGCTCTTCGCGCGCGCCGCGGCCGACCTACCGGTCGACGTCACCATCTCTCTCGGCGACGGCGAACCCGTCGACGCCTCCAGCATGTTGTCGGTCATGACTCTCGGTGCCGCATTCGGCGATTCGGTGACCTTGCGTGCTGACGGTGACGGCGCCGATGCCGCGGTCGGTTCACTCGCAGAGCTTCTCGCTTCGGAACTGGACGAAGCCTGATGACGGCGAGTGTGGACAACCGCATTGCGGGTATCGGAGTGAGCGCGGGTTCGGTATGTGCGCCGTGGCTGCGATTCTCCACGCCCGAACCGACCTCGGCGTCGGATCGGGTCACGGGCAGTCCCGAGGCGGAGCTGAACAGAATCCGAGAGGCGCTGGACGCCGTGGCGGAGGAACTGCTCACTCGTGCACAGTCCGTCGAAGGTGTACCCGCGGAAATCCTGACGACCTCTGCTGCGATGGCGCGCGACGCGGGCATCGTGAAGGCGGCCAAGGCGAACCTGGAGTCCGGGTTGCCGACAGCTCACTCGGTGGCGATCGCCTTCGACACGTTCTGTGAAAAGCTCACGGCGCTCGGCGGATACATGGCCGAACGGGCAACCGATTTGCGTGATCTCGGACAGCGAGCTGTTGCCGTGCTCCGCGGTGAGCCGATGCCCGGAATCCCCACTCCGGGTCACCCGTACATCCTCGTGGCGCGCGACTTGGCGCCGGCGGACACGGCGACGCTCGGTGACAGCGACGTGGTCGGACTGTTGACCGCGGAAGGAGGCCCGACCAGCCATACGGCTATCTTGGCGAAGTCGCTCGGAATCCCGGCCGTGGTGAACTGCTCGGGAACCGACCTGCTGATGGAGGGCAAACTCCTCATCCTCGATGGCACTACCGGAACGGTCACCATTGATCCCTCTGTGGAAATGTGTGAGCGGGTAGCCCTCGAAGCATCCTGCGCGGCAGAGCAGTTGGCTTCGGCGCGTGGTCCGGGTCGCACACGTGACGGATTCGCGGTGAGATTGTCGGCCAACATCGGAACCCTCGAGGACGCCGCCCGGGCCGGGGCGGCGGATTGTGAGGGCGTCGGACTGTTCCGTACCGAATTCTCGTATCTCGGGCGTCACGACGCTCCTTCGGTGGAGGAGCAGGCCCAGACGTACACGTCGGTTCTCGAACACTTCGCCGGACAGAAGGTAGTGGTCCGCACTCTCGACTCGGGTTCGGACAAACCGTTGCCGTTTCTCGATCTCGGGATCGAAGAGAACCCGGCACTGGGCATCCGTGGGTTACGAGTAGGCACGGTCTATCCCGACACTCTGATCAGTCAGCTCGACGCTCTCGCCGCCGCGGGAAACGCGACGGGCGCCGACCTGTGGGTGATGGCGCCGATGGTGGCCACGGCCGACGAAGCGAAAGACTTTGCAGAACTCGCGCGTTCGCGGGGGATCGGCAAGGTGGGAGCGATGATCGAGATTCCAGCTGCCGCTTTGCGCGCGAGGGACCTCCTCGAGCATCTCGATTTTGTCAGTATCGGCACCAACGATCTGAGTCAGTACACCTGCGCCGTGGATCGTATGACCGGGAGCCTGGCGCAGCTGCTCGATCCGTGGCAGCCGGCGGTCCTCGATCTGATCGCGATGGTCGGTCAGGCGGGCGCCGACGCCGGGAAACCGGTTGGCGTGTGCGGTGAATCCGCGTCGGATCCGCTGTTGGCTCCGGTTCTGGTCGGTTTGGGCGTCACGAGTCTGTCGATGTCGGTCCCGGCGTTGGGCGCCGTGCGCGCTCGGTTGGTGTCACTCGATCTGGCGGGGTGCAAGGACATGGCCGCTGCGGCGCGGGGCGCGCGAAACCCGATCGAGGGTAGAGCAGCCGTGGCGCGGATTCTCGAGTCCGCATGAGCACGCCAGGCTCGGCCACGGTAATCGATCCGATTGTGCTGCGGGGAACGGTGATCGGGTCACCGATCGGCAAGATTCACGACGGCGTTGTCGTCGTAGACGGTCAGAAGATCAGCTGGGTCGGCTCGGCTGCGGACTACGTCGCGTCGGCGCCCGTCTTTGCCGTTCCGGATCGTTCCGACTCGTTGATCATGCCTGGACTGATCGATGTCCACAGTCACGGCGCAGCGGGTGCTGGTTTTCCGAACACCGACGCCGATGGTGCGAGCCGCGCCGCAGCGCATCATTGCGAGCACGGCACGACTGGAATGTTGGCCAGCCTGGTCTCCGCGCCGCGCGCAGATCTGGTGCGGCAATCAACGATGCTCGCCGACCTGGTAGAACGCGGAGAACTTCTGGGTATCCACCTCGAGGGGCCGTTCATCAACGGCGTCCGCTGCGGTGCCCAGGATCCGGCGGCGATCATTCCCGGTGATCCGGATCTGCTCGAAGCCGTGTGTGACGCCGCGCGGGGCACAGTACGGTCCATGACTTTGGCACCGGAGACCGAGAACTTCGAAGAGTTGCTCGCGATCATGCGACATCGCAACATCGTACCGAGTTTCGGTCACACCGATGCCGACGCGGCATCGACGTCGGCGCGCATCGGTGCTGCAGTGCATGGGAATTGGGCCGGGCAGATCAGTGCGACCCACCTGTTCAACGGGATGCCGCCGCTGCACCATCGATCGCCGGGCCCCGTAGCGGCGTGTCTGGCGGCGGCGGCGCGAGGCGAGATGGTGGTGGAACTGATCGCGGACGGAGTGCATCTTGCTCCCGAGACCGTGTCGATGGTCTTCGATGCTGTCGGCCCGGACCAGATTGCCTTGGTCAGTGACTCCATGGCGGCTGCCGGAATGGACGACGGCGACTACCAACTCGGCGCTCTCGACGTCACGGTGCACGAAGGCGTCGCGAGGCTCGCGACCACCGACGGCAGTTCCGGTGCCATCGCTGGAGGGACTGCAAGATTGCTCGATGTGGTCCGTAGCACCGTATTCGACGGTGGAGTCGCTCTCGAAGACGCGGTCGCAGCAGCAACTCGGAGCCCAGCGCGCCTGCTGGGACTGGGCGACCTACTCGGATCGTTGGCCGTCGGCGCTCGCGCCGACATCGTGGTCACAGATCGTCAATTGCGCCTGGGGCGTGTACTACTCGGCGGAAAAGCCGCCGGAAAGGAAAAATCATGGAAATCGTAATTCAGCCGACACCCGCGGAGGTCGACTCGACCGTCGCGGACATCGTCGAAGGATATGTCAGAGCCGGGGCGACGACGCTCGGGCTCGCAACGGGGTCGTCGCCGATCGGAACTTATCGTGAACTGGCAGCGCGGCATCGCGACGCCGAACTCGACTTCTCGCTGGCCCGAGCCTTTCTGCTCGACGAGTACCTCGGATTGCCGAAACGGCATCCGCAGTCGTACTACTCGGTGATTCGGTCGGAGTTCGTCGATCACGTCAACCTGGATCCGGCGATGGTGTCCAGCCCCAACGGTGAAGCGCCGTGCCCGGAGAAGGAGATCGCCCGGTACGACCACAGCATCGCGGCGGCCGGGGGAGTGGACGTGCAGTTGCTCGGCATCGGCACCGACGGCCATATCGGCTTCAACGAGCCCGGATCGTCCTTGACGTCGCGCACCCGCGTGAAGACACTGACCGAACAGACCAGGATCGACAATGCGCGGTTCTTCGACGGTGTGGACGACGTCCCGCACCACGTGCTCACCCAGGGCCTCGGAACCATCAGCGATGCAAGGCATCTGGTGATGATCGCGACCGGAGAAGGTAAGGCAGATGCGATCGCTGCCGCGGTGGAAGGTCCGTTGTCCGCGTTCTGCCCGGCCTCGGTGATGCAGTTGCACCGCCATGTCACCGTCGTGATCGACGAAGCTGCGGCCAGTTCGCTCAAGCTTGCCGATTACTACCGGTACGCGCTCGAACACAAGCCGTCGTGGCAGTCCTTCTGACATGACCGTCTTGGAACTGGCTGTGCAGGACGTGCGGGGGGCGAGGATCGCGCGTTCGGTAGGAGCAACTCGAGTCGAGGTGTGTGCGGCCCTCGGCCCGACGGGGGGAGTGACGCCCAGCATCGGCGTGATCGAGGCAGCGTCGGAAGTGGGGATCGCGGTACACCCGCTGATCCGTCCGCGCGCCGGAGGTTTTGTGTTCTCACCCGACGAAGTGTGGGTGATGGAGCACGACGTCCGTGCTGCAGTGGCGGGGGGAGCTGCCGGCATCGTGATCGGCGCGCTGACAGAAGACAATTCGATCGACACCGTCGTGCTGCGCCGCATCATCGGATGCGTCGATCCGGCGAGAGTCGAGGTGACAGTACATCGTGCGATGGACGTGGTGACCGACCGTCTGACCGCGCTGGACGAACTGATCGACCTCGGCGTGACCCGCGTGCTGACGTCCGGTGGAGCGGACACTTGCAGTGAGGGACTCGAAGAGATCCGGCGAATGGTCGACCATGCCGCGGGCCGGATCCAGATCATGGCGGGTGGCGGAATAACCGTCGACGACATTGCGGCAATCGCTGCCGTCGGCGTCGATGCGGTGCATCTCTCGGCACGCAAGGTTGTCGCGGTGTCCGGCGGACCTGGTGGGGGTTCGGATGGATACGACGTCACCGATGGCGTAGTCGCGCAGGAAGCGGCAGCCGCGCTCCGCGCTGTGAGTGCTTAGGGAGCCCTGGGACTCCTTAACCACTCACGGCGCTTGGGCTCTAGACATACATGGACATCCAACTATAGGATGGTAGACATATTCACTGCTGCCTCCTCGGCGGTCCATACGAGCAAGGAACGGGTTAGCACAATGGTTGAAAATGCGACGGTTCACGAGTTGACGCACTTCGTCGGTGGCAAGCGTGTTCCCGGGACATCTGATCGATTTGCAGACGTGTTCGATCCCAACACCGGCAAGGTGCAGGCCCGCGTCCCCCTCGCGAGCAAGGCCGAGACCGAAGCCATCATCGCCAATGCCGAAGAGGCGCAGCTGGTGTGGGCAGCGTTCAACCCGCAGAAGCGCGCCCGCGTGCTGATGAAGTTCCTGCAGCTCGCTCAGGCGGAGATGGATTCTCTGGCCCGCCTCCTCTCGTCCGAGCATGGCAAGACCGTCGCCGACGCCAAGGGTGACATCCAGCGCGGCCTCGAGGTCATCGAGTTCGCAGTTGGCGCTCCGCACCTGCTCAAGGGTGAATTCACCGAGAGTGCCGGCACCGGCATCGACGTGTACTCCATGCGTCAGCCGCTCGGCGTCGTTGCCGGCATCACGCCCTTCAACTTCCCCGCGATGATCCCGCTGTGGAAGGCCGGCCCCGCCCTCGCCGCCGGTAACGCCTTCATCCTCAAGCCCTCCGAGCGCGACCCCTCCGTGCCGCTGCGCCTGGCCGAGTTGTTCCTCGAAGCGGGACTGCCCGCCGGCGTGTTCAACGTGGTCAACGGTGACAAGGAAGTTGTCGACGTTCTGCTCACCGACGATCGCATCAAGGCCGTCGGCTTCGTCGGCTCCACGCCGATCGCTCAGTACATCTACGAGACGGCCGCAGCTCACGGCAAGCGCGCACAGTGCTTCGGTGGCGCCAAGAACCACGCGATCGTCATGCCGGACGCCGACCTCGACGAGGTTGCCGACGCCCTGATCGGCGCGGGCTACGGCAGCGCCGGCGAGCGTTGCATGGCCATCTCGGTTGCCGTTCCCGTCGGCGAGGAGACCGCGGACGCCCTCGTTGCGAAGCTGAAGGAGCGCGTCGCGAAGCTCAAGATCGGTCGCAGTGACGACGAAGGCGTCGATTTCGGTCCCCTGGTCTGCCAGGATGCCCTCGACCGCGTCAACAACTACGTGCAGATCGGCATCGACGAGGGCGCAACGGCAGTCGTCGACGGCCGCGGCTTCACCCTCGAAGGCCACGAAGGCGGATTCTTCGCCGGCGCAACCCTGTTCGACAACGTCAGCTCGGACATGCGCATCTACAAGGAAGAGATCTTCGGACCCGTCCTACAGGTGGTACGCGCTGCCGATTACGAAGAGGCACTTCGTCTGCCGACCGAACACGAGTACGGCAACGGCGTCTCCATCTTCACCCGCGACGGCGACACCGCGCGTGACTTCACCGCTCGCGTCAACGTCGGCATGGTCGGCGTCAACGTGCCGATCCCGGTCCCGATCGCGTACCACACCTTCGGTGGCTGGAAGCGCTCCGGATTCGGTGACCTGAACCAGCACGGTCCCGACTCCTTCCGCTTCTACACCAAGACCAAGACCGTGACGCAGCGCTGGCCTTCCGGCAAGAAGGAAGCAGGTCAGGAGGGTCGCTCCGTAGACTCCGCTCCTGACAACCACTTCGTCATCCCCACGATGAACTGATCGGAACACTTTCCATGTTTACTCTGACCGATGACGAGCGGGCGATTCGTGACACTGCCCGCGACTTCGCGGCCGAGCATCTGGCGCCCAACGCAGTGGAGTGGGATCAGACCAAGCATTTCCCGGTGGACGTCCTCCGTAAGGCGGCGTCCCTGGGGATGGGCGGTATCTACATTCGTGAAGACGTGGGTGGCAGTGAACTGAGCCGCGTCGACGCTGCCCGGATCTTCGAAGAACTCGCCAAGGGTGATCCGTCGATCGCCGCGTACATCTCCATCCACAACATGGTCACGTGGATGATCGACCAGTTCGGCAACGACGAACAGCGCCACAAGTGGGTTCCCGGCTTGTGCTCGATGGATCAACTGGGCAGCTACTGCCTCACCGAACCCGGCGCTGGCTCCGATGCTGCAGGCTTGAGTACCAAGGCCGTTCGCGACGGTGACGACTACATCCTCAACGGCGTCAAGCAGTTCATCTCCGGCGCAGGTACTTCCGACGTGTACGTCGTGATGGCCCGCACCGGATCTGCAGGTGCCAAGGGGATTTCGGCGTTCATCGTGCCCAAGGATTCACCTGGACTGTCCTTCGGTGCCAACGAGGTCAAGATGGGCTGGAACGCGCAGCCTACTCGTCAGGTGATCTTCGAAGACGTGCGCGTTCCCGCTGCCAACATGCTCGGTGAAGAGGGCAGCGGATTCCGCATCGCCATGAAGGGTCTCAACGGCGGCCGGCTGAATATTGCCGCTTGCTCGGTCGGTGGGGCTCAGTCGGCGCTGGAGAAGGCCGTTGCATATCTGGTGGACCGCAAGGCTTTCGGTTCGGCACTGATCGAGTCGCAGGCCCTGCAGTTCCAGCTCGCCGACATGCGCACGGAACTCGAGGCTGCCAGGACACTGCTGTGGCGCGCCGCAGCAGCGCTCGAAGACGGAGCGTCCGACGTCGTGGAGTTGTGTGCGATGGCCAAGCGCTTTGCCACCGACACCGGATTCGACGTTGCGAACAAGGCCCTCCAGCTTCACGGCGGGTACGGCTATCTTGCTGAGTACGGGATCGAGAAGATCGTCCGCGATCTTCGGGTTCATCAGATCCTCGAAGGCAGCAACGAGATCATGAGGGTGGTCATCGCGCGCAGCGTGGTCGCATCAGGTCAGGGAAAGCAGGGAGCAGCATGAGCGACGAGCTCGAGGTATTGATCGAAAAGCGTGACGGACTGGGGCTCATCACTCTCAACCGTCCCAAGGCGATCAACGCCCTCAACCACTCGATGGTCAAGGCGATGGCCAAGGCCCTCGCGGAATGGAAGTCCGACGACGACGTCAAGGCAGTCGTACTCACGGGCGCCGGCGAGCGTGGTCTGTGCGCCGGCGGCGACATCGTCTCGATCTACCATGACGCCAAGGACGGCAAGACCGGTTCGCTCGACTTCTGGCGTGAGGAGTACATCCTCAACTCCGAGATCGCGAACTACCCGAAGCCGTACGTCGCGATCATGGACGGGATCGTCATGGGCGGTGGCGTCGGAGTGTCCGCACACGGCGACATTCGCATCGTGACCGAGCGCTCGATGATCGGAATGCCCGAGACCGGAATCGGTTTCATTCCTGACGTGGGCGGAACGTACCTGCTCTCGCGTGCTCCCGGTGAACTCGGGACGCACATCGCGCTCACCACGGCGCGACTGAGCGCCGGCGATGCCATCGCAGCAGGTTTCGCTGACCACTTCATCCCGTCGGAGAACATCGAGACGTTCATCGCCGCACTCGCGTCGTCTTCGGTTGCCGATGCCGTGGCGCAGTACGCGGAGCCGGCTCCGGTGTCGGAACTGTTGGCCCAGCAGAGCTGGATCGACGCCGCGTACTCGGCAGACGACGTCTCCACCATCGTCGAGCGTCTTCGCGCAAGTGGAATCCCCGAAGCGGAGAAGGCAGCGGAGCAGATTCTCGGCAAGTCCCCGATTGCACTGTCGGTGACCCTGCGATCTCTGCGGCATGCCAAGGAAGCAGCAAGCTTGGAAGAAGTCCTCAACGAGGAGTTCCGGGTCTCGACCGCTGCGCTCGCCTCACACGATCTGGTCGAGGGCATTCGCGCCCAGGTCGTGGAGAAGGACCGAAACCCGAAGTGGTTGCCGGCAACTCTCGACGATGTCACGGCAGAATCCGTCGACGCCTACTTCGCCCCGCTGGGCGACAACGAGCTCGGACTCGCCCCCCAACTGCAAGGCAACTGATCACCGCCGAAGGAGCATCACTAATGAGCACCATTGGATTTATCGGACTCGGTCACATGGGTGGCCCGATGGCGGCCAATCTCGTCAAGGCCGGACACAAGGTCGTCGGTTTCGACCTGGCACCTGCCGCGCTGGAGCAGGCAGTCAAAGACGGTGCATCGATAGCGGATTCGGCAGTCGACGCCGTTCGCGGTGCTGACGTCGTGATCACGATGCTGCCGAGCGGTAAGCATGTTCTCGGTCTGTACGAAGAACTGCTGCCGGTGGCAACACCGGGCACGCTGTTCATCGACTGTTCCACCATCGACGTCGCCGATGCCCGCGAGGCACACGACAAAGCCGAAGCAGCCGGTCACCGCAGCGTCGACGCACCGGTCTCCGGTGGAGTCGTCGGGGCAACCGCAGGCACTCTCGCATTCATGGTGGGCGGTTCCGGAGCGGACTTCCAGGCCGCGTCACCGTTGCTGGACGTGATGGGCCGCAAGGTCGTTCATTGCGGCGACGCCGGTGTCGGCCAGGCTGCCAAGATCTGCAACAACATGATCCTCGGCATTTCGATGATCGCGATCAGCGAGGCGTTCGTGCTGGGCGAGAAGCTCGGCCTGAGCAACCAGGCGCTCTTCGACGTGGCGTCCAACGCCTCGGGGCAGTGCTGGGCACTGACCACCAACTGCCCGGTACCGGGACCGGTCCCCACCAGCCCGGCCAACAACGACTACCAGCCCGGCTTTGCTGTCGCGCTGATGGACAAGGACCTCGGTCTGGCTGCAAATGCGCTGCGCAACAACGGCGTCGATGCGGAGATCGGGCTCAAGGCTGCCGAACTCTACAGTCGCTTCCACGCTGCGGGCGGTGGCGGTCAGGACTTCTCTGCCATCATCAACGACATCCGTGACCGTTCGACCGAAGGACAGTAGTGACCGACTTCAACACCATCATCCTCGAGCGTAAGGGTCGCGTCGGCGTCATCACGCTCAACCGCCCGAAGGCTCTCAACGCGCTGAACTCCGAGCTGATGAACGAGGTCGTCGCCGCGGTTGCCGACCTCGAAGCGGACAACGGCATCGGAGCCATCCTGATCACCGGTTCCGAGCGCGCCTTCGCCGCCGGCGCCGACATCAAGGAAATGCAGTCCAAGACGTACATGGACGCATACGTCGAGGATTTCTTCACCCCGTGGGACCGCGTTGCAGCAGCTCGTAAGCCGCTGATCGCCGCTGTCTCCGGGTACGCGCTCGGTGGTGGCTGCGAGCTTGCGATGCTCTGCGATTTCATCATCGCTTCGGATACCGCGAAGTTCGGTCAGCCGGAGATCAAGCTCGGTGTCATTCCGGGTATCGGTGGCTCGCAGCGCCTTACGCGCGCCGTGGGCAAGGCCAAAGCCATGGAACTGTGCCTCACCGGCCGCAACATGGACGCAGAAGAAGCCGAGCGTGCCGGCCTGGTCGCCAGGATCGTTCCGGCCGCCGACTTGCTCGACGACGCGTTGAAGACCGCAACCATCATCGCCGAGATGTCGCTGCCGATCGCGATGATGGCCAAGGAAGCAGTCAACCGCTCCTTCGAGACCACGCTCGCCGAGGGCGTCCGCTTCGAGCGTCGGGTGTTCCACTCGACTTTCGCGACGGAGGATCAGAAGGAAGGCATGGCCGCATTCGTGGAGAAGCGGTCGGCCGAATTCAAGCACCGCTGAACTCGAGCACCGCTGAACTTCTAGACCGCTGAAACTGCCCTCACACTCGTCGAGAGTGTGAGGGCAGTTTCTCTGTCTACGGGTGGTCGGTTCACCACTTGGTGGGCGCGCCGCCGGTGTCGAAGTCCCCGGCGGTCTTGCGAAGCTCAGTGAGGATCGTCACCAATTGTTCGAGCTTGTCTTGCTGGAGTCCGGGGTGAGCGAACACCTTGCTGTTGAGCATTTCGGTCGCTTCGAGGGCCAGTGCGCGACCGGCGTCGGAGATCTCGATGAGCGTCGCACGGCGATCGCTGGGATGCGGGACCCGCCTGACCAACTCCGCTTTCTCCAAACGGTCGACGGCATTGGTGACGCTGGTGGGGTGAACCTGGAGTCGGGCGCTCGCCTTGGCCATCGGGAGTGCGCCCGACCTGGTGAAGGTGAGAAGCGTCAGCAGTTCGTAGCGAGCGAAGGTCAACCCGAGCGGCTTGAGTACCTCTTCGACCCGCGCCATCATGATCTGCTGCGCACGCATCACCGACGTGACCGCAGCCATACCGTCGGCGACGTCGCTCCACCCGTGCTCCGTCCACTGACGATGCGCCTCTTCGATGGGGTCGAGGGGGAGCGGTGCGGGGGGAGACATAAGGTCGATCATCCCATGCTCCGAAGCGGTCGGGTGCCTTGTCTGATTGTGTGTCGCAGCCGCTTACGTCTGTAGAGTCCCACGGGTGATTTCAATCCTCGTCGCGGGTGGCGTCTCGTTGTTCGTCGCCCTCTTCCTGACTCCGTTTCTCATTCGTGTGCTTTCGCGGCAGGGGCTCGGGCACGAGATTCGGATCGAGGGCCCGCAGAGTCACCAAGGCAAGCGTGGCACCCCGTCGATGGGCGGCATCGCGATCATCGCCGGCATGTGGGCGGGCTACCTGGCGGCACACATCATCGGTTTCGGCTCGCGGCTACCGCGGCTGTCTGCGTCCGGTTGGTTGGTTCTCGCGCTCGCGACGTCACTGGGAATCGTCGGCTTTCTCGACGACTTCATCAAGATCCGCAAGAAGCGCAACCTCGGGCTCAACAAGACGGCCAAGACCGTTGGTCAGCTGGCGAGCGCCATCATCTTCGGCATTCTGTTCCTGCAGTTCTCCAACAACAACGGAGTCACACCAGGCAGTCAGTATCTGTCCCACGTTCGTGACATCTCGGTGTTCTCGATGGGGGCCATCGGCTTCGTGGTCTTCTTCTGCATTCTGGTGTTCGCCTGGTCCAACGCCGTCAATTTCACCGACGGTCTCGACGGTCTCGCAGCCGGCTCGATGGGCATGATCCTGGGGACCTACGTCGTCATCGCCGGCTGGCAGTACCGGAACTCGTGTGTCCTCGAGCCCGCCGCCGGATGCTACGACGTTCGCGACCCTCTCGATCTCGCGATCGTCGCTGCCGCAGCAGGCGGAGCGTGCCTGGGCTTCCTCTGGTGGAATGCCGCCCCGGCTCAGATCTTCATGGGCGACACCGGCTCCTTGGCGCTCGGCGGCCTGGTGGTCGGCCTGTCCGTCACGACGCACACCGAGCTGCTGATGGTCATCATCGGCGCCCTGTTCGTCGCTGAGATCCTGTCGGTGATCATCCAGGTTCTGGTGTTCCGATCGTCCGGCCGACGCGTATTCAAGATGGCCCCGATCCATCATCACTTCGAGTTACTCGGCTGGCCGGAAACCGTCGTGATCGCAAGATTCTGGATCTTCGTCGCGATCTCGTGCGTCCTGGGACTTGCCACCTTCTACAGCGAGTGGTTCTCCGCTGCCGGTTAGACCGATTCGCTCTTTCGGGTCGTAGCCAGAAGAGCGATCAGCCCGAGCGACACACACGCCGTCATCGTGACGGCCAGAGCCGTGCTGGTGTTTCCCAGTAGGCCGACGGCGGGCGCGATGGCCGCGCCGACGCCGAACTGAAACGCACCGAGCATCGCCGCTGCAGTACCGGCCGCTTCGCCGTGACGAGCGAGAGCCAGCGCCGGGGCGTTGGGGAGAACAAAGCCGATGGCGCCTGCCATGACCCACAGTGCGATCACGAATCCGGCGAGCCCGCCCAGTTCGAGGACCGCGACAGTGATAACTACCGCGCCGGAGACAACCGCAGCGACGAGCGCCCACTTGGTGATCTGCTGAGGAGTCCAGCGGTCGAGCAGTCGGACGTTGACCTGCGAAGCACCGATCAACGCGATAGCGCCTGCGCTGAAGAGCAGCGCGAACTCCTGTTGATTGAGGCCGTACTGGTCCTGATAGACGAACGACGCCCCGGAGACATACGCGAACAACGACGCCATGCCGACGCTGGAGACGAGCGTCAGCACCATAAATGTGCGGTCGCCGAGCAGCGAACCGTAGGTACGGAGAACCGACTTCAATCCGCTCGGGCGACGCTTTTCCCGCGGCAGAGTTTCTGCGAGTCCGAACGCACCGATCATCGCCGTGCCGACGCCGATCAATGCCAGGACGACGAAGATCCCGCGCCAGTCGAGGGCGACGAGGAGAGCGCCACCGATGCTGGGCGCCAGGATCGGTGCAACACCGAGCACGAGCATCAGCCGGCTCATCACGACGGCAACGGTGTTACCGCTGTAGAGGTCGCGGACGATCGCCATGGTGACCACTGCCGCGGCCGCGGCGCCCATGCCCTGGAAGACCCGCAGGATGCCGAGGACCGCGATGCTCGGTGCGAAGACCGCCAGCAGCGAGGCCAGGATGTGCACGCCGATTCCGGCAAGCAGCGGCTTCTTGCGGCCGAGAGTGTCCGAGAGCGGCCCGACCAACAGCTGTCCGAGTGCGAGACCGATGAGAGTTCCGGTGATCGTCAGCTGAACCGTTGACGACGAGACCCCGAGATCGGCGCCGATATCCGGCAGCGCAGGCAGATACATGTCGATGGTGAAGGGCCCGAGCGCCGTCATGGAACCGAGAGCAAGGATCTTGCCGACACTCGGCTTGCGGTCGACACTGCTCGTTTCCAGCGGGGCCGCCTCCAAAGGCGGAGCTGCCTTCACAGGCGGGGCGATGGCGGTGTTCTCGGCACTCATGAAACCTTCTGGGTTGTCTGGGTCTGGCGAACTGCTCGGTCGTTCGGTCGAAATTTGGGCCGCAATCGAATGACCTGCGCCCACCGAGGGAGTCAGCATCGAGACTGACCGATTTGTTCCCGAAGGGCCCGTAGTTTTCCCAGAGACTGGAACGCTTGATGGGATTGCACTCGAATCATGCTGAGCGGAACTGTGGATCGACGCCGTCACTCGGGGGCAGAGTTACTCAGTGACGCGGGTGTGGCTGAGTGGCTAGGCACCGGCCTGCAAAGCCGTTCACACGGGTTCGAGTCCCGTCATCCGCTCGTGTCGGAGACCGGCAGGCATACCGCCTGCCGGTCTCTCTTGTGTAGTCCTGGTCCATGTCGTCGGCTGCGATAGTCTGGGCTGCCGGAGCGAGCGGACCACATGAGTGAGGCACTGATTTGATTTCGGGACAGGACCTGCGATCGCGGCGCGTGGACGTGGGGATCAGTCAGTTCCAGTTCGCCCGCCAAGCAGGAGTCTCGTCAGCAGTCGTATCGGCGTGGGAACTCGACAAGGCGTATCCCAAACCGCCGGCGGAGCGAGCAGTTCTCGCGGCCCTCACCGCGTTGGAATCTGCGAAGCGTGAGGGCACGTATGCGGCGCCGCGGAAGCGATCGAGCGGTAGTGCCCGCGCGCGTCGGGCGACACCTGTCAACTACCCCGCCTCGGTGACCCGGCGTGTGGTCGCGGGGGCAGGAAGCGGCGGCCCCACCGTACTGACGGCGTTCTCCGGGTGTGGCGGTATGGCCGAAGGCTTTCGGATGGCAGGGTTTTCGGTGGAGGGATACATCGAAGTCGTGCCGGAGGCCCGCGCTACTTTCGATCGGAACTTCCCCGGCGCGAAGTGCCTCGGCGAGGACATCCGGGCCATCGACGAAGCCCGTGTGAAAGATCTTCTGGCACAAGTGGACATCGATGTGTTGGCCGGGGGACCGCCGTGTCAGGGTTTCAGTCTCGCCGGCCGGCGAGACCGCGCCGATCCGCGTAACCATCTATTCCGGAACCTACTCGAGCTCGCCGAACTGGTGAGGCCGAAGGTCTTGGTGATGGAAAACGTGCGGCTGCTCCTCAGCATGAAAGACCCGGACGGCGGGATGGTCGTCGACCGGATTCTCAGCGAGATGGCTGCATGCGGCTACGACGCGTCGGTGAACACGGTGAATGCGCAGGATTACGGAGTCCCGCAGTTCCGGGAAAGAGTGTTCATCGTGGCGACCCACCGGGACAGTGATATCGGGCCACTGCGTTTTCCGCCGAAGACTCACGGCGTGAATAGTGTTGCGCCGCTGCGAACTTTTCGTGACGCCACCGTCGACCTGGCTCCGCTGGAATCGGGGCAGGCATGCGAAACAGATCCGTTGCACTGGGCCGTCGAGCATCCCGAGCACGTCCTGCGGTGGCTGCGTGATGTGCCGGAAGGGATGTCGGCTCACGACAACGAAGATCCGGCCATGCGACCGTCGTCCGGATACAACACGACGTACAAGCGACTGAGATGGGACGAGCCGGCGTCGACGGTCGGAACTACTTTCGGGATGATCTCGGCGTCACGCAACGTGCATCCGAAACACACCCGATCGTTGACCGTTCGAGAAGCTGCTCGCCTCCAGACCTTTCCCGACGACTACGTCTTCGAAGGCAAGTGGGGAGCGGTGCGCACGATGATCGGCAATGCGGTGCCGCCGCAGCTGGCGTCGGTACTGGCAGGAGAGATCAAGATGGCACTCGGCTGAGATAGAGCACCGACGGAAAATGGGGCCGACGATGTCGGCCCCATTTCGAGTTACGCCCTGGCAGGGGTGTGGTGCAAGCGAATCAGCTGAGGTTGAGCTTGGCGATCAAAGGCTGGACGACCTTGATGATGTCGATGACGGCGCTGAGGGTGTTGATGGAACCCATGTTTCGGTCCTCCGTGTCGTATGTACAGGTTTGTGTGTACAAGGTTGTGTCTGCGTGGTGTTTCTGTACGACCTTGTGTCGCAGACACAAATTAGCAAACTGGACGCTTGTTTGGGTCGAAATGACGACTTTGCGCTGAAGTTGCTGAGAAGTTCACGAATTATTCAGGAAGGAAAACAAAAAACAGGCCGGACTCCCCGAAGTCCGGCCTGTCGATGACGCTTTGCGATCAGCTGAATGCCGACAACGCGCTGATGAGGCCGATGCCCGCAACTGCGACCTTGAGGACACTCAAGACGTCTTCGAGCTTGACGCCAGCGGGCAATACGTTTTCGACAGACTCCATGTTGGATCCTTTATGTGTTGGGGTCGTGGTCCAGCGCCACTGCAAGCAAGATACCCAATCGTGACCACCTGTGAAACCCCGGCGCGAAGATCACAGTTGTGTTGCGCCGGACTCGCTAGCTGTCGCAGCCACCGTTGCCGCCACAATTTGCTCGACGCTGATGCCGGCGGCCGGTAGGCAGTGGTAGAAAATTCGTTCGCAGAGGTCGACCATCTCGCCTCGTTCGAGGGTCGGCTCGTCGATCCAGTTGACGACGATTTCCTCCATGAATGCCTGCCATCCGGCAATGGTTGCCTCGACCGTCGCATTCGACTCGATGCTGAGATCCGTGAGCGCGGCGACGATCCACGTGGTGAAGGTGCGGCGCATCCCGCGGTAAATCGTGCGCATCCGGATGTCGCCGCTGCCGGCCATCCGCATCACGGCGAGGTAAATGGTGGGGTGCTCGATAACGGCATCGACGAAAGTCTCGATACCTGAACGCAGCTGGGACGTGATCGGTAGCTCGGGATCCGGCCGCATTCGATCTTCGAGATCGGCCGAGGCGGCCTCGAGTATGGCGTTCTGGAAACCCTTTTTGTTTTTGAAGTAATGGAACAACAGGGGCGGTGAGACGCCGGCCTCGGCCGCAACCCGGTCCATCGACAGCTGATCGAAAGGCTCGGTCCGCAACATGTGCACTGCCACCTCGAGGATTTGCCTCTGACGGTCTTCGGGGGAGCGGGGGACTGCAGCCATTCCGACATCTTATGTATTCGCTCGTAAGGTTCATTGACTTTTACTCAACGCTGTCTATAACGTGAGGTAACACATACGTGAGGCGAGGAGTCCGACAGTGTCTGCTTTCGACATCGTGGTCAACGACGGGTTGTGGTTCGACGGGACGGGGGCTCCTGGTCTACGTCGAAATCTCGGAATTCGAGACGGCGTGGTCGCGGAGGTGTCCACGACGCGCCTCGAAATCGGACCGGACACCGAGGTGATCGATGCGGCCGGCAAGTGGGTTCTCCCGGGCTTTGTCGACGTCCACACGCACTACGACGCCGAAGCCTTGGTCAGCCCAGGGCTTCCGGAATCGGTTCGCCACGGCGTCACGACGGTCGTGCTCGGTAATTGCTCACTGTCTACGGTGTATTCGACCCCGCGCGAGATCGCGGACCTGTTCAGCCGAGTCGAAGCAGTTCCCCACGATGCGGTGCTGAGCATTCTCGAAGCGAACAAGACTTGGAGCGGCCCCGCCGCTTACACCGCCGCACTCGACGCACTCCCGCTCGGACCCAACGTCGCGGCATTCATCGGCCACTCCGACATTCGCACGCATGTACTCGGTTTGGGGCGAGGCACAGACAAGAAGGTCAAGCCGAGCCGCTCGGAGCTCGGGCGTATGGGCTCGATGCTCGAGGACGCCATCGATGCGGGGATGCTCGGCCTGTCGTCGATGACCAATGCCCTCGACAAGATCGACGGCGACGAATACCGTTCTCGCTCTTTGCCGTCGACGTACGCGCGGTGGAAGGAGTTCCGATTCCTCAACCGTATCCTTCGTGATCGCGGAAAGATCTTGCAGAGCGCTCCGACCATCAACCTGCATCCGAACGTCGCGGCGTTCTTCGCCGAGAGTTCCGCGATCGGACGCAAGAAGCCGCTCAAGACTTCGCTGCTCTCCGGTGCGGATTCGAAGGCCTACCCGGTGATCGTGTACTTCATGCTCGCTGCAGCCCCACTGCTGAACCGTTTCGCCAAGACCGATTTCAAGTGGCAGCACCTTCCGGTTCCCTTCACGGTCTACGCGGATGGAATCGACCTCGTCGTGTTCGAGGAGTTCGGTGCCGGCGCCGCCGCGTTGCATCTCAAGGACCAGGTGGAGCGCAACAAGCTGCTCCAGGACGAGTCGTACCGCCGCGCATTCCGCAAGGACTACGACAACAAGTTCTCACCCCGCATCTGGCACCGCAATTTCTACGACGCCGTCATCGTCGGTTGCCCGGACGAGACGTTGATCGGCAAGAACTTCGGTCAGGTCGGAGACATCCGGGGAGTGCACCCGGTGGACGCCTACCTCGACTTGGTGGTCAAGTACGGGCGAGATCTTCGTTGGCGCACCACCATTGCAAATCATCGTCCCAAGTTCGCCAAGAAACTCGCCGCGAGTTCCGGCGTACAGATGGGCTTCGGCGATGCCGGTGCGCATCTGCGCAACATGGCGTTCTACAACTACCCGGTGCGGCTCCTCAAGCGCGTCAAGGACGCCCAGAGTGACCGCAAGCCGTTCCTGACCATCGAGCGCGCAATCCACCGCCTGACCGGTGAGTTGGCGGACTGGTACGGAATCGATGCCGGGCATCTACGCCAGGGTGACCGCGCGGACTTCGTTGTCATCGACCCGGCCGGGCTCGACGAGTCGGTCGACGGGTTGTTCGAGGCAACCGTCCCCGAGTACGGCGGAATCAGCCGGATGGTCAACCGCAGCGACGATGCAGCCGTCGCGACCGTGATCAACGGCCGACTCGTTTACAGCGACGGCGAATTCGCCCCGGGATTCGGAACCGAAAAAACGGGTCAATTCCTGCGCGCCGGCGAAAAGGCTCCGGTTACGGGTGTCGCGAAGACTAGCGTGGCGCTATGACTTCACCGGCGGATCGCCTCACCTCGTACTCCCGGTCCGGACTGACCTTCGACGTACGCGACGAAGGGCCGATCGACGGTCCGGTCGTGGTCCTCCTGCACGGTTTTCCGCAGGATTCGAGCTCGTGGGATCAGCTCGCACCGCTACTGCACGCCCGCGGCTTCCGTACCGTCGCACCGGATCAGCGTGGGTACTCACCCGGCGCGCGGCCGAAAGCGCGCTGGGCGTACCGCGGGTCCGAGCTTGCCGCAGATTCTGTCGCATTGATCGACGCACTCGGTGTGGGGAAGGTGCACCTGGTCGGCCACGACTGGGGTGCCGCCGTGGCTTGGCAGGTTGCTGCCGAGCGGCCCGATTTGCTCAATACTGTTACCGCGGTGTCGGTTCCGCATCCACTTGCGTTCGTCAAGGCGATGGTGACCAGCACGCAGGGGCTGAAATCGTGGTACATGGGGGCGTTCCAATTGCCCTTCGTACCGGAGAAGGTTCTGTCCTCCACATCGGCGGGTGAGAAGTTCCTGGTCTCGAGCGGACAGACGCCGGAGAACGCGCGGCGAGATCTGAACGCCATGCTGGCTCCCGGCCGCCTGCGCGGCGGTCTGAACTGGTATCGCGCGATGTGGATGACCAAGCCGAACCCCGCAACTGCCCGCGTCACCGTGCCGACCATGCACGTCTGGAGCGACGGCGATGCTGCCATCGGGCCCAAGGGTTCTGCGCTCACCCGCGCGTTTGTCGACGGCCCGTACCGGTTCGAAGTTCTCCGAGGCGTGAGCCACTGGATTCCGGACGAGGCGCCGGAGGAGTTGGACCGACTGCTGGGCGAGCATCTCAGCAACTGACCGAGTTTCGATCACTGAAGCCCGCCGGTCGGCGGGGCTTCAGTTGTCAGCAAAGTGGTCGGCCAACGGTTGTCAGCGAGTTCCGAATCGCTCTTCCACCTGCTCCTTCGTCAGACCGAACTCCTCGAGCGTGTACTTGTGCGAAGGTCTGCGAGCACCCGAGCGGCTTTCCTCGTGCATGGCCTCCATCGACTGCTGTGCGGCAGATGTCAACGGGATGTCGAAGTGCGTGTAGATGTTCTCGACGGTGCCCAGCGGATCGGTGACGAAGTCCTGGTAGTCGACGTCGATGAACTGTGCCGGATTGTGGTGTGCGCGTGCACTGTCGAACTGCTCGAGACCCCTGGCCCACAATTCGAGCTGACTTTCGCCGATCACCTTGTCGGTGAACGTGTTCGACCAACCCTCTGTTGCCTGAGCGGCCAGGCTGCACACCGACGGAATGATCGTCGTAGGGGAGCGGTGAGTCTGAATGACAAGCGCGTCGGGGTACGCCTGCATCAATTCGTCGAGCGCAAACAGATGGCTCGGGTTCTTGAGGACCCACCGTCGATCCCGATCGGGCAGACCGATCAACTGCAGGTTCTTCTTGTGTCGTGCATAGGCATTCGACCATTCCTGGTCCTTCAGCCATGCGGAGTACGTGGGCAGGTTCGCCAGGCACTCGTAGGACACGGACTTGAACGTCTGACGTAGCAGTTGCCAGCACTCTTCGACTTCACTGGCTGACATGTAGTGCACGCCCATGAATTCGGGATGCTCGACGTGGTGTTGCCCGAACGTCTCCTCGATCTTGGCGAACACCGGGTTCGACTCCCACGTGTCACGAGGTGGCCGAGGCTGCGGAAACTCGGTCAGCCACATCTCGAGGCCCTGGTGGGCCGGATCGACTGTGAGGAGGCGGTGCAGGGCCGTGGTGCCGGTGCGCGGCAACCCGGTGACGAAAATCGGCCGCTCGATCTTGACGTCGGCGTGCTCAGGGTGCTCCTTCCATGCCGATTCACTGAGCAGACGTGCCACCAGCGCGCCGCGAAGGAATACCCGAGAGATCTTGCTGCCGAAGGGGGTCAGATCCTCGTCGCGGTCGTAGGACTCGAGGAGGACTGACAGTGCCTCGGTGTAATCGTCGACGCCGAAGTCCGTCAGTCCGGTCATCCGCGTCGCCGAGGCGTGGAGATCCTCGACGGTGCCGACGTGAGTGCGTTCAGTCATGGTGCTCCTAGTGATGGAATTCGCCGCAGTTGACGTCGATACATTGACCGGTGATGGCGCTGGCCATCGGAGACGCCAGGAAGATCGCCGCGTCGGATACTTCGTCAGTCGTCGGCAGGCGCTTGAGGTCGGTGTTCGAGGCGGTGTGCTCGTAAATTTGCTCGACGGTCATGCCGAACTTCTCCGCCTGGTGTGCGAAGTAACCCTTGAGGGTATCGCCCCAGATGTAGCCGGGTGCAATCGAATTGACACGAATTCCTTGCGGACCTAGCTCGGTGGCCAGGGACTGCGACATGGCGAGCAGGGCCGATTTTGCCATCTTGTAGCTGCCGTACCGCTCTTGCGAGTGGCGCAACACCATCGAATTGATGTTCACCACCGAGCCGTCCGACTCTGCAAGGGCCGGCGTGAACAGTTGGGTCAGACGAAGCGCACCGAGCACGGTCAACTCGATGCTGTCGCGGATGTGCTGGTAATCGGTGCGAGCCAACGGTTTCATCGACGGTATCGAGAATGCATTGTTGATCAGGGTGTCGACTTTGCCGTAGGCGGCGATGGATTCGGCCACCAGATTCTCGGCGGAAGCCTGGTCGGTGATGTCAGTGGCCACGGTGACTGCGCGTCCACCGGCATCGACGATTTCCTTCGCGACGTCGTCGAGTCGCGATTGCGTGCGCGCTGCGAGAACAAGACTCGCGCCGGCCGACGCACAACGAAGGGCCAAAGCGCGGCCGAGTGCCGGACCGACTCCGGAGATGACTACTACACGGTCTTCGAGCAATGCGGTCATGATTACCCCAGCATTCGGTTGTCGATGGCGGCCTGGCGCTGGGCAATTCGCGCTGCCCACTCCTCGGCGGTGATGGCGTTGGTGTCGAAATGCGGCAGGTGCTTTGCAATATCTTCGACTGGAACGATGTCGACGGTTGGCCCGTCCTCGGGCGTCAGCTCACGGGATACGCGCTGCCAACGGAACTGAAGAATGCCGCGCGGATGCCCGACGGTTTCGACCCAGTTGGTGACGCCGGGGTTTTTCGCGCTGACGACCATTCGGACCATCCCATCCGGATCCACCTGTGCCTGGCCGTTGTTGAGGGAGGTCTGATGATTGACGTAGTCGAGCGAGATGTACCAGAGGCTCCCGAGTTGGAATCCCAGATACGGTGCGTCCGACGCCGGAACGGTGATGATCATCGCCTGGTCGTCGGTGAGTTCGTAATGTCCCACCGACGAGTACTGCGTCGCCAGTCCGCCCGGAGTCAACCGCGGTTCGGTCATGGTGTTAACCGTGAGCTTGAGGTAGAACCACTCCGGAAACTGCAGCCACGTCTTGACCCGCGTGACCAGGGCCTTCCCGGCCCGTGCATACCGCTTCTCGGTCTCTTCCGCGGTGAGGGGCGGCGGCGCGATGCCGATCGAATCGGTGCGCTCGATGCGGATCACGCCGCGCTGCTGACTCCAATCGCTGTAGACCTCGCGCACGACCAACTGCGAGGATCCTGGCGCCAGGGTGTAATAGTTGGCTCGTCCGTCGGCAGGACCAGGGCCGAACCACGCGACGAAGTTGCCGTCGTCGTCTATCTCGAGTTCGCGGTCGTCGAAGGCGATCTCGCTTCCGGGAACATTCGAGTTGGTGTAGTTTCCGCTCAATACCTGGAAGCTGAGATCGGCTGTGGTGCCGCGCTTTCCGGTGACCTTGTATTCCTTGTCGTCGTTGATACGAGCGCCGAAGTACAGGGTGTCAGGGTTGTCGAGACCCATCTTGGTGAACGGTCCGGTGCCCTGGATGAAACTCGGATGGGTCTTTTCGCCGGCCCAAGCGGCATGCGTCGTCGCGATGATTCCGCCGGCCAGATATTGGTATCCCTCCAGTAGATCCTGCTCGGATCTGATGTGCGGCGCAGTCTCGATCAATTTCTCGGCTTCGGCGATCGCCTCGGCAAACGGGTCCGTCAGCACGCTGGCTCCTCACAGTTCCGACTATGTCGCCGGCCCAGAGCGTCGTGGTACAAATATGTACCTATGGGGTAGATGTTGGGTATTCCGACAATAGAACGCGTTCTAGGGAGTGGTCAATGGGTGGACCGGAGAAGGCGCCTGAAGAGGGTCGCTCGAGGGGGAGGCAATCGCCTCCCACCGAACGGGTGGTTCAGGTGCTCGACTACCTCGTCGGCCGCCCTGACCAGCGGTTCGGGCTGTCGGAACTCGCCCGCGCCCTCGAGATCAGCAAGCCGACCTGCCTGGGAATTCTCACGGCGCTGGCTGACCGTGGGTACCTGACACGGGACGAGGTGTCCAAGACCTACGGGCTCGGTCCAGCTTTGATCGCGGCCGGACGTGCAGCTCAGCGAGGGTTTGCCGTCGGACCCATTGCCCGCACCCACCTGGAGAAGGTGAGTGCGGAGTTCGGCACGACGTGCACGGCGTCCGGCGTGATCGGTGATCAGATCAGTGTTCTCGAAGTGACCGGACCGATCGGCGCGCGTCGCACCGCCAAGGTCGGTCAGGTGTATCCGTTCGCTCCGCCGGTCGGACTGATGTACGTCCTCTGGGGTTCGGATCACGACATGGACAGTTGGCTGAGCAAAGAGCCGAGCCTGCCGGTGCGCTTGGATCGCGAGCGTTTGTGGAATGTCGTCCGCGAGTGCCGAGCCGCGGGGTATCTGGTCGAGAGTCTGGATCCGGTGGGGCAGCGACTTCACACGTTGATGGCGGGCGTTGCGACGCACGATCTTCCGCCCGAAGTGCGTGAGCTGCTCGGTGAGATGGTGTCGAGCCTGGGTGAGCGGGTGTACCTCGGACGCGACATCAGTTCTGACGACGAGCATCCGGTCAGTCTCATCGCCGCCCCGACTTACGACGCCGAAGGGCATCAGGCGCTGGTGCTCACGCTGTATGTCGGCGGGGCAATCTCGGGTGCCGAGATCGAGCGAAGGGCCGCGGCGCTGGTTGCGGCGGCCGACGCGGTGACGGCGGAGGTTGGTGGCCGGAGTCCGGTTCGCGGTCTGTGACGTCTTGTAGCCGGTCATTGACCTTTGGGTAGAACGAGTTCTATTCTGTGATTGCGTTCAATTTAGAACCAGTCCGGTACATAAATGTACCGATGCGGTGACGAAGTTCCCGCAACGGAGTCAGTGATGCTCAGGAGCGAAAGACATGGCAACACTCCAGACCCCGCCCGCCTACGAGTTGTCGCATCTGCGAGCACTCGAAGCGGAGGCGGTCCATATATTCCGCGAAGTGGCAGCGACTTTCGAAAAGCCGGTCCTCCTGTTCTCCGGAGGTAAAGATTCCGTCGTGATGCTGCACGTAGCGGCCAAGGCATTCTGGCCTGCGCCATTGCCGTTCGCCGTCATGCACGTCGACACCGGTCACAACTTCGACGAGGTGATCGAGTTCCGCGACCGCACGGTCGATCGCTTCAACCTGCGCCTTGTTGTCTCCAGTGTGCAGGACGACATCGACGCCGGACGCGTCATCGAGGACACCGGAGTCGGTTCCAGTCGCAATCGCCTGCAGACGCACGCATTGCTGCGCGGAATTCGCGACAACAAGTTCGACGCAGTGTTCGGAGGTGCTCGCCGGGACGAAGAGAAAGCGCGAGCCAAGGAGCGGGTGTTCAGCTTCCGGGACGAGTTCGGGCAGTGGGATCCCAAGGTGCAGCGGCCTGAACTATGGAATCTGTACAACGGCAAACACCGTAAGGGGGAACATATTCGGATCTTCCCGCTCTCGAACTGGACAGAGCTCGACATCTGGCAGTACATCGAGAGCGAGCAGATCGACCTCCCCGGCATCTACTACGCCCATCGTCGCGAGGTGGTTCCACGCGACGGAATGTTGTTGGCACGCACCCGTTTCCTCGAGCTTCGCGCCGGCGAAGAGTCCTACGAGGCGTTGGTGCGCTTCCGTACGGTCGGCGACGCAACGTGTACCGGATGTGTCGAATCGTCGGCCGAAACACCGGGCGCTGTCGTGGAAGAAGTTGCGGCGAGCCGTATCACGGAGCGTGGCGCAACCAGAGCTGATGACCGGATTTCCGAAGCTGGCATGGAAGATCGTAAGAAAGAGGGGTACTTCTGATGCCGCAACTGCTGAGAGTCGCTACAGCGGGCAGTGTCGACGACGGAAAATCGACACTCATCGGCCGGTTGCTCTACGACTCCAAGTCGATCTTCGAGGACCAACTCGAGGCCGTGGAACGGAGCAGTCGAGAACGCGGCGACGAGTACGCCAACCTCGCGCTACTGACCGACGGATTGCGCGCCGAGCGTGAACAGGGCATCACGATCGACGTGGCCCACCGGTATTTCGCGACCCCTCATCGGAAGTTCATCATCGCGGACACTCCCGGGCACGAGCAGTACACCCGCAACATGGTGACCGGCGCTTCGACGGCAGATCTCGCCCTGATCCTGGTGGATGGCCGTAAAGGAGTGCTCGAACAGACGCGGCGCCATGCCTTCCTGTCGACTCTCCTGGGTATTCCCCACCTCGTGTTGTGTGTGAACAAGATGGACTTGGTGGGCTGGTCTCAAGAACGATTCGAGGAGATCAAGGAAGAATTCCGGCAGTTCGCGATCAAGTTGGACGTCCACGATCTGACGTTCATTCCAGTCTCGGCGCTGTTGGGAGACAACATCGTTGCGCGGACCGAGAACATGTCGTGGTACGACGGGCCGTCGCTGTTGCACCATCTGGAGCAGGTGCACATCGCGTCGGATCGCAACTTGATCGACGCTCGGTTTCCGGTGCAGTACGTGATCCGTCCGCAGAAGCAGACCGACGCCGACCTCCACGATTTCCGTGGTTACGCGGGAACAGTGGCCAGTGGCGTCTTCAAGCCGGGCGACGAAATCGTGGCGTTGCCTTCTGGATTCACGTCGACTGTGAAGGCTGTGCACGGGCCGGGCGGCGACGTGATCGACGAGGCGTTTGCGCCCGCGGCCGTGTGCATCGAACTGACCGACGATCTCGACGTCAGCCGTGGGGACCAATTGTGTCGGCTCAACAACCGGCCGCAGGTCGGGCAGGAAATCGATGCGATGGTCTGTTGGCTGACCGAACAGACCACGCTGTCGGAAAACAATCGCTACTCGTTGCTGCACACCACGCGCTTCACGAAGGCGCAGATCGTCAAGCTCGACTATCGCCTGGACGTCAATTCTCTGCACCGCGACGAGAAGGCAGAATCTCTGTCCCTCAACGAGATCGGTCGCATCTCGATCAAAACGCAGCAGCCGTTGATGTTCGATCCCTACCGCCGCAACCGCGTGACAGGCAGCTTCATTCTCGTGGACGAGACCACGGGCAACACCGTCGCAGCCGGAATGATCAACGGACCGACACTCAAGGAATCGCGCGTCGTCTGGCACAGTTCGGAGGTCTCTCGCGAGGAACGTGCGACTACCGGCGGGACTGTGTGGCTTACCGGTCTCTCGGCCTCGGGTAAGTCCACGATCGCGGTGGAACTCGAGCGGCGTTTGGTGGCCGCGGGTATCCCGGCGTACCGCCTCGACGGCGACAACCTCCGGCACGGACTGAACGCGGATCTGGGATTCAGTGCCGATGACCGCGCCGAGAACGTCCGCCGAGTCGGCTCGGTGGCGCAATTGTTCGCCGATTCCGGGGCCGTGGCAGTGGCCTGCCTGATCAGCCCGTACCGCGAAGATCGTGATCGAGTGCGGGCGGCGCACGAGGCCGCTGGACTGAAGTTCGTCGAGGTCTATGTCGACACCCCGATCGAGCAATGTGAAGCCCGAGACCCCAAGGGTATGTACGCCAAGGCCAGGGCCGGGGAAATCACGGGATTCACCGGAGTCGACGATCCCTACGAAGCTCCGACAAGCCCCGAGTTGGTGATCAGACCCGAAGACGGAACGCCTACCGAACTTGCGCTGCGAATTATGGAAGTGTTGGACCGGTGAGCGAATCCACACACAGCAGAATCGCCGACGAGGCACTCGCGGCGGAATTGGCGCAGGCCGCTGGTGCGATCCTCCTGGGGATCCGAGCCGAGGGTCTGGGTGTCGACGACGGTCGTGAGCTGGGTCGACGGGGCGACAAGGCCGCCGATTCCTACATCCTCGACCGGTTGGCGGCCGAGCGGCCGGGCGATGGCGTGCTCTCGGAAGAATCTGCCGACGATCGCAGTCGCTTGGAGGCGTCCCGAGTCTGGATCATCGATCCGCTCGACGGCTCTAAGGAATACGGACTTCCGGATCATTCGGATTGGGCAGTGCACGTGGCGCTTTGGGAACGCGATAGCGGGATTACCGCAGCCGCGGTGTCGCAGCCCGCGCTCGGCGCCGTCTATTCCAGTGGCGACGAGGCAGTCTCGGTGACTGCCAACTCTCCGCTCCGGGTAGTCGTCAGTGGCTCGCGGCCGCCCGCATTCACCGAAGCCGTGGCTGCCGAACTCGGCGCAGACGTTGTGCACATGGGGTCGGCCGGCGCCAAGGCGATGGCGGTGGTGCGGGGTGAGGTCGATGCGTATCTGCACGCCGGTGGGCAGTGGGAATGGGATTCGGCGGCACCGGTCGGCGTCGCGCAGGCAGCAGGACTGCATTGCAGCCGCATCGACGGTTCGCCGTTGCTCTACAACGAATCCCACCCCTACCTGCCAGACCTCGTGATCTGCCGACCGGAATTGGCTGAGTCGATCCTGGGTGCAATTGCCAAGCACTCCACGGAGTCTGCGGTCAGCGGGCGCGTCGCCATGGCTCGTGAATACGTGAACGCCTTGCTCACTCATGACGCAACGAAGGTCCGTTTTGCCGCCGACGCCTGGCGAGTCGAGAACGGTCAGCGAACCGGTGACACTGGTGCTTTCATCAGCAACGAGCTCGAACAGGGGCAGCAGTATCGCGGAATCGTGGCGATACGTGAACTCGCGCTGCGCGAGTGGGGCGAGAGCGTCGTAGCGCGGTATCTGCTGGATCTCGGAACACCTGGCCAGGCGGCGGCCGTCACGGTTTTCGTCACCGAGTACTTCGGGATACCGGCAGGCGAGATCGAAAGCATCATGGCAATCATCGAACCCCACGAAGACAATTCGAAAGAGGCTGGCACACAATGACACCGGACAAGCTGGTCACCGAATTCTGCGCACTGTGGGCAAACGCCGATGTCGCGAAGATCGTCGAGTACTTCACCGATGACGTCGTTTATCACAACATTCCGATGGAGCCCGTTGTCGGCCGCGAGGCCGTCCGCGCGTTCATCGAGCAATTTGTCGGTGCCTTCGGAAACATCGACTTTCAGATCAAGCGTCAGGTCGCGGACGGCAGCGTGGTGATGAACGAACGCGTCGACGTCTTCACCATCAACGGCGCCGAGGTAGCGCTCCCGGTGATGGGGGTATTCGAAGTTGCGGACGGACAGATCAGTGCCTGGCGCGACTATTTCGACATGGCGCCGATCAACGCGGCAGCCGGCCAGGCCTGATCGGGGCGGCTACTCCGCGATGACGGCGTGCGGGTAGTCCGGCGAGCGGTGCTGGAACCGTGTGATGGCCGGATTCACGATGACGCCGTCACGGATTTCGATGGCTCGATCGACGGTCTCGTCTGCCTTCCACGCCGTCTCTCCCGCCATCACGGTGGGCAGGTAGGGGAGAAGAGACTCGCTGATTTCCCACGATGCCGAGTTCCACAGGTACGACGGACTGTGGTCGACGCCGTAGTAAGTGATGTTGTCACCGACGATGAAGGTCGGCTCGGCAAACGAGGTGGGGCGAGCCCAACTGAAGCCCATGCCTTCGTCGCACGACACGTCGACGATGAGGCTGCCGGGTTGGAAGTCCATGAGGTCTTCCTCGGTCAGGAAAGTCAGTGGGGCGTCGGTGTTCTGCAGTACGCAATTGACGACGATGTCGTGCTCGGCCAAGAAGCCGGGTACCGGCACGCTGTGGTTGTCGAGCATCACGTGGCTGCCACGGACGTCACCGTTGTTGTTGTCGAACGAGACCATGCGCGCCGAGTGGATAGGGGAGCTGACGGCGGTGACTCCACGTTGGGTGAGGACGTCCACTTCGTGGATACCGTGCGCCTTGAGTGCTGTGACCGCGCCGCGTGCAGTGGCTCCGAAACCGATCACGGCAGCAGTGAGACGGCGGCCGTAGTCTCCGGTGGAACCGATCAACTGCAGGGCGTGCAGTACCGAGCAATAGCCGGCGAGCTCGTTGTTCTTGTGGAACACATGCAGATTGAACGATCCGTCGCTGTGCCAGAAGTTCATGGCCTCGAAGGCGATGAGAGTCAGTTTCTTGTCGATCGCGATCTGTGTCAGTTCGGTGTCCTGGACGCAGTGCGGCCAGCCCCAGAGAACCTGACCGGATCGTAGTTCGGCGAGGTCACGCACCAACGGCTTCGGTAGCAGAACCACATCGGTTTCCGCCAAAATCTGCTTGCGCGTGCGGATTCCGGCAACCAGGCGCGAGAGGTAGTCGTCGGAGTAGCCGAAGGGGTGGCCGTAGCCCTCTTCGAGGTAGATCCGAGAACGTAGTTCGGCATCGATGCGATCGAAATGCGCAGGATGGATCGGCAACCGGCGTTCTGCCGGTTTGCTCGACTGTCCGATGACTCCAAGGGTGCGTGCGTTGTTCAATTGTGTATCTCTCGATAGGAGCAGGTAGAGATGTCAGGCAGGAGCCTGAGGGACTAGCAGAAGCCGCAGAAACGCTGGCAGATTGCCTCGGCCAGGACCGCGTGAAAGCGTGCTGGCTGCGCTGCTGTCGATCGCCGACGGCAACAGAAAGGCGCGTCGGTATGTCCTCAGTCTAGTCCGGAACGGCCCTCGCCCGGTGGCCGGGCGCTCTGTGGTGCTCCTCTGACGTGCGGCTACTGCTCGCGCAGGCGTGAATCCAGTACGGCCAGTTGAATTTTGCTGGCGTCCGCGTGTACCTGGCGTCCTTTGTCGGTGACATCGACGAACACTCCGCGCCGGTCGGCCTCGCACAGTGCTCGCTGAACGAGTCCGGCCTTCTCGAGGCGGGCGACGCTGCGGGAGAGCGCGCTGGGACTCAGGTACATCTCCGAGGCCAACTCCTGCATGCGTGGACGTTCGCACGTGGCGTCCATGAGCCGGTCGAGAGCCTCGAAGTCGCTCATGCTCAGCCCATGCGCCGACTGCATCTGGCGATCGAGTTCGCACGCGATGTCGTTGTAGCTGGTCGACAGCGAGCGCCAGGTGTTGCGCAATTCGGATTCCGACGTCACGTCCGCATTCTAGTTGAAGACTCGATTACGTGCAATTGCATTAAATGCTTGTGCATTATGTGCATGTGCATCTATTCTCGCTGACGTGACTTGCACAGACTCGACACTCAAACCATTCGATTCGCCGGAATCCCCGGGTTCTACGGAATCCGCGGATCCGGCCACAGGGGAGGGCTGGTCCCTCAAGCTGTGGGGCATCCTCGCGGTGCTCTGCCTCGTGTTGTTCCTCGACGGTCTCGATGTGTCGATGGTGGGCGTCGCTCTGCCGTCCATCGGCAATGAACTGGGCCTGTCCACTACCTCGCTGCAGTGGATCATCAACGGCTACGTCCTCGGATTCGGCGGCCTGTTGCTACTCGGTGGACGTACCGCCGATCTTCTCGGGCGCAGGAAGGTCTTCCTGATCGCGCTGACCGTGTTCGCAATCGCCTCGCTGGTCGGTGGACTGGTCGACAACGGAACACTGCTGATCGCATCACGATTCGTGAAGGGCTTGGCTGCCGCCTTCACCGCTCCGACCGCAATGTCCATTCTCACCACGACGTTCAAGGAAGGTCCGGCCCGTAACCGTGCGCTGTCGGTGTTCTCCGTGTTCGGCGCCAGTGGTTACTCGTCCGGTCTGATCCTGGGTGGGCTGCTGACCAGTGCCGGTTGGCGATTCACGTTCCTGATGCCGGTTCCGTTTGCCGTCATCGCACTGATCGGTGGGTACTTCCTCATTCCGCGGGACCGTCCCGCAGATACCGGGGGACACGACCTCGTCGGGGCCGTCACCCTGGTGACGGGAATGCTGCTCACGGTGTACACGATGGTCTCCGCTCCGACCCGCGGGTGGGCTCACCCGATGACGTTGGGATCGTTCGCCGTGGCCGCCGTGCTGCTCGCGACGTTCTTCTTCGTGGAGAAGAAGGTGGCGCATCCGCTGGTGCGCCTCGGACTTCTGCGCGTCGGCACCATCGTCCGTGCGAATCTGGCCATCATCGCGCTCTTCGGTTCCTACCTGAGCTTCCAGTTCATGATGACGATCTTCCTTCAGTCCGCTCTCGGCTGGTCGCCGTTGAAGATGGCGATGGCACTGCTTCCTGCGGGCATCATCGTCGCCTTCGGATCGCCGTTCGTCGGGCGGCTGGTCGACCTGTACGGCAGTGCCAAGCTCATCATCGCGGCACTGACGTCGCTGAGCGTCGGGTACCTCTGGTTCCTCTTCGCCGGCAGCGATTCACCGTCGTACGTCGTGGCGATTCTGCCGAGCGTCATCCTGCTCGGACTCGGATTCGCGTTGGGGTACACCTCGATCATGGCTCAGGCCACCTCGGGCGTCGACGATTCCGAGCAGGGCTTGGCGTCCGGTCTGGTGAACACGTCAGCTCAGGTCGGTGCGGCGCTCGTGCTCGCTCTGACTACTGCCCTCGTGACCGCCGGATCCCACACCGCGTCCGGCGCCGGTACCGCCGGGTTCGAGCAGTTCCATCCCGGACTGATCCTGGTCACCGGGGTCGCACTGGTGGGCTTGGCGATCACCGTCTCGCCGCTCGTACGTGGGAGCTCGCTGCGTGGAAGATCCGTGCGTGAAAGGCGCGCTGAGGAAGAAAAGGAGTTGGCCGAGGTCAACTGAATACTTGCTTCATCCGCGAATGCGCTCGGCCGCGTAGGAGAGACTCCTGCGCGGCCGAGTTGCCTTCGGCATGCTGAAGTAGTGCCCGCGCACGCACCAGGACGGATTCACCGGTGCGGGTCAATTGAATGCCGAATGAGCGACGGCGAACGCACAGTTGAACTTTGAGCGCGCGTTCGAGCCGCGGCTACCGCGTCGTCCCGGTCTCGGCCACTGCGACAAACGCGGCAAGCTGACGCATCGTGTACGTGGGAGCAGGATCGATGCGAGGTGTTAGATCGACAGCATTCGGGCAGATGACCCTGAAACTTTTGACGTGGCACCGTGAAGAGGCGAAAGATGCATCGCTGACCTGTGTCTTCGTGGTGCCCCCGGCAGGATTCGAACCTGCGACCTTTCGCTCCGGAGGCGAACGCTCTATCCCCTGAGCTACGGGGGCGCACCGAACTTTCGGTGTGCCGATTGGGCTGCGTTAGCGTAGCGCATCACGGGGCCACAGGACCAAACCGGTCCCGTCTCGGCATGGCGTCCTCGCTCCAGGCCGTCGAGTATGCGGACGGGGACCATGGTCGTCGAATCATCTGTACCGACTGACTCGGATGCTTTTTACGCCTAGGCTCGCCTGTGAGCACAGGCTCGGGCGGACTGCTCGGGCACCCTCGTGAGGTACGGGAGTCGTTGATGACCGATCACCACTATTCCGAAGACCAGCTCGCGCTCGACCTGAAGTGGTGGGCAGCGGCCAACTACCTGACCGTTGCGCAGATCTATCTGAAAGACAACACGCTTCTGCGGGAACCGTTACGTGCCGAGCACATCAAGCCTCGGCTGCTCGGGCACTGGGGGACCAGTCCCGGTTTGTCGATGATCTACACGCTCCTCAATCGGCACATCGTCGCCACCGACGCGGACTGGCTTTACGTGACCGGTCCCGGGCACGGCGGTCCGGCGCTGGTCGCGTCGACGTATCTCGAGGGAACGTACTCGGAGATCTATCCGGAAGTCTCGGACGACGCGGAGGGTATCCACCGGATGTGTCGGCGATTCTCCGCTCCCGGCGGGGTGCCCAGCCACGTGAGTGTGCAGACACCCGGAAGCATTCACGAAGGCGGCGAGCTCGGCTACGCCCTTGCCCATGCGGCCGGTGCTGCCTTCGATCATCCGAACCTCGTGGTGGCCTGCGTGATCGGCGACGGCGAAGCGGAGACCGGGCCGTTGTCCGGCTCGTGGAAGCTCCCGGCGTTCCTGAATCCACGACGCGACGGCGCGGTCCTGCCGATCCTGCACGTGAACGGCGCCAAAATAGCCGGGCCGACGGTGTACGGACGCAGCAGCGACGAAGACATCCAGGCCTACCTCGGTGGACAGGGGTGGGCGCCGATCGTCGTCTCCGGTGACGATCCCGACGTGGTGTTTCCTCAGCTGTATCAAGCGATCTCGCAGGCGCACGAGAAGATCCGCGAGATGCAGGGTGCCGCACGCCGCGGAGAGGAGTGGACGGGTTCGTGGCCGGCAATCGTGTTGCGGACGCCGAAAGGATGGACCGGACCGCACACCGTCGACGGAATTTTGGTCGAGGGCACACATCGTGCGCACCAGGTGCCGTTGTCCGGCGTGCGAAGCAACGAATCACATCTGCGGCAACTCGAAGAGTGGATACGCTCGTACCGTCCGGACGAGTTGTTCGACGCCAACGGATCACTGGTCGCGGAACTGGCGGCGCTCTCACCGGCGGGGGACAAGCGTATGGGGAGCACTCCGTACGCGAACGGCGGACGACTTCGCGTCGATCTTCCGATGCCGCCGCTCGAAAAATACGCGCTACCCATCCAATCCCCGGGTTCGACTTTCCACGAGACGACGAGAGTGCTCGGCGAGCTTCTGCGCGACATCTACGCCGCCACGGAAACCGAGGACAGCGGCGGGATCTTCCGACTCTTCTGTCCGGACGAGACATCGAGCAATCGCCTCGGCGCCGTGTTCGAGACAACCGACCGCTGCTGGCAACTGCCGATCACCGACTACGACGACGGGCTGTCCGCGGACGGTCGCGTCATGGAGGTCCTCAGCGAGCACCTCTGCGAGGGTTGGCTCGAGGGTTATCTGCTGTCTGGCCGACACGGCATGTTCGCGAGCTACGAAGCGTTTGCGATGGTGAGTGTCTCGATGCTCATCCAGCATGCCAAGTGGCTCCAACACGCAGTCGACCTGCCGTGGCGGGCGTCGGTCGCTTCGCTCAACGTGCTGCTGACCAGTACGTGCTGGCGCAACGACCACAACGGATTCTCGCATCAGGGTCCCGGTATGATCGACGCCGTTATTCCCCTGGCTCCCAGTGTGATCCGCGTGTGGCTACCGCCGGATTCCAACACCTTGCTCTCGATCTCGGATCACTGTCTGCGCAGTACCGACCACGTCAACCTGATCGTCGTGGACAAGCAACCACACCTGCAGTACCTCACGCTCGAGCAAGCGCACGAGCACTGCGCGGCGGGGGCTTCGGTCTGGGAATGGGCCGGAACCGAAGCTCGCGAACAGACCCCGGACGTGGTCCTGGCTGCGGCGGGAGACGTACCGACGCAGGAGATCTTGGCTGCTGCACAGTTGCTGCGCGATCACACGCCGGAACTGATCACCCGAGTCGTCAACGTCGTCGACCTGATGGCGCTGCTGACGCCGACGGAGCATCCCCACGGATTCGGGGAGCGGGTCTTCCTCGATCTGTTCACCGCGCAGACCGACGTCGTGTTCGCATTCCACGGATACTCGCGTGCCGTGCACGAACTGATTCACGGGCGTCCGAGTCCCGAGCGCTTCCACGTTCGCGGATTCAGTGAACAGGGAACAACCACAACACCGTTCGACATGGTTGTCCTCAACAAGATGAGCCGCTACCACCTGGTGATCGAGGCGCTACGACGCTCCAAGCGTCGGCCGGCCGGCGCGTCCGAGTTGGCAGAGTTCTGCCGCACCCAGCTCGAGAAGCACTCGCGCTACATCGTCGAGCACCTCGAAGACATGCCGGAGGTAGAAAACTGGACCTGGTCCTGAAATTTCAGGACCAGGCCCAGTTCGGGTCTGAATTTTCTCAGTTCAGTTCTGCTCAGTTC
The DNA here is from genome assembly GCF_053608585.1 of Rhodococcus sp. NPDC055024. Lineage (NCBI taxonomy): Bacteria > Bacillati > Actinomycetota > Actinomycetes > Mycobacteriales > Nocardiaceae > Rhodococcus > Rhodococcus sp. NPDC055024. Next base: position 58,546 of record NZ_JBSGVT010000023.1, read on the forward strand.
ATGGGCAGCGGCACTGCGCCGCGAGCTGCCAACATGTCGGTCATCAGCTTGGACTCGCTCTGCTGTGTGTTGACCATGGTCTGCGCCAGGCTGCGCACCGGCCCCTCGGTGGCGTCAGCTGCTGCGTACTCCATCATCGGAAGCCCACCTTCGTGGTGACGAAGCATCAGCTGCAGGAACAAGGTGTCGAGTTGCAGACCTTCCGCTGCGCGGAGCGCCGCAAGGTCCTCGGGGGGCGCCATGCCTGGCATGGTGTCGACCGGGCCCGAATGAGCCATGTCCATCGTGGCCGAAGTCCCGTGCGAACCGTGGCCGGAGCCCGAATCGGACGACATCCATTCCATGTACGGGCCCACCTTGGACAGCGGCTGATCCCACATGGTCAGCCACGCCTGCATCTGACCGAGCTGGTTCTGCTGCGTGGTCAAGATGTCGAACGCGAGCGTGCGCACGTCGTTGTCGGTGGACTTCGTCAGAGCGATCGACGCCATTTCGACGGCCTGGCTGTGATGCACGCTCATGTCCTGCGCGAATCCGACGTCCACCGAATCGGATGCCGGAACGGTCAGGGACGACTTCGCGTCGGGCCCGAGGAGATTGGTGAATGCGCCCAATGCAAAACCGACGGCGATCGCGCCGATCAGACCGATGATCAGCAGCGCGGTGCGCTGACTCGGCTTCGAAGACTGATCGGCGGTCTGTGAACTATCCACCGGCGGGAACCTGCTCGTCGGTGGCCGGGGTAGCGCCCGTGCCGTCCATCTGAATGGCGCCGGGGCCCGGAGGCGTCGGATCGAACGGCGACGTCGACGGAGTGAACAGCGGGTTGGTGCAGCTCGCGCCGACCTCGGGGTAGACGTTCGGGTTCTGGTTCAGCGCGGTGATGAACTGATCGATGCGATCGTCGTCGGCCTTGTCGACCTCGAGGCGATGGCCCCAGGACTGCAGAGAGATGGGGCTGCTCTGGCCGGGATAGGGCGACATAAGCATGTAGGACTTGCCGTTGACGCGTCCCGCAAGGCTGTCGATCTGGTCCTGATCGACGAGATCAGGGTTGTACGTGATCCAGATGGCACCGTGCTCGAGCGAGTGGACGGCGTTCTCGGTGCGGATCGGGTCTGCGTACACGGTTCCGGTGCAGTTCGCCCAGGTGGCGTCGTGCGGGCCACCGAACGGCGGGGTCTGGTCGTACGCGACGCGCTGAGTGGAATCGACGTGCTGGCCCGCCGGATACTCGATCTTGAGGACACCGTCGATCTTGTCTGACGGATCCTTGTTCTCCGAGCTGTACTTGTACGGCTCGAGGGCCTGCCGCTCCTCGACCTTGGGCCACAGATTGATACCGAGCACGGCGATGAGTGCGAGCACAGCCACACCGGCGCCGATCGACAGCCAGGGGATCTGGCGGGGAGCGGGGACGCCACCCTTGCCCTTCTTGGCCGGCCGACTGCTCTTGTTGGCGGCCTTGATGGCCTTGGCTGATTTGGCCCCGGAGTTCTTGTTGGGACCGCGACTATCGGAACCGCTTGGCATCGATTGGGCTCTTTCGGTGTGTGGGCTTGAGGTGTGGCGCGCCCGCGCATGTAGGTACGCGGTGGTAGCTCGGGCATTACCACTGTACTTTCCGAGTCTGAGGGCAAACTTTGAGAGTGGCGTGCGACACGCCACAGCGGCCTCGACTAGCTTCGCCGAGTGCGAGGCGTGAGGCGAGTCTCCACTTCCGGTGTCCAGGCAATAGGATGAATACCTGTGACTCCAGCTGACCTTGCCGAACTGCTCCGCGGAACCGCAGCGAGCGTCCTTGCCGATCGTGGCCTCGACGTATCCGTGCTGCCCGAAACCCTTACCGTCGAGCGACCACGCAACCCCGAGCACGGCGATTACGCCACCAACATTGCCATGCAGGTAGCCAAGAAGGTCGGCACGAATCCCCGCGAGCTGGCGGGCTGGATCGCCGAAGCCCTCACCGCTGCCGACGGAATCGAATCCGCCGAGATCGCCGGACCCGGCTTCCTCAATATTCGGCTCGACAAGGATGCCCAGGGCGCGATCGTCGTGTCGGTTCTCGAAGCCGGCGCGTCGTACGGCTCGGGCGATTCCCTCGCCGGCAAGAAGATCAACCTCGAATTCGTCTCGGCCAACCCCACCGGTCCCATTCACCTTGGTGGAACCCGTTGGGCCGCAGTCGGAGACGCGCTCGGACGCATTCTGTCCGCGCAGGGCGGGTTGGTCACACGTGAGTACTACTTCAACGACCACGGTGCCCAGATCGACCGCTTCTCGCGTTCGCTGATCGCTGCAGCGAAGGGCGAACCTGCACCCGAAGACGGTTATGCCGGTGCATACATCGCCGACATCGCCGCCTCGGTGCTGAAGCAGCGCCCCGACGTCATGGAGCTGCCGGCCGACGAGCAGCAGGAAACCTTCCGGGCCATCGGCGTCGAATTGATGTTCACGCACATCAAGCAGACCCTGCACGACTTCGGAGTCGACTTCGACGTGTACTTCCACGAGAACTCGCTCTTCGAATCCGGTGCTGTCGAGAAGGCCGTCGAATCCCTCAAGGGTTCGGGCAACCTCTTCCACGAAGACGGTGCTTGGTGGCTCAAGAGCACCGATTACGGCGACGACAAGGATCGCGTCGTCATCAAGAGCGACGGCAACGCCGCTTACATCGCCGGTGACATCGCCTACTTCCAGAACAAGCGCGCCCGCGGGTTCGACCTCTGCATCTACATGCTCGGTGCCGACCATCACGGATACATCGGCCGTCTCAAGGCTGCCGCCGCCGCTTTCGGTGACGATCCGGACACCGTCGAGGTGCTGATCGGCCAGATGGTCAACCTCGTCAAGGACGGCACCGCCGTCAAGATGAGCAAGCGTGCAGGCACCGTCATCACCCTCGACGACCTGGTCGAGGCAATCGGCGTCGACGCCTCGCGCTACGTCATGATCCGCTCGTCGGTCGACTCCAGCATCGACATCGACCTGGACCTGTGGACCAAGACCAGCAGCGAGAATCCCGTCTACTACGTCCAGTACGCGCATGCACGCCTTTCGGCGATCGCTCGCAACGCCGCAGACCTTGGTCTGTCTGCCGACGCAAGCCACCTCGCCCTGCTCACTGTCGAGCAGGAGGGTGACCTCATCCGCACGATCGGCGAGTACCCGCGCGTCGTGTCGAGCGCAGCGAATCTGCGTGAGCCGCACCGTATTGCCCGCTACCTCGAAGAACTCGCGGGTGCGTACCACCGCTTCTACGGCGCGTGCCGCATCCTTCCACAAGGCGACGAAGACGCCACCGACGTGCATCGCGCGCGTCTGGCTCTTTGCGCCGCAACCCGACAGGTCCTGGCCAACGGCCTCGAACTGCTCGGCGTCACCGCACCGGAGCAAATGTGAACGCGCACCCCGCCGGCCCCAAGCATGCCGAGCAGTTGCAGGCCCCCGGCTTGCCCGACCGTCCGGCCAGCCCCGAAGCCTTCGGTGAACTCTCACCGCAGGTGTGGCCGCGCAACGCTTCTCGCGGTGACGACGGCGAAGTGACCCTCGCGGGTGTCAAGGTCAGTGAACTTGCCGAGAAGTACGGCACCCCGCTGTTCGTCATCGACGAGGACGACTTCCGCTCGCGCTGCCGTGACATGGCCCGCGCCTTCGGCCCGGATGCCAAGGTGCACTACGCATCCAAGGCGTTCCTCTGCGGCGAAATCGCACGCTGGGTTGCCGACGAAGGCCTCTCGCTCGACGTCTGTTCCGGCGGAGAACTGGCGATCGCATTGCACGCTGATTTCCCGGCCGAGCGAATTGCCATGCACGGCAACAACAAGTCCGTAGCCGAACTGGCCGCCGGTGTTGCCGCGGGTGTCGGGCACGTCGTGCTCGACTCGGCGATCGAGATCGATCGACTCGATCGTGTCGCCGGTGAGGCCGGTGTCGTTCAGGACGTGTTGATCCGCCTGACCGTCGGCGTCGAAGCGCATACGCACGAATTCATCTCCACCGCACACGAAGACCAGAAGTTCGGTTTCTCGCTGGCCGGGGGAGCGGCAATCGACGCGGTCCGCCGCGTCTTCGCCGCCGACAACTTGCGACTGGTCGGACTGCACAGCCACATCGGTTCGCAGATCTTCGACGTCGACGGTTTCGAGGTGGCAGCGCACCGCGTGATCGGTTTGCTCCGCGAGGTTGTCACCGAGTTCGGCGTCGAGAAGACCAAGCAGATTTCGATCATCGACCTCGGCGGCGGCATGGGGATCTCGTACATCCCGTCCGACGACCCGCCGCCCGTCGACGAACTGGCAGCAAAGCTCGGTCACATCGTGCGCAACGAGTCCGCACTGGCCGGACTGCCGGAGCCGACGCTTGCCGTCGAACCCGGCCGCGCCATCGCCGGACCGGGCACGGTGACGCTCTACGAGGTCGGCACCATCAAGGACGTCACGGTGGGTAGCTCGCTGACACGCCGCTACATCAGCGTCGACGGCGGGATGAGCGACAACATCCGCACGTCCCTCTACGGTGCGGAGTACGAAGCCAAGTTGGTTTCGCGAACTTCCGAGGCTGATCCCGTCGTTGCACGTATCGTCGGTAAGCACTGCGAGTCCGGTGACGTGGTCATTCGGGACACCTGGATGCCCGAGGACGTCGGGCCCGGTGATTTACTAGCGGTAGCAGCGACCGGTGCATACTGCTATTCGATGTCGAGCAGGTACAACCTGCTCACCCGCCCAGCCGTGGTGGCGGTGCGTGACGGAGTCTCACGCGTGATTCTGCGGAGGGAAACAGTGGAAGATCTGCTCAGCTTGGAGGTATCGCAGTGACGAGCGAATCGGCGCATCGCGCTATCGGTGTGGCCGTTCTCGGCCTCGGCAACGTCGGGAGCGAGGTCGTCCGGATCATTCGTGAGCAGGCCGAGGAACTCGAAGCCCGCGTCGGCGCCCCGTTGGAACTGCGGGGAGTTGCCGTTCGTCGTATCGGCTCGGACCGCGGAATCCCCGAGGAACTGCAGACGACGGACGCCGAGTCCCTGGTCGGTCGTGACGACGTCGACATCGTCGTCGAGGTGATCGGCGGAATCGAGCTCCCTCGCAAGCTGATTCTCTCCTCGCTCAATTCCGGTAAGTCGGTCGTCACCGCCAACAAGGCGCTGCTCGCGGACCACACCGGTGAATTGGCGGAGGCTGCAGAGGCCAACTCGGTCGACCTGTACTTCGAGGCCGCTGTTGCCGGCGCGATCCCCGTGATCCGCCCGCTCACGCAGTCCTTGGCCGGAGACCGTGTCAACAAGGTCGCCGGAATCGTGAACGGCACCACCAACTTCATCCTTTCGGCGATGGACGAGACCGGCGCCGACTACGAGGAGACACTGGCCGAAGCCGGACGCCTCGGATACGCGGAAGCCGATCCGACCGCGGACGTCGAAGGCTACGACGCGGCAGCGAAGGCGGCGATCCTCGCGTCGATCGCATTCCACACCCGCGTCACTGCCGCGGATGTGTACCGCGAAGGAATTTCCACGATCACCTCTGCCGACCTGGCGTCGGCGAAGGCACTCGACTGCACGATCAAGTTGCTCTCGATCTGCGAGCGCATCGTCACGCCCAAGGGCAAGGAGCGGATTTCCGCTCGCGTGTACCCGGCGCTGGTTCCGCTCAGCCACCCGCTCGCTTCGGTCAACGGCGCCTTCAACGCCGTTGTCGTGGAAGCAGAGAACGCCGGCCGGCTCATGTTCTACGGCCAGGGCGCAGGCGGCGCCCCCACCGCTTCCGCGGTGATGGGTGACCTGGTGATGGCGGCGCGCAACAAGGTTCACGGCGGCCGTGGCCCCCGTGAGTCCAAGTACGCCAAGCTCAAGGTCGCCCCGATGGGCGACATCCTCACGCGCTACTACGTGAACATGGAGGTCGCGGACAAGGAAGGTGTGCTGTCCGCAGTCGCCGCCGAGTTCGCCAAGCACGGCGTGAGCATCTCCGTCGTCCGCCAGGAGGGCGCCGGCGCCGGCGCGCGTCTGGTGGTCGTCACTCATGTAGCAACCGACGCGGCTCTGTCCGAGACCGTGGCGGCCCTCAACGAACTCGAATTCGTCACCGCTGTGACCAGCGTGCTGCGACTGGAAGGCACTGAACAATGACCGGCATCGTCAACCCCGTCCACAAGGCATGGCCGGGTCTCATCGAGGCATACCGGGACCGTCTCGCGATCGGTGACAACTGGAAGACCGTCACCCTGCGCGAAGGCGGCACCCCGCTCCTGCCGGCCGGCCACCTCTCCGAGATCACCGGCTGCGACGTCTACCTCAAGGTCGAGGGTCTCAACCCCACGGGTTCCTTCAAGGACCGCGGCATGACGATGGCCGTCACCGACGCCTTGGCCCGTGGCCAGCGGGCAGTTCTGTGCGCGTCCACCGGCAACACCTCCGCCTCGGCCGCTGCGTATGCAGCCAAGGCCGGCATGACCTGCGCCGTGCTCATCCCGCAGGGCAAGATCGCCATGGGCAAGCTTGCGCAGGCAGTTATGCACGGCGCCAAGATCATTCAGGTCCAGGGCAACTTCGACGACTGCCTCGAGCTGGCACGCAAGACCACGGCGGAATTCCCCACCATCGGTCTGGTCAACTCGGTCAACCCGGTACGCATCGAAGGTCAGAAGACCGCGGCATTCGAGATCATGGACGTGCTCGGCAAGGCTCCCGACGTGCACGCCCTCCCGGTCGGAAACGCCGGAAACATCACCGCGTACTGGCGCGGTTACTCGGAGTACTACGCCGACGGTCTGACCACGGTCAAGCCCCGCATGCTCGGCGTTCAGGCTGCCGGTGCGGCTCCGCTGGTCAACGGCGCACCCGTCAAGGATCCCGAAACCATCGCTACCGCAATCCGAATCGGTTCCCCCGCTTCCTGGAACGGCGCTGTCGCCGCGAAGGAAGAGTCGAACGGTGCATTCCGTGCCGCCACCGACGAGAAGATCCTCGAGGCTTACCGTCTGATCGCCGCCACCGAGGGTGTCTTCGTCGAACCGGCGTCGGCAGCCAGCGTCGCCGGCCTGCTCGCCGCACGTGCAGAGGGCTGGCTCGAGCCGGGCCTGACCGTCGTGTGCACGGTGACCGGCAACGGCCTCAAGGATCCTGACACGGCTTTGAAGGGTATGCCGAACGTCGAGCCGATCGGTGTCGATCCCGTTGCCGTTGCGGCTGCCCTCGAGCTTGCATAGTGTCCGTGGATTCATCGACCACTCCGCGGAATCCGGTGTCTGACATGACTATAACCCTGCCTATCGGCCTTTCGGTGACTGCTCGCGTCCCGGCCTCGAGTGCAAACTTGGGGCCGGGGTTCGACACCCTCGGTCTGGCGTTGGGGTTGTACGACGAAATCGTGGTCACCACAACGGATTCAGGTCTCCAGATTCGCGTCGAAGGTGAAGGCGCCGCCGACGTCCCTTGGGGGCCTTCGCATCTCGTGGTTCGCGCCATCGAGCGTGGTCTCGAAGCGGCTGGAGTGTGGGCCAGTGGCCTGGACGTGTTGTGCCGCAACGCGATCCCGCATTCGCGCGGGCTAGGGTCCTCGGCTTCCGCGGCCGTCGGCGGACTCGCTGCAGCCAACGGTCTGGCACGCGCACTCGATGCCGAGATCGGGTTGACGGAAGAGCAGTTGGTTCAGCTCTCTTCCGAGTTCGAAGGTCACCCGGACAATGCGTCTGCCAGTGTTCTCGGCGGCGCAGTCGTCTCGTGGAGTTGCCCGCCGGCCGTCGAAGGCGACGAGCCGATCTACTCGGCGGCGAAACTCGACGTACATCCCGATATCCGTGCCGTTGCACTGGTTCCCGAGGAACGGTCGTCCACCGCACACACCCGTGGGCTCCTGCCCGAATTGGTTCCGCACAACGATGCGTCGTTCAACGCGAGCCGCAGTGCACTGGCCGTCGTCGCGCTCACGGCTCGTCCCGATCTGTTGATGGCAGCCACCGAGGATCGCCTGCATCAGGCGCAGCGCGCGCCCGCTCTACCGCTCACGACTCGCTGGATCGGCATCCTGCGTGAGGCGGGCATTGCTGCGACCGTTTCCGGAGCAGGACCCACTGTGTTGGCGCTCAGCACAGAACCTTTCCCCGTCGAACTCGCCGAGGCGGCGCGGGCAGACGGACTACGTGTGCTCGAATTGGACATCGCCGACGGCGTCGAAGTATCCACGACCGCGGTCTGATCCCCGCCTTGGTCCTGGTGATCGCCCACTACCGATCGGTAGTGAACTGACACACCCGGTCGGCCAAATTCTTGCCGGACTCAGGTTTGGGCGCTATCCTGGGCTGTGTCCGTACATCGTGCGCGTCAGTCGCCGGTGCATCACCAGGGGGCAAAACTCCTTCCCAATCGGGGTCCACAGTCCTTGGCATGATTCTCGCAGGCATGATCCTCGCGCTTGTACCTTCTCCGAAGGTTTGGATCCTCCGCGGATCGAACGCTCAGAGGTTCCACAACTCTGGGGTTCACCACACGGGGGAGTGAATCGACGACGAAGGCGCGTTGGGCAGGTTTGCGAGCGCATGAAAAGTTTGAGGCGAGAGTTTCCGACAATCATGTGACGGCGGACAAGCCGGCAGTTCTGGACAGCAACCACGTACGGCACCACCGAGTTCGGTATTCAATCGAACTGCGGGACGAACCCTCGACTTTGCGCAGTGCGAGTGAGGGAAGGAAAGGACCTCCGTGACCGATACGGACCTCATCGCCACTTCTGCACCCGCCGGGTCGGAATCAGGCGACAATTCTCAGGCGTCATCTTCAGCATCGAACGGTGCGGTGGCGACCTCCACGAAGCGTGCCGAAACGCGCCGTGGTGCCGGACTCTCCGGCATGGTGCTCACCGAACTCCGCACTCTTGCGGGTGAACTGGGCATCAAAGGCACTTCCGGCATGCGCAAGGGCGACCTGATTGCAGCCATCAAGGAACGCCAGGGCGGCAGCGCAAAGGCTGCACCCGCACAGAGCGAACTCACGCTCGACGACGCACCCGTAGCGCGCACCCGTGCCAAGAGCACTCGCGCAGCACGTACCGAAACCCCCGCAGCCGAAACGGCTCCCGCGGCTGAATCCGCTCCCGCGGCTGAATCCGCTCCTGCCGAGGCAGCGCCTGCGCGTACCGAATCAGCCGAGGATTCCGATCAGAGCGCACCCCGTCGCGGACGTCAGCGTCGCGGCGCCGCTCGTCGTGCAGGTTCGCCCGACCAGGGTGAACTGAGCATCGAGCAGGAATCTCCTTCGGCCAAGTCCGACGTGGACACCTCGAAGGCCGCCGACACCTCGAAGGCCGCCGATACTGCGAAGGTCAACGAGACCGCCAAGGCTGAGGCTCCGGCCGAGCGTCCGGCGCGCACCGAGGGCAAGTCCGACGCTGATCAGGCTCCCGCCGAGCAGGGCAACGAGCGTCCCCGCCGCGAGCGCAACCGCGACAACCAGGGGCAGCGCGATAACCAGGGGCAGCGCGAGAACCAGGGGCAGCGCGACAACCAGGGCAACCGGGGCAACCAGGATCGTCAGGACCGTCAGGATCGCGGTAACCAGAACAACGCAGGCCAGAACAACGCCGGTCCGCGCACGGACAACCGCAACAACGGACCGGACGACGACGAAGAGGGTGGACGCGGACGCCGCGGACGCCGTTTCCGTGAGCGTCGTGGCCGTGGTCGCGACCGCGCTGAGGGTGGCGCACCCAACGATTCGCGCGAGACCGAGATCCGTGAGGACGACGTCCTGCAGCCGGTCGCCGGCATCCTCGACGTGCTCGACAACTACGCCTTCGTGCGTACGTCCGGGTACCTCGCCGGTCCCAACGACGTCTACGTCTCCATGAACCTGATCCGCAAGAACGGCCTTCGTCGTGGCGACGCCATCACCGGCGCTGTCCGGGTCTCGCGTGACGGTGAGCAGGGCAGCCAGCGTCAGAAGTTCAACCCGCTGGTCCGTATCGACACGGTCAACGGCGGCGACGTCGAGGCCGCGAAGAAGCGCCCCGAGTTCAACAAGCTCACGCCGCTGTACCCGAACCAGCGTCTGCGCCTCGAGACCGAGCAGCACATTCTCACGACGCGTGTCATCGACCTGGTGATGCCCATCGGTAAGGGCCAGCGTGCCCTCATCGTGAGCCCGCCCAAGGCCGGTAAGACCAGCGTGTTGCAGGCGATCGCGAACGCCGTCGCCACCAACAACCCTGAGTGCTACCTGATGGTCATCCTCGTGGACGAGCGTCCCGAGGAAGTGACCGACATGCAGCGCAGCGTGAAGGGTGAGGTCATTTCCTCCACCTTCGACCGCCCGCCGGGAGATCACACCGCAGTTGCCGAGCTGGCAATCGAGCGTGCGAAGCGCCTGGTCGAGATGGGTAAGGACGTCGTCGTACTGCTCGACTCCATCACGCGTCTGGGTCGTGCGTACAACAACTCCTCGCCGGCATCGGGACGCATCCTCTCCGGTGGTGTCGACTCGACGGCGCTGTACCCGCCGAAGCGTTTCCTCGGTGCTGCGCGCAACATCGAGAACGGTGGATCGCTCACTATCATCGCTACCGCAATGGTCGAGACCGGATCCACCGGCGACACCGTGATCTTCGAAGAGTTCAAGGGCACCGGCAACGCCGAGCTCAAGCTCGATCGCAAGATCGCCGAGCGGCGAGTGTTCCCGGCCGTGGACGTCAACCCGTCCAGCACGCGTAAGGACGAGCTGCTCCTGAGCCCGGACGAAGCTGCGGTGCTGCACAAGCTCCGCCGCGTCCTGTCCGGTCTGGACTCGCATCAGGCCATCGATCTGCTGATCGATCGACTGAAGAAGAGCAAGAACAACCTCGAGTTCCTGATGCAGGTCTCCAAGACCGCACCGGGTGCGATCGACGACTGATCGACTCGACGTCAAAGGCCCACAACCAGCTGGTTGTGGGCCTTTTGCATTTACGGAACAAAACCGAGGCGCAGTGCGTTGACAACTTCGTACAGCCACCCCGAGGCGTGCGAGACGCGGAATTTCTGGTGAAGTACCGCATCTGGCATACTGAACGGCCGAGTCCGGTTCCGGTTCACGATGTCGATTGGCGACGTCGACCCGGCGACCATTGAAAGGGACACCATGAAGGCAGGAATCCACCCAACCTACGTAGCGACCACCGTCGTCTGCGGTTGCGGTAACACGTTCGAGACCCACAGCACCAAGGAGTCCGGACGCATCAACGTCGAGGTTTGCTCGCAGTGCCACCCGTTCTACACGGGCAAGCAGAAGATTCTCGACACCGGTGGACGCGTCGCTCGCTTCGAGGCTCGCTACGGCAAGCGCGCAGACAGCAAGGTCCCGGCTACCGAGTCCTAGCTGTTCCGCCGACGCCCGATCTGCCATGTGCAGATC
>NZ_JBSGVT010000024.1:0-69168 GCF_053608585.1 Rhodococcus sp. NPDC055024
CGACAGGGTGTGGGAGAGTAGGACACCGCCGAACACAATTTAACGACAAGCCCCCCAACCATTCGTGGTTGGGGGGCTTTCTCGTACCCAAAACACCCCCAAACCATCCCCCCCAACCCGCCCCCGTCTTCGAGCGAACGGTACTTCCGTCGCCTCTATCGAGATGAACGTATCGTTCACCCCGTACACGGCACTCCGGGCGCCGGCCGGCTCACCACCCGGGATCGAGCGAACGGCACTCTCACCCTCTTAGACGAGGGGAACGGTACGTTCACACGATCAGGGCAGGGCGGGGCGAGGAAGATGCCGGCGCCGACCCACATAGCGACTTGTTAGCCAAGGTATAGATTGTGAACCGTCTCATAAGTCCGAAGTACTCTCCGATTTTGTGCCTTCGGCCCTAGCACTTTGGCCTAGGCTGAGTGTCATGGTGGGGTTGAGCAGCTCGAGGGTGTCGCATTTGCGACTCGTTCCGACGGAACCGGAAGAACTGCAAAGGTTTGTTCAAGAAGTTGGCGGAAGGCGTGGGGGCTTTCCGATTGCGCGATCGTTGCGTTCGAAGAGACGCTCGGTACCGGCGCAATACGCGATACGTATCAGTGTCGACAATGTTTCCACTCAGATCTGGAGACGAATCCTCGTCGCGTCAGATCTGAATCTGGATGACCTGCATTCGGTGGTCCAACGGGCAATGGGGTGGAGTGACCGTCATTCGCACGCGTGGTCCAAGTCCGGCAGCCGATTTCCCGGCGAGGTCGAAGAGTACGTCGCTTCCGGAAGCAGCGCCGAGCAGCGTCGCGCCGGACGAGTGGCGATCGTAGAGTCCGCCGTACGTCTGGACGAGGTCATGGTCTCGCCTGGCGATGAAATCAGTTATCGCTACGGACGCTTCGGGAACTGGCGCCACACACTGACGCTTGAATCTTCGGAAGTACTGCCCGACGGATTCCAAGTTGTGTGTGCAGCCGGTCGCGGTGCTTGTCCGCCGGAGGAATGCGTCGGGCCTGACGAGTACGAGCAGCTCCTCGGTGTCCTCGCTTCGGAGAAGTTGCGCTCCCACGAATGGACCCTCGAATGGCCGCAAACTAAATTCGAGCCGACACGATTCGAGATCGCTGAGGTCAACGATCGACTTCATACACCTCGATCGGATGAGATCGCTGCGCCGTACGACATTGCAAAGCTCGTCGAATGCCTGGAACCGTCGCGAGTCCCGGAACTGCACGCGGTCCTCGCCCGAGCCGGCCTTGACGATCAGTCGGCAATCGGAGAATCGGTCCACGTCGAGGCGGGCCAACGCCTTCAAGCGGTCTTGGCGCTGATCGGTGTCGAAGGGATCGACGCCGATGACTTCTTCACGACGGTCGACGCGATGCTCGACGAACCTGAACTGGGACCTGTCAACCTCCCCCAAGGGCGATCACTCTTCGCAGTGCTCAAGAAGTTCGGCCTGGTGCGAAAGCACAAAGGACAGATTGTTCTGACGAAGCGGGGACAGTCAGCAGAGCGGGACGCGTCAATGGCGTGGTCGGTGATCGTCGAGGGAGTTCCAGTTGCGCCCGGCGGCTCGCAGAGAGCGGTGGAACTCCTTGTCCTCCTTGCCGTAGCCGCTGGTTTGTCGCCGGCAGATCGCCATCGATTCGTCGCGGGAGCGCTGGAGCCGATTCGGTCGTCGAACATACTCATGTCCGGGGCGCAGACGTCTAAACGTGACACGTCCGGGAGCACCGTGGAGGTACTTGGTTTGATCGGCGCTACGGGGTACGAGTTGGGGAAGTTCGGCACCAAAGTGGATTCGTCCTGGGCTGTTCATCTCGCGAGGGCGATTCTGCAGCGTCAACCGGAGCACTGACGCAGACAACCGAAACGGGGTTCGATCCGGCAATGCCGGATCGAACCCCGTTTCGTGTACCGGTAGAGATCAGATGTTGACGCCGTAGTCGCGGGCGATGCCGGCGAGTCCGGATGCGTATCCCTGTCCGACTGCACGGAACTTCCACTCGCCGTTGTGGCGGTAGAGCTCGCCGAAAAGCATGGCGGTTTCGGTGGAGGCGTCTTCCGAGAGGTCGTAGCGTGCCAATTCGGAGCCGTTCGACAGATCGACGACGCGGATGTAGGCGTTGGTGACCTGTCCGAAGGACTGGAGTCGGGCATCGGCGTCGTGAATCGAGACGGGGAAGAAGATGTTGGTGGCGTTGGGCGGTACAGCCGGGAGGTCGACGTTGATGACCTCGTCGTCGCCGTCACCTTCACCGGTGAGGTTGTCGCCGGTGTGCTCGATGGATCCGTCGGGCGAGCGAAGGTTGTTGTAGAAGACGAAGTGTAGGTCGGAAAGCACCTTGCGTTCCGGGCCGGTGACCAACGCGCTGGCATCGAGGTCGAAGTCGGCACCACTGGTACTGCGTGCATCCCAGCCGAGACCGACTGCGACCTTGGTCAGATTGGGTGCGGCCTTCGACAGAGATACGTTGCCGCCCTTGGCAAGTGTGACGCCCATTCAGCTTCCTCTCGTTCGAACGAAGTGGATTTCTTCGTTCGGGAGTTCTGTGTTGTCCGTTCTCGACTCACATTACCGTGAGCGGGTAGGTGCAGTTCGACCGAATAGGTACCTCACTCGAACAGCGCGCGAAGATCCTCGGCGTCGAGTCCGGTGCCGAGTGAGCCTTCGGCGTCCATGACATTCGAGAACAATGCCGACTTCTTGGCTTTGAGTGCCATGACCTTCTCTTCGATGGTGTCTTTGGCAATGAGGCGGTAGACCATGACGTTTCGTGTCTGCCCGATGCGGTGAGTACGGTCGACAGCTTGTGCCTCGGCGGCCGGGTTCCACCACGGATCGAGGATGAAGCAGTAGTCGGCCTCGGTGAGGTTGAGGCCGAAGCCACCAGCTTTGAGGCTGATCAGAAAGACTGGGACCGAGCCAGACTTGAACTCCTCCAACACTTCACCGCGATTCCGCGTCGAACCGTCGAGATAGCTGTACGGGATGTTTTCCGCGTCGAGTCGGGTGCGCACCGAGCCGAGGAAACCGGTGAACTGACTGAAGATCAACGTACGGTGTCCGCCTGCGATGACATCGTCCAATTGCTCGACGAGAGCGTCGACTTTGGCCGACGGTATCGATCCGCTGTCCTTGTCGACGAGTGAGACGTCGAGACTGAGTTGGCGCAGTATCGTCAGCGATTGCAGGATGGTGAATCGGTTCTTGTCGACGTCGTCGAGCAGGCCGAGGATCTTTTGCCGTTCGCGCTGTAGATGAGTGTCGTAGATTGCGCGATGGCTCGGATGTAACTCGATTTCGAGTACCTGCTCCTGCTTGGGCGGCAAGTCTGCGGCCACCTGTTCCTTGGTCCGCCGCACCATCAACGGTTTGACGCGTCGTCGCAGCTGCGCCAATCGTTCTGCGTCACCGTCTTTTTCGATGGGAGTGCGGTAGAAATCGGTGAAGGTGGTGGGGCTGGGAAACAGTCCCGGTGCAGTGATAGCGAGCAGCGACCACAACTCCAAAAGATTGTTTTCCATGGGTGTTCCGGTGATCGCGAGTTTGAACGGAGCGTTCACTGCCCTCGCACACTGGTGGACCTTGGACTTGTGGTTCTTGGCGAATTGGGCTTCGTCGAGAACCAGTCCTGACCAGCGGCCCGCGGAATACGCATCGGTGTCGATGCGAAAGAGGGCGTACGACGTCACGACGATGTCCGCTCCGTCGACGAGTGCTGCCAGATCGGTTCTTCTGCGTCGCAGCGTGTCCGTGATGACAGCGGTGCGGAGAGTTGGTGCGAACTTCGCCACCTCGGATTTCCAGTTGGATACGACGCTGGTGGGTGCGACGATCAGAAAGGGAGGCGCGGCTGGATTCGATTGCCTTGCAGCGCAGATCATTGCGAGGGTTTGCAGTGTCTTGCCCAGGCCCATGTCGTCGGCGAGTATGCCGCCCAGACTGTGCTGGCGGAGGAAATTGAGCCAACGGAATCCGTCGACTTGATAGGGACGCAGCGTTGCCGTCAACGTGTCCGGGACTTCGACGGGATCGATGCCCGAACTGCCGAGCAATCCGGCGATCTGCTTCTTCCATGCTGCTGCTTGATGTTCGACTCTTCCCAGCGCCGCCAATTCTTCCCACAGCCCGGCTTGAAATTTGCTGATCGCGAGTTTGCCGGTTGGTCGATCGAGTAGCGACCGCGCTTCGGTGATGAGACGGTGTAGGCCGAGTAGGTCAGGTGCGTCGAGTCGAAAGAAGGCACCGTCCGGGAGCAGTATGTGAGTCTCGCCCTTGCTCAGAGCGGAGAACAGAGTTGTGAACGGAACGCTTTGTCCCGCAACATCGACGGTGACATCGAGGTCGAACCAGTCGGATCCGCTGTCACCGTCCGGGGCCGATGTGCTGAGGCCGATCACTACGGCGTCGTCTGCAGGCCGGTAGTCGGCAGGGGTTCCTGCAACCGTGAGGTCGATGGCGTCGTGCGCTTCGAGTTGGGGGAGGAGGTCGAGTGTGAACTGCATTGAATCGAGGCCGGTCAGCGTTCCCGCGAGGGTGGCCTTTACCGCGGCCGCGCCGAGGCTGTTGGTGATGGCATCTTCGGCAGCGTGATTGCGGACCTCGGACTCGTCGGTGGTTGCATCGGCGGTAGAAATGATCAGTTCGTCGGCATCGACGGTGTATTTCCATGCCGATTCGATGTCGATGCGGTGGTCGTCTTCGTAAGTGGCCATCAGTTGTAGCCGCGGACCGGACACAGTCGGTGGGCTGTAGGCGCCGTCGGAAGATATGACGGGCGCGAGGCTTCCGAGTTTGAACACGAACCGCGAAGTGAACGCATCCCGATGCTCGGCGGGTATGTCGACTGACTTTCCGGAGTCGATCATCTGCCTCAATTGGTGGGTGACCGGCGTGTCCAGTGGTGCGAGCGTGATCGCGTTGGTGGCGTCGAGCGTGAAGACACCATGTGCCGGCGTACCGACAAGTCCCCAGTCGGAATGGGTGATGATGTGCCCATCGGTCTGAATTCGGGGCGTGAGACGGAGATTGTTGTCTTCTGCTCCGTGGACGTCGAGGCAGATGTTGGCGTCGTCGAGTAGGGAGATGTTGCCGAGGCCGGCCTTCGAGTGAACGAGTGAAACGCCGACGCTGATCGCCTCATCAAGAAGCGACCAGAGTTGCGGGCTCGGAAACCCGGCAAGATCGATTTCCGCTGCATTCTGATTTCGGTAATGGTTGCCCGCGCTGTGGAGAAGATGAATGTCGCGTAAAACCCGGATGTGGTCGGCGGGGAACTGAAAGCTGCTTCCGAGTTTGTTCCAGGCAAGTCCGCCGGAGATCCACCCTCTCGCTCCTGGCTGTACGGGTTTGACGAGGAGCCGTGTCGATGTGCCTTTGGTTCGAGTGGTGAATTGAATGCCGAGTCCACGAGTAGTGCGGTCGTGGGGGTCTGGTCGGAGCAACTCTTCGAGCGCACCGTCCCACCCGAGTTGTCGTGGCGTCGTGTTTGCCTCGGCCACCGCTGCGAGTACCAACGCGGCCACGTGTTTACAGTTCATCCGCACCGGACACGTGCAGAGGCCACGCGCGAATGTGGCTGTACCGGTCGCGCTGCGACTTGTCGAAATCGTGCAGGCGTACGGCTCCCGCGCGGTCCCCGCCACGGCGCCGGTCAAGGTATCCGGGGTGTCGTTCCAGCTGATGGATACGACCGCATTCTGCCGAAGGTAGGTAAGTCCGCGGTCGTAGGTTGTCGTGCCGACGACAGCGCGAATTCGGTCGAGGTCGAGGGCCTTGACTGAGTCCGGTTGCACGGGGCCAGCCTAGTGGCGGCGTCCGACAGATCTTGTCGTGGTCGTTTGTCCAAGAAAGTCCGAACTGCACGGTATGTTCACGGAAACATCTTTGACTGGTTTGGGAGTTTCATGAGGACTGAGCGGCGTGCGTGGATCCGATCTGCGCGCACAGGTGCGGTGTGTTTGGCCGTCTGTGCACTTTCTTTGCAGTTGGGCGGACTGTCGACGGCAGCGCCGAGTTCCGGAAGCTCGGGTAGTTCGGGAAGCTCGGGAAGTCTGGGCAGTGTCGAGGGAAGCGTGAGCTCGGGGTCGACGATCCCGGGACCACTTCAGGAGGATCCGGGCCCCAAACCGGACCTGCGCGACGACATCGTCGTCCCGGCTATCGTCGGGGAGAAGGTGACCGCACCGCAGGCGGTCAGACTGACGGTGGCGTCGCCTGCACTTCGACGCGAGGTCGGCGTCGAGATTTTGCTACCCGCCGACAATTCGGTTCCACGCCCAGCGCTGTACATGCTCGAGGGTGTCGACGCCGGTGAGAAGAGCAGCGGATGGATGACGATCGGCGGCGCTCCGGCGTTCTTCGCCGACAAGAACGTCAACGTCGTGATGCTCAATGGCGGAATCGCGAGCCTGTACTCGGACTGGGAGAATCCGGATCCGCGGCTGGGACTGCACAAGTGGGAAACCTTCATCACCGAGGAATTGCCACCGCTGATCGACGCACGACTCGAGACCAACGGCATCAACGCGATCGCCGGCAATTCCATGGGCGCGATGGGCGCAATGATGCTCGCCCAACGCTTTCCGGACATGTATAGGGGCGTCGCGGTTTTCAGCGGCTGCTATTCCACGATGGATCCGCTCGGCCGAACTGCCGTCCAGGCCACGATATCTTCCCGAAGTGGAGATCCGGCCAACATCTGGGGTGTGCCAGGAGGCCCGGAGTGGGAGGCGCACGATTCGTTGATCAACGCAGAGAAGTTGCGCGGCAAGGAAATCTACGTGTCGACGGCGAACGGTCGTCCCGGATCCGACGAGACGCTGCAGACTCCTGAACTGCTCGAGCGACTGGTGATCGGCGGCGGCATCGAGGTTGCCGCCCACGCCTGCACCAAGATGTTCGACGCGCGGTTGCAGGAGTTGAAGATTCCGGCACAGGTGGATTACGAGCCGAACGGTACGCATGCGTGGGCGTATTGGCGTGAGCGACTGCCGAAGGCGTGGCCGACTCTGTCCCGGGCATTGGGCGTCTGACGGTTCGACAACAGTGCTCGGGTTGTGGATGCACCACAACCCGAGCGTTGGATCACTCGCAGGCGATGCCGTCGTTGTCCCGGTCGAGATGCGGGGCGTACCCGTTCTGGCCCCGGTACAACGGAGCTGCGCCGGCGTTACGAACGGCCGTGCAGTTCTGGTAGTACCGCGCCGGTGCGGGAGTGTTCTGCGGCGCCGGCTGGTTCTGGGGCGCTTGCGGAGCGGGTGGCGCCGGCGGTGCGAAGACCGGGGGAAGGAACGGCTGGACTGCGTCTGCAGAGCCAGTCGGAATCATGCGTGCGATCTCGATGGGTAGGAAATCGAAAACCGTGGATGCCTGAGCGGCGGGCGCGGCAACCAGAGTGATTGCGGCGCAACCTGCGACGCTGAATGCCAGACGGCGGAGCTTCATGTGACCTCGTGTTCAACTGGGCAGCCCTTCCACTTCGGAGGGCTGTGCCGGCTGAGCATACTGGTCATAACGACCAAATGGTTTATTTCGGCAAGGGTGAAAACTGGGGTGAAAAGTAGCGTCCCCGCACCGTATTGCTCAGGTGCGGGGACGCTGCTGTTTTCAGCGAGGGGTTACGCGTCGACTAGTTCCTCGGCGAAGGGATCGCCGTTGCGGGGAGCGTCGAAACGCTCCTTGTCGAGGATGCCCTCACGCTTTGCAACGATGACCGGAACCAGAGCCTGGCCGGTGACGTTGACTGCGGTACGACCCATGTCGACGATCGGTTCGACGGCGAGGAGCAGGCCGACGCCAGCCAGCGGAAGACCCAGGGTGGAGAGCGTGAGTGTGAGCATGACTGTCGCACCGGTTGTTCCGGCCGTTGCTGCCGAGCCGATGACCGAAACGACGACGATCAGCAGGTAGTCGGTGAACGTCAGCGGAACGTCGTAGAAGCCGGCGACGAAGATTGCTGCGATTGCGGGATAGATTGCAGCGCAACCGTCCATCTTCGTGGTGGCACCGAGCGGAACGGCGAACGAGGCGTACTCACGCGGAACACCGAGGTTGCGTTCTGTCACGCGTTCGGTCAGAGGCAGGGTGCCGATCGACGAGCGCGAGACGAAACCGAGCTGAGTCGCAGGCCAGACGCCGGAGAAGAAGCTTCGGACCGAGAGGCCGTGCGCGGCAATCAGGATGGGGTAGACCACGAAGAACACGATCGCCAGACCGATGTAGATGGCGGCGGTGAAGACGCCCAGCGAGCCGATCGCATCCCAGCCGTAGGTGGCGACAGCGTTGGCAATCAGCGCGGCGGTGCCGATCGGGGCGAGGCGGATGATCCACCACAGGACCTTCTGAACGATCGCGAGAAGCGATGCGTTGAACTCGAGGAACGGCGCAGCCTTCGGTCCGATCTTGAGCGCAGCAATGCCGATTGCGCCGGCGATGACGAGCAGCTGCAGGACGTTGAAGCTCAGCGACGTGGTCGCTACACCTTCGGTAACGGAAGTCTTTGCGCCCAGCCCGAGGAAGTTGCTCGGAACCAGTCCGGTGATGAACGCCCACCACGAGCCGGAGCTCTTGGGTTCCTTCGCTGCTTCGGCGGCGACGTCGGTCCGTGAACCGGGATCGGTGATCAGGCCGACGATGATGCCGATGATCACAGCGATGAACGCGGTGATGGCGAACCAGAGCAAGGTCTGCACGGCCAGGCGAGCTGCATTGGCGACCTGTCGCAGGTTGGCGATGGAACTGACGATGGCCGTGAACACCAGCGGGATCACGGCAACGGTGAGCAGCTTGACGTAACTCGAACCGATGGTCTGCACGGTGCCGACCAACCAGTTGACGTTGCCGTCGGCCGCATCAGGCATTGCCCGGGCGACGAGACCGATGATGACACCGAGTACGAGGCCGGCGACGATCTGCGGTCCGAATGCCGTCGCCCAGGACGGAAAACGGGACGTGGACTTTTCCGGCACGCCGGTGGAGGTGGAGCTGGGCATGACTATGCCTTTCGAAAATCAAGGGAGCGAAACGCAGCGCGGCACCAGAGGCCGGGCAGATTCGAAGAAATGTTTCCTGGTACGCGTCAGGTCAGAGCGAGCGCGTACACATTGCGCTCGCCTGCAGGCGAAGGTCGACGTAACGCCGAGTGGTCAGGAACAACACTGTCCACACACTACTCGCAGCTTCAACTACTCGATCCCGAGGGTCGCCGCGGGAGTTCGCTTCGTGTTCGTCGGGTGTGCCCCGATCAGTCACTGTTGGTCGGTTGACTAGTGTCGACGATCAGTAGGTGCCGCACCGGCGCCTACGCGTCGGCAAGCGGAAGCGAGAGACCGATGAGCGTTCGGAATGCCGAGTACCCGCGTCCGAAGCATTTTCTGGTGCACCTCAGTGACACACATCTGGTGGCGCAGGGACAGCTGTACGACGCCGTGGATGCGTCGACGAGGTTGCGGGAAGTGCTCCGCGGGATCGTGGCCTCGGGCGCACGCCCGGATGCACTGATATTCACCGGCGACCTGACCGACCAGGGGCACCCCGACGCATACGCGGAATTGAAAGCCATCGTGGAACCCGTGGCGGCCGAGATCGATGCGCAGGTCGTCTGGGCGATGGGCAACCACGACGACCGCCCTACGTTCAGATCTCTGCTGTTGGGCGAAGACGCCACCGATCATCCCGTCGACAACGTCTACGACCTTGACGGACTGCGGGTGATCACCCTGGATTCGTCGGTTCCCGGGCATCACTACGGTGAGATAACGGATGGCCAATTGGATTGGCTACGCGCAGAATTGGCGGTGCCGGCGCCCGACGGAACAATTCTGGCGCTGCATCATCCGCCTGTTCCGTGCATTCAGGATCTCGCGGTTCTGGTGGAGTTGCGCGATCAGTCCCGGTTGGCGGACGTCTTGCGTGGCAGCGACGTCCGGGCGATTCTTGCCGGGCACCTGCACTATTCGACGACGGCGACGTTCGCCGGCATTCCGGTTTCCGTGGCGTCGTCGACGTGTTACACCCAGGACTTGAACGTGGAAGTCGGTGGTCAGCGTGGTCGTGACGGGGCTCAGGGGTGCAATCTGGTGCACGTGTACGACGAGACAATTGTTCATTCGGTCGTTCCACTCGGTGCGCACGTGACGGTCGGTGAGCCCGTCGACGCGGCCGAGGGTGCCCGGAGGCTCAGTGCTGCCGGCATTCGAATCCTCGAGAGCGAAAAGGCGGCACGCTCGATCATCTGAGGTCGCAGGCGGTTTCCGGCACCCACGCGCAGTTCTGGGTGATTGCCGGGCGGTCGCGTACTCACTACCGTCGAGGTAGGTGCAGAGCTCCAGCAACAAGGACCGGCTAGCTGGACGGCAACCCTTCATGCCGATGGGGTGCCCCGGAATCACACCTGGCGATACGCGCGGTGCGTGTCGCAAGCGGCAGTCGCCACGAGAACCGTCAGTCGAGTGCTGACGGTTTCTGCGGTCGGCACTGTGCGCTCCCGAGTAGTTCTCGAACAGGAGTATGCGCCGATGACCTCCACCCCTTCTTCTCATCTTGCTCCGTTGCATCTCGCCGTAGCGCTGGACGGTGCCGGTTGGCACCCAGCGGCCTGGCGAGAGCCGCACTCGCGCCCGAGTGAGCTGTTCAGCGCGTCGTATTGGACTGACGTGGTGACGACCGCCGAGCGTGGTCTGCTCGATTTCGTCACCATCGAGGACAGTCTCTCGGTGCCAGCCAACCCACTCGAGCCTGTCGACGACGCGGTTGACCGGGTGCGCGCTCGGCTCGACGCACATCTCGTGGCCGCCCGACTGGCACCGATCACGAGCAACATCGGGTTGATCCCGACCATCACCACCATTCACACCGAACCGTTCCACGTGTCCAAAGCCGTTGCCACGCTGGACTACACCTCGCGCGGTCGCGCCGGATGGCAGGTGAAGGTGTCGGCCTCGGAATCCGAGGCGGCACAGTTCGGGCGACGCGATATCCCAGCGCTCACCGATGCCGAGCGTCAGTCGATCGTTTCAGGTGTCCTCCCGGACTTCGTACGTGATCTGTTCGACGAAGCTGCGGAGGCCGCTGACGTCATCCGGCGACTCTGGGACAGCTGGGAGGACGACGCCGAGATCCGCGACGTGGAGCAGCGCCGATTCATCGACCGAGACAAGTTGCACTACATCGACTTCGAGGGAAAGTATTTGTCGGTCCGTGGACCGTCGGTGACTCCGCGCCCGCCGCAGGGGCATCCAGTCGTGACCGCATTGGCGCATCAGCGCGTGGCGTACGAACTGGCAGCGCGCACGGCTGACCTGGTGTTCGTGACGCCATTCGACGACGGGCAGGTTACGGCAATCCTGGGTGAGGTGCGAGCAGCCGAAGAACACGTGCAGCGCGCCGGCGAACCACTTCGGGTCTTCACCGACATCGTCGTCTTCTTCGATACGCCGGAAGAAACCGGAAAGCAACGGCTCGCTCGACTCGACGCGCAGGTTGGTACCGAATACCGTTCGGACGCGCTGACCTTCACCGGTACCGCGGCCGAGTTGACAGATCTTCTGCTCCGGTGGCAACAGTTGGGAATCGACGGCTTCCGGTTGCGACCGGGCGTCGTCGTGGACGACCTCGACGCGATCGCCGGCGAGCTGGTTCCGGAATTGCAGCGGCGCAGCGTATTCCGCACCGAATACCCACAGACGAATCTTCGCGGACTGCTTGGTCTGTCCATCGACGTTCCCAACCGCTACGCCGCCGGCACTCCGGCCGCCTGACAGACGAGGAATACACTTTCATGAGTTCTCAGCAGCGTAAGCAGGTCATCCTGGGTGCCTACCTCGGCGGCGTCAACCATCACACTGCATGGTGGGATCCGCAGGCGGGCAGTCAGATCGAGTTCGAATCCTTCGAGCACACCGCTCGAACCGCCGAGCGTGGGAAGTTCGACTTCTTCTTCCTCGCCGAAGGTCTTGCTCTTCGTGAACGTGCAGGACAGATATTCGATCAGGACATCATCGGCAGGCCGGACACCTTCACCGTGCTTGCATCGTTGGCGGCAGTAACCGAACACCTCGGTTTGGCCGGCACCATCAACGCCACGTTCAACGAGCCGTACGAACTGGCCCGCCAATTTGCGACGCTCGATCAGTTGTCCGGAGGTCGTGCCGCCTGGAACGTCGTCACCTCGTTCGACGCATTCACCGGCCAGAACTTTCGTCGCGGTGGATACCTGGATCGTGCGCAACGATACGAGCGTGCGGAGGAGACGGTAGCGCTGGTGCGTGAGCTGTGGGATTCGTGGCGCAACGACGACATCGTTGCTGACAAGGCATCGGGACGCTTTCTCTCGCGACCAGATGCCGGTGAATTCGCTTTCCACGGATCACATTTCGATGTGAACGGCCGATTCACAGTTCCGCGCAGTCCACAAGGGCGCCCGGTTATTCTGCAGGCCGGGGTGTCGCCGCAGGGGCGCGATTTTGCTGCCGGCAATGCCGACGCGATCTTCTCACCGTATGGTCAATTGCCCGAGGCGGCCGATTTCTATCGCGATATCAAAGCACGTGCCGTCGCGGCCGGACGCGACCCGGGTGACATCAAGATCCTGCCGTCGGCGAGTTTTGTTCTCGGCACCTCGGAGGCAGATGCGATCGAGAAGTACCGAGAGATTCGCGACCAGCAGGTCACCGGCCAGACCGCTTTGGTTCTGCTCGAACAGATCTGGAATCTCGATCTGTCGAAGTACGACCCCGAAGGGCCCCTACCCGATATCGCACCGGACCCCGAAGCTCCGCCGATCATCCAGGGGCGCGCCTTCATTCACCAGGATCGTTTCGCGACCGTGGCAAAACTGCGCGCGGTCGCGGAAAGCAAGAAGTTGAATCTGCGCGAGGTTGTGATCGACCAGTTCGAGCGTGGACCGATTGTGGGTACGCCGCAGCAGGTTGCCGAGAAAATCGATTCGTTTGTCGGCAACGACGGTTCGGACGGATTCATCCTCGGCTCGCACCTCGTACCGACGGGACTCGACGAGTTCGTCGACGACGTGGTGCCGCTGCTGCAGGATCGAGGTGTTCTCCGTAGTGACTACGAAGGAACGACATTGCGTGACAATCTCGGATTGCCCATTCCAGTGCAGCGAGAGCATGTGTCAGCACGCTGATCGACTGAAGTGACGAGGGCCCAGCCGAAATCGGCTGGGCCCTCGTTCGTCTAGGATTCCCAGGGAGCCGGGATGGGGTAATAGCTCTCCAGAAACTCCGTGATCTTGCGTGTGCGAAGTTCCAGTTCGATCTCCGGAGCGCTGCCGTCGTTGAGGCAGAAGAAGTCCATGGAGCGCTTGGCGAGCAGTGAGTCCATGTCGCGCAAACCGGCCTTGACCGTCGTGTCGACGTATTTGACGGCTGCGGACTTCTGCACCACCGACCGTCCACTCATGAGCGTGTAGTAGTGGTACAGCGAATTGGTAACCGAGATATTGGAACTCGCGCGGAAGGTGCTTGCTGCAGTTGCGGCGAAGTCTTCGGCGAACTCACGTTCCATCTCTGCCATCACGCTCTTACGCAGCGGTGTCGCAGCGTGCTCGAGGTGCCTGGTGGTCATCAGCCCGAAGCGGTCCTGAAGCAACCGGCGGTTGACGCGTGCCGCATTCTCGAACCCGCTGCGGTCGTTGTCGTTGTGTCCCAATCCGATTCTGGTGTCGGCTTCGATGAACATGCTGATGCCACCGGGGGAGAAGAACATGTCCGGACCGACCGGACGGCCGAAGAACATGTCGTCGTTCGAGTAGAGGAAGTGTTCTGCCAGACCCGGTATATGGTGCAGCTGGCATTCGACAGCTTGAGAATTATGGGTGGGCAACACACTTGGATCGGCGAAGAACTTCTCGCTGGGCATGAACGTTACTCGCGGATCGTCGGCAAGCCAGTCCGGACGATCGGAATCGGTCGCGACGAAGATACGCCGGATCCACGGCGCGTACATGTGGATGGACCGTAGCGCGTACTTGAGCTCGTCGATCTGACGGAAACGCGCCTCTGATTCGTCCCCCTCGCCGACGATGTAGTTCTGCATCCGCTTGGCGCGCTGAGCCTGAAACTCCTTGGAGGAGCCGTCGACCCAGGAAAAGACAAGATCGATATCGAAGCTGATATCGGAGGCATGATCGGCGAACATGTTTTCGATGGTCGGCCAGATCCGGCCGAATCGCTCGACGGTTCCTCGGACAGCTTCTTCGGGGAGGACGGTTCGTCGAGTCAGTGAGTTCTCGACGGGTAGGACGATTTCTTCGTCGGAAATCGACCACAATTCGATTTGAACGCCGATGTTCGCGCCGTAGTTCATACCGCTTGCGACGTGAACCCTTGGACGGAACAAGCGGAAGATTCGTGACTTGTTGGTCTTGGACAGGGCACCGTCCGCGACAAGGAGCGCTGGACTCTTCTTCGCGTCGACGGTTTTGGAGTAGAAGGGTGCGTTGGCGCATCCCTCGACAAGTGCCTGCCGCAGGTTCTTTCGTTCGGTCCAGCTGACCGCGATGACCGGGCGCTCGTCGTTTCCGCGGACGAGTAAATACTCGATTCCTGCGGCGTCGAGGATGTCGCGGATGAAGAGGAGATCTTCGACCATCGCTTCGAGCGGCGTGGTGGTCGTGATCGCAAGGGCAAAACGATTCTTGAATCGGACGGTCTCGGGTAGCTCACCCATCCGCGCACGTGACGCGGCCGACGCCGGTTCCACGGGATTGGGGCTGTCCTGCTCCGGGGGTACGAAGTAGATGTCGTGCGGAGCGGGAGATTCTGTAATGGGATGCCTTCCGATTCTGATCCAGCTGTGTATCTGTCGCCCCCGACGCTGCGAGAGCGTGGTGGCGACGAGCTCAGTCTATGCCGTCGGCGCCGAAAGTCGGACATGAGTGACGGGATGGGTAGCGCGGGGCGAGTCGGGTACCCCGAGGACCGAAGCGAGAGTGAAGGAGGAAAACCGATGCGTGTGAAAGCGATGGTCGGAACAGGCGCGATGGCGGTTGCGCTGGCCGCCGGCCCAGTTGCGACAGCGTCTGCGGAGCGAACCGAAGCAGCGGGGTCGGAGGGTTCACCGGAGATGCTGACCTGCGAGGTGGTCTTCGATGCGCTGGAAGAGATGAGCCCGGAATGGACGGAAGAGGGGATCGATCAGGTCGAAGACTGGTGTGAGGCGATCACCGGCGAAGAAGACTGAGCGTCAGCCGCGCGAGATCACTCGCCGCGACAGTCGCCACCGCCCGTCCTCGAGTTCGAACTCGTCGGCGTAGCTCCCGACGCCGCTGAGTTTGGGCGAGGTGGTTGTGTCGACGTAGAACGTCCACACCGCATCCGCGCGGGCGGTCGTTTCCGAGGTCACGTCCACGGCGATCGCTGTGGTGACGTGACGTGTGAATGTGCCCGGGCCTTGAATGCCGGCGGCCCGACGCTCGGCTACTCCAGCAGCAATTTCTTCGCGGCCTCGCCGCACCTGTGCGGGGATACCGCGATCGGGATTGGCGGGCATGTTCCATTCGGCCTTGCGGGTGAACTGCTCGACGTAGTCCTCGACAGAGCCGGTGTCAGCCAGATGGGCGATCCGAGCGAGCGTTGAACGAATCTGTTCGGCAGGGCCCTCGGGTTGCATGCTGTCCTCCGTAGACGTGGGTGCGGCAGATCGCACGCTACAGCTCATGACGACAACGACGACGGTCTCGTCCCAGTGAGCGGCAGTATTCTCCGGCGAGGGAGCGGCGAACTTTGAGATCACCTCGAGTTCAACCGTATTCGAGCCCGCAGCGTAAATGATTGAGTGTTCACAGTAGGCAGCGCCATGACGACTGCCGCGCCCGTAGGCTTGACCGACTCACAGGAGATCGCCATGTCCGTCACCGAACTCGAACGTGTCACCCAGACCCCGGAGCAGATCTACGCTGCCGGCGGAATCACTGTCCACAAGGTCGGTGAACTGATCGGCGCCCGTATCGACGGTGTGCACCTCTCCGGGGACTTGTCCGAAGAGACCGCCTACGCGATCAACTATGCGCTGGCAGCGCACAAGGTTGTGTTCTTCCGTGGGCAGCAGCATCTCGACGACACGTCGCAGTACGAATTCGCCGGAACCCTCGGCACCCAGACCACCCCGCACCCGACGGTGAAGTCAAGGGGCGACAAGCTGTTGGTGCTCGACCGTGCCGCCAACAGTTGGCACACGGACGTGACGTTTGTCGACCGCATCCCGAAAGCCTCGATTCTGCGAGCGACGACCATTCCCGAGTACGGCGGAGCGACGACGTGGGCGTCGACTACCGCTGCGTACGACCAACTGCCGGCTTCACTCAAGGTCTTGGTCGAGAATTTGCGGGCCGTTCACACCAATGCCTACGACTATGCCGAGGTTGTCGATCAGGCGAACCCGGTAGACGCGCAGCGCCAGGCCTACTACGCCGAATTCACCCGTGAGATCTACGAGACCGAACACCCGGTGGTGCGTATCCATCCGGCGACGGGGGAGAAGACCCTCCTGCTCGGTCACTTCTTCAAGGAGTTCGTCGGGCTCAAGCCGTCGGAGTCGGTCGCTCTTTACCAGATCCTGCAGGCACGAATCATCAAGTTGGAAAACACTGTTCGATGGAACTGGTCGGCCGGCGACCTGGCGATCTGGGACAACCAGGCGACTCAGCATTACGGTATCGCCGACTACGGGACTCAGGCCCGCAGTGTGCACCGAGTGACGTTGGCCGGCGACGTCCCCGTCGACGTCCACGGCGAGCAGAGTCGAATCCTCCAGGGTGACGCCGCGGAGTATTCGATCATCGCGGACATCGATCGGCTTCCTGGCTTCGCCGCGAACTGATCAGTCGTGCTGCGGGTGATCCGGCGGGAACATCTGTCCCCATGAGTGACTGCACGCTCGGCACGTCCATTCCGGGGTGTCCGGTCCCACGACACAGCCCGTTCCGGCGAGCCACGGTAGGTGATCGAACGGATGGACCGGCATCCCCGGGGCACACTGAGCGGTTCTGTGTGCACCGCACTGCGGGCACAGTGGATTCTTCGACAGCATGTAGTCGATGAAGTTGGTGTGCCCGGACGTGGCCATCCTTCCGGTGCATTTGCGGCACAGGACGGCTGGGTAGTCGTCACCAGGTTCAGCTTGCCTGAAGATCCGTGATGCGGAATGAAAGTGAAGGCGATCACCGCTGTTGAACCTTCGTAATGCCAGCGGTGAGCTGCAACCCGTGCAGTTTCCCCGCTCGTTCATCAACGTTCGGGCGTGGGCAGCTGTGGACGTCGGATCCAGCGTGTCGATGTCGCCGAAGTAGGGCACTTCGTATGACTGGACGGCCGCGAGAATCCGGTCGGCCAGTGCGTCGTCGACGGGCCCTGGACCGGTGGGAAATGTGATGGACCAGCGTTGTTCGAGTTCGGGAACGGTGGGCAGGCTGTGGAGTTCGTACGGGCGTTCATCGACTTCCATCCGCGACGTGCCGTCGAACGGCGCAGCCACGGTCTCGATGCAGAGCACCGTGCGAGGAGTGGTGTCGAGAACCGTGACCAGCAGGTCACCGGTCGCCATCTTTCCGCGCATGATCCAGGGATCGAGGCGTGCTCTGGGTTCGAGAAACGCGACCACGGCATCGATCATCGCGTGCCGAGTGCGATGAATACGTGCTGACCGGGGCTCCGCGTGATCATCGAACGATTCTCGCAAGGGCTGCCGACAACGTCAGGCTTTGACCACCTTGCGCCCGAGCAGCGATGCAACCAGTCCGTCGACGAAAGTCGCCTGACGGCCGAGAGGATCGGAATCCGCTGCCGCGACGCTGCCGATCGAAATCGATCTCGTCAGGCCGGTCTCGCTGATGAATTCGGCGGCGAGGTGGGCTTCTCGGAACGTGAGGCCGCCCAGATGCGTCGTGTCGTCGACGCCGAGAACACGCCCGTCGACGATGTCCATGTCGAAGTGGACATGGACGCCGTTCACACCCTGGCCCGCCGCGGCGAGAACGCGAGGCATCAAGGCCGCCATGCCATGGCGATCGATCTCGTCGATCGTCACCAGCAATACCCCGTACTCGTCGAGTGCGCGCTTGTGATCGATCGTGGCGTTCTTGACCCCCACCAGGACGGTGTTCTCCAAACTGGGGCCGTGCAGATCCGCCGCCGACGACAGCAATTGTTCGATATCGCCGTGTGAAGCGAAAATGATTGCACCCAAATCGGTTCCAGGTTCGGTGGCGATCGGAATTCTGGTGTTCTGCCAGGCCTCGGCAGTGAGCCACAGCGGCAGCGTCGTGACATCCGCCGCGGCGTTCTCTCCTTGAATGCAGTTGAAACCGATTCCGGACATGTCTTCGCGGAGACCGTGATCGAGGAGATGGCTTGCCAGGCCGGTAGTTTCGAGGTCGATCAACTCGACTGTCGCATTGGCATCGATTGGTTCGGTGCCCAGGACATAGCGCTTTTCGACGTAGGGCGATGTCATCGCCATCAAGAGCGCGCCGTAATCGATCGTGAAGTCGACCGTCCCACCCAGTCGGTATTCGTCACCTGTTTCTCCGGCGTCGACGAGGAGGTGATCGCTGCTGGCGCTGATCACTTTCAGGCGCGGATCTATCGGGGTCAAGCCTTCCGGCGAGATGTCTTCGCGGCCGATGGACAGGATCAGGCGTCGGCTCGGCTTGTCCTCGTTGTCGAAGACGGGGCGTCGGCCGAATGCGTCTTCGCCTGAGACTCCATACGGCCGCGACGGCTTGACCTTGGCCTCGATGATGTCCGCGGTGAGAGTGAAGGCATCGTTGTTCAGTAGTTCGTACAGTCCGGGGGGAGTAGGTGATTCGGCCAGCACGATGCTGGCGCCCAAACGCAGATGGTTGATCCCATCGGGCATCGTGCCCGTCTCGAGTAGTGGCAGCGAGAACGTATTGCCGCCGGAAACGATCGGCAGTTCGATCGAGAACCGCTTCGTGATTTCGTCGGCTAGGTAGACCAGATTCGACAAGTTGTCGACGGTCGGTTGGATGCCGCCGACGCACGAGAGGTTCGCGCCGATTCCGATCAGTCTGATGCCCTCGATGGGAAGGATTTCGGCGACTACATCCAACGCCTCCGCCGGCAGAATTCCTTCGCGGAGATCTCCGAGGTCGATCATCAGCACGATGTCGTGGACGACTCCTCGCACTCGTGCTGCTCTGCCGAGAGCAACAATCGTCGTCAACTCGGAGTTGAGGCTGATGTCCGCGTAGCGGATCGTGTCGTCGATCTCGTTCAACGACGGTGCGCGGATCAGCATCAGGGGAACGGTGATGCCGTCGCGGCGAATGCGGGCCAGGTTGTCCAGGCGGGAGTCGGCGATCTGTGCGACGCCGCCGCGGACCATTGCTCGCGCCACCTTGGGGGAGCCGCACGTAGATTTGCTGACGCCGGCCACCGCAATACCCTTGGTATTGGACGCTTCGACGAGGACGCGCGCATTCTGTTCGATACGACGCAGGTCGACGGTGATGGTCGGTCCGGTCATGATCTCCCCGTTTTCTCCGAAGGCGGTTCACGATCCGGGCATTCCAGACCGGACGGTTGGCGTGAGCTGGGCAACTTTGCTCCAACTGTTGTGTCGCAGGACACTTACGTGCAGTATGAGGATACAACAGTTTCCTACCAGGCACTCTAGAGGAGCGTCGATGGCTACTCTCGTCAAACACGTACTTCGGCGCAAGCCGGCTTTGCAGATAGACCAGGAGACCGGCGCAGATACCAACGGCGGCGAGCTGACCCGCAGTATCGGTTTGGCGCAGTTGTCCATGTTCGGCATCGGCGCCACGATCGGCACCGGTATCTTCTTCGTCCTCTCGCAGGCAGTCCCGGTTGCGGGTCCGGCAGTGATCATCTCCTTCGTTGTTGCCGGTGTCGTCGCGGGACTCACGGCGATTTGTTACGCGGAGTTGGCCGGAGCTGTCCCGGCGTCGGGCTCGTCGTATTCCTACGCTTACGCGACGCTCGGAGAGCTTCCGGCCATGGCCGTCGGCGCGTGTCTGCTTCTCGAGTACGGAGTCTCGGCCGCGGCGGTGTCCGTCGGATGGTCGCAATATTTGAACCAGCTACTGGGCAACCTCTTCGGGTTCCAGATCCCCGACGCGTTGTCACAAGCGCCGGAGCAGGGCGGCATCATCAATCTGCCCGCGGTGATCCTGGTGTGCCTGTGCGGTGTTCTGCTCATTCGCGGCGCCAGTGAATCGGCCAAGGCCAACGCCATCATGGTCTCGATCAAACTTGCAATTCTGTTGCTTTTCATCGTGGTCGGCATCGCCGGATGGAACAGCAATCACTTCGCCGACTTCGCACCGTTCGGATTCAGCGGCGTCATGTCCGCCGCCGGAATCATCTTCTTCTCGTACATCGGCCTCGACGCAGTGTCCACCGCCGGCGAAGAAGTGAAGAACCCTCGTCGCAATCTCCCTCTCGCGATCCTCATTGCGCTCGTGTCCGTCACCGCGATCTACATCGCCGTTGTCGCCGTGGCCATCGGTGCACAGGATTCCGCATCGTTCGAAGGTCAGGAAGCCGGGCTGTCCGCCATCCTCGAACAGGTGACCGGATCTACCTGGCCGGGAACACTTCTGGCCGCCGGTGCGGTGATCTCGATCTGCAGCGTCACGCTCGTGGTCATCTACGGTCAGACCCGTATTTTGTTCGCGATGTCACGCGACGGCATGATTCCGTCGATCTTCCACAAGGTGAATCCGCGGACTCTGACGCCGGTGCCCAACACCATCATCGTCTGTGTCGTCATCAGCATTCTGGCCGGTTTCATTCCGATCAACTTCCTCGCCGAAATGACCAGCATCGGAACCCTGGTGGCCTTCCTCGTTGTGTCGGTCGGGGTCATCATCCTGCGGCGCAGTGACCCGGACCTGCCGCGCAGTTTCAAAGTTCCCGGCTATCCGGTGACGCCGATCCTCTCGATCCTTGGTTGCCTGTGGATCATCAAGGATCTCCGAACCGTCACGATCTATGTGTTCCTCGTCTGGGTGACCGTCGCGATCATCTGGTACTTCGCCTACGGTATGAAGCACTCGCGCCTCGGTGCGAAGAACCGCGCCGAATTGGGATCGGAGTCCGAGTCATGACGCTGCTCGCGGGATACGCACCCGACGGTGACAGTTCCGGAACCGTCCATCTTGCAACGCTGTTGGCGCGCTCGTCCGGTGAACCGCTGGTGATCTGCGCGGTGATTCCCTCGCCGCCACCGCCCGGAATGGCGCGTGTCGACGCCGAATACCACCAGCAGTTGCGAGCCGAAGCCGAAGCGGCGCTGGCGAAAGCGCGGGCCGACATGCCCTCGGACGTCGACGTGACCTATGTCGTG
This sequence comes from Rhodococcus sp. NPDC055024, assembly GCF_053608585.1. NCBI lineage: Bacteria > Bacillati > Actinomycetota > Actinomycetes > Mycobacteriales > Nocardiaceae > Rhodococcus > Rhodococcus sp. NPDC055024. Next base: position 21,353 of record NZ_JBSGVT010000024.1, read on the forward strand.
CATGAGGCTCAGTCGACGTCGAGTGGCCTACTTGATCTCGTTCACGAGCACGAAGCCAAGATGATCATCCTGGATTCGTCGACGGCCGGGGTGTTCGGTCACGTGGCTCTCGGCAGTGTCACCTCCCGCTTGCTGCACAGCTCCGACGTTCCGGTCGCGCTGGCGCCGAGGGGATTTCGAACCAAGCCCGGTGAGGTGGTTCGCCGCGTCACCGCCGCCTACTCGGGCACACCCGATCAGGACGATCTGGTGCTCGCCGCCGCGACTGTGGCTGCGCGTGTCGATGCCGGACTCAGATTGGCGGCGTTTGCAGTTCGTGCGAACGCGCAGTACACGACCACACTCGGGACCGAGGGGGATTCACCGGTCATCTCCGAGTGGGCCGAGGTGGTCGAGCGCGAGACCAACGCTGCCTTCGAGCGCGTGCGTGCACTGCCCGAAATACCCGACGTCATGGAATCGGTTATCAGCCATGGTCGTAACTGGGCCGAGGCGCTCGAGGGCGTCGAGTGGGACCGAGGTGACGTTCTGACTGTCGGCTCGAGCAAGGCAGGTCCACTGGCGCGGGTGTTCCTCGGCAGTCGGGCAGCGAAGATTGTGCGGTACTCACCGGTTCCGGTGGTGGTGGTCCCGCGATCGGCGTCGACCCGAATAGTCGATCAGGCCGAAGTGGAATAGAGATCAGGGCCGACGAGCGGAGTGCTTGTCGGCCCTGATCTTTCAGACGGAGCGAGCGAAGAGCGCGGGCTCGGAGCCGGGAACCTGAGAGACCTGTTCTCGGGCAACCAGATGGCGAAGGTGAGCTGCACCTTCGGACAACGCCATCGTCTTTCCCATCGGGGAGATCTCGGCCCACGGCTTGTACCACTTCATCTTTGCCGCGACGTCCCACACGGTGAGCTTGTCGTCGGCGAACTCCTGGAGCAGATGATCGAGTCGTTCCTGGTGATGCTCGATCAGCTCGCCGGCGCGGCCACCGACGTCGTCGATCGGAATGCCGTGAGCGCCGAGACCGCGGGTGATGTTCATGTTCTGCACCCGCGCGAGCGAGTCGAGGAAATCGGCGAGGGCGTCACGCTCGTCGAGGGGGTACACGAAGTTGCCGACGTGAGGTGTCGTCTTCTGCAGGACGTGGTCGCCGGTGAACATGACGTCGGCGTCGTCGAGGTAGAAGCAGACATGACCAGGCGTGTGGCCGGGGGTGTAGACAACGCGGAGGCCGCGCCCGGTGAGCGCGATGATTTCGTCGTCGGCGAGAAGGCGGTCGGGAGCGGACTCGGGGCCCACCGGAGACTCACCCGCGGCAGCCAGTCGGAAGGCATCACGGTCAGCTGCGGGCGCTCCGGCACGTTCCATGTTGTCGAGCTGGTACGCCATCCACTCCTCGTTACGCGCAGTGGCCATCTGATCGAACAGGTAGTGGTCGCCCTCGTGCATGGCGATCCAGGCGCCGGATGCCTCGCGGACCCGTCCGCACAGTCCGGTGTGGTCCGGATGGAAGTGCGTGACCACGACGCCCTCGATGTCGGTCACCGAATGCCCGATCTCAACGAGCCCTGCGTTGAGGCCCTGCCAGCCGTTGTCGTCGCCCCATCCAGCGTCGACCAAGATCAGTCCGCCGGGGGATTCCATGGCGTAGACGAGCGTGTGCCCGAGCGGGTTGTCCGTGATCGGGACAGGAATCTGGAATATGCCATCACCGATGGCTGCCGCACCATTCATAACAAGTACCTCTTAACGAGTAAGGGAACGCACTCTTAGTACTTCATGTTTACCGTGCGCTCGATTGGTCGGTGACACAGGTCCTGCCTGGCGGGAGTTCGGCATGTTTTCGATCGACTTCGGATCGGTGAGAGTTTTATCGACTGAATAGTCTCATTGAGTCGAAAGTAGTTGTTGAATACGGTGTTTCGTGAGTTCGTTGCGTTGGGAGCGTCGTCGGTTGGCTGATCCGTCGAGCAGCCGCGCACTAGCCTCCGAGGGACAGGCGCGCTGTGCGGTTATCGAGAAAGACGGGTCATGCGTTTTCAGGTTCTGGACATCATTTTCAACCCACCCCATCCAGTGACCGGCGAGGAAGTTGCCCCGTCCGATCGGCTCAACCGCGTCGTCGAACTGGCGGTTCTGGCCGAAGAGTTGGGTATCGATTCGTTCTCGGTGGGCGAGCGCCATGCCGGGCCGGTTCTTTCGTCGGCGCCAACCGTCGTTTTGGGCGCGATTGCGCAGGCCACGGACAGAATCCTGCTCTCGACGGGTGTCACCGTCCTGTCGCTACTCGACCCGATTCGAGTCGCCGAAGATTTCGGAACCATCGATCAGCTCAGCCGGGGACGCCTCGAGATCGTGATCGGCAAGGGCAACGAGGTCCTTCAATACCCTCTCCTCGGTCTGGATATCTCCAAGCAGTACGAATACCTCACCGAGAACTACGAACTCCTCAAACTGCTGATCAGCGAGGAAAACGTCAAGTGGGTGGGAACCCACCGACCATCGCTCGAGGACGCGACGACGCTACCGCGTCCCTACGACGGTCCGTTCCGTATCTGGCACGGATCGGCTACCTCGTTCGAGGCCGTCGAACTCGCGGCGAAGTGGGGCGACCCCATCGTCACCGCCAACGCCTTCCAGCCTCGTGAGAACTACAAAGTGTTGATCGACCACTACCGCGAGCAGTACCTGGCATACGAACACGACCCGTCCAAGGCGTACGTCGGATCGGGTTCGGGCGGATTGTTCCTCGCCGATACCACCGAGCAGGCCATCGAAGAGTTTCGTCCGATCTACGAGGGCGCCGTTGCACAAGCTGACAAGCGCAAGCACGACCCCAAAGCGGTCGGGAAGTCGACGAGCTTCCGGACCATCGAGGAGGCCGTCGACCGTGGGCCGGCGTTGGTCGGATCCTCGGAGCGAGTCGCCGAGAAGATCCTCGACTACCACCAGAGCTACGGCCACGATTTCCAATCGGTGTCGGTCAATCACGTGCTCGACTTCGAGCAGCAGAAGGACACTCTGCGCCGATTTGCGGAAGAGGTCATCCCGCTGGTGAAGGCCGAACTGTCGACGACGCTGTGGACCTCGGCCGACAAAGATCGGGCGAAGGGTTTCACCGCCGTCGCCTGAGCCGTCAGGGTTCGGTGGTGCCATTTGTGCTTCAGTTTGCGCGGCATATGGTCGTCTTCCTCCCGGGCGGAGGCAGTAAAGCCGCTTCGGATCAGGATTCTGTCTTCTACAGCAACACCGTGGATGAGGACGGCGCAGTCAAGCTCTCCGTCGGCAGTGCGAGTGATAGTGGGCCGAGTGCCCGCGCAGATTTCGATGCTCTACCTGTGGGTCGCCAACTTACTGTCCCCGCAGCAGCAGCAGCAGCAGCAGCAGTCGACGGCGACAATTCTTTCGTCGACTTAGGAGCAGTCTCAGTCGGCATTTGGGTCCCGACGGAAAACTTGCCATTTCTGTACTCGGCCTCGGGACTGTCGAACGAACCATGGTTCTTTCCGAGATCTACCCGCCGCGCAGATGTTTGGCGCCGTCGGGCGGCAGGTCAGGGGCATAACCACGGACTTGGCGCTATTGCTGTCCCGGTTACGGTGTCGAGGTGGGCGACTGACCTCGATTTCGTTCTCTGAAATGTGAAGTGAGATCCAGCCGCATTGCGGCGAATGTGTGCCAGCCGAAACGACTCGGAGCTCGCCGATATACCGCGCTACGAAAATAGCCGGCTGCGATGCTCAGCGTCGAGGCACTGGCGTTGACAGCGTGGCTCATAGACTGACGACGCATCGACTGAAATTACGACAATGATGACAGCTACGGAGCCTGCAACTACGCCGAAACCTCGGCTCTCAAAGCGACAACCAGGCAGGTGCCGGTGCGTTGGGACTCGGTGAGCAGGCTAAGCGCAGTTCCGGAGCGGTGACGACGTTGCAGAGAGTCGATTTCCCGGTTAACGCCAGCGGCACCGCGAGCCGGATGCAAACAGCCGGAATAGAATTCGCCGTCGCAGATCTCGAGGTTTGCCCGAGATCCAGCATGCTTGCGGATGGTTCGCGATCCCCGATTACTTGATCGTGGACGTAGCCGCATGACAGATACTGCGACATACCCGCAAATAATCTCTACGACCCCATTCGAGCAAAGCGATCTCGATAGTTGGCTGACCTAAAGCTGTGGTCGTGGACGAAATTGGGCGATCTGGTCGCAGAGGTGTCGATCCTCCTCTGTACGGTATTGCGAAGTTAGCGCAGAGAACCCGTTCGAGATTTTCGGCGGTGCTCATCTTTTTCGAATCTTTGTAGCGAATAACAGTAGTGGTTTAGGTGATACCAGGGTTCGACCTTCGAGAGGGATATGGTTGTGAAGATTGTTTTTCTGCACGGAATCGGTGACGGCGATCCGAAATCGAGTTGGCTCGACGGTCTCGACCGCGGTCTCGAACAGGCCGGTTTCGGCGCGGTCAATCGGGATATGGTCATCGCACCTCGCTACAGTTCGTTCCTCACAACAGACGGTATTGGTGCCAAGCTGCCCCCCGTGACGTACAAACCGCGCGACGACTCGGCCAGTCGCCGCGGCTTTGAGCGGCGTCAGGCGAGAGTCCAGCGGATTCTGGGTCTCGAGGGCGGGGCCCGCACCTTCGGTTTCCATCGTGTGCCCGGGCAAGTTCTCGCTCCACTGCAGCAGGCCGCGATCGGATCGCTATCACTCCTGGATCTGCAGCAAGTACGCAAGTACGTTCGGGAGGAACCGGTCCGCGGAGCGATCCTGCGGCACATCCTTGACCATTTGCCCACCTCTGGCGAGATCATTCTGATCGGCCACAGCCTGGGCAGTGTCATCGCGATCGATCTTCTCGACCATCTTCCTGAAAATGTCCATGTCCGCAGGTTCATCACCATCGGTAGCCCGGCGAACGTGCAAGCCGTTCACGACAGCAGCGAGCGACTACTCAAGAAGTTTCCGTACGGCCGGGTCGACGACTGGTCGAACTTCCTCGATGTCGGCGACGTCGTCACCGGCGGCAGGGGGCTGGCGACCACCTTCCCAGGTGCCCAGGATTTCGTCATCGACAACGGCGCATCCCATGCCTCTGGGGCGTATCTCGGACATCGCGCCCTCGCCATGCTGGTTGCAGATCTTCTGTACCCCTCGAAGGAAATCGCAATCCGCACATCAGATATCGCGGTTCGTCTCAATGACAACGAGGCTTCGGTGTTGTTGATGCTGCACTACGCGCATGCGGTCCACCGCAACCTCAAAGACAAAGCGCTGGCCGAACGCTACCGACATGCACTCGACATCGTCCAGGACAACATCGTCGCTCAAATAGAGCAGGCCGCGTCAGTTAGTGGACAGCCCGTCGCAGTCGAACTACAGCAACTGAGCAATGGTCAATTGCCGATGATTCCGCATCGATGGGAGATACACGAAGTGGTCGGCGAGTTGGTGGTGCTCGCGCTGACGAACATCATCGATCCGTATGAACTCGAAATCGGCAACGCCCCCCGCGACGCACTCGCCGACATCGCCGTCGAATTGGGGTTCGTTCGTCAGCTCGGAAAGACAGTGAGCACCGCCCTCGAAGACGTCCAGAAATGCTTGGACAGTCGCGGTGGCGTCCCCTGGGGCAGGGTAATTACAGCCGCAGTCGGTCTCGCCTTGGTCGCGGCCGGACCGGTCGGGCTCATGCTCGCAGCGCCGGCTGCCGCGGCAGGTGGCGCCGCTATCGTCGGCGGGCTTGCAGCATTCGGGCCGGGAGGGATGATCGGTGGTCTCGGAATGCTTGGTGGTTTGGCCGGAGCGGGCGCGGCGGTGGCCGCGGGCGCGGCGGTAGGCGGCAGTGCCCCCGATCAGCCGATCACGGATTCGACCACGTTGATCCTGCGGGTATCGACCGAGCATGCACGCAAGATGCTCGGCCTTCCTCATGACGAAGCGCTCTGGTACCAGTTGGCGGATGTGGAGACGAAACTCTCCGCCCGAATCAACCGCCTGACGGCGTTCAGCGATCCGAAGTCGGGGCAGTTGGCTCAGCTGCAGGCAGCCAAGTCGACAATCACGAAACTGATGGCATTCATGCTCGATCGAGGATTGGCGCCGCGAGCCATCGAAGCAGCAACTGGGGAGAAGCCCTTAGCTGACATTGAAAAGGAACTCGTCGACTTCACAGCGCTGACGTGACGCGTTTCAGTGGCTGGTGAACGTCATTTCAGTCGCGAAGGTACTTGCCTCACTTACTAGCGATGCGGAATTGACCACACTATTGCTTCGATTACCGGCGGACAGGTCGCGGAGCCAATATCGGTCTGCGCAAAGATCAATGAAGCGCACTGGGCCATTGGTCAGTACGGATACGCAGTAACGCTCAACGCGCTTCCTCTCGTCAAGGGCCTCCCGATCGGTCAAACAGCGTCGGCACTAGTCGAGACGCCAACCATTGTCGCGAGTACCGCCAGCACGAGGAGTAGCTACCGAAAATTGGTGAACGCCGAATCCCAAAGGGGAAAGCTTGCTGCGTTGATAACGGCAGACGAGAAAACTCGGAACTCCGTAACGAGTTTTCTCGTCTGCCGATTATCAATGTGATGCGAATCGCTACCGGGTGAAGGCGGCACGATGCGGAGAATGCTCACGGCGGTGATCGCCGGAGTTGCTCGTTCGACACAACAGCGTGCGGGAACACACAGGAGACTGACATGAAGAGAGCGCTCATCCTCGCTGTTGGCGCATTGCTCTCGTCGTTCAGTCTTTCTGCTTGCGGCGGCCCAGGCACAGACTTGCCGTCGACAACCCCATCAAGCTCATCGGCAACAGCCGTCCCGGCAACTGAGGCCGTAGTACCTCCCCCAAGCAGCACACCCGAGGTCGCGCCGATCACCTTCGTATGCGGCGATTTCTCCCTCTACCAGTCAGGTACCGCGTTGTACTCCGATGGCACCACTGGCTACGAGGCATCCTGCGACACCTATGTGCCTCCGGCAACTACACAAGCTTCGGAAAGGGTTCTACGGTACTGCGATTACCCGGGAACTGCGGTCTACACCGATGGCTCGTACTCCACGACCGATCCGGCCTGTGCGGAGATGCGTGCGGAGGCGAACACGAATCCCGGAGGCGGTTACCCCTATGACCCTGACGAAGACCGGAACGGTGATGGTGTCGTAAACGGATACGAACGCTGCGGTGTTAAGTGTGGCAAAGAGCCGACCAGCGGTGATATCCAAACGCAGCATGGCTGCGAGCAGGGCTACATCACCGGACCTGCCTGCGAGCCATACGCAGGCTGATCTTGGGGCGGCCTCGCCCGCAATCCCAGTCGTCTGGTTGGTACAGCGACGTCTAGGGGGGGCATTGCGTCGTTGAATTGCACCGACGAAAGTAGCTGTAGGCGAGGGATTTTCGCGATTCAGGCGCGTTCGGCGCCTAAATCGGCGACTGATATGAGCTCTCTGCCAAGCCGCACAAAGGAATAGCAGGCCAGCCCGTCGTGGTCTGATTGATGAGTTCGCTGCCGGGCCGAAGGTCATTGCGCTGCACAGTAGCGAAACCGGCAGTGACGATCTTTCCGTCGTCGTTCCTGCCGCGCAAGCGAATTTCATTCGGTCGCTTTCGGTCGTCCCGAGAAGCGATGACAAACGTAAGCGTGCGTGCACCTCAGCAATCGCAGAGATGCACGCACGCAGTACGGGCAGTGGCTTGTTGCCTACTTGCTGGACGTCGAGGTGACTGCCCTAATATCAAGATCACCGTCGACGGCGTCTGCTTCATCGCCGCACGCGCAGTCACAGTCTCCGCCGCAACCGCCGGGATTGCAGTCTCCGGCGTAGCTGTCGTCATCTGCGTCGCAGTCGAGGGACCCGCCGAATGATTCAGCGAAATCGTCGTCGAGTTCGTGAGTGAAGTCGTGAACCTCGTCGATCAGGTTCAGCAGATGCTGCGGAGCGAAGGGATCGGCGTCGAGCATCGTGGAGACCAGTAGGTGGTCGCCGCTGAAGGCGAAGCGCAGGCGCGGCCATTCCTGCGCGAGTTCGATCAGTCGAGTCGCAGCATGCGAGGGATTGCCGAGGCCGGTCAGAACCGAGGACCAGACGTTGATCTGGGGGCCGTCGTCGGCGACGGTCACGTAGACGACAAATCCGTGAACCGGCACGACGATGTCGCCGTCGTCATCGGTGGCAGGCTCACTGCCCAGTAGTTCGGCGAGAGTTTGAACGCACAGGCGAACCAATTCGTCGCGCTCGTCCGTCACCAAGGCAATTGCGCCGTTGATGTGGAGGGGCTGGTCGGCGGTCGTGTCTTGGTCGCTCATGGATCCTCATGTTCTGTGCCAGTCCGAGCAGGCGCTGGGCACTGTTTTCGTGCGGTAGCTGTCAGGTCTACGGTAATCGGCGCACACTATTGTCCGTGCAGTGGATGATTAAAGATGCCTGCCACAGGTCCGCGCTGATCAGGACTTGACAGCCGACCAGCGACGTGACGCGAGCCCCGACAAAACGGGCAACCTTGTGGCAGTGAGTATCTCGGCTTGTCGGTAGGTAGATCTAGCCTCCATAGATGACGGGTCAGCGAGTTCGGCGAGCTTCACATCTGCGTTTGGTACCTGCATATCAAGCGGCGCAAAGCCAGATGAAGGTCCTTACACCGAGGCAGATGCGGAATCAGCGTCGACGGCCGGCGGCGGCGAACTTTGTCGTGCGGATCGAAATCGATTGCATCACGCCGCCTATTTGGAGACGGTTTTCGGTTCCGTCGAATATTGAACTGGACCAGCTTCATTCGATTGTGCAGGCGGTGATGGGATGGGGAGATCAACACGCTCATCAGTGGGTGAGTGTCCATCATTCAACGGACAATGGCCCAGATCGGTACATCGCGCCAGAGGTGATCGAGCGCGACGGATACCAGGAAGACGAGTTTGGTGAGGACGAAGTCCGGATCGACGAGGCAGTTACCGCGGTCGGGGAGTACGTCCGTTATGAGTACAACGCCCGCGCAAGGTGGAGTCACACGTTGGTTCTCGAGCAGATTGTCGAAGACCAGCCGATTTCTGAGCCATCTTGTCTTGACGGTGCGAGGGCGTGCCCGCCGGAGGATTCTGGCGGTCCGATCGGGTATCGCGAGTTCCTGAACGGGCAGGCGAGTAATGGACTGTTCGATCCCGAACGTTTTGTTCCCGCAGAGTCCAATGCAGCGGTCACCATTGCAGTGGCATTGCATAAGTCACCGCCTGTGGGAAGCTCGCTGTTCGAGAAGTTCTTGCGCCGCTTGTCTGTTCATTCCGCGCCGAAACTGTTTGCCGCAGTTGCCGAAGCGGAGCTTCGTGGCGGATACGACAACTACTTCGAGGTGATGCGTGAAGGAGCAACCCGTCAACTGCTGTGGCTGCTGAACTCCGCGCGAGGTGGTGGGATTGTCTTGACGGCATCCGGGTCACTGCCTCCGGACCTTGTTGCGTATGCCCGAGACGAACTCGATTGGGACAGTGACGGGATCGATGTCATGGCAGGGAGTGACTCGCAATTAGCAGTACTCGTTGAAGTCGCAAAGACACTGAGATTTGTCCGGAAACTCCGAGGCACATTGCTTCTGACTCGACTCGGCGCGTCAGTGCTTGCATATGAAGGCGAGCTGTGGCGTCACATCGTGACGGCCATGCCGTTGGGAAAGGGCGAGTTGGCGCAGGAAGCCGGCCGAATTCTGTTCCTTACGTTGGCTGCCGGCTTGTCGGAGTCCGAACGTAGTGAAGTGATGATCGAAGGCCTCACGGCATTGGGTTGGTCGACAACAGACGGAACACGCCTATGCGACGACGATTGGACGTGGATGGTGCGAGACACCCTCTTGTACCTGCGAATGATCGGGGCGATTGTCTCCAATCCGCTGGACCAGCATGTTTCCGCCGATCCCGAGTGGGGCCGACGGTTTGCCAGGATGGTCCTGTCGATGTAGGTACGCGATCGAATCGAGAATCGATTTCAATCGATGCGGAGTTGTTATATGCGCTGGAAGCGCACGATTTTTCTGCGGCGGAAACATGAATATTTTCGGGTGGAAAAATATCGGAGTTTTTGTTCGAAATTGCCATCATGCTATGGTCGATTCTCAGTTGTTGAATTGCGTGGTCGAGCCAAAAGCTTGCGCAGAAGATTTATTTTGTGGAGGTTGGGTTTCCGAAAAGACGAAGTGCGTGTTGCTAGTCAATTGAATATGTGACCGGTGTTGGTATGGCGGTCGCTCCTAGGGCGTGCAGAAACGAAGCGCAAAGATCCTGAACAGGGGTTTTGTGCTTTGTTCTGTCGATTATGTGCGAAGGATGTGGCATGTGACGGGGTCCGACATGGTCCAGTTCAGTACCTTGGTAATTGTTTCACTGCTTGTTGCTTTTTATGGTGGAACTTTTCTGATTTCTCTTCGTATTGGTAAGAAACAGGAAAATGCCGACGGTTTTATGACCGCCGGAAACAAGTTAGGATTTGGTGTTTCGGCCGCGAGTATGACGGCCACCTGGATTTGGGCGTCGTCGATGTACGCATCCGCCACTTCTGGCTACACCTACGGAATCTCCGGCCCCATTCACTACGGTTTATGGGGCGCGTTGATGATTCTCTTCATTTATCCGTTTGGCCAGCGAATTCGCAAAGTAGCGCCGAAAGCCCACACCCTGGCTGAGGTCATGTACGCGCGGCACGGACGCTCGAGTCAGCTGATGCTCGCGGGCTCCAATATCGTCGGTAGTCTCATCAGTTTGATGTCGAACTTCCTCGCTGGTGGTCTGCTGATCGCGTTGCTTTCGCCGTTCAACTTCATCCAGGGTGTGTTCATCGTCGCGTTGGGCGTTTTGCTGTACACGCTGTGGTCGGGCTTCCGCGCTTCGGTGTTGACCGACTTCGTTCAGCTGATCGGAATGCTCGGTGCGGTAGCAGTTTTGGTGCCGTTCATCTTCTTTGCGGCGGGGTTCCCGGCAGCCTTCGAATCCGGGGCAAGCAACCTTACTGCTGAGCAGGGCAACTTCTTCTCGAGCGTTGCCTTCTTCGAACAGGGTGCGCCGTACATCGCGGCAGTTCTTGCCTACGCAATCGGCAACCAGACCATTGCCCAACGTCTGTTCGCGGTCCGCGAAGACCTGATCAAGCCAACCTTCATCACCGCAACCGTGGGATATGGCGCCACTGCCACCGGCGTCGGAATGCTGGGTGTTCTCGCTCTATACCTCGGAATCGAGCCGATGGATGGTGACGTCAACAACCTGATTCCGCAGATGGCCGCGTCCTACCTGCCCGGAATTTTGCTGGCTGTCTTCTTTGTCATGATCATCGGCGCGCTGTCATCGACGGCGGACTCGGACCTTGCTGCGCTCTCGTCCATCGTGATGACCGACGTTTACGGCCAAGCCGTCGCAGGCAAGGCTAATGCGAACCCTCGACGGATGCTGCTCATCGGCCGAGTAACGATGATTGTTGCCACGGCGGCGGCTATCTCCTTGGCAAGTCTGCAATTGAGCATTCTGGATCTGTTGGTGTTCGTCGGCGCGCTGTGGGGCGCGCTGGTGTTCCCGGTTATTGCGAGCTTCTATTGGGGAAAGGTCACCAACAAGGCCTTCACTGTGTCGGTGCTGGTGGCTCTTGCTGCCTTCTTGCCCGTCCGATTCAGTTGGGTGCCGATGGATGGGATGTTCGGGATTCTCTCCGACATCGTTGCCGTTCTCGGTATCGGAGTGGTGCTGGGGCTCATGACATTTGGATTCTTCGGTCTGAAGGTTGCGCAGATCGTCGGTGGCCTGGCGATCGTGCTGTCCGCGCCGTTCGCGATCGGCTTCCTGCACGATTACCCAACGCTCAGCGGATCTTTGGTGGCCTATGCCGTCAGTACCGTCGTGTGCTTTGCGATGTCCGTCAATCAGCGTGAGACGTTCGATTTCGAACTCATCAAGCAGCGGACCGGAGACTTCGACGAGGATGAGCTTCCTGCCGTGGGAGCGTCCGGAAAGTAACCGTCGAGACAAGTGGAAGGGATACGGATGAGTACAGCTCTACTGACCATTTACGTTCTGATCTGGCCGGCGTTGGTGCTGGTTGTCTTGGGAGTCATCAGCAAGGGGTTCTTCAAGGATTGGGCAATTGCCCGCCGCAAGGGTGAAGATCTGGTCTAACTTTTCACGCCGCCACCGACGGACTTCTTGTCGGTGGCGGCGGTCATATTGCGTCGGACACAGGGGTCGGCGTTATAGTTGCCCAGTGCAACACGACGGAGCAATGGCGCTCACCGGTCCACCAGCCGTTCATGACGAGCTGGTGCACCTCACGCGGCAGCTGATGACGGGGGATCGGCATTCCGATGACCACCCGTCGATCGCGCAGCATTCCTTCCTCTCCTTCATCGGCCGCAACGACGGCTGCAAGGCCACGGAGATCTCCGAAGTTTTCGGCGTCAACCGCTCGACCATCTCGCGCCAAGTGCGCGGGTGCATCGAGGCAGGCTGGGTGTATGCCGATCCGGGATCCGTTCGTCAGGGCAATCCGCTGCACCTGACGGAGGCGGGCCGCAAATACCTCGACGCCGCCGACGCGCGTCGGCTCGACCAAGTCGCCGGCAGGCTGCACGATTGGACCGAGTCCGAGGTCGCAGACTTCGCCCGCGCACTCCACCGCTTCAGAATCAGCATCGAATCGCAGACCAACGGAGATGACACCCTGTGAGTGAGTACAGCGCCAAAGCCCAGTTCACCATCTCCGACAATGAGTCTGTGGTGCACACCGTCTTCACTCACGCCGAGCGCACGCCCGAACTGACGGTGTTCTCCCGCCCCAAGGGAGAGGGTTGGGTAGATGTAACGGCTAAAGAGTTCGCCGAGCAGGTCACCGGCGTCGCAAACGGTCTCATCGCTGCTGGCGTGCAGGCAGGCGATCGCGTCGCACTGCTCTCCGCGACCCGATACGAGTGGACACTCTTCGACTTCGCCATCTGGGCGGCCGGCGCGGCTACCGTTCCGATCTACGACTCGTCGTCTCAGGGCCAGGTCAGCTGGATCCTCGAAGACTCCGAGGCCGTCATCGCGATTGTCGAAACCGGCGCGCACGAGCAGCTGTTCCAGGACGCGCCAAGCTCTCTCAAGGCCGTCATGCAGATCGACGACGGAGCAGTCGAAAAGCTGACCGCACAGGGTGCCGACGTTGACGACACCGAGCTGAAGAAACGGCTCGCGGGCATCAAGGCCGACGATCTGGCGTCGCTCGTCTACACCTCTGGCACGACAGGCCGTCCCAAGGGATGCATCCTCACACATCGCAACTTCCTGTCCGAGGTGCGCGGGATTCTGACGGCATCGATCGGCAAGGTGGCGGTTCCGGGAAACCGAGTCCTGACCTTCCTGCCGCTCGCTCACGTACTGGCCCGCGCGGTGTCCCTTGCGACGTTCGAAGCTGGCGCTTCGCAGGCGCACTGGTCCGACTTTGCCACCATTACAACTCAATTCGAGCGGTACAAGCCCAACACCATCCTCGGTGTTCCGCGTGTGTTCGAAAAAGTTCGTGACGGCGCAGCACGCAAGGCGGAATCCGGTGGAAAGATCCCCAGCGCGATCTTCGCCTTCGCCGAAGCCACCGCCAAGGAGTACAGCCAAGCCCTCGACAAGGGCGGTCCCTCGCTGATCTTGAAGGCGAAGCACGCAGTGGCAGACAAGCTCGTGTACTCGAAGCTTCGTGAGGCTCTCGGCGGCCAGTGCTGGTTCGCGATCTCCGGCGGCGGCGCCCTCACTCCTGAGTTGGGGCACTTCTTCCGCGGGCTCGGAGTTCCGATCTACGAGGGCTACGGTCTCACCGAAACCACTGCGGCGCACTGCGTCAACGTGCCGGGTGCTCAGAAGATCGGAACCGTCGGACAGCCGATGGGCGGCAACGGGGTACGCATCGCCGAGGATGGCGAGATCGAACTCAACGGTGGAGTCGTCTTCAAGGGTTACTGGAAGAACGACAAGGCCACCGAAGAGACATTCGTCAACGGCTGGATGCGAACCGGTGATCTCGGTGAACTCGACAGCGACGGTTACCTTTCTATCACCGGACGCAAGAAGGATCTTCTGGTGACGGCGGGTGGCAAGAACGTCTCGCCAGGCCCGATGGAAGACCGTATCCGTTCGCATTCCATCGTCTCGCAGGCAGTCGTCGTCGGCGACGGGAAGACCTACATCACGGCGCTGCTGACCGTCGATCCCGAGGTGTTCGAGAAGTGGAAGGCGGAGAACGGCAAGCCTTCTGGCGCCAGCGTCGCCGAACTGCGTGATGACAAGGACCTTCGAGCGGAGCTGCAGAAGGCCGTCGACGACGCCAATGCAGCTGTCTCGCATGCGGAGTCGATCAAGAAGTTCGTCATTCTCGATCGCGATCTGACCGAGGAAGACGGTGAGATGACAGCGACGCTCAAGATCAAGCGCAATGTCGTCGTCGATCGGTTCTCGAAGGAGATCGAAGGAATGTACGCGAAGAGCTAGGTACGTTTGGGGAACTGCTCGCGGTAAGCCATCACGTCATCGAGGCGGAACCTGCGGTGGGTGCCGCGTAGTTCGATCGGGAGTTTCCCGGCGTCGGCGAGCTTGCGTACATACGTGTCCGAAACGCCGAGGATCTCTGCTGCCTGCGAGGTGGTGAGGAGTTCTGCGACGGGCCCGAGAGCGACGCTGTCGCCAGCCGCGAGGTAGGTCAGGAGCTGCACGACGGCGTCGCCGACCGACGGAGGAATCTCGATCCGGACACCGTCGAACACCAGCGTGGTCGTGTCCGTCGAGGTTGCGGCCCTCTCGGCCAAGGCCGTTTTGATTCGCTCGGCAGCATCGCCGTCGACTGCGGAAACGATGTGGTCGATGCTCACGCGATGTATCTCCGATCGAAGGCAGTATTTCGCAAGCATAGACAGCGACAGTGTCCGTGGGCACGCTGGATGGCGCTGTGTGCGTTGCATTACATGAGTGCCACGGGCGGAAAACGATTTACCCACGTAGATCGGAATTCGAAGGTTTTGGCGCCCAAAGATATTCGACTCGACGCATATGTAACTCACCAAATTTGGTGTACCCGCAAGTAACATCCTGAGCGTGGCTAGACGATCGGTAACGGTGAGATTCGACGTAGAGGAACTGAGGGCCCTAGAGACCCTCCAAGAGCTCACGGGCGCGGACATTTCCAGCGTCATACGTGAAGCTGTGATCGAGCATGCTCGCCGATGTGTTGCGCAGGGAAAGCCCCGCGACATCGCCGAGCGACGCAAATCGCTGACCTTGCAGGAAGCCTTCGCCAAGTATTCCGCGTTGTGCACAGGTGAGGAGCGGGAAGCGTCGTAGCGCATCTGTCGATGCGATGGTGACCGGTTGAGTTCACAGTGATTCTGACTGTGGCGCTGGGTAGTTCGTTCGAGGAATATTGCGGCAACAGAAATGTTGCGTAGACCTCTGACAGGAGTTGGCCAGTGACGGACGTCCTCGAACTCTCCACCGATGTATTGGTGATCGGTGGTGGCCCCGCCGGCGCATGGGCAGCGTTGCGCGCGGCCAAGGCCGGTGCAGATGTCGTCCTGGTCGACAAGGGCTACTGCGGAACGAGCGGCGCAACGGCCCCCTCCGGAACGGGTGTTTGGTACGTCGAACCGGATACGACTGCACGTGAGCGGGCAAAGGCCGGACGCGAGGCGCTCGGCGGATATCTTGCCGACCACCACTGGATGGACCGCGTCCTCGCGCAGACCTACTCCAACATGGATCTCCTCGCGGTGGAGGGCAGATATCCCTTCCCCGTCGACACCAGCACGGGCAAGCAGATACGCACCGGCTTGCAGGGGCCTGAGTACATGCGGCGGATGCGCACCTGGATTCGTCGAGCCGGGGTGCGCATCCTCGACCATTCGCCGGCACTCGAGTTGTTGGTGGACGGTGAGGGCCGAGTTCGCGGAGTCGCCGGATATCAGCGTCACGAACATCAGGACTACCGCGTATCGGCAGGCGCGGTAGTGGTCGCCAGCGGAGGTTGTGCGTTTCTGTCCGGTGCGTTGGGCACCAATGTCGATACCGGTGACGGTGCATTGATGGCAGCCGAAGTCGGAGTCGAGTTCTCCGGCATGGAGTTCTCCAACGCGTACGGAATCGCAGCGGCCGGATCGACGATCACCAAAACTGCCTACTACGCGTACGCGACGTTCTTCCACGCTGACGGAAGAGTGCTCGAAGGAGCCGGTTCGGCGAAGGGGAGGTCCGTCATCGCCAGCACGTTGCGGAACGAGCCCGTCTTCGCGCAGATCGATCGGGCCGACGCCGAGGTGCAGCGTCGAATGAGGCTGGGGCAACCCAACTTCTTCCTACAATTCGATCGCCGCGGAATCGATCCCTTCACCGACAAATTCGAAGTCGGGATGCTCGCCGAAGGCACTGTTCGCGGGACTGGGGGAATCAACGTCGTCGACGACGATTGCGCGTCATCCGTTCCAGGACTGTTTGCCGCCGGGGACGCTGCAACCCGAGAGAGAATCTGTGGCGGCTTTACCGGCGGGGGAAGTCACAACGCCGCGTGGGCGATGTCTTCTGGTTCATGGGCGGGAACCGGTGCTGCGCGCTATGCGCTGTCGGTCGGACGCGGGTCTACCAGTGTTCTTCACGGAGCCGGAACCGTCGGATTGCGCAATCCGGTACGTACCGGATTTGCTGCCGACGATGTGGTGAAAGCTGCTCAGGCGCAGCTGATTCCCTTCGACAAGAACTACCTCCGCAGCGGTGATCGAGTATCCACAGCGCTGAGTGAGCTCGAATCGCTGTGGGGTGCAGTGAGTGCAGACTTGGGAGCGGATCCTGCAGGGCGGATGGCAGCGCGGCAAGCGGCCGCGATCACGGCTGTCGGTCGGTGGATGTATCACTCGACCTTGGCGCGGACCGAGACTCGGGGAATGAGCAAGCGGGACGATTTTCCCGAACTCGATGTGACGCAGCACCATCATGTTCTCACCGGTGGTTTGGATTCGGTGTGGACCCGGACTTCCGAATCTGTCGGATCTGCACTGGTGGCGTCATGATCGAGCTTGTGTCAGCGCCGGCATGCATCGGCTGTGACAAGTGCGTAGATGTATGTCCTACAGATGTTTTCGACCGGACGCCGTCGGGCGTCCCGGTGATTGCGCGCCAATCGGATTGCCAGACCTGCTTCATGTGCGAGGCCTATTGCCCGACGGATGCGTTATACGTGCATCCGCAATCCACACCGCTGGAAATGGCCGATGTGATCGAGGGCGATCACATCGGCCGCTACCGAGAGAAGATCGGATGGGGCAAGGGAAGGGCACCCGGGTCGCTGACCGCGGTGGGTCCCGAGGTGCCCCGTCCGGTCACGACCTGACGAGAATCTTGACTGCAGTGTCGTTGTGCTCGATCAGAGTGGTGAATCCTTCGGAGATCAATTCTTCGAGCTGAATGCGACCGGTGATGAATGGCGCTAGATCGACGACACCGTCCTGGACCATCTTGATTACCGCTTCATGGTCACGGACGTACGCGATGGTTCCGCGTAGATCGATTTCCTTGAGGACCAGCTTCTGCATGTCGATGGTCGCGGGCTTGCCCCAAATCGATACGTTGACAACAACTCCGGCGGGCCTGACCGTGTCGAGCATGGTGTCGAGTACTGCGTTGACGCCTGCGCACTCGAAACCGATGTCTGCGCCGATGCCTCCGCTGAGTTCGAGGACGCGCGCTTTGACGTCTTCGGTGGTGGGATCGATGACGTAGTCGGCGACTCCACTGGAGAGGGCCTTGGCTTTGCGGGCTTCGCTGAGTTCGGTGACGATCGTCGTGACACCCAGACCCTTGAGGACTGCCGCAACGAGGAGTCCGATCGGTCCGGCTCCGCCCACGATGGCGACGTTGCCGCTTTCGGCACCACTGCGCACGACGGCGTGATGGGCGACGCTCAACGGTTCGATGAGAGCTGCCTCGTCGAGCGGGATGTTGCCGATCTTGTGGATCCAGCGACGGTCGACGACGACCTTCTCGCTGAGTCCGCCACCGCCGCCGGCCAAGCCGATGAACCCCATCTTCGTACACAGGTGGTAGTTGCCCGCCTTGCACGGGGCGCACTCGTTGCAGACGAAGTACGGCTCGACGACAACATTTTCACCGACCTCGACGTCCGTGACACCTTCGCCGACCTCTTCGACGGTGCCGGAGAACTCGTGGCCCATCGTGACCGGCGCATTCTCGTGTGAGAGTGGATGCGGGTGTCCGGGTGCGGAGATGAAGATCGGTCCCTCGAGGTACTCGTGGAGATCGGTGCCGCAGATTCCGCACCATGCGACCTTCAGCTTGACTGTTCCTGGCCGCAATTCGGGCTCAGGGATCTCTTCGATCCGGATGTCTTTCTGCCCGTGGAACCGTGCTGCCTTCATTGATCCGCACCTCACTTCGTTGTGAATCCCCTGGTAGATCGACGCTAGGCCGATTATCGGCCCGGGTGAAGGGTTGCAACGGAATGCAATGGGGTGGAACCGATCGGTGCTGGGGAGCGTCCAATACTGTGAGCGGGCCGCGAACGAGGGGGAGTGCTGTGGGAGTGAGGGGTGCAGTGGTCTTGGTCGCGGCCGCGCTGTTGGTTGGGGGTTGTTCCTCGACGGTCGAGGGGCATGCAGTACGAGCCGACGACGCTGTTGGGCTATTTGACCCTTGTAGCGGTATTAGCGACAGTGCCTTGCGGTATGTCGGCGTTGATCCGGCGACTGAGGAACGCGGGATTCTTGGAGTTCAGATTCCACGATTTGAAATCTGCTCATGGGATGGGACGGGAATTTCGCTGAGCGTCTGGTCAACAGACCACACTCTCGACGAAGTCGAAGCGAACACCAACAATGCCGATGTAAGGGCTGCGAATGTTCATGGCGGCCCTGCTATCAAATTCGGGCAGCGTGACGATGCGACCGGACAGATTTGCTCAGTAGCTTGGACGACCAATCAGGGGGTGCTGATCGTTCGGATCGCCCCAGATTTCGGTGAGACGCCGATCGACCCGTGTGGCCTCGCCTCGACGATTACCGACAAACTCTTCCCGGAGCTCCCCAGATGAATCGCTCGCTTGATGAAGGTGGTGCTACGCATGAGTTCAAATGAGGACTCCGGGGCCGAGGTTTCGTTCTCGCTGGATCCGGACACGGCGCGATTGCTAGTTACGGCATGCGGCGAATACCAAATGACGTTGGAGCATTTGTCTGTTGCTGCTGCGAAACTGAGTTGGGTTGGTGGTTTAGGGACGCTCGCATCAGGTCGAGCGCTTCAGACGAAGTTCGAGGAGAAGGCCGTCGGTGGCCACGATGCGCTCGTCGATGTGTTGGCGAGTCATATCGCGGTCGTGGAGGCAATGCAGGCTCAGTTTCAAGCCTGCATCGACAACGCATTGAATCAGGAGGCGTCGAACGTCTCGACTTTGTGGTCGATCGACCAACCGAACTGAGTCAGTGGATGTGTTGCTGCCAATCGGCTGGGACACGACCCTTAGGTCCCGGCGTCGGCTGAGCTACGGGATGTGAAGTGGGCGCCGCCAATTCAGGTCCGTCGTACGCCTCATTGGTTTCGAAGCTCCAGAACCAATCCTCACCGGGTTCGTAGCTCTGCATGAACGGATGCTTCGTCGAGGCCGCATGCTTGCTCGCGTGCTGTGACGGTGAGGAGTCGCAACACCCCACGTGACCGCATTGCGCGCATCGACGCAGGTGCACCCACCAACCGCCGCTCGCTTCGCATTCAACGCATCCCGCGCCACTGGGCGGCACGCTCGGCTCGATCCCCGCTGGAAGTCCGTCGGTCATGGTCCACCCTCTCGCTGACTGAAGTCGGTCATTTCATCGTGCGCTTTGCCTACCGGCCGTGCAAGGTGGTTAGTCGTCGCGCGTATCCCGCGGTGGGCCCGCGATTGGCAACAAAACTCTGAACCGGGTGTTACCGGGCTCCGACGTGACCCGCAGCTCACCACGATGCTTGCCGACCACAATTCGCCACGAAATATCAAGGCCGAGACCGGTTCCCTCGCCGACAGGCTTGGTAGTGAAGAACGGTTCGAAGATCCTGTCGATGACGTCATCGGGGATCCCGGCGCCGGTGTCGCAGATCTCGATGCACACGCGGTCACCGTCTCGGCTTGTCCGAACGGTGAGTGTTCCCGATCCGTCCATGGCAGACACCGCATTGTCGATGAGGTTGGTCCACACCTGATTGAGTTCGGCGGCATAGGCGTCGATCGGTGGCAGCGCGAGGTCGTATTCCCTGACGACTTCGATTCCGCTTCCGATCTTTTGCCCCAACATGATCAACGTGCTGTCAAGCAATTCGTGGACATCGATGGTCTGGAAGGGCGCGCGGTCCATCTGAGAATACTGTTTCGCCGCACCGACGAGAGTCGAAATCCTCGTTGTGGAGTCGGCGATCTCGTTCATCAGGAGTTCGGATTCGATGGTGTAATTCAGCCAGCGAATTGCGCCTTCTAACACCGACTCGTCTACGGCTGCAGCAACATTCTCGAGCCAAGCGGTGTCGAGACCAGCCTGCACGAAGGTCGGAGCCAGATCCCAACCCTCTCGAATCGAATGATCCTCGAACCATTCACCCAACGAATCCTCTCGATCCGAGGCTTCGAGGGGAGTGAGCGTCGGCGCCTTGGCGACAACCTCTGCAACTTCCTCTTGAAGTCGCATGAGAGTGACGAGGGCATCGCGGTCGTAGGTGCCCGATGCAACCATCCCCAGTTTGTGACGCATGCCTGCGACACGCTCGCGCAAAGAGGCTGTCGCTCGAACCGCTGCGGCTGCAGGGTTATTGAGCTCGTGAGTCAACCCGGCCGACAGTGATCCGAGTGCAAGGAGTCGCTCTCGCTGATCGATGATCTGCTGAGTGTTCTTCTTGCCGAAGAAAACACCTTCGAGCAGATGAACCGCCATCGGAAACCACTCGCGCATCGCGTTGCCGAACTTGTCGGCGTCCAGGACGAAAAACGTCGAAGGAGTCGTCACTCGCATCGACCCCGCGTAGACCTGCGGTACACGATCGCCGAGATACGCCGTCCAGCCTCCCGAGTAGACGCCGCGCTGGGTGGTCCTGTTGATCTCGATGTCTTCGCCGCCCGACAGCTTGGACAGCACCACCTCGCCCTCGATGAGGACGTAGAAGCAGGTGGCAGGCTCACCTTCGAGGTAGACCTGACCTCGATCGATCTCGGTGATATGGCCTGCCTGGCAGAGTGATTCGAGCTGATCGTCGGTGAGCTTCTCGAACAGGAACAGGGTGCGAAGCAGATCGGGGCTGCATTCAGGAATGGACATCGAATCTCCCTATTGTTGAGCGAGATAGCGGTGGACGAACATCACGGCCATCGCGCCCTCTCCGACGGCCGACGCGACGCGTTTGGCCGATTCGGCGTGTACGTCTCCGGCGACAAATACTCCGGGGACACTGGTTTCGAGATGATGTGGTGCGCGGTCGAGCGGCCACCCGTCCGGTGTGACGCCTTCGGACGGAAGGTCCGGGCCGGCAAGAACGAAGCCATTTCCGTCGCGGACCACCACGTCTCCGAGCCAGTCGGTCAGGGGAGCGGCACCGATGAAGATGAACAACCACTGAGCATCGACAGTGTCTTCTTCTCCGGTGGCTCTGTTACGCAGTGTGATTCGTTCGAGGTGATCGTCACCCTCAGCGCCGACTACCTCCGTGCACGTGCGCACGGTGATCTTCGGATTCTTTTCGATCTGCTGAATCAGGTAGTAGGACATCGATGCTTCGAGCGAGTTGCCGCGAATGAGAATGGTGACGGACCTAGCTCCGCGGGAGAGGTAGACCGCAGCTTGGCCTGCCGAGTTGGCGCCGCCGACTATGTACACATCCTGCTCGCTGCACCGAGCGGCTTCGGTGACGGCCGATCCGTAGTAAACCCCTCGGCCGGTGTAGGTATCGAGCCCCGGCGCCGACAGTTGGCGATAGGAAACACCGGTCGCCAAGATGACCGAATGGGCGTCGACCGACGAACCGTCGTCGAAACGCACTGTGCGGGCCGAGCCGTTGATTTCCAGACCGGTGACGTCGCGAGCCGTGATGACCTCGGCGCCGAACTTGGTTGCCTGGCGCCTGGCGCGATCGGCCAACTGTGCGCCGGAGACTCCGTCGGGGAAGCCGAGGTAGTTCTCGATCCGCGAACTCTGACCGGCCTGGCCGCCAGTCGCTCGCCGTTCGATGAGAACCGTGCGCAACCCCTCTGAAGCGCCGTACAGGGCGGCTCCCAGACCGGCGGGGCCGCCGCCGATGACAACGAGATCGTAAAAGTCTTCGGAGAGAGTGGTGCTCAGCCCGAGTTTGTCGGCGAGTTCGGCGTCGGTGGGCTCGACGAGGACATCTCCGTTGGATGCGATGACGACGGGAAGGCGCAGTTCGTCGGTGCCGGCGGCCGAGAGGAGTCGTTGACCTTCAGGCTCGTCCGACATGTACCAGCGATAGGCAAGTTGGTTGCGTGCCAGGAACTCTCGAACATCGGATGATCGCTCGGACCAACGATGACCGATCACCTTGGTTTCCTCGGAGGGGTGATGGCTCGAGCTAGCCCAGGCATCGAGCAGCGCGTCGATGACGGGGTACAGCTTCTCTTCCGGCGGATCCCACGGCTTGAGGAGGTAGTGGTCGAGGTCGACGACGTTGATGGCGTCGATCGCAGCGTCGGTGTCGGCGTATGCGGTGAGTAGAACGCGCCGAGCTACGGGGTACAGGTCCATTGCCTGTTCGAGGAACTCGATTCCACTCAAACCAGGCATACGGTAGTCCGCGACGATGACAGCGACTGCATCGCCGCGAAGTTTCATTTCACGCAAGGTTTCGAGAGCCTGGTCGCCGGACTCCGCGCGAATGATTCGGTACTTCTCGCCGTACCGTTTGCGGAGGTCTCGAACGACGGCACGCGAAACACCAGGATCGTCGTCGACGCTGAGGATCGCTGGTTTGGCCGGGGCTTTCGGTGCGCTCACTCGGTGCCT
The DNA here is from genome assembly GCF_053608585.1 of Rhodococcus sp. NPDC055024. NCBI lineage: Bacteria > Bacillati > Actinomycetota > Actinomycetes > Mycobacteriales > Nocardiaceae > Rhodococcus > Rhodococcus sp. NPDC055024. Next base: position 44,372 of record NZ_JBSGVT010000024.1, read on the forward strand.
TCCCGAAGTCGTAGTCAACCTCTCCAGTATGCGACTGCTGAGCTGAGCGTCAATCGCTGGAGATGCGCTCTGAGTGAACCGCCGAACGTGACCTGGGAATTTCGAGATTGCGGGAACCGATCGAGCCTCCGGTGCATCCAATACAGTGGGTCCACATCAACAGGGGGTGTCATGCGGGGGTCGGTGGGGGTTGGGCGACTGCTCATGGCTGGGATGTTGGTGTGGGCTGCGGCAGGATGCAGCTCAGTCGTGGAGGGGGCGGCTGAGCCTGCATCCGGCCAAGAGGGTTTGTTCGATCCGTGCAAGGACATTCCGGACTCGGTTCTGGAAGAAGTTGGGCTTGATCCGTCGACTGAGGAAGTTGACATCGAGGGTGTTGAACAACCCGGCTGGAAGATCTGTTCGTGGACCGAATCTTGGTACTACGTAGTCCTTTTCTCGAATCGGTTCACGATCGATGAGGTTAAGGAGAATCCCGACTACACCGGTTTCCAGGAGATAGCGTTGGATGCACGCCCGGGCGTTCGATACCACGGGGTATCCGACGATGAAATCGGCAAGTGCTACGTCGCATTAGAAGCGAAGCAAGGTTCGATTTGGATCGTGGTCGAGAAAAAGGGGAGCGCCGAAATGCAAGGCGCGACGTGCGATCTTGCAACTAGTTACGCGACGGCACTCGAAGGTTACGTGCCTAGGTAGCGGTGATGGAGAGCGCGTGAATACGCCGTTAGGTCGAAGAGTGCGTTGTTAGCGCCGAAGTGGATCGGATGGATTTGATGGCGGGATTGGGGCCCGATCAGCTGGCGATAGATTTCGACTCGGCGAAGAGAGTCGCGGCGGCTTTCACTGCTCTGAGGGAAGAGTTGGATGCTGCGCTGCGATCTGTTTCGGATCTCGGAGAGGTCAAAGGGATGGGAACTCTGAAGTCAGGGCAGGACTTGGCCGCGAAATTCTCCAAGAAGGCCGTCGGCGGTGAAGATTCGTTGGAGAAGGCGCTGAAGAGCCACGTCCAGGTTGTCACCGAGATGCGGGACTTTTTTCTGAAGTGTCTGGACAGTTACAGCGGTGTCGATACTTCCAACGCGGTCACGCTCGCGGGCCAGGATCTTCCGGGCTCGTGAGTTCTCGGATGAAGGCCAACAGGGTGGCGGCCGTTCTGTTCGTGGGCGCACTGGCGACGGGGTGCAGTGCGTCGGTACAAGGGGCGCCGCAACCTGCGTCGGGGCAAGAGGGTTTGTTCGATCCATGTAAGGACATTCCAGGCACGATGTTGGAGGAAGTCGGGCTTGATCCGGCTACCGAGGAAGTTGATATCGCGGGTGTCGAGCAGCCGGGATGGAGGATTTGTTCATGGACAGGAACGTGGTTCTTCGTGTCAGTTCTCTCAAACAGATACACGCAGAACGACGTGACCCGAAACCCGGACTATGCGGAGTTTGTAGAAATGCCGATTGGTGATCGCGTGGGTATTCGATTCCAGCGAGAAAGCGATGCAGCAGTCGACGGCTGCTACGTGGCCCTTGCGGCCTCGCAGGGTTCGGTGTGGGTCAATGTCGAAGCAAAGGCTGGGGTCACGCATCAAGAGTCGGCGTGTGAATTGGTTGTAGACGTCGCCGAACACCTCAACGGATACCTCCCGCGGTGAGCACGGCAAAGGGGCTCATGAGTGTTGAGCCAAATGTTGCGAAACCCATTGTATGCGCTTGCAATTCGTTTCTCGACGAACTGCGAGCGATGGTACTCATGTGTGAGCGAATCGGAGACGTGAAGGGGATGGGAACCCTCAAGTCAGGGCAGGACCTCGCCGCGAAATTCTCCAAGAAGGCCCTCGGCGGTGAAGACTCGTTGGAGAAGTCGTTGACCAGCCACATCCAGGTGGTCACCGAGATACGGGACTTCTTCCAGCAATGCGTCGACCGCTACGGCGAAGTCGACGACTCGAACGCCTCCGCGCTGGCTGGTGCTGAGACCCCTCGATAGACACAAAAAATCTCGCTGAGCCGATGGCATTCGACTCAGCGAGACTTGGGTAACGACTAGCTGGTGGGCAGGGCCTTCAACGACTTGACGGTGGCGTCGACCGCGCGCGCAGCCTCGGCGCCCTTCTTCACGAAATGCGTGCTGAAGTAGTCGACGTGCTCGGCGTGCTCGTGGAAGTGATGCGGCGTCAGAACCACCGAGAAGACCGGAACGTCGGTGTCGAGCTGCACGCGCATCAGACCGTCGATGACAGCCGTCGCCACGAAGTCATGCCGGTAGATACCGCCGTCGACGACCAGGCCTGCGGCAACGATCGCCTGGTAGCGGCCGGTCTTGGCCAACCGCCGAGCGTGCAGCGGGATCTCGAAGGCCCCCGGTACCTCGAAGAAATTAACCGTGTCCTTGGGGTAGCCGAGCTCGACGATCGCGTCGGTGAATCCGTCGCGTGCACGGTCGACGATGTTGCGATGCCACGTCGCCTGAATGAACGCGATGCGCTGTCCCTGGATCTCACTCATAACCATGAAACTAGCGCACCGGGAAGCATCGCCGCGACCACCCGTCCTAGTCCTGCTGGCGGGGGAAGGCAGTCGAACGACCCCAGCCGGCGTCATTGGTGAGGTGCTCGAGGAGAGGCTGAATTCGATACGGAAGGGGATTGGTCAGAGCGATCGTCGTGGTGGAATGCGTGACGCCTGGAAGCGACACGATCTGCTCGGCCAACTTCTGCAATGCCGCGTGCGTCGAGGTGGCAACCCGAACGAGCAGATCCTCGCGACCGGTTGTGGCGTGAATTTCGATCACCTCGGGCAGCTCGGTCAGACTGCGGGCCACTGCGCTGATCTTGCCCTGCTCGAGTTCCAGACCGACAAATGCCTGAATCGGGATACCGACCTCGGGGAGATTGAGATTCGGCCGAAACCCGGTGAGAAGTCCGTTGGATTCCATGCGCTTCATTCGCGACTGGACGGTGTTGCGGGCGACGCCCAACGAGTTGGCCAACTCGGCCACACTCATCCGCGAGTCCTTGCTGAGCAGTCCGAGCAACTGGACGTCGAGCTTGTCGATGCTGAGCACTTTGTGAACCTCTCCTCAGTGATTTGAGTCACTGGATGATCGAATTGACTAGTTCAAGAGATTTGCATTGACCAAATCGTAACTCAGGCAGAGCATTGGTTCCACGAATTGCTCAGCGGGATTCTCTTTGGGTTATTTGTCCCAATAGTACCCAATGAACACTTCGCCCCAATATTTCGACTGCACCCCGTAATTCTTCGGAAAGGTCTATCCCACAATGACTCTCACCGCCGAGCCCGTGAACTCCGTTGTTTCCCATGACGACACTGCGGGCGTGTTCGATCGCGCCGACTATCTGCGCGATTACCCCCACGAGCAGGTGAGCTTCTTCCAGGATCCCGCGAGTGGCCTCAAGGCCATCGTCGCCATCCACTCCACGACGCTCGGCCCCGCGCTCGGCGGAACGCGCTTCTACCCGTACTCCGACGAATCTGCCGCAGTCACAGACGTTTTGCGCCTCTCGCGCGGCATGACCTACAAGGCTGCGGTTGCCGGCGTCGACCTCGGCGGCGGTAAGGCTGTCATCATCGGCGACCCCGCGACGGCCAAGACGGACGAATTGCTCGGCGCCTACGCAAAATTCGTCCAGACCCTCGGTGGCCGCTACATCACCGCTGGTGACGTCGGAACCAACTCCAACGATCTCGACATCATCGGTCGCAACACCGACTTCGTCGTCGGCCGCAACGCCACCGTCGGCGGCTCCGGCGACAGCGCTCCGATGACGGCCCTCGGTGTATTCCAGTCGATGCGCGCGGCAGCACAGTCGCATTGGGGCACTCCGTCGCTCGCAGGCAAGACTGTTGGTGTCGAGGGCACGGGCAAGGTCGGCTACGAACTCATCAAGCTTCTCCTCGCAGACGGCGCGACCGTTCTCGCGACCGACGTCAATGCCGCAGCGCTCGACCGAGTCAAGGCGGACTTCCCGCAGGTGAGCATCGTCGACAGCATCATCGACGCCGATCTCGACGTCTACGCACCGTGCGCGATGGGCGCAACCCTCACCGACGCGACCGCACTCTCGATCAAGGCCGAGGTTGTCTGCGGCGCTGCCAACAACCAGCTCACCGTCCCCGAGGTCGAGAACATCCTCCGCGACCGCGGCATCACCTGGACCCCCGACTACGTCGCCAACGGCGGCGGCCTCATCCAGGTTGCCGGCGAGCTGAAGGGCAACTCTGCCGAAGAGGTCAAGCTCAAGGTCGAGAAGATCTTCGACACGGTCACCGAGATCTTCGCGAAGTCGAAGAAGGACGGAATCCTTGCCGGCGAGGCTGCTGACGCGGTCGCCGAGGCTCGGATCGCCGAGGCAGCTCGCGTAGCCAAGGGCTGACATCCCTCTCGCAGTCATGTAGCGCGGCCGGTCCCGACTAGTGTGGACACCAGACAAGCAGATTTTGCAGATCTGGACCACATCAGCCGGTAGACCGGCCGCCATGCGTCGGACGCCGGAAGGGCTTACATGACTGAACAATTCGCTGTGTGGACCGAGAACGACGCCGAGCAATCGGCCCGTTGGGGTTCGACGAGCAACGCCCCGGTGCCCAAGCGCATCGTCGTCGCCGACGACACGATGAAGGCCGACGACGCCTATCGCTTGGCGTGCGAAGGCACGGCGTTGTTGTGGCGCGGAGATTTTCAGAACGCTCGCCAACTGTCGAAGGCCGTCGCGTCGCGCATCGACCGCAAGCCGCGCCGAGCCTCCGACGACCCAGCCAAAGCCTTCCATCTCCACCGGCAGACCCAAGGACGCCGCGCGCAGATCCTCGGCATGCTGCTCATTCCCTTGGATGCAGATCTGTCGATTCCACTCCGGCGAGCCCCGGACGCGCAAGTCGCGTTGACCGAAGCTTTCGGGATTACCGGTGAGCCTTCGGTTCGCTCGTTGCGTGACATCCTCGGCGCGATCGGCGCTCACGAGTGGCACCGCAAAGGTGTTTTCATCGAGGCTCTCGACACACGAGTGCATCCCGCCTTCGGAGTGTTCTCACCCGTCCGCGGGGAGTATGTCGATCTTGTCGCGTCTGCGCCACTGCCGTCGACGGAATCGGCTTTCGACATCGGCACCGGCACCGGCGTTCTTGCTGCCGTACTGGCGCAGCGCGGTGTCAAGGCAGTGACGGCAACCGACCAGGACCCCCGGGCACTGCAATGCGCTCGTAGCAACCTCTCGCGGCTTGGCTACGGCGATCAGGTGACCGTGGTGGAAGCCGATCTCTTTCCCGAAGGCACCGCTCCGTTGGTGGTGTGCAATCCTCCCTGGATTCCGGCCAAGGCCACCTCGCCCATCGAATACGCCGTCTACGACCCTTCTGGAGCGATGCTGAAGGGCTTCCTGACTGGTGTCGCAGCGCATCTGGACGACGGGGGAGAAGCGTGGCTGATCCTCTCGGACATTGCCGAACACCTCGGTCTCCGAACGCGATCCGAACTACACGATCTGATTGCGGCCGGTGGGCTCACTGTTGTCGACCGCATGGACGTCAAACCGACGCACGCAAAGGTCAGTGACCGAACCGATGCGCTTCACGCCGCCCGGGCACGTGAAACGACGTCGCTGTGGCGGCTTCGCCGTCGCTGAATTCATTCTCAGTCAACGGTATTTCCTTGCCATGAAATGGTAATGAACGAGTAACAAATCGGGTCTAGCTTTCTTCGCAGTCGCACATCGTCACGCACTCCGGAGGAATCTCGATGGAATACACTCTTGCCCGCAACGCAGCCGAAGACCTGACGAAAGGACTTGGCCGACGCGGATTCATGAGGGCAGTCGCTGCCCTCGGTGCGGGCGTAGGAGTTGCCGGTGTGGCTTCGGGATGCGCGCACTCGAACGCGTTACCGGCTGGATCGTCCTCCTCTGCAGTGCCGTTCGCCGATGGCATTCCGATTCTGCAACCGGGCAGCGGAAACGTCAGTGGCGATCACTATCTGAGTTCGGATCCGTCGGACGTCATGTGGGGTTACGTGCCCAACATCCATACCCGCGAAGTGATGCGGATGAAGTCGGGCCAGACCGTCACGATCGACGCCCTCTCGCACGAGGGAATTCTCGAGGATCAAGGCCGCAATCCCCTCGAATACTTCGGCAGTAAAGGCGTTTCCGAGAAGGACGTGCTCGAGGACGCGATTGCCGTTGCGGCCGAATACAACCGAACCGAACGAAACTTCGACAAGGACGGCCCGCACGTCGTCACCGGACCCGTCTTCGTCGAGGGCGCACAGCCCGGGGACGTACTCAAGATCGAGACCCTCGAGGCCATTCCCCGCGTGCCGTACGGTGTTGTGTCGAGCAGACACGGCAAGGGCGCTCTTGCCGTCACGGCCGACGGAACCGCTCCGGCGGGAATCACTCTGGACGAAGTCATGCCGCCGGTCGCCACGGACGGGCGCGCAACAAAGGATCCGTTGAAGTACGGCGGTGTTTCCACTTTCACAGCGATCGAAGACGGCAAAGGTGTGATGCCCTTCGGACAGTCGAAGGTGCGGTTTCCCTTGCGTCCGTTCATGGGAATGATGGGAGTTGCCTACTCCGCGGACGCCGATCCGACATCCCCGTCGTCGAACTCCATTCCTCCGACGCTGGGCGGCGGAAACATCGACATCAGGCATCTCGGCGTCGGATCAACCTTTTACCTTCCGGTCTTTGCCGAAGGCGCCCTGTTCTACGTCGGTGACCCACATATGGCCATGGGCGACGGTGAGGCAGCGCTGACGGCGATGGAAGGTTCGCTGCGCGGCACGTTCCGACTGAGCGTGTGCAAGAAGGATTCCGGCGACGCCCCGTCGGTGGCATTCGGATACCCGTTCGCAGAGACCGAGGAGGCTTGGATTCCGATCGGCTTGTCCGACCCCAACGGTTCGGTCGACGGGCAGAACAGTGACCTCAACGGTGCCATGCGGCGCGCGGTGGTCAACGCGCTCGACTTCCTCGAGCATGATCGCGGAATGGATCGAGCGACGGCCTACGCCTATCTTTCTGCCGCAGCGGATTTCACGGTCTCGCAGGTAGTCGATCGAACCGTGGGCGTCCACGGGCAGATCTTCAAATCCCACTTCGAATAGTGAGAACGGCGATCCGTCGTGTCAGGACGGATCGTCGAAGAGGCTCTGCTGCAAGGGATCGGCGAACAGGCCCATCTGCTCAGGTTGCGGCTTTGCCGGCGTCTCGGTTCGAGAATTGGGCAGGACCACCAGTCGCAAAGCCCCGCGCAGGCGGTCGACCATGAGTTCCCACCCACCGACCTGATCCTCGTAGCCCGCAGCCTCTTCGGCGTCCCCGCGACTGTGGGCGTCGACGGCCTGACTACGCAGCTGAATCTGCCATTCGTTACTGATGTGGAGGAGCTGAAGAATCAGATCGCGATCGCGACCGCAGACGTCGGCCACCGCATCGAGATCCTCGGCCACATCCAGATCGAGGTGCAGTAGGGTCTCGAGTTCGGGAGGCAGGTCCTCGGCCGTCAGATCGGGCTGTAGCGAGGAAGAATCACCGTTCTTGTTCGCGAAGAAGAGGTCTCCGCCGACACGTGCGGCGAATTCGTCGTCCACGGTGCGCAGGAAGGACGTCAAGGCCGCGCACGTATCCGTCAGTTGCTTCGGAACGAATGGTGAACCCACTACCTCGAGGAACACCGACAAACGGTCGTCGATCAAGACGAACTTGATGCGTGACCATTTGCGGTTGAGATCGGCGATGACCTCGGCTGCGCGGGTGCGGTTGCTGATGTCCTGAACGAGCGGCGAGAACAACTGCACGTCCATGGACTCGGACAGCGGACCCACGAACATGACGGTCGAGCCGACACGAATTGGTATGTCCCCGTCGCTGTCCCGCTCGGGAAGAGTGCCGAGCATAGGAATCAATGCGAGAGTGACCAACTCCTTGAGATGGTCGATATCGGTGGGCATGTACGCCGCGGTGGGGTCGAGTGTCGGAAGTTCTGTCGACTCGACAACCGACGGATCGAAATCCGGAGTCTGCTCGTTGCCGGTGAGATCGCTGGCGAGGAAGGCCGGGTGCTGCACACCGAATACGTCACGGAAGGCGGCGACTGTCATCGCTGCGAGCTGATCGGCCCAGTTCTGTGCCTTGTCGACGCAGAAGGCGGGGGAGTTGTTCGGATCCTCGAGATTCTCGGACGGTGGGTTCCATCCCAGTGCGATCAACTTTTGTTCATCGGCGTCTTCGAGTCGATAGCGCGGATGAAGGAAGTCGTTGGAAGGAACCTCGCAGCGGACTGTGTTCTTGTCCCACACGAGGAACTGAACGCATGGCGCTGCGCCGTCAGCTGGATCGAAGTCGCCGGTGGACGATTCCACGGCAAGCACGTCGCCGTCGACCATGATGGAAATGTGATCGCCGAGGCGACGTTGAAATTCTGCCCATGCCCGGTCGACACTGACATCGAGATCGAAGCCCATTGCGCTCATCAGCCACCTCCTTCCGCAAAAGCTCAGACCTATACGGTAACGCGAGGCTCCGACAATGCTGCTGTCCTTTTCCGGTCGACCGGATTGCAGCGGGTCACAGGCCGTGCGGACGAGGAAGGTCGCCGCAGGTAGACCGCGTATTCGGGATCGGCGACTGAAGTGCTCCTGTAACCGCCGTCACGCCAGGTAATACGCGAGCGAATGAGCGAGAACTATCCGGCGAGAACGGGCGAGACTTCGACGACGGGCGGCGTGGACCCGGTCGTGACCACTGGGGTGGTGCTGGTCTTGGTGGTCGTGGCTGTCGCGGTCGGTGACGAGGTCGCGGTGGCCGATGCGGAGGTCGTGGACGAGACCGGTGTTGTCGTGCTCGTTGCAGTAGTGGTCGAGGTGGCGGAACTCGTGCTTGTCGCGGTCACCACCAGCGGCTGATTGCGAGGAGCAGTCGTCTCGTCGGCGATTCGCCAGGTCGGCGTCGGCGGAATGACAACGGTAGGAACTGCCACCGAGCTGTAGAACGCGGCCGGTTCGATCCCTGCGACGGACTCCACGGAAACCGACGAGACCAGAGCGGGAGGCTTCACCACAGGGCCGCCGGCACCGAATGCGCCCGCTGCTCCGCCGAAAACGAGGCCTGATGTCAGAGAGAGGGCGGCCACTGCGACAGCGCCGATCATGACTGTTCTGTCTTTCATGCACACCTGTCCTTCGGGAGCAGTACGGAAGTACTGTAGGCGAAAAGATGCCGCAATGGAGTATCAGGGCCTGCTGGGCGAGACACGAATCTGTGTGGCGTAGAACACAAAAGGCCCTGAGGGTCGACGCGAACGTCGGCACCCAGGGCCAGGTCAAGCAGTGAATCAGGCGGGGATCGTCAGTACCTGACCGGCGTTGATGAGATCCGGGTTCGGGATGCCGTTTGCATCCGCGATGCGCTGGTACTGGTTGCCGTCACCGTAGAAGCGCTCTGCGATCGCCCACAGGGTGTCGCCGCTTTCGACGGTGTAGCTCTGCGCTGCCGGAGCGGCGGGCGCAGGTTCCGGTTCCGGTGCCGGAGCGGGCTCGGGGGCAGCCTCGGCGGCCGGCGCCTCGATTGCGGTGTCCGAAGACCACAAAGCGTTTCCACCGGCGGACAGAACGACGTTGCGATCGTCCTGAACCGAGAGGGAGGCACCGTCGTTGCCTGCGGTCTGCGATGCCCACACGGCGTCGGAGTCCTTGTAGATGACGAAGTTTCCGTCAGCCTGCACCTCGGCGCGGTTGGCGCCGGATCCGTTGGTGCCTGCGGCCCAAACAGCCTGTCCACCCTCGGACAGGACCAGGTTGCCGTCGTCCTGCAAGCTGAGGGTGTACGCGCCGTTGTCGGACTTGAGTTCCTGGCCGACTCCGAGGCTCTGACCTGACTGCAGTGTGCTCACGCTGTCCCTTTCCAAATCTGTTGCGATGACTGTGCCTCCACGATTCCGCTTTACCGTCCAGTTACCTTCTGGCCGTTGGTCTCGTAGGCGACCGAGTGTACGTTACCGAAGAGTACAGAGAATTGTGCAGCGTTGACGGACTGCGTGTCGAGCGTTCGGATCTTGCTGATATTAAGGCGTTTTGGGCGAAAGTGCCGCGACATCCTACGCGAAGTTGCACCGTCGCGATGCACTTTCTCTTGAACGGCAGGTGAAATCGGCGCGCTCTCAGCGCATTTTCAGTAATCGCTAGGGGTGTAGCGACTTGCGAGTCTCGTCGTGGAGTACGGCAAGCAGCTCACGCTCGACCTCGGCGAACTCGGGTGAGGTGATCATGTCCAATTCGCGTGGCCTCGGCAAGGGAACGTCGACGACGCACCTGACTGTCGCCGGACGCGCAGACAGAACGACCACGCGGTCGGACAGATAAATTGCCTCGCGAATGTCGTGGGTGATCATCAACACGGTCCACCGGTACTGCTGCCATACGTCTTGCAGCCAGGCCTGCATCTCGGTGCGAGTCAACGAGTCCAGAGCGCCGAACGGCTCGTCGAGCAGCAGGACAGGCTTGCCCTGAACAACGGTGCGCAGCATTGCCGCTCGCTGGCGCATGCCGCCCGAGAGCTGCGACGGCCGAGCGTCCTCGAATCCGGACAGGCCGAACGCCGGGAACAACTCACGAGCGCGCTCGCGTGCTTCCTTCTTGCCGACTCCCTGGACTTCCAAACCGAGGGCCGTGTTGTCCAAGACCGAGCGCCAGGGAAACAGCAGATCCTTCTGCGGCATGTACGCGGTGTGTACCTCGGCGTCTGCTTCGGATTCTGTTGCGCGCGTGCCCACACGGACCGAACCGGAGGTAGGAGATTCCAGCCCGGCAAGGACGTTGAAGATCGTGCTCTTGCCGCAACCGCTCGGCCCGATCACTGACACGAATTCGCCGGATTCGGCGGAGAATGACACCGAATCGAGCACGAGACGCGATTCTCCGGCAGTGTCGAACCTCTTGGTCAGGTCCTGGATTTCGACCATGGGGTCAGTCATGTCCGTGACCTTTCGTTCATCGCCCATGGTGCAACGATGCGCTCGATGGCGAACGTCAGCAAGTACAGCGTGACGCTGATCAATGCAGTCACCAGTACCGCCGCCAAGACCAGGTCGGTGCGGAAGGAGTTCTTCTGGGTGCTCATGTAAATGCCCAAACCGGAAGTAGCGCCGACGTATTCGGAGAACACTGCACCCACCACCGCGTAGGTGATGCCGATACGTAGGGCAGTGAAGAATCGCGGAATCGCCGAAGGTAGGCGGACGTAGCGGAACTCCTGCCAGCGAGTGCTGCCCATGCTGCGCAGGAGAGCGCCCGCTTCCCGATCGGCCGCGGCAAATCCCTCGATGAGTCCGATGGTCATGGGGAAGAACGTCGCAAGGGCGATCACCAACACCTTCGGCAACAACCCGAAGCCGAACCAGATGATCATCAGCGGCGCGATGGCGATGATCGGCAGCGTCTGCGAGACGACGAAAAGTGGTACCAGCGCGCGTGACAACCACGGCGAAAAGTCCACGACCACAGCAAGAATCCAGGCCAACACCAATGAAACAGTGAAGCCGACCAACGTGACCTGCAATGTCGACCAGGCGTGGCCGGAGATGATCTCGCGGTTGTCCCACCCCTGGGACAGAACGCGCCCCGGAGACGGAAGTACTTGCGGCCGAATCCCACTGATCTCGACGTAGATCTGCCACGCCGCCACGAGGAGCACCACCACGGCGAGCGCGGGAAGCGCCCGCCGCATGGTCGAGACCAACCGTCCGCTCACGTCAGGACGCGTCGAGATACTCATTGGTGAAGTACTCCGAGAAGTCCGGCTTCTGGGTCAACGGCTTCCCGTCGGGTCCGGCGAGCAATCCGTTGTCGAAGAGGAATCCCGAATAACCCGACCAGGTTTCGAGATTCTGGGCGCCCACGACGCCGTTGGCATCTTTCATGTAGTCGGCGGCGAGCATCCGCTGACTCTCACGCACGAGGTCTTCGTCGGTGAAAGCTCCGGGGTTCGCGTCGATGAGATCCTGCGCGGCCTGGTCCGGGTTGTCGGCAGCAGTCTGATATCCGCGTTGAACGGCTTTGACGAACTTGCGTGCCTCGTCGGGATGGTCCTTCAACCACTGCTGGTTGCCGTTGATCACGATCGAATACGCATCGGGGAAGCCGTAATCGGTGTACTGGAAGTACCGCATCGGAGTTCCGTTTCGCTCCGCTTCGAGGCCTTCCCAAGCAAAGTAGGAGACGGTGAAGTCTGCCTGGCCCGAGTACACGGCTTCGTACGCGGAAGTTCCGAGCGTGACCGTCGTGAAGTTCCCGGTCCCGCCGTCGTTGCGGATGATCTGCTGCAGCGTTTCGACTTCGCCGGGATCGCCGAACCCGGCGTACGTCTTCCCGTCGAGATCACGTGGGCGCGTGATGTCCGCACGATCCGCCTTCACACCGATGCCGGTGGCGCGGTGCTGAAGTGGCGCGATGACAGACGTCGTGGCGGCGCCGGCCGCGCGGGCGAACGTGGCCTGACTCTGCGTACTGATACCGAACTCGGCGTTGCCGGCGTCGACCAGGGTGTCGGGAGAGGTGTTGTTGTAGGGCAGGATCGAGACATCCAGACCGGCGTCTTCGAAGTAGCCCTCTTGGAGTGCAACGTACAAACCGGTGTGGTTCGTGTTCGGTGTCCAGTCGAGTGCGAACCGAATGGTCCCGTCGGAAGACCCGGTGTCGGCGGCGCATCCGGTCAGAACTGTGATTGCGGCTGCGATCGCGGCAGAGGTGGCGAGGGTGCGGCGTAGTGCCGCAAACGACATCACGACGCCGGCCAAGGCTGCTGGTGGAGTGCGGAATCCCAGAACATCAGCTCGTAGCGACTGGCGATGCGGAACGCTTCACTCATCGCCTCACGTTCTGTCTCGGTGGCTGCCTCAGCGGCCGCGTCGACCAGTACGCGAGCCTGCGCCACAGACTCGTGAAATTCGGGTGCGTCGTAGGTTGTGACCCACTGCGCGTACGGGTGTGACGGATCGGCGTCGAGCACCTCGCGCGCTGAAGCGGCAAGATCGCGGCCGACCTCGGCGTAGATCCAGAAGCAGGGGAGTACCGCCGCTGCGGAGACCGGGTAAGGCGAGGTTGCTGCAGTCGCCGTCAGATACGAGACGTATCCCAGGCAGGCCTGCGAATGCTCCAGGTTTCCCGATCCCGCGGGAAGAATTCCGCCGGTGAGCAGTCCGTCGTGAAGCGCAGATTCCACTGTCGCTGCCGTGGACGCGGAATTGGACCAGAAGCCCGCGGACTGCGGATCGGGTGCGTGGGCCGCGACCAGGGACAAGGCCTTCGAATATCCCTCCAGATAGAGCTTGTCCTGCTCGATGTACGTACGGAACGCGTCGAGAGGCAGTGTTCCGTCGCCGAGGCGTTTGAGGAACTCGAGTGAGTCGATCGACTCGCGGAGTGCCTTCGTCTCGGCCCAGAGTCGATCGGTGAACCGATCCGTCGACGGCGCTGTGGCCACCGAGTTTTCGGCAGAATTGTATGCAGGCTGCGTAGTAGCCATGACATCCCTTCGTCAGCATTACCTGATCAGGTTCCCGGGTGTGTTCTCAGCCCCGCCCATGCGGAGCACCCCGTGTCAGAACTAGGCGACCTTAACACCGAGCCTCTCCTTCGTCGGCGCCTACCTGGCAGTTGAGTAATCGGCGCACACCGGCCTTAAGTTGGTACGTTTGGTCTTGTTTGCCACACGCGCGGGTCGGGAGGGGATTCAGACATGGAGACCGACGTTCGACCGAATCTTGGAGAGGACGGAACTCTCGTGATCCGTGCCCGAGGCGGAGAAGCCCGGGGATATCCGGATGGCGGAGTATTCGCGTGGAAGGGCATGCCCTACGCATCAGCGCCGGTGGGTGAGCGGAGATTCCGCGCGCCGCAACCCGCAGGGCCGTGGGACGGGGTACGCGACTGTCGTGAGTTCGGGCCGATCGCGCCGCAAGGGCAGAGTCCGGCGGTTCCGATCGACCGTGCTTTCAAGATCGACGAGGACTGTCTGTCGATCAACGTGTGGGCCCCGCGCCCCGACGGAACGCCGCGACCGGTGATGGTGTGGATTCACGGCGGTGCGTACTGCCTCGGGTCCGCCGCGCAAACAATCTACGACGGCCGTCATCTGGCTGAAACCGGAGACGTCGTTCTCGTCTCCTTCAACTATCGCGTCGGTGCCCTCGGATTCCTGGACCTGTCTGGATTCTCCACCGCGGATACCGTTTTCGAATCGAACTGTGGTCTGCGAGACCAGATTGCGGCACTCGAGTGGGTTCGGGACAACATCGACGCCTTCGGTGGTGATCCGGGAGCAGTGACCGTCTTCGGTGAGTCCTCCGGCGCAGGATCCATCACGACGCTCATGACCTGTCCTAGCGCGGAAGGTCTGTTCCACCGCGCGATCGCTCAAAGTCCGCCTGCGACCTCCGTCTACGGGGCCGAGCGCGCCAAGACCGTGGCGGAGCGGTTTCTCGAACTGCTCTCGATCGAGCCCGAAGATGCGGGCGATCTGCTGACCACGGATCTCGAACTTCTCGTCAAGGCAAGCGATGACCTGGTCAACGAAATCCCGACCCGGATTCCGGGAACTTTGGCGATGGCACCCGTCGTCGATCGCGATCTGGTGCCGCACTACCCGGTTGCGGCTTTCCAGAAGGGTTATGCGCACCGAATCCCGCTGATCATCGGTTCCAACAAGGACGAGGCGTCGATCTTCAAGTTCATGAAGTCGCCGCTGATGCCGGTGAGCGCGCAGTCCGTCGAGGCCATGCTGCAATTACTGGCCGATGATCACCCCGATATCTCCGCGACCAAACTGGCCGAGATCATGTCGGCCTACCCCGACCACGCGAAACCGAGTGGCGCGCTGGCACTCTCACGGGACGCGGCGTTTCGCATGCCGACCCTGTGGATTGCCGACGCTCACTGCAGGCATTCCCCCACCTGGGTCTACCGCTTCGATCACGCGACGCCGATGCTCAAAGCGGCACGGATCGGCGCGGGCCACGCGACCGAATTACCTTATGTCTTCGGTAATTTCGGAACCCTGAACGTCGATCCCACGTTCTGGCTCGGCGGACGTAAGGCCGCAATGGAGGTAGCCGGGCGTATTCAACGGCGATGGCTGGCCTTCGCCAGGCATGCCGTGCCGGCAGCTCTCGACGGTTCGAAACACTGGGCGCCGTACGAGGAAGAGAAACGGTCGACGCTGTTGATCGACTCGACTGACACCCTCGTCAGCGACCCCGATCACGGACTGCGCGTCGCCTGGGGCAACGACGTGATGGGGTTCAACTGACGTCGGTCGAGTGCCGCGGACGATCGAGTTCGCGAAGCACCGGCAGGGAAGCACAGACGGCGGCGATCAGGATGATCGGAATGGACAGGGCCACAAAGGTCGACGCGATTCCGAGTTGATCGAGTAGAGGGCCGACTGCGAGGTAGCCCAGCGGGCCGGCGGCGTAGGCCGTCGACGTCATGACACCGACGACGCGTCCGCGCATGTGCTCTGGGCTGTGCGTCTGCATGGCGTAGTTGGCGATCGGGCCGACCGGTCCGTAGACGAGACCCTGTAGTCCGGCGAGTACGAGGATCACCCAGAGCGGGGGCAGGAGCGCCATCGCGAGCATCGCGATGCCGAGAACGGCGACCGCAAAAATCATGATCAGGCGTCGGGACATGATCGGTGCGAGTGGGGCATAGGCGAGAGAGCCGATGATGCCGCCGATCGCCAAAGCCATCAGCACCGATCCGAGTTGGGCCGGTTGATCCAACTCGGTGAAGTAAACCGGGAACACGACGCTTTCCACTGGCATGTAGAGCGCGACGACTGCCATGTCGATCAGAGCCAGAGTACGGAGCAGTTTGTTGTTCCAGACGAACCGAAGACCGTCGAGGGTGCCGTGCCAGATCGATTTCGGCCGATGTTCGTGTTCGGGCACCCCGGCCCCGGGAAGCCGGATGAAGGCGACCACGACTATCGAGAACACAAAGCCGGCAGCCGTCACCCAAAGCGTGTTCACCGCTCCGATCGTTGCGATCAGGACACCGCCGATGCCAGGGCCGATCAGGTACGCGACATTGAAGTTGGCCTCGTACACACTGTTGGTTCGATCGAGTTTCCACTTGGCGGCCCGAGTTGCGGCGGGCAGCATCGACTCCCGCGCCGCCATCCCGGCGGGGTCGAACACGGCGCCGAGCGCGGCCAACGCCGCGATCACCGGGATGGTCAGGCCGGCGGTGGCCGCGATGATGGGAATCGTTGCTACTGACATCGCGGAGAGTGCGTCGGAAATCATCGAAGTACGACGACGTCCGAACTTGTCGACGAATGTGCCTGAGAACAAGCTCGATACGAGTAGCGGAATGGCTGCTGCGCCGGCCACAATCGCCGCGTCGGTGGCTCTGCCGGTTCGTTCGAGGACCAGCCAGGGGAGCACGACAATGGCGATACCGTTGCCGATCGCCGAGAACAGCGTCGCGAGATTGACAAGGACGAGAGGAAGATAGCTGGGGATTGCCGAGTCCGAGGATGCAGGTGGACGCCGATCTGCTGAGGCGACCACGTTCTTTCCTTCCCCGAGATGGTGCCGACCAGAATTCGAATGGGATTTCGACTGGGGTTTCGACGAGGGTCTCGACGACGGCACTATCGACGCTAGCAGCGGGGTCTGCAGGTCCGCGAGTGATTTTTCGCGGACCGTCTTCGTTGGGTTATGCCTGGTAAACGGGGTTCTCCGCAATGAACTTCGCGACGTACGAGCACGTCGGCAGGATCTTCAATCCCTCGTTCCTGGTCTGATCCAGCGCTTCCCGCACCACGATAGCGGCCAGCCCGCGCCCACGAAACTGTGGGTACGTCACCGTGTGGTGGAAATCACGGACGCCGGAATGGTCCGAGTACTCGGCAAAACCGGCCAGTTCGCCGTCTACCCGAATCTCGAAACGCGTTTCCGCGGGATTGTGCACCACTGTCTCGGTCATCTTCGGGCTCCGTTTCGAAAGGGCGGCCGGTTGCGCCGCGCCGCGTCTGCGTTCTCTGGAGCACGCTACCTGGCAGGCCATCCGCAATATCAGTTGCCGACGTGAGATCCGTTACTTACCGCAACTACAACTGGACGACCGTTCAAGGGACCTTGGTCGCCACGGAGAACGAACAAAACTGGTCTGTACGTGCCGATTTGCCCGTGATTTTGTGCCCACATTCGGTGATACATATGCATTGCGATCGTAAACATCTCAATATGTGGGATCTGTCACAAAGTTTTTTGTCGTCTGTTCGGATGCTTTAAGAGGAGGGCCTGAACCGGGCAAATTGCAGGTCAGCGGCGCGCTGATCGCGTGTCGGTGACGGGTGCGAGCGGCTGGAAACCCCATGGGTATTGCCTTGGTCATCAGATCGTTTCTTGGACGTGATCCCAAAGACTCGCTCGGGGGGTTAGCGTTTGAATCGTCGGGGATAGAAGAAGCGTTACAACTTCGCCAGAAAAACTTTGGCGTGGCTACACAACGGTTCGAATTCGAGTCTTCGTCGGACAACTTCGAGGAAGGAACGCACATGATTTTCGGGCAGCGTGAGTCGAACAGTTACTTTGCCGCAATTTTTTCGTACGACTTCCTTGACGAAGGTCTGGGCTACGAGACCATCGCGCGGATTCACCGGGGCGAGATCTGCGAGTGGATTCGCGATCTCGAGGCTTCCGGGTTGTTCTCCGCTGCGGAGGTCCACGCCGCTGAACTTGCATGGCGCGAAAATCCACGCCTGCTCCTCGACGCCCTTCTCGAGGACGCCGACGAGGTCTCGGTCAAGCGCTGGGAGATTGCGTGGACGCGGCTCGAGCGTCAGTCGCCGGCAGCCGGAACCGCGGTGGCCGAGCACGGCTGAAACTCAGCTGAACATCTAGTCGACGGTTCAATCGTCGACTAGAACCGCGTCCTGATCGGTGAGCACCACGAATCGCACGTTCGCAGAGGTCAACGCTGACATCGTTCGAGCCGTCACGTCGGGATCCTCGAGTAGCGAGTCGCCGCCGTGCGGCACTATCGCGAAGTCGACCAGCGCGAGTCCGGACCAGGTCGGGTCGATACCGCACGTAGGCATGACTTCAGCGGGGTCGTCCGAGGCGTCGAGTCCGATCAGAGTCGGAGTCGCCAGACACGCTCCCGCGCTGTATCCCGCGTAGGCCACAGCACCGGAACGAACCAACATCTCGATCACCCGATCAGCACCACTTCGGGCTAACTGTGCACGTAGGACGAACGTGTTTCCGCCGCGGACCCACAGGCAGTCGAATTCGCGAAGCCGGACTTCGAGTGCTTCCGGTGCACCCAGGAAATCTCGGACGTCCACTTCCTCTGCGGTGAAGCCCGCTGCCCGTAGTGGAGTCAATTCGCTGGTGACTGCTGAACTGCGGGCATTGACGGGCCACGAATCTGCAGCCGCGGCGATGACCGCGATGCGAGCGCCGCGGCCTACAAGATCGACAAATGCCTCGGCGTGATCGCCGAATCTGTAGGACGAGAGAAACAGTTTCACTTTTCAGGACCTTCGGGACCGACCCACCCAACCCTCAAATCGTGAACGCCAGATTGTCGACGACGCGTGTGCCCACCGTGGTGTTACCGCGAAGCGAGATGTCGGTTCGGTGATCGGACGCGTGGACGCGGCCACCGGCAATTCGGGTGAAGAGCGGTGAGCTCATCGTGATGGTCGTTGTCGCCGGACCATCCAGTTCCGGAACGAGCGTTGCACGCGCGTCGACGGAGACGTGAAGTGAACGGGCAAGTGGCCCTTCGAGTTCGAAAGTGATCCGTGCTCCCTCTGGCGCCTTTCCTCGTTTTCCGACGACAAATCCGAGCGCGCTGGTGATTTCGCCGAATGCAGTCTCCGCGCGCAGTCCGCCTTCTTCGCCTGGAATGCCAACTGCGTCTCTGATGTCGAGTTCGTGCATCCAACAGTCGAAGGTCCGGATACGCATGAACCGGCCATAAGGCGCAAGACCAACCGGAGTTTGTGTCTCTGTGTCCCAGTCCGCGCTGGTCATCGAGCGCAGCGCTTCGGTTCGCTCGGCGGTGATGTCGCGATATCGGGCCAGCAGGTCCGTGTGCGGTGTCCGCCTCAGGCCTTCGACCCAGCGCTCGTTGAACGCCGCAATCTCGTTGTGGACGTGGGGCAATGCGTGCACGTCCAGATTGATCGACGGCGGATTGATGCCCGCGAGCAGTGATTCCGTACCGATCAGGTGGGACACGATGTCGTGAACCGTCCACCCCGGTAGGTTCGACGGAGCCAACCACTGATCGCCGTCGAGTTCGGCAAGCAGTGCGTCGATGACACTCCATTCCTCGGTCAATGCGTCGACTACTGAGTCCTGGGGCCAACCACTCATGTGGACATCTCCTGTTTCGGACGGTGCGGTTCTCCTCACTGTATGTCGCGGCGGATAAGTGAGCGGGCATTCCCAGGCTTCGAGTCGGTGTCGCCAAAGATCCGAGGGAGGCAGAGTTCCTGTGGTAGACCAGGATTGTCGACGCCGAAGCAGGCTCACGCGGCGTTGTCGTCACCGACAGAGGAGTCTTCGTGTTTCCAGGAAATTTTGTCCAGTCCACGCCGGACAAGCCCGCCGTCATTCGCCCGGCGACGGGTGAGTCCATCACCTATCGGGAACTCGACGAACGGTCGACGCGGCTGGCGCGGTACTTCCGAAGCGTCGGTGCCAAGCCAGGGGACCACGTCGCTCTCATCTCGAACAACGATCTGCGGGCGTTCGAGGTCTATTGGGCGGCGTTGAGGTCAGGTCTGTACATCACTGCGGTGAACTGGCATCTCACCGCTTCGGAGGCTGCCTACATCGTCGACGACTGCGAGGCGACAATTCTGGTCGCGTCAGGGCAGGCGTCGGCAGCAGTTCCGTTGGACGAGAAGCTGATTCCGCGCGTTCGTCATCGATTGGTCTACGGCGGCACTCTCGAGGGTTTCGACGACTACGAGGAGGCGATCGACGCTCAGTCCGCCGATCCACTCGACTCGCAGCCACGTGGGGCGGACATGCTGTACTCGTCCGGAACCACCGGCAGGCCCAAGGGGATCAAGGGAGGTCTTCCGGAGGGTGAGGTGGACACCACCATGGATCCGTACACAGCGGTATTTGCGCCGATGTACGGGTTCGATTCCGACACAGTCTATTTGTGCCCGGCGCCGGTCTATCATGCGGCGCCCCTGCGCTTTTGCGGCGTGATCAATTCGGTCGGCGGAACCGTGATCTTGATGGATGCCTTCGAAGCCGAGACTGCGCTGGAATTGATCGGTAAATACGCTGTGACGCACAGTCAGTGGGTGCCGACGATGTTCGTTCGAATGCTGAAACTTCCCAAGGAGACCCGCGATCGTTACGACGTCTCGACGGTCAAAGTCGCAATTCACGCGGCTGCTCCTTGCCCGCCCGAAGTGAAGACGGCAATGATCGACTGGTGGGGGCCGGTGATTCACGAGTACTACGCCTCGACCGAGGGGTCGGGAGCCACCTTCATCAACAGTGAGCAGGCCTTGTCACATCCGGGTTCCGTCGGTCGTGACGGCGTGATGGGAATCGTGCACATCTGTGACGACGGTGGGCGCGATCTTCCGGTCGGCGAGATCGGTACCGTGTTCTGGGAACGAGAGACTCTGCCGTTCCGTTACCACAACGATCCCGAGAAAACGGCTGCCGCGCAGCATCCCGATCATCCGACGTGGACGACAAGTGGAGATATCGGATACATCGATTCCGAGCGCTTTCTTTATCTGACCGATCGCGCGGCATTCACGATTATCTCTGGCGGCGTCAATATCTATCCGCAGGAGTCCGAGAACATCCTCACCTTGCATCCGAAGGTGTTCGACGTGGCAGTCATCGGTGTTCCCGATGAAGAAATGGGTGAACAGGTCAAGGCGGTTGTCCAACTTGCGGAGGGAATCGAGCCGAGCGCCCATGTCGCCGAGGAATTGCTGGAATACGTCCGCAGCCAGGTTGCACATTTCAAAGCTCCGAGAAGCATTGACTTTGCCGACGAATTGCCTAGGACCGCGACAGGAAAACTCGTGAAGCACAAGTTGCGGTCTCAATATGTGAGCAATTGACCCTCAGGCGAAATGCTAGGACATCAGAGTATTTCTGCAAGATAGTCGGCAAGGACCTGCGCATGGCTGTACGGCAGGTCCTTGCTTGCTGTCAGCAGGACAACGGGTCGAGCATCCGATGTCGGTGCGATGCATTGAACGTATTCGCGAACTGGAGATGCATCTAATTCGTCGATGTATCTGCTTTTGAATGCGTCGAAACGGGTGTGGTCGTGGCCGTACCATTTTCGCAATTCAGGGGAGGGTGCCAAGCCCTTCGGCCAGTCGTCGTACTGCAGGTTTTCGCGTTTGACGCCGCGTGGCCAGAGTCGGTCGACGAGGAGGCGGACGGCGTTACATTCGGAAGCAGGTTCGTAAACTCGCTCGACGGTGATGATTCGGCGCGCCATTGTGATGCTTTTACGTCTTTCGGCCGTTTCAAATAGTGGAATAGCCCGCCATTCGAGTGTGATCGGCCTCACAGTAGGCTTCTCCGGGTATGTCCAAACAT
Organism: Rhodococcus sp. NPDC055024; assembly: GCF_053608585.1. Lineage (NCBI taxonomy): Bacteria > Bacillati > Actinomycetota > Actinomycetes > Mycobacteriales > Nocardiaceae > Rhodococcus > Rhodococcus sp. NPDC055024. Next base: position 65,998 of record NZ_JBSGVT010000024.1, read on the forward strand.
ACTGTTCGGACTCGATTCAGATGGAGAAAGTGCGTCGTCGGTTTCCCTACGCCGCGGTAACTCTGGCTACTATCAGTCACCATTCACCCAAAAGCGGGTCATCTTCCGCTCATCACATGCTGGTTGCCGCTCGTCGCAGCAGGCGAACCACCAACCGCAGAAGGTAATGGAAAATGGAAACATCGAAGAGCGCACAAGTGCGTCCGTCGGTCGGCGTCCCTCGAGAATCGAGTGACGGTGAGCGTCGGGTCGCGTTGGTGCCCAAAATTGTGTCCGCTTTGATCGGCAAGGGTGTCGTCGTCGTCGTCGAGTCCGGGGCCGGTCTCGGGGCGTTGATTCCCGACGAGCTCTATACCGCTGCCGGCGCGAAGATCGGCGATCCGTGGACTGCCGACGTTGTGGTCAAGGTCGCGCCCCCGTCGACGGAAGAGATCGCCCGGATCAGCACCGGCGCGAAGCTCATCGGTTTCTTGAATCCGCGTAATGCAGACAACCGCATCGCCGAATTGAAGGCCGCCGGGATCGAGGGATACGCCGTGGAGGCGATTCCCCGTATCTCCCGCGCGCAGGTGATGGACGCGTTGTCCTCGCAGGCGAACGTGTCCGGGTACAAGGCTGTTCTGTTGGCAGCATCGGAGTCGACGCGGTTCTTCCCCATGCTCACCACCGCTGCGGGCACGGTGAAGCCTGCGACCGTTCTGGTGCTCGGAGTGGGTGTGGCAGGTCTGCAGGCGCTGGCGACAGCCAAGCGTCTCGGTGGCCGCGCTACCGGGTACGACGTGCGCCCTGAGGTCGCAGACCAGGTGCGTTCGGTGGGTGCACAGTGGCTCGACCTCGGAATCGACGCGGCGGGCGAGGGTGGATACGCCCGCGAGTTGACCGACGACGAGCGAGCGAAGCAGCAGCAGGCACTCGAAGACGCGATCAAGGGCTTCGACGTTGTGATCACCACGGCTCTGGTTCCGGGTCGTCCCGCGCCGCGCCTGGTGACCGCTGCCGCGGTCGAAGGGATGAAGCCGGGCAGTGTCGTGGTCGACCTCGCGGGTGAAACCGGTGGTAACTGCGAGCTGACCGAGCCGGGTCAAACTGTTGTCAAGCACGGCGTGACCATCTGCTCTCCGCTGAATTTGCCGGCGTCCATGCCTGAGCATGCGTCGGAGTTGTACTCGAAGAACATTTCCGCGCTGATCGAACTGATGTTGGTGGACGGCGCACTCGCGCCCGATTTCTCCGACGAGGTTCTGGCCGGTGCGTGCGTCACCCGTGAAGAGAAGGGCGCCTGATGTACACATCACTTCTGGCGAACATCGCGATCCTGGTGTTGTCCGGGTTCGTCGGTTTCGCTGTGATCTCCAAAGTTCCGAACACCCTGCACACCCCGCTGATGTCCGGTACGAACGCCATCCACGGCATCGTCGTCCTGGGTGCGCTGGTCGTCCTGGGCAAGGTGCACGATCCTTCGATCGGGTTGCAGATCATCTTGTTCGTCGCGCTCGTCTTCGGAACCGTGAACGTTGTCGGTGGTTTTGTGGTCACGGACCGCATGTTGGCGATGTTCAAGGCCAAGCCGGCCGCCAAGTCTGTGTCGAAGGATGGTGACCAGTAATGGAATACCTGGTCAATGCGCTCTACATTGTCGCGTTCTCGATGTTCATCTACGGCCTCATGGGTCTTACCGGCCCGAAGACCGCAGTCCGCGGCAACCAGATCGCCGCGGTCGGCATGCTCATCGCCGTCGTCGCAACTCTGATCTCCATTCGTGATGCGGAGATGGGGAACTGGATCCTCATCGCGGCCGGCCTCGTCATCGGTGTCGTGCTCGGTGTGCCGCCGGCGCTCCGCACGAAGATGACGGCCATGCCGCAGTTGGTCGCACTGTTCAACGGTGTGGGCGGCGGCACCGTCGCGTTGATCGCGTACGCGGAATTCCTGGACTCGGACGGGTTCACCGCATTCCAGCACGGAGAGTCGCCGACGGTGCACATCGTCATCGCTTCGCTCTTCGCCGCGGTGATCGGATCGATCTCCTTCTGGGGCAGCGTGATCGCGTTCCTCAAACTGCAGGAAACCCTGCCTGGTCGTCCGATCGGAATCGGCAAGCTCCAGCAGCCGCTCAATGCTCTGCTGCTCATTGCCGCAATCGCGTTCTCGGTGATCATCGGTATCAAGGCGATCTCGCCGGAAGGCCCGACCAGCTCACTGTGGATCGTTGGCGTGCTCGTACTCTCGGGCATCCTCGGACTGATGGTCGTGCTGCCTATCGGCGGCGCGGACATGCCCGTCGTCATCTCGCTGCTCAACGCTCTGACCGGTTTGTCGGCTGCTGCTGCAGGTTTGGCGCTCAACAACCAGGCGATGATCGTCGCCGGCATGATCGTCGGTGCTTCGGGCACCATCTTGACCAACCTCATGGCCAAGGCCATGAACCGGTCCATCCCGGCCATCGTCGCCGGCGGTTTCGGTGGCGGCGGCGGAGAAGCGCCGTCTTCCGACGGCGTCGTGCGCACGGCAAAGGCGACCTCGGCGGCCGACGCGGCTATCCAGATGGCCTACGCCAACCAGGTCATCGTCGTCCCCGGATACGGACTTGCCGTCGCGCAGGCTCAGCACGCCGTCAAGGACATGGCGAAGTTGCTCGAGTCGAAGGGCGTCGAAGTCAAGTACGCCATTCACCCGGTCGCCGGCCGTATGCCCGGTCACATGAACGTTCTTCTTGCAGAAGCGGATGTCTCGTACGACGCGATGAAGGAAATGGACGACATCAACGACGAGTTCGCGCGTACCGATGTCACCTTGGTGATCGGCGCGAACGACGTCACCAACCCGGCGGCGCGCAACGATCCGAGCTCGCCGATTCATGGAATGCCGATCCTCAACGTCGACCAGTCGAAGTCCGTCATCGTGCTCAAGCGTTCGATGAACTCCGGTTTCGCCGGTATCGAGAACCCGCTCTTCTTCGCCGAGGGCACCTCGATGCTCTTCGGTGACGCCAAGAAGTCGGTCTCCGAAGTTACCGAGGAACTCAAAGCGCTGTAGCGCTGGCACTCGGAAGGGGCGTCCACTCGCAAGAGCGGGTGGTCGCCCGTCTTGGTGGGCGGGTGCTGCAACGGGTTGGTGTGGTGGAACGGCAAATGCGCCGGGTGCGAGGGAAAACAGGGGTCCGGCGCCGCT
>NZ_JBSGVT010000025.1:0-55984 GCF_053608585.1 Rhodococcus sp. NPDC055024
CACCCTCGCAGGTGGGAGTCGGTGTCCGTGTCGCTCTGACCTGGACAAAGTTACGCGAAGATCAACACAACACCAAATCGCCAGGTCAGAGCACTGCGGTCGGTAAACTTCACGGAACCCAGTACCTCTCGGCCAGTTCTTCGACGATCGGATCGCCTTCTTCGGCCTGATCCAAGGCTTCGAGGTCGTCGTTGATCGAAACCAACCGGGGATCGTCACCCTCAGCTTCCTGAATCGGGTGCCGACCGTCCTCGGCGAGTTGCCGCAGCAGCTTCTCCTTGACGCGAGCTTTCAACGAATCAGCCATACCGCCAGCATGTGCCCCGCCGGCCCAGTTGTCGAGGCCTACTCGTCGTCCTTCTTGCCGAAGACACGTCGTGCCGTCGGAATCAGAATGATCAGCGCGCCGAGCAGAACGATGAGCGAAAAAACCTGCATTGCCATGTCGACCTCTTACCGTCACGCCGGCGCGAGCCAGCTCCCCCACGGGGTGTTTCGAACAACCGTAAATGCAACGAGAACTCCGAGCACCACGATCGTCACGGTCGGCCGAAGCACGATCATGCGATCCCGCGTGCCTTTCCAGCGGCGCACCGTCCAACCGATCCACGCGATCACCAATACCGCGACAAACGGCGCGATCAAGATATTGCTGGACACTGCGGCACCAAGATCCAGATTAGTCAGGTCGTTGACCGCACGAAGGCCACCACACGCCGGGCACCACAATCCCGTCAACGCGTACATCGGACAAACGCCGTAACTACCCGCGCTGTGGGGATCGCGGAAATGGAGAACCGCGGCGGCCGTCACGGCCACGGCAGCGACACCGACGGGTGCGGCCAGCGCGCGTCGTCGACTTGCCACCGCTTCCAACTCCATGGCACCCACTCTAAGAGACCCCGGCACCGACTAGCTCGCGCGAACGACTACCGATCGAACCACCATGTCGTGCCAGCACTGGTGCTTCGAGTCCCAGAGCGGCCAGAGATAGTTGAGGAAGCAGGCGCCACCCAGGATCGCCATCAAGATCCAACGAAGCAGCGCCACCACCGGTCCGAGAGGTACACCGTCGGACTCCCGAATCACAGAAATCCCCAGCCACTTCTTGCCGAGCGTCTGTCCGGTGTTTCCTTGCCTGAAGACGAGATTCCACACTTCGATCAAGAAGATGGCCAGTATGCCGACGACCATGACGATCACGCCGACCGGATTGCCGCCCTCAGCGCTCATGCTGCCGTCGTCGTATGTGGTCACTTCGGATCCCGAGAACGCGATCACCGCCCCGATGATCGCGAGGATGACCCCCGGAAGCGGAACGACAAAGCCGTCGAGGATTGACGCGAGAACACGAGAGATCCACGTTGCGTACGGATAGGCGGGCGTCGGTGACTGATAACCCTGCGGCGGCATGGGCGGCATCTGCCCGTACGGCGGCGGATTCTGCGGTGGTTGGCCCGATCCCCAGTTCTGATCCGACATCGAAGTCTCCCCTGCTCAGGCATGTGTTCGCCAGAATCAGGATAAACCGCACATACGTAAGAATTGGGGACAAACGACAAGAGCCCCACATCCGGATTCCGGGTGTGGGGCTCTTGGCCGAGCTGCCTGAGAGAATCGAACTCTCGACCTTTTCATTACGAGTGAAATGCTCTACCGACTGAGCTAAGGCAGCGTGCCTTTCGGCGGTGGCGAGTCTATCTGGTCAACCCCCGGATCGCGAAAACGGGGGTCTGAAAGCGGCTCCGATGGAGGCAACCATCGCGTCGAGCGCCCACTGCAACTTGACGTTGAAGTCGACAGCCTCACGGCATTCGAGCACGGCTTCGATGCACTTGAGCAACCCCTCCGGGGACGTTCGGGCAGCCAACTCGGCGGCCTGACGAGCCATGTCGGGATGGGTCGCCGTCGACGTCGACCCCAGTGAACAGGAAAGTGCGTCCCGGTACATGCCGGCCAGGTCGATCAGCGTCCGGTCGAGGAGATCGCGGCGGGCCCGCGTGTCACGCGATTTCTGACGCGCTTCGAGGTCTTTGATCAGACCAGCCGATCCGCGCAGAGTTCCGGCCGTTCCCTTGCCGGTACCACCGCCGCCCAGCGAGACCTTGAGCTCTTCGAGTTCCTGTTCCTTGAGTTCGGCGTAGAACGCCTTGGTGTCGGCCTCGATCGACTTCACCAAGTTCTCGGCCGCCTTGTAGGCCGTCGACGCACCGATCGCGTCGGCAGCTAGCCGCAACGAACGCTGACGCTCGTCCCGCGCACTCTCGTCGGTAGCAAGACGCCGAGCCCGACCGACATGTCCACCGCTGATCGATGCCGCGATTCTCGCCCGCTCCGGATCCAGGCCGTCGCGGTCGATCAGCACCTGAGCGATCGATTCGACGGACGGCGTCACCAACGGCATGTGCCGGCACCGCGAGCGCAAGGTGACAGACATGTCTTCCGGATCGGTCGTCGGCGCACAGAGCAGGATGACCGTGCGGTCCGGTGGCTCCTCGACAACCTTCAGGAGTGCGTTGGCCGCGCCCTCGGTCAAACGATCGGCATCCTCGACCACGATGACCTGCCACCGCCCCGTCGTCGGCCGACGCGAAGCGATGTTGACTATCTCGCGCATGCCTTTGACGCTGATGCTCAGGCCGTCGGGGATGATCCGTCGTACGTCACCATGGGTTCCACCCATCGTCGTCGTACACGCATGGCACTCACCGCACCCCGGTGCACCCTCGGAGGTGCATTGCAGGGCTGCGGCGAAGCAGAGAGCAGCAACCGAACGGCCTGAGCCAGGTGGCCCCGTGAACAGCCACGCGTGAGTCATCTCCGAGCCGCTTGAATCGCCGCGAGCCGACAGTGCAGCATCACGCAGACTTTTCTCGACGTCGTGCTGACCCACCAGCCGACCGAACACACCTCGTTCGGCCACTTCAGTACTCATGCAAAAACCCTAACCGTCGGCACCGACGAAGCCTTACGAGTCCTTCTTCGCCGGAGCCTTCTTGGCAGCAGCCTTCTTTGCCGGAGCTTTTTTCGCAGCAGTCTTCTTGGCAGCGGCTTTCTTAGCCGGAGCCTTCTTGGCAGCCGCCTTCTTCTTGACCGGGCCGCGGGCCCGACGATCAGCCAGCAACTCCGACGCACGAGCATCGGAAATGGATTCGACGTCGTCGTCCTTGCGAAGGCTGGCGTTGGTCTCGCCGTCGGTGACGTACGGACCGAAACGGCCGTCCTTGATCACCATCGGCTTCTCGCTGACCGGATCGACACCCAACTCACGCAGCGGAGGCGTTGCCGACGCCTGACGCCCACGACGCTTCGGCTCGGCGTAGATCTTGAGCGCCTCGTCGAGCGTGACGGTGAACATCTGCTCTTCGTTGGCGAGCGAACGCGAGTCGGTGCCCTTCTTCAGGTACGGACCGTAACGGCCGTTCTGCGCAGTGATCTCTTCCTTTGACTCGGGGTCGACACCCACGACACGAGGAAGCGACAACAGACGAAGGGCATCTTCCAAGGTGATCGTCGCCAAGTCCATGGACTTGAGCAGCGACCCCGTCCGCGGCTTGGGGCCTGCGACCTTCTTGGCAGCCTTCTTCGCCGGCGCCTTCTTGGCCGCGGCCTTCTTCACCGCAGTCTTGGTACTGCCCGAACTGATTTCTTCCGGCTCGGGAGCGGAGACGGGAACAATGTCCGGTTCCGGCTCTGCCGGTGGCTCGGGCAGGATTTCGGTCACGTATGGACCGAAGCGGCCTTCCTTCGCGACGATCTCGTGGCCCGTCAGTGGGTCGACGCCCAGCTTGCGGCCCTCTTGAGGCGTCGAGAACAGCTTCTCGGCGTACTCGGGAGTGAGCTCGTCCGGCGGCAGGTCATCGGGAAGATTGGCCCGCTGCGAGATCAAATCGCCTTCGGGATCATCCGGATTCTGAACCATGCGCTCGAGGTACGGGCCGAAACGGCCGACGCGCACGTGAACCTCGCGGCCCTCGGCGTCGTCGAAGAGACGGATGGAGTTGACCTCGCGGGCGTCGATCTCCTCGAGGTTGACGCCGACCATCTTCTTCAGCCCGCCCTCGCGGGCGACCGAACCTTCTGCGCCTGTCTCGCCGCCGAAGTAGAAGCTGCTCAGCCAGTTGCCGCGCTGCTCACGACCGCCGGCGATCGCGTCGAGATCGTCTTCCATTCCTGCCGTGAAGTCGAAGTCGACCAGTCGGCCGAAGTGCACCTCGAGCAGTCCGATGACGGCAAACGCCACCCAGGACGGAACCAGGGCGCTGCCACGCTTGTAGACGTATCCGCGATCGAGAATGGTCTTGATGATCGACGAGTAGGTCGAAGGACGGCCGATGCCGAGTTCTTCGAGTGTCTTGATCAGGCTGGCTTCTGTGTAGCGAGCAGGCGGGTTGGTGCTGTGTCCGTCCGGATCGAGCTTGGTGGCCGTGACTTCCTGACCCTTGACCAGCACCGGAAGTCTGGATTCGGCGTCGTCGGACTGACCGCCGGCCTCTTCGTCGACGCTCTCGACGTAAGCCTTGAGGAAGCCGGCGAACACGATGGTGCGACCCGAAGCGGAGAACGTGCAGTCCTCGCCGGTGCCTGCCGTGCCGGAGATGCGAAGCGTGAGCGTCGTACCGCGGGCGTCGGCCATCTGCGAGGCGACGGTGCGCTGCCAGATGAGTTCGTACAGCTTGAACTCGTCGGAGTCGAGCTTGGAGTGCAACTGACCCGGGGTCTGGAACACGTCACCAGCGGGGCGGATCGCCTCGTGAGCTTCCTGCGCGTTCTTGACCTTGCGGGTGTACTGACGCGGGGTCGGATGAACGTATTCAGGACCGTACAACTCGGTGGCCTGCGCTCGAGCGGCAGCGATCGCCGACTCCGAGAGCGTCGTCGAGTCGGTACGCATATAAGTGATGTAGCCGTTTTCGTACAAACGCTGCGCGATACGCATGGCGCGCTCGGACGTGAAACGAAGCTTGCGTCCGGCTTCCTGCTGGAGCGTCGACGTCATGAACGGCGGGTACGGCTTGCGGGTGTACGGCTTGTCCTCGGCGGACGACACCGTGAGGTCGACGCCCTGCAACGCTTCCGCGAGACGACGCGCATAGGCCTCGTCGAGCACGGTGACCGCGCTGCCCTTGAGCTTTCCGTCAGCTCCGAAATCGCGGCCGGAAGCGACACGCGAACCGTCGACGGAGACGAGGCGTGCGCCGAAACTGCGCGGACTGGCCTCGGCACCGGCGTCGAGCGTCGCGGAAATGTCCCAGTACGACGCCGACTTGAACGCCATGCGCTCGCGTTCGCGCTGGACGATGACGCGAGTGGCAACCGACTGGACGCGGCCGGCCGAGAGCTTCGGCATGACCTTCTTCCAGAGAACCGGGCTGACCTCGTAACCGTAGAGACGGTCGAGGATGCGGCGGGTTTCCTGAGCATCGACGAGGTCGGTGTCGAGTTCGCGGGTGTCTTCGGCGGCAGCACGGATTGCCGGCTCGGTGATCTCGTGGAAGACCATTCGACGAACCGGAATCTTGGGCTTGAGGGTCTCGAGGAGATGCCAGGCGATTGCCTCGCCCTCGCGGTCGGGGTCAGTCGCGAGGAAGAGCTCGTCGGCGTCCTTCAACAGAGACTTGAGTTCGGCGACCTTGCCCTTCTTTTCCGGGCTCACGACATAGAGCGGCTCGAAGTCGTGATCGACGTTGACGCCGAGGCGGGCCCAGGACTCGCCCTTGTACTTGGCCGGAACGTCTGCTGCGCCGCGCGGCAGGTCGCGAATGTGACCGACCGATGCCTCGACGACGTAGTCCTTACCGAGGTAGGGAGCGATTTTGCGCGCCTTGGTCGGTGACTCGACGATCACGAGGCGACGAGGGTTACCGGACGCTCCCTGACCGCTGCCGTTGTCCGCTTTAGCCACCTGCTGCCCGAGCCTTCCTTTGGACGTTCACTGCCGTCGGCAGTTCTTCAGAACTAGACGTGTGGAGCAAGTTATACCCCGTGTCTCTCTTTACAGAGTGACATACCCGCAAGACATTCGTGCAGATCAGTACAGTATGGGCTCCGTCGGACACGGGGCATCGATACCGTCAGACGTGCGGCCAGGCGACCGAAGTGTCGACGTGTTTCGGCGCCTCACCGAGGTATTCGACGAGCTTTGTCAGTCTCTTCTTTCCCGACACCCGGAGTCCCGGACCCGGTGTCCGGTTACCCAGTTGGGTCGGCGCGATACCCACTCGCATCAAGGCCTGAGCGAGCGGAGCGTGCGTCTCCTTGGCATGAGGGTCGAGGCCGAACACGAACCGCTCGCCGCCTTCTTCGAGCCGGCCCGCCGCGACGGCCCAGACGCGGAGTTGACGAGAATTGGGAACCCACCCGACCGGCACCGCCTTGACAGCACCTTTGGTCCATTGAACGGACAGAGGAAGAAGGGCGGGCGTCGACTGAGTGCGGACGAGCGGGCTGCCCTCGTCACTGCGCGTCACCTCGGCCCCGAGTCCGCACTGCGCGATCAACTCGGCCACGGCCTGCGCTCTCCAGTCCCGATCCACGACGATCGAGATCCGGGCACGATCCTCCGAGGTCACGACCTGGCCCGGTCCGGCCAGCATTCCGGCAAGGTCCGTCACGGCAGGTGGAATCGACTCGGCAGAGAAAAAGGACAGTTGGCTCACAGAGTGAAACGTAAGCCACGAAGGTAGTGACGGCATAGACGACCGGCCGTGGTCGAACAGCTACGTGTATTCACTCCGGATGGAGAAGACTCTTGCTTGCACCGAAAAGATTTGTCCCCCACCGCACAGATGCGATGGGGGACAAATACTGTCCGAACTATTCGCTCAGCGAGTGAGCGGAAAAATCAGACCGCGCGAACGCCGGTAGCCTGGGGACCCTTGGTGCCCTGGCCGACCTCGAACTCCACACGCTGGTTCTCCTCGAGGGTACGGAAGCCGTTGCCCTGAATTTCGGAGTAGTGAACGAAGACGTCTGCGGAACCGTCTTCGGGAGCGATGAAGCCGAAGCCCTTTTCAGCGTTGAACCACTTCACAGTGCCCTGTGCCATGCTTTTCCTTCTCTTTCTAACACCGGATTCGGTGAACAGCCCTTACAGTCCACCGGGCCGGTTCCGACCGCTGTACGTCTTTATTTCCCCCTCAGGAAAGGCAGAGCACCGCGCCCGCAACAACGATCCTGCGAGCGTGCACTTTCTCAAGCCTACGAACACAGAAGCTGCGACCGATTGTCAGTCAACCATGTTCTCCGCGTGCACAACAGTCGAAAAAGAAACTAAAAACGTCAAAAATTCGCTACGAGAAAAACAGCCCGCGATCGCGGTTTCCCGCGTGCGCGCCGACCACCCGGTTTCACCAAGACCGTTGACGGCTGCGTATCATCAAAACTGCAGGTAGCGACAGTTTCCGATTGCCGCCACACCCCAACGCCGAGCCCGGAGAGTCACGTGAACGCACCTTCCCCGATCCCCGCCCCGGGAGGGAAGCCTGGCGAGACCTACGGGCAGATGCTGCTCGATCGCGTCGTCGCCGGGGTCAGTGGAAGCGAAAAACCACTGATGTTCACCGCGCAGTTACCTGCTCGCGTAGCCGAGTTCACCGAATGGCCGGAGTGGGTGCACCCCAGCGTCGTACGCGCGCTCGCCGAACACAGCGTCCGGTCCCCGTGGATCCACCAGAGCGAAGCTGCCGGACTCGCATACGACGGAAAACACGTGGTCGTGGCCACCGGTACCGCGTCGGGTAAGTCTCTGGCATACCAACTCCCGGTGCTGACGGCCATGGCGACCGATCCGCTCGCAACTGCCCTCTACCTCTCCCCCACCAAAGCGCTGGGCTCGGATCAACTGCGAGCAGTGCTGTCCCTCACCGACTTCGACGTCGACCTTCGCAGCACCAATGCCAGTGCGTACGACGGCGACACCTCGCAAGAACTCCGCACCTGGGCGCGCGAGAACTCGCGCTGGCTCTTCACCAACCCCGACATGATCCACATTTCACTGCTCCGGACCCATCAGCGATGGGCGCACTTCTTCCGCAACCTGAAATACGTGATCATCGACGAATGCCACTCCTACAGGGGAGTCTTCGGATCGAACGTCGCGCTCGTGATCCGGCGACTGCGAAGGATTGCAGCCCGTTACGGCGCCGAACCCACCTTCATCCTGGCCAGCGCAACCACCGCAGATCCCGGCGCGGCAGCCTCGCGACTGATCGGCGCCCACTGCACCGAGGTCACGGAAGACGGATCGCCGCACGGCCCACGTACCGTCGCACTGTGGGAACCGCCGCTGCTCGAAGCATTGACCGGCGAAAACGGTAGCCCGGTACGACGTCCGGCGGGTGCGGAAGCTGCGCGGATCATGGCCGACCTCATGATCGAGGGCGCCCGCACTCTCACCTTCGTTCGCTCCCGCCGCGGCGCCGAGCTGACCGCGATGGCCACCAAACGTCTACTCGCCGAGGTGGACCCGGACCTCGCCGAGAGAGTCGCGTCGTATCGCGCCGGATATCTGGCCGAGGACCGACGCGAACTTGAAGCTGCACTCGCCGACGGCACACTGCTGGGCGCAGCCACCACCAACGCACTGGAGCTCGGCGTCGACATCGCAGGCCTCGACGCCGTTGTCGTGGCAGGCTTCCCGGGCACCGTCGCGTCGTTCTGGCAGCAGGCCGGTCGCTCCGGGCGACGCGGTGAGGGTTCACTCGTCGTGTTGATCGCCCGCGACGATCCACTCGACACCTACCTCGTTCATCATCCGTCGGCAGTACTGGACAAACCCGTCGAGGCGACGGTGACAGATCCCGGAAATCCGTACGTTCTAGGACCACAACTTCTCTGCGCTGCAATGGAACTCCCACTTTCCGACGCCGAGGTGGACGCATTCGGGGCTCTCGAAGTTCTGACCAGACTGTCCGAGGAAGGCAAGATCCGGCGCCGAAAGCACGGGTGGTTCGTCACCGCTGATTCGAACCCCCACGGCTCTTTGGACATTCGCGGCGGCATCGGAACGCAGGTGGCCATTGTCGACGGTGAATCCGGCCGGATGCTCGGCACTGTCGACGCGGGCCGCGCCCCGGCCACAGTTCATCCCGGCGCCGTCCACATCCATCAAGGCGAAACCTACGTCGTCGACGAACTGGACCTCGACGTCGGACTCGCACTGGTACACACCGAGAATCCCGACTGGACCACCTCGGCTCGCGAAACCACCGAAATCACGATCACCGAACAACTCGAGCACAAGAACTACGGCGACATCGCCGTCGCTCTCGTCCAGGTCGAGGTGACACATCAAGTCGTCGGGTACCTACGGCGGTTGACTTCGGGTGAAGTCCTCGACTCGATCGAACTCGACATGCCCGCACACACTTTGCCCACCAGGGCAGTGATGTACACGGTCACGCCGGAACTACTCGAATCCATCGGGGTGCCGCCCGAACGGTTCCCCGGATCACTGCATGCCGCCGAACATGCAGCGATCGGACTACTGCCGCTGGTGGCGATCTGCGACCGCGGAGACATCGGCGGAGTATCGACCGCGATGCACGCGGACACCGGACTCCCGACGGTCTTCGTATACGACGGTCATGCCGGCGGCGCCGGGTTCGCCGACCGGGGGCACAGCGAACTGTCCCGATGGCTCACCGCGACGCGGGACGCCATTCTGTCCTGCGAATGCGCTCACGGCTGCCCGTCCTGCGTCTATTCACCCAAGTGCGGCAACGGAAACGATCCGCTCGACAAGGACGGCGCGGTGAAGGTTCTGACCGCCGTCATCGACACGATCAGCTGAGACACGAACGGCTGGGACACGATCAGCTGACCGGACCCGCACGAGCGTAAGCCTGCGCATCACCGATCCCGAAGCCCGACAACAACACCGGTGCGCGTATCTCGACGACGACATCCCACCCCTGGACATCGCACTCCTCGAGCACCGTACGCATCCGCTCCGCGATCACCGCCGACATCTCGCACGCCGCCTCGTCACCGCCGTCCAAGGCGCCCGCACCGCCGAGGGCCGAAAGATCAGCCGCCGACTGCGCTGTGTGCCTGGCCACCACCGCCGACCCGACATGCAGTATCCCGCCGGTCACCAGCACGATCGCCGCCAGAACGCAGCACGCCAGAACCGTGGCAACACCTTCGTCGTCACGTAGGTTCACCCCTCCTCCACTCCCGACTCCACAGCTGCCACCGCCTCGGAAGAAATGTCGATCAACGGCAGCAACGCACTCTCGGCGCTGACAACGGCCATCGCAAAGCCGTCCACGATCTCCACCGAGACAGATGCACCGTCGGGTGCGATCCGGCGGGCCGTGGTGACCGCAGACTCACGATCACCACGTGCCACCAGACGTGCAGCCTCACGAGCGGCGTCAACACACCGAACCTGCATCGACACCGCCAGGACTCCGCCGATACACAGCACGACCACGGTGACGATCGAAGCCAGGGCAATCGCGGCCTCGACCGTCACGGCGCCGTCGTCGGCTTGCCGAATACCTCTCGTGGACAACATCACACAGCCGTCTTGAGCGCCTTGTCGATGATGCCCGTCAGCGCGGAGACGATGGAATCGCCGGTGACCACGGTGCACAGGACGGCTCCGAACGCCGCGGCCGCGATGGTGCCGATCGCATACTCCGCGGTGGACATGCCGTCGTCCTCGGCAACCAACAGGGCAAATCTGGCCGACACCGACCTCAACGTCTTCGAAATCATTTCTCCCCCTTAAATCGAAACCTGTGGCAGCACTTCTGCCGCAGGAGCTTTCACACGGATCCGGCTCACAGCAGGCCGTTGCCGAGCACAGTCGTGGCAAGCCCGATCACCACCGGGACGATGCCCAAGGCGATGAAGGCGGGCAGGAAACACAGCCCGAGTGGGCCGCTGATCAACACTCCCGCCCGTTCGGCAGCGGCAGCCGCCAGATCCTCGGCCTCACCGCGACTACGCTCGGCGAGCTCGGTCATGGACGAGGACAACGACGAACCCGAACGCGCCGAACGCCGGGCCATCCTGGCCAGTGCTTCTGTATCCGGATCGAGAGCGGCTTCGCTCCACGCGGCGTCGGGATCGGCGCCGAGCGCAAGAAGGTCGGCGACGCGGCGAAGCGAATCGGCCATCGGTTTCGGCGCGGTCGACGCCATCGCAGTGATCGCGGCCGAGACGGGAAGCCCAGCGCGTAGGCAAGCTCCGAGAAGATCGAGACTTGCTGCTACCGCCAGTGGATCCGGCTTGTCCGCTACCGAAGCCTCGGATTCCGTCGTCGTGCTCGCGAGGAATATCCCTGCCACCCTGGCCGATGCACCGCCACGAGTGGGAACGACCACGAGCGCCAATGCGATCATCGCCGCCGACACCCAGTTCACGACGTCACCTTCGCCGTTATCCGATCGGTCCAGAGCAAACCAGCTGAGACACAAGCGGTTCCGATCACGAGGAGCATGCCGCCGAGCCCACCTCCGAACAGCACGCGCAACGGCGACGCACCCATCAACTGCCCGAGACCGATCCCCAGCAGCGGGAGAAAGGCCAACACCGCAGCGGTCGCCCGAGCGCCCGCCAACCCGGCCTCGGTGCGTTGACGAAAGCGTCTACGTCCCAACATGTCCGTCCGGACGGCGCCGAGTAGTTCCGCCAGAGCCAGCCCGTGTTGGTCGGCGACCCGCCAGACGGATCCGATGCGGGAGAACTCACGCTCGATACCGGAATCCGGTACCACGAAGGCCGCTGCGGCAGAACCGCCGAGACGCGCCCTCGCCCCAGCGGACCGGAACACCGCGCTCACTTCGCCGGTACATTCTTCGCCTGCAACAGAACTGGCCGCTGCAGGATGTGCGCCGACGCTCAACTCTGCGATCAGCACCTCCAAACCGGCGAGCAGCATCTTCTGTGAGAGGTCCCGGTTTTCGGCCGCCTTCGCGCGTCGGCCACGAAAGATCAGGGTCCCGGCGAGGACGACCGCCGCGCACCCGGCCGGAAGACCTCCGAGAACCCATGCGGCCGAGATCGCGAGAAATGCGGCGACGAACTCCCATGGAATCTGCCGGGAGGGCTTGTGGATACTCGGGTTGTACGTTGCGAGCCGAGCTCGTGAATCCCGCACCGGCGCAATCGAGACCGCCAACGCGAACGTCAAGAGCGAAACTGTCACGTCCCGACCTCCCGATTGCGAAGCCGGAACATCCGCTCGAGCTGCTCACGACCCGAACCGCCGTCCGGCCACGCCGGCATGATTCGTACGTATCCGTCCGCACCGCGGTCGATGACACCGATCTGTTCGAGTCGCCTCGATCCGTCGGCCAACCTGTGCACGTGCAGGATCACTTGAACCGCCGCGGCAAGTTGACTGTGCAACGCGTGGCGATCCATACCGCCGAGCGCAGCCAACGCCTCGAGCCTGGCCGGCACCTCTTCGGGCGAATTGGCGTGGACGGTGCCGGCCCCGCCGTCGTGGCCGGTGTTCATCGCCGTGAGCAGATCCGTCACCTCTGCGCCGCGAACCTCACCGACGACGATGCGATCGGGACGCATCCGCAGAGCCTGCCGAACCAGATCGCGAACCGTCACCTCTCCGACGCCCTCGACGTTGGGAGCTCTGGCCACGAGGCGGACGACGTGCGGATGCGGCGGCGCGAGTTCGGCCGCGTCCTCGACGCAGACGATTCGCTCGCGCGGGTCGACGGCACCGAGCATCGCGGACAACAACGTGGTCTTTCCCGCGCCGGTTCCGCCGATCACCAGAAAAGCCAAGCGAGAAGAGATGATGCGATTCAGGAGTTCGCGCGCATCCGGTTCCACGGCGCCGTGAGCGCACAGCGCGTCGAGGCCCTGTGTCGCCGGCCGCAGCACTCGCAGTGACACGCAGGTTCCGCCCTGGGCAACCGGTGCCAGTACGGCGTGCAGCCGCACCCCGAAGTGCCCGTCGCCGACGCCCCGCAGACGCCCGTCGACCCACGGTTGGGCGTCGTCAAGGCGTCGACCTGCCGACAGCGCCAACCGTTGCGCCAGTCGACGCACAGCTGCCTCGTCGGTGAACCGCACCGCTGACCTTTCGAGGCCGACCCCGCGGTCCACCCAGACCTGATCCGGCGCAGTCACCAGTACGTCGGCGACACCGGGTTCGTGAAGCAGGGGTTCGAGCGGCCCTGCGCCAGTCAGTTCCGTCTGGAGCACCCTGACGACCTCCAACAGGTCGGTGTCCGCCAGAACGCCGGAGGACTCGGCTCGTACGGCATCGGCAACGGTGGCTGCCGTCGGTTCGGCGACCGACGACGCCGTCAATCGCTCGCGAACGCGGTCGAGCAGTTCGGCCGTGACCAACGCACTCATGCCGCAGCCCTGCGCGGGCGTGCGACGGATTCGACGGCGTCGAGTACCGCTGTTGCCGCCAGACTCAACGGACAACCGCGGGCCAATTCGAGGCCACCGCGCTCGAGCATCGGCGCCAGCGAACGGTGGCCACGCATGACGGCCGTCAGGGGCAGGCCGAGCATGTCCGCCACATCGGCGCCGCGTAGCCCTCCCGGCGCCGGCCCACGCACGACGAGTCCGACGTTGGAGTTGTGTCGCATCACCCAGGCCCCGACCTTCTCGGCAGCGACACACGCGGCCACGGTGGCAGGAACCACGACGAGGACAAAATCCGAGATCTCCAGGACAGCCTGGCCGACTTCGCTGGGGTGACGCGGCAGGTCGCAGACCACGAGTCCACCGGATCTGCGACCTGCATCCAGCACAGCACGAACAGCGGTGACCGTCGGACCGTCGATCTCACGCCGACTGCTCGCCAGAACCCTCAAGAACTTTCCCTTTGCCGGCAACGCATCACGCAGCGCGTCCGGCGCCAGCCGCCCGCCCTCGACGGTCAGTGCACCCCAGCGCAATCCGGGGGCCGTCTCGATACCCAACAGGACGTCGGCGCCGGAACCGAGTGCGTCGACGTCCACCAGCAGCGTCGGGACGTGACGCGCCGCCGACGTCAACGCGACGGCCGCCGCTGTTGCCGAAGCTCCGCCGCCGCCACAACCACCCACCACGCTCACGACGGTGCCGTCACCCCCTACGTCGACGTGGTCGGCCAGAACTGCGACCAACGCGTTCTCCTCTTCGGGCAGAGACAGGACGCTGTCGGCTCCGATCGCTGTGGCGCTCTTCCAATCGTCGACGGTCGGTGTGCCGTCGCATACGAGGAACACTCGCGTTCGCCTCGGGGAACGAGCCAGCGCATCTCGCGCGGCCGACGCGTCCAATACGATCGCCGAAGCGCGGTTCCACTGTTGCCGGGACACGGGATGCTCAGCTTCGTCCAGACGGCGGTCCACCGCGGCAGCGACGCGTCGCACACTCGCGAGGACCTTCGCGTCGTCGACGAGAACCAGGATGCAAGCGCCGGTTTCCCGAGAATTGATCGTCGTGTTCATGACTGCAGAGCCTGAACGAGCACGGGCACCGGAAACAGTGCGGTGAACGACCCTGTGGACAACTACGAAGTTGTGGAGAAACGGGCCGCAGACAGAGGACGACCCCCGCCAATGGGGGGAGGAGGCGGGGGCCGTCTGAGTTCAGCCCCGGGGGGTCGGGCTGAACTAGTTCGAACGAATCGAACAGCAACGATCTTACACCCGACATCGGCGAGAAACGCAAGCCTGAGCTGCACTGAACTGCTGTTTTTCGCCGAAAGAGGATGCTTGCCGAGGAGCACACGAACCGCCTGTCGGACTATCCTCATTCCTGTGACCGACAAGCCTGCGAACGGACTGAATACCGGGCGGACAGCCGCTTTCTTCGATTTGGACAAAACGATCATCGCGAAGTCGAGCACCCTGGCGTTCAGCAAGCCATTCTTCGCCCAGGGTCTGATCAATCGACGCTCGGTTCTCAAGAGCAGCTATGCACAATTCCTGTTTCTACTGTCCGGCGCCGATCACGATCAGATGGAGCGCATGCGCGAGCACCTGACGGCGATGTGTGCGGGTTGGGACGTGAAGCAGGTGAAGGCCATCGTCGCGGAGACTCTGCACGACATCGTCGATCCACTCGTCTTCGCCGAGGCGGCCGATCTGATCGCAGATCACAAGCTGCGCGGACACGACGTCATCGTGGTGTCGGCTTCGGGTGAAGAGATCGTCGCACCGATCGCCCGCGCCCTCGGCGCCACCCATTCCGTCGCGACGTCGATGAGGGAAGAAGACGGCCACTACACCGGCGAGGTCGACTTCTACTGCTACGGTCCGGGCAAGGTCGAGGCGATGGAAAAACTTGCCGCGGAGTACGGCTACGACCTCGCCGCCAGTTACGCCTACTCCGACTCGGTGACCGATTTGCCCATGCTCGAGGCGGTCGGACATCCCACCGCGGTCAACCCCGATCGTGCATTGCGCAAGGAAGCAGCCGTAAACGGTTGGCCCATACTGACTTTCTCGAATCCGGTCTCACTTCGTGCGCGATTGTCGGCCCAATCCACGACGACGGTGGCCACTACTGCCGCGGTGGGAATCGCAGCTGTGGTGGCCGGTGCCATGACCTTCGGGCTACTACGCCGGAAACGCTGAAATCCAAGGCCCACAAACAAAAATTGGTACTTGCTGTGAGCCCGGACACAGGGTACAAAGGAGTTACGGAAGAACGGAAGGCCAGGAACGGCTCGGAAGAGAAGGACCGTTTCCCCAACTGAAATTCCTAGCACGGGCACTAGGGCACCCACGCGGAGCACAAGCCACTATAAGGGCAGAAGCGTTGTGGGCCTGCGAGATTCGTTCAATTTGAGCGAGGACCCCGCACAGGTTGCGGGGACGACCTCAGAAAGTGCGATCCCTCGCCGAGGCCACCCACACAACCCACCGAGCACGCTTGGTAACGAGTAGTCCGTGCTGACGGGCGGCGAAGTCGATTTATCGGCAGCGCCGCCCGTTCGTTATGTTCCGACAGGGGCAATTGTCCGGACTACCCGGTAGCTGCGTCGGCAATCGAAGTCGCTTCTCGCGCACCGGCTTCGAGCGCACCGCAGCACAGGATCACCCAGCTGCCGACGCCCGCCGGATTTCCCGAAGCGAATCCCGCCGCGCCGTCCGTGTACGCCTGCGGCCGCCGAAGCCAACTGACCTCGGGGACCCCGAGATTGTGCGGATCCAACCCCGACGAGACCGCAACCAGACGCGAGGCCGCGCGGGCGACGATGCCGTCAGCCGTGCCGAAGGGGCTCAGCGCCAAGAGTTCTCCGTGTACGACGGCTGCCAGAACCGGTGCCGGTGCAGTGGTTCCGCCGGTGACGAGTTGGGCGAGAGCGTCCAAGCGCTCCCCCACGCCGCGGTCCGACCGTGGCCGTCCCAATTGATCCGCGTCCTCGACGAGGTCTGCCGCGGCCAACAGGTGCAGCCGGGCCAAAGCCTGCAGTGGGGCGCGCTTCCACGTCGACTCCATGAGCGGAAGGCTGTCGCCGTCCAGAGCCTGAGCTACTCGCAGAGCACCCGCGAGAATCGGGTCACCGGCCATGCCCTCGGCCGGCAATTCGGTGGTGCCTCCGGCCAACGAAGCGGAGGCTCGCGCAGCGCGAACCGCGGCTTCGGCGGCAGTGGTGGGCCAACCGCGACGGTTGGTCTTGTGCCGATGAACCTCACCCAGAGCGTCGCGCGCATGATCGGCGGCGGCGCGTACGCCTGGAAGATCGACGAGGGGCTGCAAGGGGTCCGTCACGATCAACGACGGTACCCTTGCAGCCCCTCTGCGGACTTGCCTACCTACCTGTTGCGTCAGCTTCCCAGCTTGATGGACCCACCGGGAATCGCGTCGAGCAACTTGCGTGTGTAGTCCTGCTGCGGATTGCCGAACACGTCGTCGATCGGCGCCGATTCGACGATCGAGCCACGCGACATCACCAACACGTTGTCCGCGATCTGACGAACCACGGCCAGGTCGTGCGTGATGAAGAGGTACGTCAACCCGAACTCTGCCTGCAGGTCATTCAGCAGGGTCAAGATCTGATCCTGAACGAGCACGTCGAGAGCGGAGACCGCCTCGTCGCAGATCACGACCTCCGGTTGCAGTGCCAGCGCGCGCGCAATTGCGACGCGCTGACGCTGTCCGCCGGAGAGCTCGTTCGGGAACCGTCGCATGACCGACTGAGGCAGACCTACCTTGTCGAGAAGTTCCCGGACGCGAGCCTCACGCTCGGCCTTGGTCCCGACCTTGTGGGTACGCAGCGGCTCCTCGATCGTGCGGTAGATCGAGTACATCGGGTCGAGCGTGCCGTAGGGGTTCTGGAAGATCGGCTGTACTCGGCGACGGAACGCAAAGGTTTCCTTCGCGCCGAGTTTCGCCACGTCCTGACCGTCGAAGACCACGTTTCCTGCCGTGGGCTCGAGCAGGCCGAGGACCATCTGCGCGACCGTCGACTTACCGGAACCCGATTCACCGACGATCGCCGTTGTGGTTCCGCGGCGGACCTTGAAGGACACGTCGTTCACGGCTGTGAAGTCGGTGGTCTTGCGGAAACCCTTGCGCAGCTTGAACACCTTGGTCAGATGATCGACGACAAGAACGTCGTCGGTCGCCTTTCCGAAGGACTCTGCCGTACTTTCCTCGGCCTTGACCGCTTCGGCGACCTCTTCCGCCTGTTCCCGAATCTCGGCGCGCGCTACCGAAGAACTGAGTCGCTTCGACGCCAAAGACGGCGCAGCAGCAACCAGCTTCTGCGTGTACGGATGCTGCGGGCGCTTCAGAATCTCCAGTGCCGGACCGGATTCGACGATGCGCCCCTTGCTCATCACGATCAGATGCTCGGCGCGCTCAGCGGCCAAGCCCAGATCGTGAGTGATGAGCAGAACGGCGGTGCCGAGTTCCGTAGTCAGACCGTCGAGATGATCGAGGATCTGACGCTGGACGGTGACGTCGAGCGCCGACGTCGGCTCGTCCGCGATCAGCAGCTTCGGACGAGCGGACAACCCGATCGCGATGAGTGCACGCTGACGCATACCGCCCGAGAACTCGTGCGGGTACTGCCCCAACCTGCTCTCGGCTTCGGCGAGGCCGGCCTCCTCGAGTAGTTCGGCGGCCCGAACCTTGGCAGCTTTGCCCTTGGCGATCCCGTTGGCGGCCAGTGCTTCCTCGATCTGAAAGCCCACTTTCCACACGGGATTCAGATTCGACATCGGGTCCTGCGGAACCAAACCGATCTGGCTGCCCCGGATGTGGACGAAGTCCTTCTCCGAAAGCTTCGAGATGTCCTTGCCGTCGAAGATGATCTCGCCTGCCGTCACCTTGCCGGTACCGGGAAGCAGATTGATGATCGAGTGGGCGGTGGTGGACTTACCCGAGCCCGATTCGCCGACGATGGCGACCGTCTGCCCCGGGTACACCGTCAGGCTGACGCCTCGAACTGCCGGAACCGGACCGGAATTGGACTGGAACGACACCTCGAGATCACGAATCTCGAGCAACGGAGTTTCCTCCGAGGTGAGAGTTTCCTTGGTGGTCATCGTGCTCACCGCTTCCGAGACTTGGGATCGAGAGCGTCGCGCAGAGCGTCACCCATCATGATGAATCCGAGGACGGTGATCGCCAAAGCCGTTGCCGGGTAGAACAGAATGGTCGATCCCTGACGCAGCGTCACCTGAGCGTTGCTGATGTCGCCGCCCCACGAAACCTCGGTGGACGGAAGTCCGATACCGAGGAAGGACAGCGTCGCCTCGGCGACGATGTACGTGCCGAGCGAGATGGTGGCGACAACGATAATGGGCGCCAACGAGTTCGGGATGACGTGGCGGATCAGTGTCTTGAGCTTCGAGACACCCAACGCTTCCGAAGCCATGACGTAATCGTTGTTCTTCGCCGAGATCACCGCGCCACGGGCAATTCGCGCCATCTGCGGCCAACCGAAGAGTGCCAGGACGCCGACGACGGTCCAGATGGTGCGATCGGTGAACAGCTGCATCAGAACGATGGCAGCGAGGATCAGCGGGATACCGAAGAAGATGTCGGCGACGCGGGAGAGAATCGAATCGGTCCAGCCGCCGTAGAACCCGGAAAGCGCGCCGAAGATCACTCCGATCACCAGCACCGACGCCGTGACGCCGACGCCCACGAGTACGGACGCGCGAGCACCGTAGATGGTGCGCGAGTAGACGTCACAACCCTGGCGGTCGAACCCGAACCAGTGGCCGGAGGTCGGTCCCTGCATGCTGTAGGTGAGGTCGCAGAACCGCGGATCGGTACTCGTGAACAAGCCCGGAAACGCTGCGATGACGATGACCGCGACGATGATGATCGTCGAGATGATGAACAGGGGACGCTTGCGCAGATCGCGCCACGCGTCGGTCCACATACTCGTCGGCGCCTGGTCGAGTTTGACGGCGTCCGTCTCCCCCGGTGCCGCAACTTCGGGCGGTGCCACGAAATGACTTTGCCGGACGGCGCGTCCGGTCTTCACGGTCTCAGACATAGCGGATCCTCGGATCGAGCGCGGCGTACAAGAGGTCGACGAGCAGATTTGCGATCAGGTAGATCACGATGAGAATGGTGACGAACGAAACCACCGTCGGCGCCTCACCTCTGGTGACAGCCTGGTAGATCGTGCCGCCGACGCCGTTGATGTTGAAGATGCCCTCGGTGACGATGGCGCCGCCCATCAACGTAGCGAGGTCGGCACCCAGGAACGTGACCACGGGGATCAGTGAGTTGCGCAACACGTGCACGCGCACCACTCGCCCGCGGGAAAGTCCCTTGGCGGTGGCGGTGCGCACGTAGTCGGCACTCAGGTTCTCCGCCACGGATGTTCGGGTCAGTCGCAGTACGTATGCAAACGAGACCGAACCCAGAACCAGGGCGGGGAGCAGGAGATTCTTGAAGCTGGTGTTGCCACCGACCGTCGGCGGGACGATGCCCCATTTGACGCCGATGAAGAACTGAGCCAGGAAGCCGATCACGAAGATCGGGATGGCGATGAGAACGAGGCTGAACAGCAGGACGGTGCTGTCGAAGAATCCGCCCTTACGCAGGCCGGCGATGAGGCCGAAGCCGACACCGAAGACCGTCTCGACGATCAGTGCCATGAAGGCAAGTTTCATCGTGATCGGAAATGCCTGTGCCAGAACTTCACTGACAGGTCGTCCGGAGAACGACGTGCCGAAGTCCAGCGTGAAGATGCCCTTCAAGTACAGCAGGTACTGCTGATAGAAGGGGAGATCGAGGTGGTAGCGCTCCCGAAGCTGTGCTGCCACAGCCGGACTGAGCGCCTTGTCGCCCGCCAACGCGGCAATCGGATCACCGGGAAGCAGGAAGACCATGGCGTAGATCAGAAGAGTGGCCCCGAGAAAAACCGGGATCATTTGAAGCACTCGGCGACCGATGTACCAGAGCATCGGATCACCTCCTTGTCGATGATCGTGTACGTCAGCGGACAGTCCGGTGTGAACACGAGTTCGGGACGGCAGGCAGGGCGCCTGCCGCCCCGAACTCACGTTTCAGATGCGGATCGTTCTACGCGTCAGTTCTTTTCGATGTCTTCGTAGACCGGAATGCCATTCCAGCTGATGGTCACGTTGGAGACGTTCTCCGACCATCCACTGGCTGCGTTGCGGTACCACGTCGGAATTGCAGGCAGGTCCTTGAGCAGCACTTCCTGAGCCTGATCGAGCAGTTCCTGAGCCTTCGCCTTGTCCGTCTGACCGGCCGATTCGCGCAGGAGGCGGTCGAACTCGGGGTTGGAGTACTCACCGTCGTTGGAGCTGCCGCCGGTCTGGTAGTTCTGCGCCAGGAAGCCGTACTGCTGCGGGTAGTCGCCCTGCCAGCCGGAGCGGAACGCGCTCTGGATGGTGCGGTCGGTGGCTTCGGTGCGGATCTGCGCAAAGGTGGCGTACTGCTTGCCCTTTGCATCGATGCCGAGCGTGTTGCGGATGCTGTTCGCCGTGGCGTCGACCCATTCCTGGTGTCCGCCGTCCGAGTTGTATCCGATCTCGAAGCTGCCGGACCACGGCGCGATGGCGTCGGCCTTGGCCCAAGCGGCCTTGGCTGCCTCGGGGTCGAACTTCAGGTTGCCGTTACCGGTCAGCGAGTCGTTCCAACCCTCGATTGCGGGGCTGGTGAAGTCGAGAGCAGGCGTCCTGGTCTTGTTGAAGATCTGCTGCGTGATCTGATCGCGGTTGATCGCCATCGAGATCGCCTGACGGCGGAGCATGCCTTCTTCACCGCTGAAGTGCGCCAGGCGCCCCGGGATCGTGAACGTCTCGATGGTTGCCGACGGCTGGTTGACCGTGCGACCGGCAAGATCGGACTCGAAGGTCGTGACCGCGCTCGGCGGGACCTGGTCGAGGACGTCGACGTTGTTGGCGAGGAGATCGGTGTACGCCGTGTCGAGGCTGTTGTACATGATGAAGTCGACGCCGGCGTTCTTCGGCTTGCGGTTGCCGTTGTAGTCCGGGTTCACGACCGTGTCGATGCGGACGTTGTGCTGCCACGCGCCGGTGCCGTCGAGCTTGTACGGGCCGTTGCCGACCGGGTTCTCGCCGAATGCGGCCATGTCCTTGAACGCGACCTCGGGCAGCGGGTAGTACGCCGTGAATCCGAGGCGGTCGGGGAACGCCGACTCGGGCTGCTTGAGTTCGATGGTGAAGGTGGAGTCGTCCACAACCTTCAGACCCGACATCGTCTGAGCCGTCGGAACCTCGGCGGCAACTTCGTCGTAGCCCTTGATCGGATCGAAGAACGATGCCTGGATCTGAGCGTTGGTGGAGAGGGCTCCGAAGTTCCACGCGTCGACGAACGACTTCGCGGTGACGGGGGTGCCGTCCGTGAAGGTCCAACCGTCCTTGAGCTTGACGGTGAAGTTCTGACCGTCGGTGCTCTCGATGGACTCGGCGACCTCGTTCTCCGTGCCGCCGTCGGCGGTGTACGAAACGAGACCGGCGAACAGGGAGTCGAGGACGCGGCCGCCCTGGTTCTCACTCGTGTTCGTGGGGATGAGCGGGTTCTGGGGCTCGCCCGCCCAGGCGTTGACGACGCCGCTGGACGATCCGCCCGACGAATCGCCGGACGAACATGCCGTGATCAGCACTGCCGTCATTCCGAGCGCGACCGCGCCGGTCGCTATGCGTGAGATACGCAAAGGAATTCCTTCCACATCTAAGTGACCCCGAGCATGCTCGCGGCCTGCCGACAGCCGTAACTGCCGGCGTCGTGTCGCCTACAACTGAAAGTGAACGTGACTTCGAGTTGCGGTCGAATAATGGTTTGACAATAGACACATCGAACCCGAAGCGCGCACCGCACCCATTGTTGGAAAATTGGGGGTAATTGAATTCGCACACATTCGTTCGTCGGCAGAAGTGACCACCCGTCGCATCGTTTCGACCGATCGTCGCAGGACAACGGGTTGCAACGTGATGCAACGGTGCGTTTGCGCGAGCTTGTGACTACCCTCACACGGAGTCAGAAAAGTGTCGATCAAAGTGGAAAGAAGGCCGTCAGCCATGACAAGCGCAGCCGAAACAGACGTCCCCCAGGCATATCCGCCGAGCGCAGAGTTCGCTGCGGCCGCCAACGCGGGACCGGAGTTGCAGGCTGCCGCAGATACCGACCGCCTCGCTTTCTGGGCGAATCAGGCTGAGCGCCTTCACTGGCACGAGAAATGGACCGACGTCCTCGACTGGACCGACGCCCCCGTCGCCAAGTGGTTCGTCGGCGGAAAACTCAACGTCGCCTACAACTGCGTCGACCGCCACGTCCTCGCCGGCAACGGCGACCGCGTCGCCATCCACTTCGAAGGCGAACCGGGCGATTCCCGCGATCTGACCTATAACGACCTCCTCGCCGAAGTCAGCCGCGCCGCAAACACTTTCACCGACCTCGGCCTCGTCGCCGGTGACCGCGTCGCGATCTACATGCCGATGATCCCCGAAGCGATCGTCACCATGCTCGCCTGCGCCCGCCTCGGCCTGACCCACTCCGTCGTCTTCGCCGGATTCTCCGCCACCGCCCTGCGCTCACGCATCGACGACGCCCAGGCCAAGCTCGTCGTCACCGTCGACGGTCAGTGGCGACGCGGCGCAGCAGCACCCATCAAGACCGCGGTCGACGAATCCGTCGCCGGCGCCGAATCCGTGCAGAACGTGTTGGTGGTCAACCGAACCGGGATCGACGTCGACTGGACCGACGGCCGCGACCTGTGGTGGCACGAGACCGTCGCACAGGCCTCACCCGAACATCAGGCGCAGGCTTTCGACGCCGAACATCCCCTGTTCATCCTCTACACCTCCGGCACCACCGGTAAGCCCAAGGGCATCATCCACACATCCGGCGGCTACCTCACCCAAGCCTCCTACACACACCACAACGTCTTCGATCACAAAGCCGGACAAGACGTTTACTGGTGCACCGCAGACATCGGCTGGGTCACCGGACACTCCTACATCGTCTACGGCCCCCTCTCCAACGGCGTCACCCAGGTCGTCTACGAAGGCACCCCCAACTCCCCCGACGAGCACCGCCACTTCAACATCATCGAGAAGTACGGCGTCTCCATCTACTACACCGCACCCACCCTCGTGCGCACCTTCATGAAGTGGGGCCGCGAGATCCCCGACGCCCACGACCTGTCTTCCATCCGCCTCCTCGGCTCCGTCGGCGAACCCATCAACCCCGAAGCGTGGCGCTGGTTCCGCGACGTCATCGGCGGCAACAAAGCGCCCATCGTCGACACCTGGTGGCAGACCGAGACCGGCGCGATCATGATCTCCCCGCTGCCCGGTATCACCGCCACCAAGCCCGGATCCGCCATGGCGCCGCTCCCCGGCATCTCAGCCAAGATCGTCGACGACGACGCCAAGCCCCTCGGCCCCGGAGGCAACGGCTACCTCGTCCTCGACGAGCCGTGGCCCGCGATGCTCCGCGGCATCTGGGGCGACATGGACCGATACCGTGACACCTACTGGTCCCGCTACGCCGAAGAAGGCTGGTACTTCGCCGGTGACGGCGCCAAGTACGACGACGACGGCGCACTCTGGGTCCTCGGCCGCGTCGACGACGTCATGAATGTCTCCGGCCACCGCATCTCCACCTCCGAAGTGGAATCGGCACTGGTCAACCACCACGGCGTCGCAGAAGCTGCAGTCGTCGGCGCCGCAGACGAGACCACCGGACAGGGCATCGTCGCCTTCGTCATCCTGCGCGAAGGCGTCGAGAACACCGGCGACGTCCTGATCGCCGAGCTCAAGGCTCAGGTCTCCACCGACATCAGCCCCATCGCCAAGCCCCGTCAGATCACGATCGTGCCGGAACTGCCCAAAACCCGATCCGGCAAGATCATGCGCCGTCTCCTGCGCGACGTCGCCGAAGGCCGAGACCTCGGAGACACCTCAACCCTGGTCGACCCCAAGGTGTTCGACGCGATACGCGGCAAGTAGGGCCTTCGGCCCCTGTGCGCCTTTTTGGTAGTGGGAACTACCAAAAAGGCGCACAGGGGCGGAGCCCCTCTCGCAACTTCACTTCCTCTTTCGACGTCAGCCAGGACTCCTCGGCCACGCGAATATCTGCAGCAACCCGCTTGTGCAAGGACTTTCCGCGCGAGGAGAGAAACACGCGCACCTTCCGGCGGTCGTCCTCACCGACTTCGCGATAGATGAGCGCCAGCGAGACCAACTTGTCCGCGACTCGCGTCAGCGTCGGAGCCGGCGTTCCCGTTCGATCGCGCAGCTCAGCCATCGTCAGCCCCTCGGTCGAGGCCAAGGCTTCGAGCGTCATCCAGTGATCGAGAGTGAGATTCTCTGCCGCCAGCGTCTTCTCCGCCGCTGCCGCGGCCATTCGAGCTGCTCGGACCAGCGCGGTCGTCAGCGACGCATCAAGAATTCCGGAGTCACTTTTTCCCACTGATCGCTCCCCCGCTGTTGCGCAGTTCACACTTCTCGGGCAATACTTTCAAATGAAATGATAGTAACCCAGGCCAGGCCGCTGACTCCCGATTCCGGCGGCGACGCATGAGCGCTACCGGCGCGCTCGAACGCGCGCGCAGCGCGGTGTGGCGCCTGGGCATGGTGGTTCCCCTCCAGGGACCGGCCGGACTGTTCGGTCCGTCGTGCGAAGCAATCAGCGAGCTGGCCGCCCGCGACCTCAACAACTCCGGCGGCGTACTGGGACGCGAAGTCCAGATCGAAGTGATCGACGGCGGCGCTTCGCCGAGCGCCGTCGCTGCCCGCGTGCAACAACTACTCGATTCCGGCGACATCGACGCCGTCAGCGGCTGGCACATCTCCTCGGTCCGCCACGCCCTTGCGCCCGTGGTCGCCGACCGCATCCCGTACTCGTACACCTCACTCTACGAAGGCGGCGAAGTCCGACCGGGTATCTACTGCTCGGGCGAGACACCACGGCAGCAGATCGCGCCGGCACTGAAGTGGCTGCGCGACAACGTCGGAGCACGTAAGTGGTTTGTCGTGGGCGACGACTACATCTGGCCGCACAGCTCACTCGGGGCCGTCCGACAGTTCGCGACTGAACTCGACCTCACCCTGGTCGGTGGTTCGTTTGTCGACCTGGGGCGCGGCAACATGAAACAGTTGGTCGAGACCGTCTCGAACTCCGGGTGCGACGGCGTGATCATGCTCCTCGTCGGGCAGGACGCCGTCGATTTCAACCGTGCCTTCGCCCGCCGCGGGCTCGACGAGTCGATGATTCGGTTCAGCCCGTTGATGGAAGAGAACATGCTGCTCGCGAGCGGGCCTAGGGCAACCCGAAACCTGTTTGCCTCCGCCGCATACTTCCGTTCGATGGTCGACGGCAACTCCATGGACCTGCTCGGACGCTACGTTGCACTGCACGGCGCGCACGCGCCAGCACTGAACAACGCTGCCGAGTCGTGTTACGAAGGGATACATACCCTTTCGGCCCTGGCTCGACGCGCCGACAGCACACATCCGCACGACCTGGACGCCGTCGTCGAAGGCGCCGCGTACAACGGACCTCGCGGAACCGTCGAGTTTCGTGATCGTGTTGCACGGCAGAAGATTCAGCTTGCCGTTGCGGACGGACTCGACTTCTCGATCATCGCCACCCTCTGAAATCTTTCCCTGAGATTCACCTCTTGACTTCTGTGGCGCGCATCACTTAGTTTCATTTGGAATCATTTCATTTGAAAGTAACCCGTCCCGAAAGTAACCGGAGGTGCCCGATGGGCAGTGTTGGTTTGCTTTACGTGGGAGCCGTCCTCTTCGTCAACGGACTGATGCTGCTCGGCACAGTTCCCGTTCGATCCGCCTCGGTCCTCAACCTCTTCGTCGGCGCTCTTCAGTGCGTCGTCCCCACCGTCATGTTGATTCAGGCACAGGGAGATTCGAGTGCCGTCCTGGCAGCCTCGGGGCTCTACCTGTTCGGATTCACCTACCTCTACGTGGGCATCAGCAATCTCGCCGGCTTCGAACCGGAAGGAATCGGATGGTTCTCGCTGTTCGTCGCGTGCGCGGCACTGGTGTATTCCTTCCTCTCGTTCACGGTGAGCAACGATCCGGTATTCGGCGTCATCTGGCTCGCGTGGGCAGCACTCTGGACACTGTTCTTCCTGGTGCTCGGCTTGGGCCGGGAAAATCTCGGCCGCTTCACCGGTTGGGCCGCAGTCCTTCTGAGCCAGCCCACCTGCACGGTTCCCGCCTTTCTGATCCTGACCGACAACTTCCACACCACGCCTGCCGTCGCGGCCGGCTGGGCCGGAGCACTTCTGGTTCTCCTGGGTCTGGCCAAGATCCTCGCCGCCCCCAAAGCCGCAGTACCCCAATCCCGTCCAGTCTTCAACTGATCCACACAACCAAGGAGTGAAAGACAATGCGACACGGTGACATCTCCTCGAGCAACGACACAGTCGGCGTAGCAGTGGTCAATTACAAGATGCCCCGCCTGCACGATCGCGCGGGCGTCCTCGAGAACGCGCGCAAGATCGCCGACATGATGATCGGCATGAAGACCGGTCTCCCCGGAATGGATCTCGTGGTCTTCCCCGAATACTCCACGCAGGGAATCATGTACGACGAAGAGGAGATGTACGCGACAGCGGCCACCATCCCCGGTGACGAGACCGCGATCTTCTCCGCTGCATGCCGCGAAGCCGACACGTGGGGAATCTTCTCCATCACCGGCGAACAGCACGAAGATCACCCGAACAAGCCGCCGTACAACACGTTGATCCTCATCGACAACAAGGGCGAGATTGTTCAGAAGTACCGAAAGATTTTGCCCTGGTGCCCCATCGAAGGGTGGTACCCCGGTGACACCACCTACGTTTCCGAAGGTCCCAAGGGGTTGAAGATCTCGCTGATCATCTGCGACGACGGTAACTACCCGGAGATCTGGCGCGACTGCGCGATGAAGGGCGCAGAACTGATCGTCCGCTGCCAGGGATACATGTACCCCGCCAAGGACCAGCAGGTGATGATGTCGAAGGCGATGGCCTGGGCCAACAATTGTTATGTGGCAGTTGCCAATGCGGCCGGATTCGACGGCGTCTACTCCTACTTCGGACACTCGGCCATCATCGGATTCGACGGTCGAACGCTGGGCGAAACCGGTGAGGAAGAATACGGAATCCAGTACGCGCAGCTGTCCGTCTCGGCAATTCGTGATGCGCGCGAGAACGATCAGTCCCAGAACCACATCTTCAAGCTCCTCCACCGCGGCTACTCCGGCGTCCATGCAGCCGGTGACGGCGACAAGGGCGTCGCGGACTGCCCGTTCGAGTTTTACAAGCTGTGGGTCACCGACGCCCAGAAGGCTCAGGAACGCGTCGAGGCCATCACCCGAGACACTGTGGGTGTAGCGGATTGCCGCGTCGGAAACCTGCCGGTCGAGAAGACAATCGAAGCGTAAGGATCTCGCCGTGCCGTATATCACCGACATGCTCCATGACCGGAACAGTGCAGCAGCACCACCACCGGCCGAGGAACGAACCGAGCCCGCACCGGTAGGAGCCTTCGACGCACAGAAGCTCTCGAAGGCCCTCGGTTCCAAGATCGTCGGACAACAGGCCGCCGTCGACGCTGTGGTTCGCGCAATTTCGATCGCGCATGTCGGTGCCACGGATCCGACGCGGCCGCTCGCCAACATCCTTCTGGTCGGCCCCACCGGCGTCGGCAAGACGGAGTTGGTGCGGCGGGTGGCCGCGGAACTACGGTCAGGGCCCGACGATCTGTGCCGCATCGATATGAATGCTCTAGCACAAGAGCACTATGCGGCATCGTTCTCCGGGGCTCCGCCTGGATATGCCGGCAGCAAGGAGTCCTTCACACTGTTCGACAAGAACACCGTCGAGGGCGATCCGTACACCCCCGGAATCGTCCTGTTCGACGAAGTGGAGAAGGCCGACCCCACCGTGCTGCGTGCGCTCCTGCAGGTCCTCGACAACGGCGAGCTCCGGTTGGCGAACGGTCAGCAGAAGATCTCGTTCCGCAACAGCTACGTGTTCCTGACGTCGAATCTCGGTTCGGCTGCGGTGGCGGAACGTCGACGGTCCCGGCTACGACAGATCGCGGATCGCCTCCGGATCGATCGACCGCGCCACGGTCACCACCTGGTGCAGCGCGCGTTGGAGAAGTTCTTCGACCCCGAGTTCTTCAACCGCATCGACGAAACCGTGATCCTCGACGAGTTCGACGAACGGACGGCGGAGCAGGTCACTCGGCTCGAAATCGGACTGATCACAGCTCGGCTGGCCAGGAGAGGCGTCGACGTGGAGGTGGACGACAGCGCCGTCGCTCTACTGCAACGACGCGGATTCGATCCGGTGTACGGAGCGCGCGGGCTGCGCCGGACCATCCGGAACGTCCTGACTGACCCGGTGGCCGGCGCCGTTCTCGACCTGCGACCGGTCGGGACGCAGCCACTCGTCTTGCAGGCCCGGGCAGTTGGTGATCAGATACAGGTAAAGAAAGCCCCATGAGTGCTCGCTCACGTTGCGGATCGAATCCGCAACGTGGGCGACACATTTCAAACATGTCCGCGTAACGCCACCTCCCTAGGTTTGGCGCCTGCACCACAAAGTGCACATGCACAGGCACCCAGGGGAAGTGACGTCATGACAGCAGTGAACGAGCAGGTGTCCGCAGTCGCGCCGGACAGCGCGAATCCCGGCCAGAACACCGCACTGAAGGAGACGCTGGAGGACTACACCCTCCGTTTTGCGCCGCGCAGCTACCGCAAATGGGGAACCGGAGTCGTCGCGACGTCCGCACTCGGCGGAATCGCATATCTCGCAGACTTCTCGATCGGCGCCAACATCGGCATCTCGTACGGCACCGGCAACGCGCTTCTGGGCATCGCAGTGTTTGCCGTCGTCATCATGGCCACGGGCTTCCCACTCGCCTACTACGCTGCGCGATACAACATCGACCTCGATTTGATCACGCGCGGAAGCGGTTTCGGATACTACGGCTCGGTTGTCACCAACGTCATCTTCGCGACGTTCACGTTCATCTTCTTCGCCCTCGAGGGTTCCATCATGGCCCAGGGTTTGAAACTGGGGCTCGGAATCCCACTCTCGATCGGGTACGCGGTCTCGACGCTGATGGTCATCCCACTGGTCATCTACGGAATGAAGGCTCTGGCGAAGCTCCAGGTGTGGACGACGCCCTTGTGGCTCGTCATGATGGTTCTGCCGTTTCTGTATCTGCTGTTCAAACACCCTGATTCAGTGAGCGCATTCTTCGCCTTCGGCGGTGAGGACGGCGCAAACGGCAAGGGCGTCAACTTCGGTTCGGTGATGTTGGCCGCGGGCGTCTGCCTGTCACTGATCGCGCAGATCGCCGAGCAGATCGACTACTTGCGCTTCATGCCGCCCAAGACGCCGGAGAACACCCGTCGTTGGTGGGCTGCAGTAATTCTCGCCGGCCCCGGCTGGGTCATCTTCGGTGCGTTCAAGCAGATCGTCGGACTGTTCCTCGCCGTGTACATCATCGCGAACGTCGTCGACGGCTCCTCGATCGCCAACCAGCCCGTGCACCAGTTCCTCGAGATCTACCAGGACATGATGTCGCACTGGCTCGCCATGACACTGGCCGTGATCCTCGTGGTCATCAGCCAGATCAAGATCAACGTCACCAACGCGTACTCCGGCTCACTGGCCTGGACCAACTCGTTCACCCGCGTCACCAAGACCTACCCGGGGCGCATGGTCTTCGTTCTGGTCAACCTGGCGATCGCACTGATCTTGATGGAAGCCAACATGTTCGACTTCCTCAACACGATCCTCGGGTTCTACGCCAACTGCGGTATCGCCTGGGTCGTGGTCGTCGCCTCGGACATCGCGATCAACAAGTACTGGTTGAAGCTCTCCCCGAAGGTCCCCGAGTTCCGACGCGGGATGCTCTACGACGTCAATCCCGTCGGCTTCGTGTCGATGCTGCTGGCTGCGGGAGTGTCGATCCTGGTGTTCTTCGGCGCTCTCGGTTCGGCGATCAAGCCGTTCTCCCCGATCGTCGCCATCGTCATCGCGCTGGTGATGCCGCCGGTCCTGGCCGTCGCCACCAAGGGCAAGTACTACCTACGACGCACTGACGACGGCATCGATCTGCCGATGTTCGACGAGTACGGAAACCCTTCCGGCGAAACGCTTTTGTGCTGCGTCAGCGGAATCGAGTTCGAGCGTCCCGACATGCTCGCGTCGAACGTTCCCGGCCCGCACGGTGAAAAGCAGTACATCAGCTCCCTGGCATTGAGCACCGACAAGACCGGTGAGCACGTCCTGCCGGCTCAGCTTCCCTGACAACTGCTGTGCGCCTTTATTAACCGCCGGCGGTTAATAAAGGCGCACAGCAGGGCTACGCCCCTACATCATCCAGCGACTCGCCCTTCGTCTCACGCATGACCAGCAGCGCGACAAACGTCAGTGTCGCCGCTACGAGAAGGTAGATGCCGACCCAGCCGACGCCGTAGTTCTTCGCGAGGTAGACGGCGATGAACGGCGCCACCGCAGCGCCCAGGATGCTGGCGGTGTTGTACGCGATTCCCGAGCCCGTGTAGCGGACGTTGGTCGGGAAAAGTTCCGGGAGAACGGCACTCATCGGGCCGAAGGTCAGGCCCATGAGTAGCATGCCCACGATGAGGAACGCCAACATGCGGCCGTCGTTCATTCCATCCGGTTCGAGGAACACCCCGAAGGTCAAGCCGAACACCATGATAAGGCCGGTGATGATCAGGAGCGTGATCCGGCGCCCGTAACGGTCGGCGAGCCAACCCGAGACCGGCACGGCGGCAGCGAAGAACACGACTGCGATCAGCTGCAGGACAAGGAAATCGGTGTACTTGAAGCCGGCACCGGTTCCGCCGTCGGCCGCCGTCTTACCGGTTCCGTGACTGAGCACCCAGGTGGTCATGATGTAGAAGAGCGTGTACGTCGCGAGCATCACGAACGTACCGATGATCAGCTGGCGCCAACTGGTCTTGAACACCTCGGCGACCGGGGTCTTGACCTTCTCGCCGCGCTCGACCGCACGCGCGAACACCGGGGTTTCTTCGAGCTTGAGCCGTACGTACAGGCCGATCATCACCATGATTGCGCTGAGCAGGAACGGAATTCGCCAACCCCAGCTCAGGAAAGCACCCTCGAGGTCCGGGCTGGAATTGTCGTGGTTCATGAACAGCGTGATGATCAGGAACAGGCCGTTGGCCATGAAGAAGCCGATGGGGGCGCCGAGTTGCGGCCACATCGCCGCCCAGGCCCGCTTGCCTTCCTTGGCCGTCTCGGTCGCGAGTAGAGCAGCACCCGACCATTCACCGCCGAGTCCGAGACCTTGGCAGAAACGCATGAGCGCCAACAACGCCGGGGCCAATAGACCGATCTGGTGATAGGTGGGCAGCAGACCGATGAGGAAGGTCGCGATGCCCATCGTCAGCAACGAGCCGACCAGCGTTGCCTTGCGTCCGACGCGGTCCCCGAAGTGTCCGAAGAGAA
This sequence comes from Rhodococcus sp. NPDC055024, assembly GCF_053608585.1. Classification (NCBI taxonomy): domain Bacteria; kingdom Bacillati; phylum Actinomycetota; class Actinomycetes; order Mycobacteriales; family Nocardiaceae; genus Rhodococcus; species Rhodococcus sp. NPDC055024. The sequence continues at coordinate 31,925 of NZ_JBSGVT010000025.1, forward strand.
TCGAGCCGAGGGGGCGGGCGACAAACGCGAGTCCGAAGGTCGCCAACGATGCGAGAAGCGCGGTGGTGTCGTTACCCTTCGGGAAGAACAGGTGCGGAAACACCGATACTGCAGCGGTTGCATAGATGTAAAAGTCGTAGAACTCGATGGACGTACCCACCATGCTGGCAACCACGATTCGGCTGCGTGGCACTCCGGCGACGGTATCTACTCCACCGTCCTCGGGCTTGGGTGGGTTCTCACTGACTGACGTGCTCAAAGCATGCTCCTGCGCCGATTTTCGGAAGGTGTCCAATTGGTGGGATGCTGTCCCAATCAGTAGGAATTGAACACCCGCGGGGTTTTCCTGCGCAAATCCGACTCCGCGAATTCGGCTCAGCGGGCAATCCGCGATAAAATCTCGTAAAGGTGAGCCGGGAAGTCTGGTCGGCACGTGCATTCGATGCGTCACAACGTCGAGCACGTTCATGTCTGTTGCATCCGAATTCGGTTGCACGAACAAAGGTCGTCCCCACGCGTGATCTCCACTCTGCGTTCCGAACTGTCCCGCTATCTCCGCACCGAAACGGTGGGCGGATCGATACTCCTGATCGCCGCTGCCGTCGCTCTGATCTGGGTGAACTCGCCTTTCGGTGAGAGCTACATCGCACTACGCGACTTCCAGATCGGCCCGTCCGCACTCCATCTCGATCTCAGCCTGGGCACGTGGGCGCAAGACGGACTACTTGCCGTCTTCTTCTTCGTCGCCGGTCTCGAACTCAAACGCGAACTGGTGGTCGGCGAACTCGCGGACCGTAAAGCCGCGATGCTGCCGATCATCGCGGCGTGCGGCGGCGTCCTGGTCCCCGCGATCATCGCGGCGTCCATCGGCTTCGGCACGCCCGGCATGGACAAGGGCTGGGCCATTCCCGTCGCGACGGACATCGCTTTTGCCCTCGGCGTGCTCGCCCTCACCGGCTCGAAGATCCCAGCGAGCGCCCGACTTTTCCTGCTCAGCCTGGCCGTCGTCGACGATCTGCTCGCGATCATCCTCATCGCCGTACTGTTCACCGGTTCCCTCGCGATGCTGTGGCTGCTGACCGCGGCCGCAGCCCTGGCTGCCTACGCCTACGCCCAACACAAACGCATTACGACGCCGTTCCTCTACGTCCCGCTGGCACTACTGACCTGGTACGCGATGCACGAAGCGGGGATACACGCCACACTCGCCGGCGTCGCGCTCGGCCTACTCACCCGGGTCAGGCGTGATCCGGACGAGGAGTACGCGCCGGGCAGCCGTCTCGAGCACCGCATTCAGCCGTACTCCGCAGGCTTCTGCGTCCCCGTCTTCGCACTGTTCGCCTCCGGTGTTCCGATCAACGCCGCGGTACTCGGCGACATTTTCACCGACCCAGTGGGGCAATCGGTTGTCGTCGGTCTGCTGGTCGGCAAAACCGTCGGAATCTTCGGGATTTCCCTGCTCGCGATCAAATTGGGGATAGCTACCAAACCCAAGACACTGGAATTGAGAGACATGTTTGCCCTCTCAGTTCTCGGTGGCATCGGGTTCACCGTTAGCCTGCTTGTAGCAGACCTCGCATTGGACGGGGTCGGCGATGGCAGCGAGGCCGAGATAGCGAAGGCCGCAGTTCTCGTGACATCGTTGGTGGCATCGCTGATCGGATCAGCGCTGCTGTGGCGACGTGGACGGGTTCATGCGGCTCGAGACGACGCTTCCACCGCCATTGCCACGGACGCGAGAGAACTACCTGGAGAGGTCGACAAGTGAGCTTGACCAACGGAGAGAGCCAGCGCTTCACCGGAGATGGAGTACCGAACACGGTTTCTTCCATCCCTCTCACCGATGTGGACGCCCGCACGCCGGGCGAGGCCACCATCGGGGCCCTCGTCAAGGATGCGACCGCACAGGTCTCCACCCTCGTGCGCGCCGAGGTTGAACTCGCCAAGGCCGAGGTCACGGGCGAGGTCAAGAAGGGCCTGCAGGGCAGTGTCTTCTTCATCCTGGCCTTCACAGTTCTGCTGTTCAGCTCGTTCTTCTTCTTTTTCTTCCTGGCCGAACTGCTCGACACCTGGGTGCCGCGCTGGCTGGCGTTCCTCATCGTCTTCCTGATCATGGTGGTGACCACCGCGATTCTGGCGCTGCTCGGTTATCTGCGCGTGCGCAAGCTGAGGGCTCCGGAGAAGACGATCGAATCGCTCAAGCAGGCCAGGAACGTCATCCCCGGCAGCCATGACGACGCAAAGCCGTCCGTCGATTTCAACGCGCGCCGGTAGCGAGTCTGATCGAAAGTGGCAGCCCCAGATCCATCCACCGTCAGGTTCGACGGCCCCTGGATTCACCGGGACATTCACGCCAACGGCATCCGGTTTCACGTCGTCGAGGTAGGCGACGCGGAGCCGGATGCTCCGTTGGTGGTCCTGTTGCACGGATTCGCCGATTTCTGGTGGTCCTGGCGCCATCAGCTGACGGCGCTGTCCGAGCAGGGCTTCCGCGTCGTCGCGATGGATCTTCGTGGGTACGGCGATTCCGACAAGCCCCCTCGCGGCTACGACGGTTGGACTCTCGCCGGTGACGTAGCCGGCCTCATTCGTGCGATGGGTTACGGCAAGGCCACGCTGATCGGTCATGCCGACGGAGGTCTGGTGTGCTGGGCGACCGCCCTCCTGCATCCACGCCTGGTGAAGTCGATCGCGCTTGTCTCGTCACCACACCCGATGGCGCTCAAGCAAGCCGTCGTCCGCGACCCCTATCAGCGCCGGGCACTGTTGCCCTCGTTCCTGGCCTACCAGGTACCGCTGCGCCCGGAGCGACGGCTGACGGCAGACAAGGGCGCCGAGGTGGAGCGCCTCGTTCGCTCGAGGTCCGGCCCCACCTGGCCGCAGCAACCCGAGTTCGCGGACGTCATGAGCAAGATGCGATCCGCGATCCGGATCCCGGGCGTCGCGCATTCCACGTTGGAGTACCAGCGCTGGGCCTTCCGCAGCCAGCTCCGCCCCGAGGGGCGTCGCTTCATGAAGTTGATGGATCAGGTGCTTCGCATCCCGATTCTCCAGATCCACGGCGAACTGGACCCGTACGTCCTGACGCGCACCGTGCGCCGCGACAGGCACTGGGCACCTACCGAGAAACTCCACACCATCGCAGGCGTCGGCCATTACGCACATCAGGAAGCCCCGGAGCGCGTCAACAGCACGCTCCTGCACTTCCTGACCGACGAGCCTTCCTGACCGCTACAGAATGCAGGCGCCGGTCGGCACGGGCGTCGAGGCCGACGCGGCCGCGTTCAACTGACGCGAGACCTCCTGCGCGGTGAGGACAAATCCGGTGTCGCTGTCGTCGACGGCAGCGCCGAACACGACGCCGAGGACCCGTCCCTGATCGTCGACCATCGGTCCACCCGAGTTGCCCTGCCTGATGGATCCGCGAACGGTGTAGACCTCACGCTGGGTGGTTCCGGCCTTGTAGATGTCCGGCCCGTTCAGGTTCAGAACCTCACGAACGCGGGCTGCGCTGGCCGTGTACGGGCCACCGCCTGGGTAGCCGAGTACCAACGCGTTGTCGCCGGTCTGAGCCTGCTCCGGAGCAAACGGCAGCACCGGCGCATCCAATCCGGGAACCGCCAGAATTGCGATGTCGACGGCGGAGTCGAAGAGAACCACCTGCGCGGGCAGTGCGCCCTCCATGGTGTCCACCGTGATGCTCTCGGTTCCGGCCACCACGTGTGCGTTGGTCATGACGCGTTCGGGAGCGACGATGAATCCGGATCCCTCGAGCGCGCGCTGGCAACTCGGTGCGACACCGTTGATACGGAGGACGCTCGGACGCAACTGCGCCGCCAACGGACTGGCCAGAACGCTCGCGTCGGGCGCTTCGACCTCGGTGATGGGTGTGCGCCCGAACGGGCCGATGACATCCGGCAGACCGGAGGTGTCGAGCAATGCCGAAAACTCGGTCGGGATGCGACGCAGCCACTGCGGCGCCACTTCGTCGACACTGGCGAGTACATCCGAACCACGAACAGCGGCGGCAATGTTCGGCTGCGACGAAGAAGTGAGCGGAATCGCAAGCAACCATGCCGCGACCACGACGGCCACCGCCTGTAGACCCGCGCCGATGACGCTGTCGACGGATCGCGCAGTCGGACTGTGCATTCCGCTGCGCGCTGCGCGTCCGAGCACCATGCCGGCGACCTCGCCGATGATGACCAACACCACGATCAGCGAGATGCCCGCGAGGATGCGAAGTTTGCCTTCGGTGACGTGCACGAGCAGGTGCGGCGCCAACAGAATTCCGGCCACGGCACCGAGGATCACGCCGACAAACGCCAGCGCCGACGCCACCGCACCCTGACGCCATCCGGACGTGGCCGCGATGAGAGCGACCAGAACGATGGCGATGTCCACCCAACGGGAACCTGTCATCGCGGTACCGCCGAATCCTCGACACCTTCACCGAACTCGGACAGCGCTGTGTCCAGGTCTCTCACGTCCTCGTAGTTCCACGGAATCTCCCAGCCGGACACCGTGAACAGCGCCGCGAGGATTCCTGCTGTGAACCCCCAGACCAGCATGCCCTCGGCGCGGAACGCCGGGCCCTGGTATCCGAGGGGATGGCGAACCTGAAACCGGTTGTCCGGGTCGAGCAACGTACGCAGTGGCACCCTGGCCACCCGTCCGACCTCGCCCTCGTCCTGAATGCCCACCGTCGTCGGCTGCTCCCAGTAGCCGAGCACCGGCGTCACGTCGAAACCTGACGGCGGGATGAAGATCTCCGGCAGCACGGTGAGCGGCTGAACACCGCTCGGATCGAGTCCGGTCTCCTCCTGCGCTTCACGCAGCGCCGTGCCGATGGGACCGTCGTCGCCGGGGTCGGCTGCGCCGCCGGGGAATGCGACCTGTCCGCTGTGCTGACGCATCGTCGACGCCCGCTGGGTCAGCAAGACGTCTGCGCCATCAGGCAAGCCGCCGACGGCGAGAGGATCGGCCTCACGCGGGCCGCCGAAGAGCACCAGCACCGCGGCCGGACGCGTCACGGTGCCGCGCGGGGCACGACGCTCAAGGACCGGGTTGATCCGGTGGGGATCGGTGGGCTGCGTGCTGGCGACAGCACGCAACCACTCGGGAACCGGTGTGCTCATACGACGACTCCCAGATATTGCGCCGCAGCGGCGGCGATTTCGTCCGCACTGCGGAAAGGTTGTGGCAAGACCTTGGCGACTGTTCCATCCGCGCGCACGAGCACCGACACCGGCAGCACCGGCGGTGCGCCCACCGCGATCCGCACCTTGCCGTCACCGTCCTGGACGCCGGGCAAACGCACCGAGTAGTCGATGAGTCGCGTCAAAGCGTTCTCCTGATTCGGATCGGAATGCACCGTCAGAACGTTGATGCTGCCGTCGGCGCGCTCCGCGAATTCCTGAAGGTACGGAAGCTCTTCGGCGCACGGCGCACACCAGTACGCCCACAGGTTGAGCAGAGTCGGCTTTCCGCCCACCGCTGCGGCAAGGTCGACGGGCGCTCCGTCGGAGACGCAGTCGAGGGTGATTCCGGCGAGAGCCGAGCCGGCAGGCGCTTCGCCGGTCGGAAGCGGGCAGGGGGCCAGAGCCGCCTGGCTACGGAGTTGATCGAGCGATTCCGACGACGGCGTGAACGTCGGCGGCTGATACGCGGACGAGGACGGACCCGTCGACGTAGGCGTCGTGTCGTCCCCACCGCGGGGCCAGATCGCCACGACGAGAGCGGCGACGACCACGAGCGCAGCGAGAGACCATCTTCCGGCACTTGTCATCGGCGATCACAACCCTGCCAGGGCGAGCAGGTGGTCGGTCTCGGGGCCTTTCACCAGGGCCGCGGCCTCGGTTTTGTCGGTCGGGCCGAGACCGTACGACGGGCAGTCCTTGGCCAGAACGCACACTCCGCACGCCGGCTTGCGCGCGTGGCAGACCCGTCGGCCGTGGAAGATCACGCGATGTGAAAGCAGCGTCCATTCCTTACGTTCGATCAGTGCCCCGACGGCGTGTTCCACTTTGACGGCGTCTTCTTCCTCGGTCCATTTCCACCGCCGCACGAGCCGACCGAAGTGGGTGTCGACGGTGATTCCCGGAATGTCGAAGGCATTGCCCAGCACGACGTTCGCGGTCTTGCGTCCGATGCCGGGGAGTTTCACCAGATCTTCGAGCTTGTTCGGGACCTGACCGTCGTGGCGTTCGAGTAGCGCCTGACCTAGTCCGATCAACGACGTCGTCTTGTTCCGGTAGAAGCCGGTGGAGCGGATGTACTCCTCGAGTTCGGTCCGATCGGCTTCCGCGTATGCCTTGGCGTCGGGATAACGCGCGAACAGTGCAGGCGTGACCATGTTGACGCGGACGTCGGTGCACTGCGCCGACAGGATTGTCGCTACTGCCAACTCCAACGGTGTCGTGAAGTCGAGTTCGCAATACACGTGCGGAAATGCCACGGCGAGCTCACGATTCATCCGACGCGCCCGGCGCACCAATCCGAGGTGTGATTCTTCTTTCCGCGCACCCCCCGAACGCGGTTTCTTCCGCTGCTCTGAACTGCCTGTCGGGGTGGTCTGCACTCAGACAACTGTACGGATACGACATGAGTGGAGACTCCGTCGTGTCGATTCTGAGACCTTCGACGTGTTTACTTCCCCCTATGCAAGGACTCGCAGTAATTCTCTTTCCGCTACTGCTGATGCTCTTTGCCCTGGCGATGGAACGAGTCGAAGGGCGATTGCGTCGGCTCTCGGTTCAAGAGCACGAAGTAGAAGACTTCCTCGATCAGGCAAGTCACGACGACGTCGCCCGCCTGGCAAGCGATGGGTTTCCTCATGCTTTCGCTCGCTTCCACCGGAAGCGGAAGGGCCGTCAGTCGGAGGCTCCCGAAAGCGCCAGCCTGGGCGAAATCCGGACACAACGGGCAAGTTGACGGCCATACAAAGTAGTCATTGCGGCGGATTCCGGAAGAATTTTCGGCTCTTACGTGGCATCAATCACTCGTCGCGAGCTATCGGGACGTAGACTTCGATGCCGTACCTGTTGCATTGAACACAGATTGCATTGGACACAGTGTCTCACTCATGAGGGCTGAGCCTGTGTACGACGGTTTGTGCGCAGCGCGGGTACAAAGATAGATAGCGCAAAAATGACACCACAAACGAACAAATCCCAACAAGGAGCGCACGTGGACGACGTCCTGGCAAGAGCCGGCATCTTCCAAGGAGTCGAGCCCTCAGCGGTAGCGGCGCTGACAAAGCAGCTGCAGCCCGTCGACTTCCCCCGTGGACATGTCATCTTCAACGAAGGTGAGCCCGGTGACCGCCTGTACATCATCGTGTCCGGCAAGGTGAAGATCGGTCGACGCTCACCCGACGGTCGCGAGAACCTGCTGACGATCATGGGCCCGTCCGACATGTTCGGCGAACTGTCCATCTTCGACCCCGGCCCCCGCACCTCGACGGCTACGACCGTCACCGAGGTTCGCGCCGTGAGCATGGACCGCGACGCTCTCAAGGCATGGATCCAGCAGCGCCCCGAGATCGCCGAGCAGCTGCTGCGCGTTCTCGCCCGCCGACTGCGTCGTACCAACAACACCCTGGCCGACCTGATCTTCACGGACGTTCCCGGCCGTGTCGCCAAGGCGCTCCTGCAGCTCGCGCAGCGCTTCGGCACTCAGGAAGGTGGCGCCCTGCGCGTCACCCACGACCTCACGCAGGAAGAGATCGCCCAGCTCGTCGGCGCTTCCCGCGAGACCGTCAACAAGGCACTCGCCGATTTCGCACACCGCGGATGGCTTCGCCTCGAAGGCAAGAGCGTCCTGATCTCGGATTCCGAGCGTCTGGCCCGTCGCGCACGCTAGTTCTTCCTGTTCTACTTTTTCGGCCGCTCCCACTTCGGTGGGGGCGGCCGAAGTCGTTCCCTGGACTCCTGTTGTACCTATCGGTAAAGTTTGTACCGATAGGTACACGTCTATTGGAGAGGCCGCACCATGACCGTCCGAGCACCCATTCCGCCCTTCACCCACCAAACCGCCACCCAGAAGGTTCGACTTGCCGAGGACGGATGGAACTCGCGCGATCCACAGAAGGTATCGCTGGCTTACACGCCGGACAGTTGGTGGCGTAATCGGTCGACATTCGTCACCGGCCGATCCGAAATCGTCGAACTTCTGACCGAGAAGTGGACCCGCGAGCTGGACTACCGGTTGATCAAAGAGTTGTGGGCGCACAGCGGCGACCGCATCGCCGTGCGATTCGCGTACGAGTGGCACGATCACGACGGGCAGTGGTTCCGCTCCTACGGCAACGAGAACTGGGAATTCGACGCCGACGGCCTCATGCATCACCGTCATGCCAGCATCAACGACGTCCCCATCGAAGAGTCGGAGCGAAAGTTCTTCTGGGATTCGACCGGACCACGCCCGCACGCTCATCCGGGCCTGAGCGAGCTGGGTCTGTGATGAAAGAATGAGCACATGGCCAGACAGGTAGCTGAACGCTCCGACACGATCCCCGCGCTCGCGAACGTGTTCCGAACCTACGGGTTCGACGGAGCGAGCCTGGCCGTCATCACCGAACACACCGGATTGGGCAAAGGCAGTCTCTACAACTTCTTTCCGCGGGGAAAGGAAGAGATGGCCGAGGCGGTGCTCGACGAGATCGACGGATGGTTTCGCACCGAGGTCTTCGAACCGCTTCGAGCAGAGTCGGTTCCACCGAGGCAGCGCATCCAGAGCATGTTCGCCACCGTGAGCGACTACTTTCGGTCAGGGCAACGCATTTGCCTGTTCGGCGCATTTGCACTCGGCGAAGAACGAAACCGCTTCGGCGCCAGGGTGCGAACCTACTTCGACGAATGGACCGTCGCTCTCGAAGCGGCACTCGCCGGCACCGAAAATTCCACCGACCTTGCCGAAGAAGCCGTGGCCGGGATCCAAGGCGCGATAGTGATGTCGCGAGCACTGGGCGACGACGCCGTGTACACACGAGTGACGACGCGACTCGAAGATCGACTGGTCCAAGCCCTCTCGCCGTAACGCATACCGCACGACCACAAAGGCATTTGTGCCGCAGCATCGAGCTGGCATGCTCGAAAAGGCAGGCACAAGAGGAAAGGAACCCATGCCCTCGTCCGAGACGGTGATCGCATCCACAACTTCGGGGAAGGTCCGCGGCCGAAAGCGTGACGGGTCCTACTACTTCGGTGCGATTCCCTACGCCCGCGCACAGCGTTTCCAGAAACCGCGGCCGGTGGAACCGTTCTCCGACGTGTTCGACGCCACAGCTTTCGGAACGGTTTTCCCCCAACCACCTTCACGTCTCGAACGGATCATGGGACCGCCGCTCCCCGAACCGGAGCAGAGCGAGGACAGCTTTACCGTCACGGTGACAACCCCCTCGCTGACCGGCCGCCGCCCAGTGATGGTGTGGCTGCACGGCGGCGGCTACTCCAGTGGCGGCGGCGCCCTCCCCTGGTACGACGGCAGCGCTTTGTCAGTCGAAGGCGACGTCGTCGTGGTGTCGGTCAACTATCGCGTCGGCGTGCTCGGATACCTTCTCCTCGACGGCGTCAGTGAAGGCAATCTCGGGGTGCACGACCAAATCGCAGCGCTCGACTGGGTGCGCGAGAACATCGAGGCATTCGGCGGCGACCCAGACTCGGTCACCGTTTTCGGCCAGTCCGCCGGCGCTCATTCCATCGTGAACCTGTTGAGCAGTAACAACTCTCGAACTCATTTCCATCGAGCGATCTTGCAGAGCACCCCACGACCGGACCTCAACTTCACGCAGGCTGCGGCAATCGAGAACGGCGAGACGTTTGCCCGACTGCTCGACGGAGATCCTCGAACCGCGCCGCTCCCCCGTGTGCTCGACGCATTCCGCGGCACGGCAATCGAGTTCAGTCGACGGTCCCCCAATGTCGTTCAACCGCCTTTTGCGCCGATCTCCGGGCTTGAACCGGTGACCCGAACTTTCGATGCAGCGCCGGACGTCATCGTGGGCTACACCCGCGACGAGGGATCCGCGTTCCTGCGCAACGTGGTGGGCGCACCCGATCCCGAACGTATCGCCGAAGAAGCACTGACACAGAACATGTTTGCCGAACCAGCGATGGCGCTGGCCGACGCCTTCACCGAAGCCGGTGCGTCGGTGTACACGTATCGCTTCGACTGGACACCGTCCTACGACGTCTTCGGAGCCACCCACTGCATCGAACTGCCCTTCGTGTTGGGAACCGAACAGTCCTGGCAGGGCTCGCCGATGCTGGGCAGCAGCAACTGGCCGAGCATCGACGCGCTGGGCCGTCGTGTGCGCAGGCACTGGACGTCGTTTGCGCACACGGGAAGTCCGGACAGCAGCGAATCGTGGGAGAAGTACACAACGGCCCAACCGATCGGAATCACCTTCTCCTGAGCAACTTCGGGCGCCTACCCACCAGGAGAAATCCCGACTAGGATTGCTCTATGGACATGCCCAAGCTCCTCGACGGGCGACTCAAACTCCGCCATCTCCTGCTCGTCGACGCATTGAGCCGTCAGGGCAGCGTGGTCGGTGCCGCTGCCGCACTTCACATCACGCAACCCGTCGCGACACGAAGCCTGCATGACATCGAGTCCATCCTCGGTGTCTCGCTCTTCGACCGCGGCCCGCGCGGAATCACTCCGACCATTTTCGGTGAGGCATTCACCACTCATGCTCGGGCCGTGATCGCGCAGCTGACCGAAGCGGGGCGGCACGTCGTCGAGCTTGCCGACGCCAATCGCGGAACCGTCATCGTGGGAACACATCTCGCCGGATCCAACGTGCTGCTTCCGGGCGCCATCGCGCGACTGAAGGTCCAGCACCCCCTGCTCACGGTCATCGTTCGCGAAGGCACACCCGAGCAGTTGCTCACCGATCTGGAAGCCGGTCGGATCGACCTGATCGTCGGCCGTCTCACCTCACCTACCGACGACACCGCGATCAGGCGAAACCTCTACGCGGAGTCGGTCGAACTCGTCACCCGCGTGGATCATCCACTCGCCCACCGCGAGGACATCCAACTCGAAGAACTGCGCGGCTTCCCCTGGATCCTGCCCGGTGTCGAGACAGTGCTTCGCCGCGAGCTCGAGGAGTTCTTCGCCCGCAACGGCCTGCCGTTGCCCGAAAATCGCGTCGAGGCAACCTCTTTCCTCACCGTGCGTCAGCTGCTGGTCGAGACCGACATGATCGCGGTACTACCGAGTCTCATCCCCCGAGACGACGCACGTTTGACCACGCTGTCCATCACGCTCGATCCGATCGGGCACAGCGTCGGCATCACCTCGTCGGCGACTCGAACGTCGAGCCCGTCCGCGCAGGCGTTGATCGCGACGCTGAAGTCCTTTGCAGACGAGCTCATGCGACCGTGAAACGCGGACCGGCCCGCTCCCCTCCCAGGGAACGGGCCGATTCGGAACAATCTCGCACTCAGACGTTTTCGGAGACGCGAATCTCTTCGTGCTCCAAGCCCCGCGACGAATCGGGGACAAGCTTGAACAGTGCGATGGCGCCGACCAGGCTGATCGTGCATATCGAGGCGAGGTACCAGGTGACGCCCACCGAAGACCCGGTGGCGTCCAGCAGTGCGGTGGCGATCATCGGCGCCAGTCCGCCGCCGAGGATCGCACCACTCTGGAGGATCAGAGACGAACCGGAGTAGCGGACCTTGGCCGGGAACGTGTCGGCGATGATGCTGCCCTGAACGCAATGGGTGACCGGAACGATGAGACCCATACCCAGAAACGCGATGACAGCGATCACTTTGTTCTCGGTGTTCAGTAGCGGGAAGAACACGATGCACCACAACAGGATTGCAGCTGATCCGCCGATGAACATGTGTCGACGCCCGTACTTGTCGGCGATCTTGGTCCAGAACGGTATGGAGAGGAACCAGAGGACAGCCGCCGCAGTCACGCTGAGCACGAGGAACTGCTTGTCGTAGCCCAGATGTTGAGTTCCGTACGACAGAGTGAACACCATGAAGGCGTACGCCACGGCGGAGTTCGCCAAGCACGCGGCCAGCGTCAGCGACAGACGCGGGAAGCCGACCTTGAGCGATTCACGCAGCGGGAAGCTGACTATTTCGCCCTTCTCCATGATCCCGGCGAATGACGGTGACTCGGTGACGCGCAAGCGAATCACCAGACCGATCGCCACCAGAACGAAGCTGAGCAGGAACGGGATTCGCCATCCCCACGAGGCAAACGCGGAGTCCGACATCACGGCATTGGTCGTGAGGAAGATGCCGTTGGCCAGAACAAGTCCGGCCGGTGTGCCCATCTGCGGGAAACCTGCGTACAGATTCTTCTGCCCGGCCGGTGCATGCTCCATCGACATGAGCGTCGCGCCGGCGCCTTCACCACCCAGACCGATGCCCTGAACGACGCGCATGGCCACCAGAAGGACAGGCGCCCAGAATCCGATGGAGTCGTAGTTCGGGATGAGGCCGATGAGCGTCGAACCGACGCCCATCATCACCAGGGAGACCACAAGTGTGGCCTTGCGCCCGATCCGGTCGCCGAAGTGCCCGAACACGAGTCCGCCCACCGGCCGCGCGATGAATCCGACGGCGAAGGTGCTGAAGGCAGCCAGCGTGCCGGCAGTGGGGCTCAGGCTCGGGAAGAATTGTTTGTTGAAGATCAGCGCGGCAGCTGTGCCGTAGAGGAAGAAGTCGTACCATTCGAGAGTTGTGCCGGCCAGAGTTGCCATGGCAACTCGGCTACGGGCAGCTTTCTCCGGCAACGGCTTTCCGTCACTCGTTGTGCTGTTGGATATCTTGTCTGACATCGCGGAACCTATCGATTGGATGGGGCAGGCGGACGATGAAATCTGTAGTCACCGACCCCGTCTTCGGGATTGTCGGCATCACGAGCGTCGTCGATCGTTGTGTTTGGAATTGTGCTCGCTCGAGACATGACTCACAAATGCCGAATTCACCGTCCGCCATACCGGAAAGGGTATAGCCGGGGTCTCAGACGAGACCCAGGAAACGTTCGGCATTCCCCCGCGAGATCAGTTGGCGCGCAGCGTCGTCCAAGAACTCACTCTTGCGAACCACCTCACCGACCGGACGCTCCCCCAAGGGATACGGGTAATCACTACCCACCATCACGCGGTCCACCCCCACCATGTCCACCAGCAGTCGCAGCGCACGCTCGTCGAAGACGACGGAATCCACGTAGAACCTTCCCAGGTAGTGCGAAGGCGGGAACTGCGACGTACCGATGATGTCGTTGCGGCCGTGCCAGGCGTTTTCCATCCGGCCCAACCAGAACGCGAAAGATCCACCACCGTGCGCAAATCCGATCTTGAGACGATCGTCGATCTTGTCGAACACCCCACCGAGAATCAGCGCGAGTATCGACAGGTGCGTTTCGGCCGGCATAGCAGTGAGCCACTGCGCCATCCAGCGATCGAGGCGCGGAGAGTTGGCCATGTCCCACGGGTGCACGAATACCGGCACGTCCAGCGACGCGCAGTGCTGCAGGAACGTCACCACGCCCTCGCTGTCGAGGTCCAGATCGCCGACATGATTGCCGATCTCGACACCGCGGTGCCCGTTCGCGATGCACCGCTCGAGCTCACGGCACGCTGCGTCGGTGTCTTGCAGAGGCACCTGGCAGAACGGAATCAACCGATCCTTCGCCGGCTCCACGATCTCGAGTGCGAGGTCGTTGAAAATCCGTGCAATGCGACTTGCCTGCTCACCGCTCCGGCCGTAGTTGAAGAACGCCGGAGTGGGCGAGACGACCTGCGTCTGCACGCCGTCGGCATCCATGTCCCGAAGCCGCACCTCGGCGTCCCAGGCATCGGACTGGATGCGGCGGAACTCCTTGGTGCCCATCATGATCATGGCTTCGGTTTCCGACTCGACCTTCAGCCACGGTGCCTGCGGTCCCGCGTCTTCGGTCAGATCCGGCCACCCGTTGGGCACGTAGTGGGTGTGGATGTCGATCAGGTTGCTCATCGCTCAGCCCTTGCCGGGATGGAGCGTGCCGCACTTGTCACACGTGCGGGCTTTTTCGCTCTCGTAGAACTTGACGAACACCGGCGGCAGGTCGGCCACGATGTCACGCACCTGAAGTTCGACCTCGTGAATCTTGTGATCGCATTCGAGGCAGTACCACTGGAACTTCTCGAGCGTGCCTTCCTTGCGGACTCGTTCGATGACCAGGCCGATCGAACCCGCGGTGGGACGCTGCGGCGAATGCGGAATGTCTCCCGGCAGCAACCAGGTTTCACCCTCACGAATGTCGACGCGCTGAGGACCGTCCTCGGTCATGACGTTGACGTGGATGTCGCCTTCGAGCTGGTAGAACCACTCCTCGTACGGATCGAGGTGGTAGTCGGTCCGCTGGTTGGGGCCGCCGACGACCTGCACGATGAAGTCGTCTCCCAGCGCCATCGTCTGATTGTTGACGGGCGGCTGCAGGAGGTGGCGGTTGTCGTCGATCCACTTCTTGAAGTCGATGACGGGAGGAATCGTGGTCATGATGCATTCTCCGTATCTTCGGACGCTGAGCGCTTGGCGGCGGGCACGTACGCCACACCGGAAATTTCGATGAGCAGGTGCGGGTGGGGCAGTTGGTGGACAGCCACAGTCGTTCTCGTCGGACCGTTTTCGTCGAACAGTTCGGCATACACCTCGTTGTATCCACCGAAGTCGTTCATCGACACCAGGTACGAGGTGACCTGAACCAGATCACTCAGTTCTCCGCCCACTTCGGCAAGGATCGCCGCGATGTTCTCGATGACGGCACGGGTCTGCGCCCGAATGTCGAGCGCCGTGGTCCCCATCTCGTCGACCTCGACGCCGACAAACGTGTTGTCGGGCCGACGCGAACTGGTGCCGGAGACGTAGACGAAGTCGCCAACCACCTTGACGTGCGGGAACTTTCCGCGCGGCTTCGCCAGCTTCTCGATGACCTGCGCCCCACTCATCGCTTCACACCTTTCACCGTGACGGTTCCGAGGCCGTCGATGCTGCACTGCGCGACGCCCTCGTCGAGTCGCACAGCTGCTGTGGCGGCGCCGGCCAGAATTACCTGCCCAGCGCGCAACGGAATTCGGCGTCGGCGAGCGATGTCGAGCAGTGCGTGCAGAGCTCGCACCGGGTCGCCGAGAATGGCTGCTGTGGTACCGACTACCGTCTCGCCGCCGACTTCCATACGCACGGAACGGTCCTCGACGTTCTGCAGCGGCAGCCAACGCCCGATCACGTACCCGGCGGCGCTGGTGTTGTCAGCGACGACGTCGGTGTAGGTGAAGCGGAAGTCGCGGTAGCGCGAGTCGATGATCTCCATTGCGGGAGCAAGTGCGTCGACGCAGGTTTCGATGTCGACGTTCGGATCGTCGAGATCGACGTCCTTCGACAGGCGGTATGCCACTTCGGGTTCGATCTTGGGATGAATGAACGTCGTCAGGTCGACTTCGCCGCCGTTGCTCACGCACATCGCGTCGGTCAACTGACCGACGATCACCTCGGAGACACCCATCTGCGCCATCTTCGCTTTGCTGGTGAAGCCGAGCTTGATGCCCACGATCGATTCACCACGGCTGGTGCGTCGTTCGAGGAGTTCGTTCTGGATCCGGTAGGCCTCGTCGATGTCGATGGTGTGATCGTCGGCGAGGCTGGGGGTGTCGGTGCGACTCTGCGCAGCGTCGTCGAGGCGACGGGCGAGCGCGGATACGGTGTCTTCTGGGGCTGTCATCACGCCTCGCTCATTTCTGGAGAACTTTTGCGGTTTCGATGTTCACAGTTGCACACACACGTTTGTCGGTTCGGTGTAGAAGTGCAGTGAGGACTCGCCGCCCTCACGTCCGATGCCGGACAGGCCCATGCCGCCGAAGGGAGATCGCAGCTCACGGGTGAACCACGTGTTGACCCAGGAGATTCCGACGTTCATCTTCTGCGCGACGCGGTGTCCGCGGCGCAAGTCGTTGGTCCACACGGAGGCAGCCAGGCCGTACTCGGTGTCGTTTGCCAGGGCGATCGCTTCGGCTTCGGTGTCGAACGGAATCAGTGCTGCGACGGGTCCGAAGATCTCCTCTCGCACCGCGCGATCCTTGTTGGTCAAGCCCGTCCACAGGGTGGGTTCGATCCAGGATCCGCCCGACAGTTCCTGTCCGAGATCCGGAATACCGCCGCCGGTCAGCACTTTCGCGCCTTCCTGGTCGGCGATCTCGAAGTAGTCGAGTACCTTCTTCCGGTGCGCCTGCGAGATGAGCGGACCGGTCGTCGTCGCAGCGAGCGTCGGGTCGCCCAGACGCAATCCTGCTGCCCGCTCGACGAGTCCACCGGCAATGTCGTCGAAAATGCTGCGGTGCACGTACACCCGCTCGGTGCACAGGCAGACCTGGCCGGTGTTGGTGAACACCGACTTGGTCAGACCCGTCAGCGCTTCGTCGATGTCGACGTCGTCGAACACGATCGCGGCATTCTTGCCGCCGAGCTCGAACGAGACCGGACGGACCCGCGGGGCAACGGTTTTCATGACATGGGAACCGGTTGCCGAAGATCCGGTGAAGGTGACGCCGTCGATACCGGGGTGCGTGGTGAGGAATTCGCCGGCCGAGTTCGCGCCGAATCCATGGACGACGTTGTAGACGCCGGCAGGCAGGCCGACCTCTTCGAGCACCTCGGCCAGCAACGACGCAGTCGCCGGGGTTTCCTCGGAAGGTTTGACCACCACGGAGTTTCCGCACGCGAGCGCGGGCGCAACCTTCCAGGTCAGGAGAAGCAGCGGCAGGTTCCACGGAACGATGACAGCGACCACGCCGAGCGGCTTGCGGATCGCGTAGTTCAGCGCCTGCTTGCCACCCGCGAGATCGGTGACAAACGATTCCTGTCCGGCAGCGGCGACGATGTCGGCGAACGTGCGGAAGTTCGTCAGGGCGCGCGCGACGTCGAGTTCTCGTGCCTGCGTGATCGGCTTACCGGTGTCCGCCATTTCTGCGGCGACGAACTCTTCGAATCGTTCCTCGATCCGGTCGGCGGCCCGCCTCAGCAGAGCCGTCCGCTCCCGGACCGGCGTATCGGCCCAACCGTTGTCCAGAGCGCGTCTGGCGGAAGTCACGGCCCGATCGACCAGGGCCTTGTCGGCCTCGTGGACCCGGGCGAGAACACGGCCCGTTGCTGGGTCGACCTGATCGAAGCTCGACGACTCGTCGGGTTCGACATAGGAGCCGTCCACGTAATTGCGGATCCATCCGTCGCATTGTGAGGTCATGGACTAACTATTGGCCCGTGACCCATATCAAACAAATGCAAAAACTGCCGCCAGCTATACCTCGATCGGCATAGGTGGCGGCAGTTCAGCCAGGCAACTCAGCGACGCAGATACGCCAACTGCACGTTGACGGATTTTTCCGCCACCGGCCACAGCTTCGGGTCCACGTCTGAGTAGACGTGTTCGACGACGTCGCGAACCGAGGCCGACTCCCCCAACGTCGACAGAGCATCTCGCACCTGATCCAGACGCTCCTCGCGGTGAGCCAGGTACTGCTGCGAAATCGCCTGCAGATCGGGGAGGTCAGGACCGTGCCCGGGCAGAACCGTCAATCCTTCACCGAGCGCGGCCAGCGACCGCAGCGAGGTGAGGTAATCCCCCAGATCGCCGTCGGAATCGTCGAGAACTGCCGTGCCGCGGCCGAGAATGGTGTCGCCCGTCAGCACGCTCGCATCGTTCTCGACGACGATCGACACCGAGTCAGCGGTGTGCCCCGGAGTCGCGAGGATCCGCAACTTCAGGCCCGCTACCTCGATCACTTCACCGTCGACAAGCGCCGAAGCGCCCCCACGCAGAAATGTGGGGTCGACGGAACGCACTGGAGCCGAAGTCAATTCGTGGAAACGGTCCACCCCGCCGGTGTGGTCGTAGTGCCGGTGCGTGATCAAGGTCAGCGCTACCGGACCCACACCAGCGACCCGTTGCAGGTGTTCCTCGTCGTTGTCGCCTGGATCGACGACAACACACTCGACGCTGCCGGGAGCATGCAGAATCCAGGTGTTCGTACCGTCCAGCGTCATCATGCCCGGATTGTTCTCGAGCAAGACCGAGGCGATGTCGGTGACGCGGCGAAGCTGCGCGTAGGCGGGATGGACCGTCGACATCAGCGAACTTCGACGATCAGTTCCACCTCGACGGGTGAACCGAGGGGAAGTTCTGCCACTCCGACAGCCGAACGAGCGTGGATGCCGGCGTCGCCGAGCACCTCGCCGAGGAATTCGGATGCGCCGTTGATCACGCCGGGCTGACCGGTGAATCCTTCGGCGGATGCCACGAAGCCGACGACCTTCACGACGCGGACGACGTTGTCGATGCCGACCAGCGCGTCGATGGCAGCGAGGGCGTTGAGCGCGCAGGTACGTGCCGCGGCCTTGGCGTCCTCATCCGACACGCCCGCGCCGAGCTTGCCGGTCAGCGCCAACTTTCCGTCGACGAACGGGAGCTGACCCGACGTGTACACATGGTTGCCACTGCGAACCGCGGGAACGTACGCAGCGACGGGTGCCGCGACGGCGGGAAGTGCGATGCCCAGTTCGGCGAGACGCTCCGACCAGGTCTGTGTTGCCTCTGCCATGTGATTCAGCCCTTCGGACGCTTCATGTACGCGACGTGCTGCTCGCCCGACGCGCTCGGCAGGACTGCGACGAGTTCCCAGCCGTCGACACCCCAGTTGTCGAGAATTGCCTTCGGATTGTGGACCAGCAACGGAGTCACGGTGTATTCCCAGGAAGTTATTTCGCTCATGCGCTGAGCCTATCCCGCGTACATCTTCGGCCCCAGACTTATAGGCTCGCGGTGTGGTTGCATCCCAAGATGAGCTGAGCAGGACCTGGCCCGAGTCTGCGACGAAGGCCCGCCTGCACTTTGTGTCGGGTAAAGGCGGAACCGGTAAGTCCACGGTTGCCGCCGCGTTGGCGCTCGCGTTGGCCGAAGGAGGCAAGCGCGTTCTCCTCGTGGAGGTCGAGGGCCGTCAGGGAATCGCGCAACTCTTCGACGTACCGCCGCTTCCACCGCAGGAGACCAAGGTCGCGGCTGCCGAGGGTGGCGGTGAAGTGATGGCTCTTGCCGTCGACATCGAGACCGCGTTCCTCGAATACCTCGAGATGTTCTACAACCTCGGCTTCGCCGGCCGAGCGATGCGAAAGTTCGGCGCCATCGAATTCGCCACGACCATCGCTCCCGGTCTTCGCGACGTTCTGCTCACCGGCAAGATCAAGGAGTGCGTCATCCGCACCGATCGAACCGGCAAGCGCGTGTACGACGCCGTTGTCGTCGACGCTCCCCCGACGGGACGAATCGGCAGCTTCCTCGACGTCACCAAGGCGATGGCCGATCTCGCCAAGGGCGGCCCGGTGCATTCCCAGAGCGAAGGCGTCGTTCGCCTGCTGCACTCGCCGGAAACCGTCGTACATCTGGTTGCGCTTCTCGAAGCGCTGCCCGTTCAGGAAACTGCCGACGCCGCCGCAGAACTTGCGCGCAACGACCTCAACCTCGGTGCCATCATCGTCAATCGCGCCAGCCCGAGGTTCTTGCCCGAAGATCAACTCGCTGGTGCCGCGGCCGGCAATATCGACGCCGCTTCGATCCGGTCGACGCTCTCCGACGTCGGCATCGATCTGTCCGACGACGACTTCGCGGGCCTGCTCACCGAGACGATCGAACATGCTTCGGTGCTCGAAGCTCAAGAATCCAGTGCGGAGAAGCTCCGCGAGATCGACGGCGCGCGGGTACAACTTCCCGCACTCGCCGACGGCGTCGATCTCGGTGGGCTGTACGAGCTGGCCGAATACCTCACGGAACAGGGCGTGTGATGACCGAGACCACTGAGAACGTGACGGTCGGCAGTTCCAGGACCGGCCGACGCGCAGCGCCTGCCCTCGATATTTCGGCGATCATCAAGGACCCGACGGCACGGATCGTGGTGTGTTGCGGCGCAGGTGGCGTCGGCAAGACCACGACGGCTGCGTCGCTGGCATTGCGTGCGGCCGAAGAGGGCCGACGCGTAGTCGTCCTCACCATCGATCCGGCCCGGCGCCTCGCGCAGGCCTTGGGTGTTGCCGAACTCGACAACACTCCGCAGCCGGTGAAGCTGGGGCCCGAGGCCACGGGTGAACTGCACGCGATGATGCTGAACATGCGTCGAACCTTCGACGAAATGGTCATCGAGCATTCCAGCCCTGAGAAGGCCGAGCAGATCCTGGCGAATCCCTTCTACCAAACCGTTGCCACATCGTTCTCCGGAACGCAGGAGTACATGGCGATGGAGAAGTTGGGGCAGTTGGCGTCGAACGACGCGTGGGATCTGGTGATCGTCGATACCCCGCCGTCACGCAATGCACTCGACTTCCTCGACGCTCCGCAGAGGCTCGGCAACTTCCTCGACGGACGGATGATCCGGTTGCTCTCCGCACCCGGCCGAGGCCTGACCCGGCTCGTGGCCGGCGCGATGGGATTGGCTCTGAAGGGCGTCTCGACCATCGTGGGAAGCCAAATGCTCTCGGATGCATCGGCATTCGTGCAGTCACTCGACTCGATGTTCGGCGGTTTCCGCGAACGCGCGACGAAGACCTACGAATTGCTACGTCAGCCGGGGACTCACTTCCTGGTGATCGCAGCGGCCGAACCCGACGCTCTCCGTGAAGCGGCATTCTTTGTCGATCGTCTTGCCGGCGACTCGATGCCGTTGGCCGGGTTGGTTCTCAACCGCACACACCCGACATTGACGGCATTGCCTGCCGATCATGCGGTGACTGCCGCCGACAAACTGGAAGCAAAGGAAAGTGCGACCGAGGCCGAGGCCCTCACCGCAGCTGTTCTCCGTATCCATGCCCATCGGGCAGTGATCGCGAAGCGAGAAATCGCCTTGCTGAGCCGATTCACCGCAGCTCACCCGAGGGTGCCGCTGATCGGTGTTCCGTCGCTACCGTTCGAGGTCTCGGACCTCGAGGCGCTGCGTGCGGTGGGAGATCAGCTCACTCGCAAGGGCTGATCCCCCGATCGGCCGGGGTCAGACTGCTGAGTGATGCTGGCGCTGGTCTTCGAAGAACTCGGACCAGGAATCGACGTCGGGGTGCTGCTTGAGCAGTGCGCGGCGCTGACGTTCCGTCATTCCGCCCCACACACCGAACTCGACACGATTGTCGAGAGCGTCGGCTCCGCACTGCATGAGTACCGGGCAGTGACGGCAGATGGTGGCCGCCTTGCGCTGCGCGGCGCCACGAACAAAAAGTTGGTCGGGGTCGACCTCGCGGCATCGTGCCTGAGTTACCCAGGCAATTCGTGCCTCGGCCTGCTCGATGTCCAAACGGCTACTCGGGGTGGCTGTGTACATTCTGGGTCCCCTCTACAAAGTCTGACCGTCGCCATGGGGCGAGCAGCGCACCATCTCAGCAGTCCCGCGGTAGCACGTGAAAGCTGAGACACATTCGTGATCGAGTGTTACGTCGATCACACTGATCACAATTTAGGTAAAGAACGGCCCTAACGCAAGACGGTCGGGGGCATTTTTTGGTACGGCAGTACAAAGCGCGTGTTCAGAAGGTTTTGAACACCCGCAAAACACTGAAACCGGTTCCAATGGGTGGGCACACGTACTCTGTAGATCGTGTCGATTGCAAAAACAGTGGCGAAGCTCGCCGGAAGCTCCGCATTGGCGGGTGTCCTGGTCGCAGGGGTGATGTTCCCAGTGGCGGGCGGATTCGGATTCGCGTCCAACCGCGCTGCCGATACCGTCGACAACGTCTCGGCCGAACTGGTCGAAGGCACGGTCCCCGCGGTGTCCACCATGGTCGATTCCGCCGGCAACCCCATTGCCTGGCTCTACGACCAACGACGCTTCGAAGTCCCGAGCGAGAAGATCTCCAACAACATGAAGTTGGCGATCGTCTCCATCGAGGACCGACGGTTCCCCGACCACAAGGGCGTCGACTGGCAGGGAACGCTGCGCGCCTTCCTCACCAACACGACAACCGGTGAAGTGCAGCAGGGCGCGTCGACACTCGATCAGCAGTACGTGAAGAACTACCAGCTGTTGGTCGTCGCCAAGACGGATGCCGAGCGTCGCGCTGCCATCGAGACCACCCCGGCCCGAAAGATCCGCGAGATCCGGATGGCACTGACACTGGACAAGGAACTCACGAAAGACGAGATCCTCACCCGATACCTGAACCTCGTCCCGTTCGGCAACGGATCCTTCGGCATTCAGGACGCGGCTCAGACCTACTTCGGCGTCGACGCCGCAGATCTGACCGTTCCGCAGTCCGCGATGCTGGCCGGCATGGTGCAGTCCAGCTCCGCGCTGAACCCGTACACGAACGTCGAGGGCGTGACCGAGCGTCGTAACACCGTGCTCGACACAATGATCACGAACATTCCGGATCGCGCCGACGAGTTCCGGGCTGCGAAGGAAGAGCCCCTCGGCGTCCTGGAAACTCCCAATAACTTGCCGCGCGGCTGCATCGCCGCAGGCGATCGTGGTTTCTTCTGCGACTACGCACTGAAGTACCTCTCGGACGCCGGGATCACACGCGACCAGATCAACGACGGTGGTTACCTCATCAAGACCACTCTCGACCCGCAGGTTCAGGCATCCACCAAGGCCGGCCTGAATGCGAACGCGAGCGCCAACCTCGACGGCATCGCCAACGTCATGAACGTGATCAGGCCCGGTCAGGATTCACACAAGGTCATCGCGATGGCCAGCAGTCGCACGTACGGACTCAACGCGGACGCCGACGAAACCGTCCAGGCGCAGCCGTACTCCCTGGCCGGCGACGGTGCGGGCTCCGTCTTCAAGATCTTCACGACGGCTGCGGCGATGGAAAAGGGTCTCGGCATCAACGCGACCCTCGACGTACCCAAGCGCTTCGAAGCCAAGGGCATGGGTAGCGGCGGCGCCGCAGGTTGCCCGGTCTCGACGTACTGCGTGGAGAACGCCGGCAACTACCCGCCGACGCTGTCCGTGACCGACGCGCTGGCTCAGTCCCCCAACACCGCTTTCGTCAAGCTCATCGAGGCAACCGGTGTCACGCCGACGGTCGACATGGCTGTCCGTCTCGGCATGCGCTCGTACGCCGATCCCAACACCTCGGGCTTCGACGAGCGCAGCATGGCCGACTTCCAGAAGGAACAGAACCTCGGTTCGTTCACCCTCGGCCCCACCTGGATCAACCCGCTCGAACTCTCCAACGTCGCAGCCACTCTCGCCTCGCACGGCAAGTGGTGCCCGCCGAGTCCCATCGATTCGGTCTTCGACCGCTACGGCAAGCCGGTGGCTGTCACCGAGCAGGGCTGTGAGCAGGTTGTCGAGCCCGGCTTGGCAGACACCCTCGCCAACGCGATGAGCCGTGACGACGTCGGCGCCGGTACGTCTGCCGGTGCCGCGAGCAGCGCCGGATGGAGCCTGCCGATGTCGGGCAAGACGGGTACCACCGAGACTCACAAGTCCTCGGCGTTCCTCGGCTTCACCAACAACCTCGCTGCTGCGGTCTACATCTTCGGCGACTCCCCGACGCCCGGCGAGATTTGCTCGAGCCCGCTGCGCCCCTGCTACAGCGGCAACTTGTACGGCGGTACCGAACCGGCGAGATCCTGGTTCGCGGCAATGAACCCGGTCGCCAACAACTTCGGGCCCACCTCGCTGCCCCCGATCGACGAAAAGTACGCACGGGGATCACAGAACGGCCAGGTTCCCGAGGTTGTCGGCCTGAGCCAGTCGGCAGCGACGTCCCGGCTTCAGGCGTCCGGCTTCACCGTCAATTCCGTGACGACGGCATCCGGAGCGCGCGCGGGAACGGTCACCGGAGTTTCGCCGTCCGGGTCCGCGATCCCGGGTTCGACCGTCACGATCTACATCAGCGACGGTTCCGTGAGGGCTCCGGCCGCACCCGCATCCCCCGCGGCCCCGGCACCGGGCGCAACTCCCCCGGATGCGACTCCGCCCGGAGGTGAACCCGCACCGCCTGCGGGGACCCCGCCGAACTGACGGCCCTGAAACAAGAACGGCCGCGATCTCCGAGTGATTCGGAG
>NZ_JBSGVT010000026.1:0-41707 GCF_053608585.1 Rhodococcus sp. NPDC055024
ACGACTCGTCACCGAACCGCACCGCGGTCCGATCACCAAACCGCGCAGCAGCATCATCGAACCACGCCGACAACGTCGAATCCACACCACGATCGATCTGACCAGCACTGAAGCGGGACAGCAGGTTTCGTTCTCCATCGACCAAGATGTCAACGTCACCCACCGCTACTGTGGGATCAGCAGTCACCGCACGGAAGGTCCGTACCAGCCGATCACCGAATTCCACAACGGTCGACTCGTCGAACAGATCCGTCGCATACGTCAAAGAGGCGGACATTCCGGCGGGTGCGCCGGCCTCGTCGGTTCGTTCGGTCAGGGTCAACTGGAGGTCGAATTTCGCCAACGCAAGATCGGCACTTTCGATCGACACTTCGAGGTCGCCCAGTTCGAGCGTTGTCTGTTCGTGGTTCTGGAATGTCAATGCCACCTGGAACAGCGGATGACGAGCCTGCGAACGAACCGGATCGAGAACCTCCACCACACGCTCGAACGGAACATCCGCATGCGCAAACGCCCCCAGATCCACCTCACGCGCCGACGCCAACAGATCCTTGAACGACATCGACGGATCAACCTCGGTACGCAACACCAAAGTGTTGACGAACATACCGATCAGATTGTCGAGCTGCGCCTCACCGCGACCCGCGATCGGTGTACCGATCGCGATGTCGGTCGTTGCGGACAAACGAGAAAGTACGACGGCGAGCGCTGCGTGAACAACCATGAACGGTGTCGAGTTACTGCTGTGCGCAATCGAATTGACAGCTTCGTGCAGGGTGGCGTCGATATCGAACTCGACCTCGGCTCCGCGCCCTGAAGCGACCTCGGGACGCGGACGATCGGCAGGCAGATCCAACTGCTCCGGAAGATCCGCCAACGCATCCGACCAGAACGCAATCTGCTGCGCGATCACGGACCGCGGATCCTCCTCGGACCCGAGAACCTCACGCTGCCACAACGAGTAATCGGCATACTGCACCGGCAACGGCGTCCAAGCCGGCACCGACGCTCGTGTACGTGCTTCGTAGGCAACCATCACGTCACGGGTCAACGGACCCATCGAGAAACCGTCGGTCGAGATGTGATGCACGACAAACACCAGGACGTATTCGCTGTCGCCGACTTTGAAGAGCTTGGCGCGCAGCGGGACTTCGGACGTCACGTCGAAGCCGACCGTCGCCAGCTCGGCGACGCCCGCAGCCAGGCGACCTTCCGTGATCGACACGGGGCTGAGATCGACGACAACGTCTTGGACGTCGAGGACGTCCTGATATCCGACGCCGTCGACGTCGGGATACACAGTTCGCAGTGATTCGTGTCGGCCCACGACATCGATCACGGCGGCGTCAAGAGCTGCCACATCGAGGGCGCCCGAAATCCTGATCGCTGCCGGGACGTTGTTCACTGCCGACGCGGGTTCGAACCTGTTCAGGAACCACATGCGCTGCTGCGCCAACGAAAGTGGGATCCGAGCTGGCCGGGGCTGCTGCACCAGTGGGGCGGTGGCGCCCGAACCGGCGTGCAGCTCGAGCCGGACGGCGAGTGACTGCACGGTCGACGCTTCGAAGAGCGCACGAACCGGAACGCTTGTGTCGAGCGCCTCTCCCAGCCGAGCGGCGACACGGGTCGCGATCAACGAGTTGCCGCCGAGTTCGAAGAAATCGTCGTCGCGGCCAACCTGTGCGACTCCGAGAACTTCGGAGAACACCTGCGCGACAGTCTCTTCGACGGTCGTGATCGGCGCCCGGTACACCTTGGACTCGAACACGGGCGAGGGCAAAGCCTTGATGTCCGTCTTGCCCGCGGTGGTCAACGGAATCGAATCGAGTACCAGTACCGAGTCGGGGACCATGTAGCCGGTCAGGAACGTCGACACCGACTCGATGACCTGTGCGGGATCCACCTCGGCGCCGGCCTGCGGCACGACGTATGCAACGAGACGATCTCCGAAGTGATCGTCGGAGCGAACAAGAGCAACAGCTTGCGCAACTCCCGTGCAACGGGTCAGCGCGGCTTCGATCTCGCCGAGTTCGATACGGAACCCACGGATCTTGACCTGGAAGTCACTGCGGCCCACGTACTCCACCGCGCCACCGTCGATCCACCGGACCACGTCACCCGTACGGTACAACCGCTCACCCGGCGCTCCGAAAGGGTCTGCGACAAATCGACCCGCCGTCAATGCCGGCTGTCCCAGGTATCCACGAGCGACCTGAACACCCGACACGTACAACTCACCCGCGACACCAACCGGAACGGGCTGCAAGCGGCCGTCCAGTATCCGCGCGGCCATACCCCGAATCGGGCCGCCGATGTTCATGCGATCAAACGCGGTCAGCGCATCACTGATGTTCGAGGCGACCGTCGACTCCGTCGGACCGTACGCGTTGAAGAACCCACGCACACCGCCATCCGGAAGCGGCACCGCCCACTTGGCCACGAGAGACCGCGAACTGGCTTCGCCACCCACGACAACCACCCGCAACGCGTCAAGTCCGCTCGGATCCACCGATGCCAAAGCAGCAGGCGTGACAAACGCATGCGTCACGCCCTCCGACCGCAAGATCTCGGCCAATTCCGCGCCGCCGTACACCGTCGTCGGCGCAATCACCATCGTCGACGCCGCGCCGAATGCCATCAGCAACTCGAGAACCGAAGCGTCGAAACTCGGCGAGGCGAAATGCAGCGTCCGAGCATCCGCGGTTAGCGAATAACGCTCGACCTGCTCGGCACAGAAGTTCGCCACACCGGCGTTGGTGACCACAACGCCCTTGGGCAGACCCGTGGTACCGGAGGTGTAGATGACGTACGCAGGCTGCCGCTCGTCGATCGCGCCGCGTCGATCGGAGTCGCTCACCGGCGCGCAAGATTCGGCCACACACGCCGCGACTGTCGTCTCGTCGTCGAGAACAATCCACGTCAATGCCGACGGCAATCCCGCCTCGACGGCACTGAGCGTAAGACCCAGCACCGCACCGGAATCGGTGATCATGTGGGCGATACGGTCAACCGGATACGTCGGGTCGACCGGTACGAATGCCGCACCGGTTTTCGCCACGGCCCACAGAGCGAGAACCGAATCGGCCGAACGCGGAATCGCGATTGCGACCCGATCCTCCGGCCCGACGCCCTTCGCAATCAGAACACGAGCGAGTCGCGCCGACCGCTCGTCGAGCTCGCGGTAGCTGATCGACTCGCCGCCGAATCGGATCGCGTCCGCCGACGGATCCGAAGCGGCCGCTTCGGTGAGTATCTCGACCAGAGTTCCCGAGACCGACTGGCCTCCACGAACATCGACCAGCGCACCCCGCTCGGCCGCATCGAGAATATCGATGTCACCGACGACAATCGAAGGAACCGACACAACAGTCTCGAGGATACGAACCAGACGGCGAGCAAATCCCTCGACCGTCGAAACGTCGAACAGATCTGCAGCAAACGTGAATTCGGCCGAGAGCCCTTGCTGGATCCCGTCTTCGCCGATCGACTCGGTTACTGCCAGTTCGAGGTCGAACTTTGCAGTGGTTGTGTCGATTTCGGCGGCCTTGATCGCCAGTCCCGGCAGTTCCAATGCCGTTTGCGCGAGATTCTGCAAGGACAGGACAACCTGGAACAGCGGATGTCGGGCCTGCGACCGGGCCGGAGCCAGGACGTCCACCAACCGCTCGAAGGGCACATCCGAGTGAGCGAAGGCTCCGAGCGCCGAATCACTCGCCGCGGCGAGCAGATCCGTGAATGCCCGGGCCTGGTCGACCTCGGTGCGCAGCACAAGCGTGTTGACGAACATGCCGACGAGATCGTCGAGCGCCTCGTCGCCGCGACCGGCAACGGGAGTGCCAACGGCGATGTCCGACGTCCCGCTCAGTCGGGCCATCAGAACGGCAAGCGCCGAGTGCAGTGCCATGAAGAGCGTTGCGTTGTTCTCACGTGCCAGCGCGTCCAGTCGACGATGCACATCCCCGGAGATCTCGAACGCGAATCGTTCGCCGCGCATCGAGGCCACGTCGGGCCGAGGCCGGTCCGACGGAAGCTCGATCACATCCGGTAGGTCAGCCAGAGTCTCGGTCCAGTAGGAGATCTGCTGCGAGATCAGTGATTTCGGGTCGTCTTCGAACCCCAAAACCTCGCGCTGCCACAACGAATAGTCGGCGTATTGCACAGCCAACGGCTGCCACGCCGGCGCAATCCCGTCCTTGCGTGCCGAGTAGGCAATCATGACGTCGCGAGCCAGTGGCGCCATCGACCAACCGTCAGCGGCAATGTGATGAACAACGATCGCGAGGGTGTGCTCGGTGTCGCTGACCGTCAACAGGCAGACACGGATCGGCACGTCGACGGTGACGTCGATCGCCGAGGATCCGATTGCAGCGACTCGACTCTCGAGCTCGTCCGAATCCGAGACCGCTTCGACGGTCAATCCGACGAAAGCCTCTGAAAGCGACAGAATCGACTGCTTCGGTCCGGAAGCCCCGTCGGGGTAAACGGTTCGGAGAACTTCGTGCCGAGCCAACACGTCCTCGAGCGCCATTTCCATCGCGGCCGTGTCGAGATGGCCAGTCAGGTGCAGTGCGAAAGTGATGTTGTAAGCAGCGGAGTCGGTATCGAAACGGTTCAGGAACCACATGCGCTGCTGCGCCAACGACAGCGGAATTTCCACTGGACGCGTCTGCGCGACGAGGGCCTTCTGCCCGCCGCTACCCGCGTGCGACTCGATATGTGCAGCGAGCGCCTCGACCGTGGAAACGTCGAAAAGCGTCCGCACCGGCACGGTGGTGTCGAGCGCCCGTCCCAACCTCGAGGTGACCTGGGTGGCCACCAGGGAGTTGCCACCGAGTGCGAAGAAGTCGTCGTCGAGCCCGACTCGTTCAACACCGAGAACGTCCGCAATCACCTGCGCGACAATCTCTTCCACCGGTGTGGTGGGCGCACGGAACTCGCGGACCTCGAACGTGGGAACTGGAAGTGCGCGGCGATCCAACTTGCCGTTGGAGGTGAGCGGGATTTCCTGCACGATCATGAACGCGGAAGGAATCATGTACTCGGGAAGCTTCTCCGAGACGGCAGACGTGAGCACCTCGGTACTGACGGACGTGTCACCGTCTGCGACGACGTACGCGACCAGTTGATCGCCGAGTCGTTCGTCGTTGTGCATCAAGACGACGGCTTGCACGACCGACTCGAGCGACACGAGCGCGGCTTCGATCTCACCCAATTCGATACGCAGCCCACGCAGTTTCACCTGGAAGTCGCTGCGCCCGACGTACTCCAACTGCCCCAGATCATTCCACCGAACGAGATCGCCTGTGCGGTACATCCTGGAGCCAGGGTCGCCGAACAGATTTGCGACGAACCGTTCTGCTGTCACGTCGAACCGACCACCGTAGCCGCGCCCGACACCAACACCTGCAACGTACAGCTCGCCGATCAGTCCTGCCGGCACCGGATGCAGACGAGAATCGAGTACAAACAAGTCGATGTTCGGAATTGGCGTACCGATAGGCACACCGGCACTGTGCTCGGATGTCGCAGACAGTGCAGATACAACATCCGAAGCCTCAGTGGGCCCGTAGCTGTTGACGATTCGCACTCCCGCCCGCATCAGATGCGAAAGCCTGGAGAGTTGGATCGGCTCGCCGCCGAGGAAGGCTACATCCAGTTGCGTGAGCACCCCATCTGCATCTGCGTCGGAAAGTGCGACAAAGGCGCTCGGCGACATATTCGCGACACGGATGCCAGCTGTTTCGACGATTTCCAGAATTGCGTGCGGGTCGAAACCATCTCCACTCAAATGAAGCGGTACTCCACTACCGAGCGCTGCCCATATGTTCTTCTGTGTGAGGTCGAAGCTCGGTGAGGACGCAACGAGGATCGGTCCGGCTTCGGGCAGCTCCGACCGGTACCACGCGACAGTGTTCTCGATACCTCGCATCGGTACCATCGTCGGTTTGGGACGTCCCGTCGAGCCGGACGTCGAAATCACATATCCGAGATGATCTTTCGCACCCGCGATAAGCCAGGGGTCGTCATGCCGCTGAACGCCGGCCTCCGGTGGAAGGTCAGACTTCACAACGAGTACCGGGATGTCGAGGTCGATGACGTCGACGGTCACGACACACACCGCATCGGTGTCTTCCAGAATCGACTGGGTGCGCTCCTGCGGGAAGGCCGGGTCGATGGGTGCGTACGCGGCTCCGACCTTCCATACACCCAGCATCGCCACTACCCATTGCCACGACCTGGGAACGGTCAACGCCACTACGTCGCCGGGACACACACCGGTCGCTGTCAATTCCAAGGCGAGGAGACCGGACCGTGTGTCCAATTCCTCGTAGGTCAGTGTTCGATCGTCATCCGACACCGCGACGGCGTTCGGCTGAGCGTCTGCTGCCCGGTAGAAGGCCGACAAGATCGACAACTGTGGAGCGCCACTGCGCGTTCCCGCCGACCAGTCGAGCACTCTTGCCGATTCGTCTTTCCCGAACACGGCGATATCGCCGACCTTGGTGTTTTGATCGTCAACGACGGCATTCAGTACGCGGATAAAGCGCTCCGCGAACTTCACCATTGTCGAAGCATCGAAGAGATCGGTCGCGTACGTAAGCGTCGCGTCCAGGCCTTCGAAGTCCGTTGCGCCCTCTTGCCCTTCGGACACCATCAACTCGATGTCGAACTTCGCGATCGGCACCTCGAGTTCTGCGGCCACGGCCTTCACGCCGGAGAACTCGAGCTCACGCCGTCCACTGATCTCCGCGGTCAACGCAACCTGGAACAGAGGGTGACGAGCGCGTGACCGCGGCGGATTAAGAGCCTCTACCAGGCGCTCGAAGGGAACATCCGCATGTGCGTACGCAGACAAGCCCGAATCACGAACTCGCTGAATCAGATTGGCGAACGATTCATCAGGATCGACCTCGGTGCGAAGCACCAGGGTGTTCACGAACATACCGATCACGTCGTTGAGTGCTTGATCGTTTCGCCCACCGATCGGGGCACCGATCGCGATGTCGGAGGTACCACTGATCCGGCTCAGCAGCGTTGCATATGCCGCCTGCAACACCATGAACAGCGAGACGCTCCTCGAGCGCGCCAACTCGTTCAACTTGCGCGTCGTGCGTTCGCTGATCTGAAAATGGTGCTTGGCACCATGATTGGACGCGATGGCAGGACGAGGTCGGTCGGTCGGCAGATCCAACTGATCCGGCAAATCGGCAAGTGCCCGGCGCCAGAAGTTGATCTGGCGAGACGACTCCGAGCGCGGGTCTTCGTCGGATCCCAGTGCTTCGCGCTGCCACAGGGCGTAATCGGCATACTGAATCGGCAGCGGCGTCCACGCCGGCGCCGACTTCTCACTTCGCGCCGAGTATGCGACGAGAAGATCACGTGCGAGCGGACGGAACGACAGTCCGTCCGCAGCGATGTGATGGAGAACCATCACCAGGACGTAGTCCGTCGGAGACACCTCGAAGAGGGCGACCCGTACCGGGATTTCGAGCGTAACGTCGAAGCCGCGGGACGCCACGTCGAACAGGGCAGCCTCGAGATGCGAATTTCGAATCTTGACGGGCTTCAACTCCACCGCTGCACGGTCTACCGGCAGAACCAGCTGTTGCGCAGTTCCGTCGACATCAGGGTAAATCGTCCGCAAGGACTCGTGCCGCGCGAGAAGGTCCATCACCGCGGCATGCAGAGCGGACGGGTCCACCGAACCAGTGAGCCGGACCGTGAACGGAAGGTTGTACGCGGGCGTCGTCGGATCGAGACGGTTGATGAACCACATGCGCTGCTGCGCAAGCGAAAGCGGGACAACGTCAGGCCGAGGCTTTGCGATCAGCGGGGTGAGCTGCCTGGCGTTACCCGCCACTGACTCGGCACGGGCCGCCAAGGTAGCGACCGTGGTGGACTCGAAAAGCTCTCGAACGCCGAGTTGCACTCCCAGTGCCGAGCCGACACGAGTCACCAATTGTGTTGCAACCAGGGAGTTTCCACCTAGTTCGAAGAAGTCGTCGTCGATACCGACGCGCTCGACTCCGAGCACGTCGGCAAACACGTCCGCAACGATGCGTTCGATTTCGGTGCGGGGCTCGCGGTACTGCTTCGCACTAGCGAACACCGGCTCGGGTAGCCCGGAACGATCCAATTTGCCACTCGTGTTGAGCGGCAACGCATCGAGCACCATCAGCGCGGCCGGAACCATGTACGACGGGAGGCTTCGACCGGCAAACTCACTGAGGACCGCAGCATCGATGTTTCGGCCTGGGCCCGGCACGACGTAACCGACCAGTTGATCACCGGTCGGGGTAACGGTCACCAAGACGACAGCTTGGGAAACGTCAGGGTGAGCCAGAAGGACGGTCTCGATCTCGCCGAGTTCGATGCGCTGCCCACGGAACTTCACCTGGAAGTCGGTGCGCCCGATGTAGTCGAGATTTCCGTCCTCACGGCGTCGGACGAGATCGCCGGTGCGGTACATGCGCTCGCCGGCTGTGCCGTACGGATTGGCTACGAACCGATCCGAGCTCAGATCAGGGCGACCCACGTACCCGCGCGCGAGTTGGACGCCGGCGAGGTAGAGCTCGCCCGGCTGACCGATGGGCGTCGGGCGAAGTTGCCCGTCCAGTACGTGTGCCTGGGTGTTCCACTGCGGCATGCCGATCGGCACGGAGGTAGTGTCCGAGGGCACGGCTTCGTAGTACGTGACCGACACTGCGGCTTCAGTCGGACCGTAGAGGTTGTGCAGTCCGGCCCCACAGAGTTCACGAAAGGCCGAAGACGTCTCGGGCGGGAGTGCCTCGCCGATGACGAACACGTGGCGCAACGAATTACAAGATCCGGCAGGTGCATTCGCTGTGAACAGCGTGAGCATGGATGGCACGAAGTCGGTGATCGTGACGCCGAGTTCGGCAATCTTGTTTGCCACGTAGATCGGATCCCGATGGCCGTCCGGAGTCGCGACTACCAGCGTGGCGCCGACCTGCAACGGCATGAAGAATCCCCACAGCGACACGTCGAAAGTCGTAGCGGTCTTCTGCAGGTAGATATCCGATGCAGAAAGCCCGTACTCGGCGTTCATCCACTGAAGCTGATTGTTGATCGCTGCGTGAGTGACTGCGACACCCTTGGGTCGACCGGTCGAACCCGAGGTGTAGATCACGTACGCAGTGTTCGAGAAATGCAAGGGAGACAAGCGATCTGCGTTGACGATCGGCCTGCTGTCGAGCTGTCCGTAGTCGAGAGTGTCGATTTCGATCACCCGCGTACCCTCGGGCAGATCCACGTCGTCTCGAGCAGTGGTCACAACACACGTGGGCTGCGCCGACTCGAGGATGTAGGCGGTGCGGTCGGCGGGATGGTCGGGATCCACCGGCACCCAGGCTCCGCCAGCCTTGGCAATCGCGTACAGACCGACCATCAGGTCCAAAGACCTGCGAATCGACAACCCCACAAGCGATTCGGGCCCAACACCCATCCCGATGAGCTGACGGGCCAAACCGTTTGCGCGGGCATCGAATTCGGCGTACGTCAGGCTGTCGCCTTCGAAAACCACAGCGGTGGCTTTGGGAGTCCGCGCAACCTGTCCCTCGAATGCTTCGGTAATGGTCTGCGAGGCAACCTGGAAGCCGGTGCGGTTCCACAAAGCGACCTTGTTCCGCTCCTCGTCGGTTGCGACAGGGAGATCCCATACTTTGCGGCTCGTTTCGGCCGAGACGAACTTCTCGAGGAACTCCACGAACCGTGAGTGATTTCGCTGGGCGTCAGCGGGCGCGTACAGATTGGGATTCGACTCGAAATCGATGTGCGTGCGGGTATCGCCGACGCTCTGGTAGAGGTTGACACCGAGGTCTTCGATCAAACCCGTGGACAGGATGTGAAGCTCGCCGACGAGGGGCCCGAACGCCAACTCGGTGGAAAACATCATGATGTTGATCCAGGGACCGAAGAATCCGGCCCGGCCCGGCCCGTCACCGCCGCGGACCATGTCCTCGTGTCGGTACCGCTGGTGGCGCAACGCGCCGGACATTTCGTTCCTGACGTCGTCAAGAAGATCCTGGACGGTGGTAGCCGCAGTGACGGTCAGTCGCAGCGGAACGACGTTGGAGACCATGCCACCGGATCGGCGCAGCACGGCTGTCGTTCGACCGGAAACGGGCAGACTCAGCGACACGTCCTCTCGTCCGGTCATCTGAGCGAGGTACGCCGCAAAAGCCGCGACGACCGTTCCGGCAACCGTGGTCTTCTCCACGCGCTCGAGGAACCGCCCGAGCAGCGCCTCGACGTGGTTGGACAGCGCGGCGCTGTCGATCCGACTGACCGGAGCCGGCGCGGCACTTCGACCCGCGAGGCTCGAGATCTCGTCGAGATTCTCGATCTTGTCGGCCCAGTACTTGCGATCGGTCTCGAAACGACTCGACTGGCGGTACTTGTTGTCCACCTCGTAGACGTTCCAGAGATCGGAGGCCTCGCTCGGCTCCGGTTCGCGACCCTCCACACGCGCCGAGTACAACTCCGCCACACGAGTGACGAACGTCGATGCACCGAAGCCGTCGAGAATTGTGTGGTGGACCCGCGTGTACCAGTAGTAGCGGTTCTCGCCGAGACGCAGGATCGTGGCAGAGATCAGTCGGTCCGTGAGCATGTCGATCGGCCGACTGCGATCTGCTCGCATCCACTGCATCGCCGCGTCGTGTGAGTCGTCCTCACTCCGAAGGTCGACGTAGCCGACCGAATCATCAAGTGTGGGGTCGATGATCTGGTACGGCTGAGCGTCGATCTCAAAGATCCGGACGAAGGCCGACCCGATTTCGCGGCCGGCGTCGGCACACGCCTGACGAAGCACGTCGAGCGCCAGCGCTCCACGGAGTTCTACGTACTGCGCGATGTTCACCGGAACAGAGGGATCGAGATGCTGAGCGAACCACATGCCGAGCTGCGCTGCAGAGAGTGGGAATGCGCCTGATTGCTGAACGTCCTCCGGCGAGCTGCCGACCTCCGGCTTGCCGCTCCCCAATTCTCCGTTATTCAGCGAATTCACGCCCACAGCCTCTCTTCCACACCATTGCGCACCCGCCTGAATCGAAGTCCAATTCACAGCAAGTACCGATCCCGTTCGCCCGCAGCGAGCCAGAACCACCCATTATCTCTGATGCGTCAAAGCCACAGCAAAGCAACACCACGCATATCGGGCGGCCCGGTCCGGATTGTTACAATGTCCACGATCACAGACGCAGCGCGGACTCCGCGGTTTTGCTACCCCCAATGCATTAGATGCAAACCAACCGGCCCCCACGCGCAACTGAACCGCAGCCTGCCGAACTGGCCCGGCCGACGGCCCAGAGTCCGAGACAGGCGATCTCGTTCCGATCCCCGAAAACTCTACAGGCTCGCCACTTGCCACCAGTCCCGGCGGTATCTCGTGACAATCGCACCGCCGAAGCGACAAAGCGACCCTGTGGGCAATCGCGGCGGCAATTCAAGTCTTCCACTGTTTCCTGCACACACCGTCCTGCACACAAATCGGAAAGCGGCCTTAGCGACATGCGTCAATAGTGCCGCGCGTAGTCAGTACATATATGCGCCCGTCGATGCCGGCGTCGCGTATACCCCTGCGTGATTGCGCGCTAAGGGTCCGCCGTGGCTAGCCTCCGATTAGGGTCCTCCAAATGAGATCCCAACGGATCTCCGCTATCGTGGGCTGGACACTCATTAACTGGATGACAGATACTGGAAGGTGAATCAATATCCCGAAATACTGTCGCATTAACCCAACAGATGCGTACTACGTCTACAGTCGACATCCTGACATCTATAGCCTGCAGGTCTTCGATTGCGATGACGGCGGTAATGCGCCATCAGCGAGGCAAATTCGCGAGCATCTCGCACAGCGAATAAACAGAATTCCCATTCTTGGAGAACATCTCGAAGACGATCCCGCAAAATTAGACTACCCTTACAGGGTCGCCGACTCCAATGGCATCGATTCGCATATTAACGAAGTCTTCGTCCACGGGAAAACGTTGAGTGAGTGCATGCGCGATTTTTCCCAACTAATGGAGACTCGGCTGGATCCGTATAAGAGCTTGTGGCAGGTTCACGTGCTGCGCGAAATCGTGGATGTACCAGGATCTCGCGGGCCTGCAACCGCATTGGTTTTCCAGTTTTCGCACTGTGCCACCGACGGACTTGGATCAGTCGACCTGGTTCGTGGACTGCTGGCATCGACTCAAACTGTTTGTGAACCCGCGCCCGATGACTTGGCTTCCCGCCCGCGCCTCCGCCACTCGATGTTCGGAGCGGTCCGGGGCTCTTACAACTTGCTGCGACTTGCTTCGCTCACAGCAGGCAACTACGTCCGGTCAAGGACATCGAAGGCCGCCGAAACAATAGAGTTGCCGATCCCTGGATTTCTCGCGGGTCCATCGCTCGGGAGACCAATGTCGCGAACATTTCCACTGGCCCTCGCCGATCTTCGAGTACCTGGTTTCACAGTCACGGAAACTCTCGCAACCGCGGTCTCCCTCGCAATCGAGCGCTATGCAAAGGCCTTCGAACTACCCATTGCGGCATACCGATGCAATGTCCCGGTCGCGCTTCCCCCACGTGCCACCAGCCGTGATCTCAATCGGATCTCCCCCTGTGCGATCGATCTCCACCTGCTTACTGAAGATTTGACGCTTCGAGCGAGCTCGATCAGTCAAGAGCTGAAGGACGGAAAGCAGGCCGCAACTAGCACCGCCGCGGAGAAATTCAGATCATTTGTGGACCAAGTGCCTGCGCCGGCTCTTCGCATCTTCACTCGGATTGAAGCGCGAAAGCTCGAGGTCCCTTGTGAACGAGTTGGTGTGCACACGAAGCTGGCCAGCTATCGCGCGGGTCCAGCAGATACAACTCTTGCCGGCGCACCGGTACTGTTTGCCGGTTCGTTGCCGTCGATAGGTTTCAACATTCGACTTGCTCACAACGCAATTGGGTTGGGGGACACAGTTGGCTTTTCTATAACCGCAGCACCCGAGGCGATTCCTGATATCGAATTCTACGAGAAGACCGTCAGATCATCGATCGTTGACGTAGTCACAGCGCTGCGCCTGGGTGTGTCATCTGACAGCAGCCAAGACGAGTATG
Organism: Rhodococcus sp. NPDC055024; assembly: GCF_053608585.1. NCBI lineage: Bacteria > Bacillati > Actinomycetota > Actinomycetes > Mycobacteriales > Nocardiaceae > Rhodococcus > Rhodococcus sp. NPDC055024. Next base: position 13,117 of record NZ_JBSGVT010000026.1, read on the forward strand.
GCCGTACAAACCCGGTATGAACGACCATATACTTCGACTGAATCCCGCTCCCTTACCTCTGGTCGGCTAATCGGGTAGGGCCACACCAGTCACACTCTTCAGGTGTTCACTGGTGACACCTGGAGCCAGCTCTACAAGCTCCAGCCCGTCCGCGGTGACGTCCAGCACCGCGAGGTCGGTGATGATCCGGTTGACGACGCCCTGACCGGTGAGCGGCAAGGTGCACGCCTCGACGATCTTGGGGTTACCGTCGCGATCGGTGTGCTCCATCACCACAATGACACGTCGGGCTCCGTGGACGAGGTCCATCGCTCCGCCCATGCCCTTCACCATCCTGCCTGGCACCATCCAATTGGCGAGGTCGCCGGTCTTCGACACCTGCATACCGCCGAGCACCGCGGTGTCGATGTGACCGCCGCGGATCATGCCGAACGAGAGGGCGGAGTCGAAGTAAGCAGCACCCGGGTTGACGGTTACGGTTTCCTTACCGGCGTTGATGAGGTCGGCATCGACCTGATCGTCGGTGGGGTACGGTCCGGTGCCGAGGATGCCGTTCTCACTGTGGAGAACTACCTTGACGCACTCCGGCAGGTAACTGGGGATCAGCGTCGGCAGGCCGATACCGAGGTTGACGTACTCCCCTGGCCGCATCTCGGCAGCAGCGCGAGCGGCCATCTCGTGGCGAGTCCAACCGATACGGGTTTCCTCTGAGCTGCTCACTTGGTGCCTCCTGAGACGGTCCGCTTCTCGATCCGCTTCTCCTGTGGGCCCGTATGCACGACGCGCGCGACGAACACTCCAGGTAGGTGCACGTGCGCGGGGTCGATGTCGCCCGGCTCGACGAGGTTCTCCACCTGTGCGATGGTGATCCGTCCCGCCATGGCGGCAAGCGGGTTGAAGTTCATCGCCGTCTTGTTGAAGACGAGATTGCCTTCGGTGTCGCCGTAGTCCGCGTGCACGAGCGCGAAGTCAGCGGTGATCGCCTCTTCCAATACATACGTGCGGCCACCGAACACTGCCGTCGCCTTCGGCGGAGACGCCACGGCAATCGAACCGTCGGGGTTGTATCGCCACGGCAAGCCGCCCTCGGCGATCGGTGTGCCGACCCCGGCAGGGGTGTAGAACGCCGGAATGCCGGTGCCGCCTGCTCGCAACCGCTCGGCCAGGGTCCCCTGCGGCGTCAACTCCACCTCGAGTTCACCGGCGAGATACTGGCGGGCGAACTCCTTGTTCTCCCCCACGTACGACGCCGTCACCCTGGCGATCCGGTGCGCGCCGAGCAGGATGCCGAGACCGTAGTCGTCGACACCGCAGTTGTTGGAGAACACCTCGAGATCGGTGGCATCGCCGTCGGCGATCGCCGCGATCAGCGCGTCGGGAATACCGCACAGCCCGAAGCCGCCCACTGCGAGCCTGGATCCGCTCGCGATGTCGGCAACTGCCTCAGCTGCCGTATTCACGACTTTGCTCATCCGTTAGTTCTCCTTCTGATGAAAGACTCCGGCTCGGTGAAGAAGCTTCTCGGCGTGACGGAGAACGGGAGCGTCGACCATCTTGCCCTCGAACGCGAACACACCACGTTCAGTAGACACCGCGGCAAGCACTCGTGTGGCCCAGTCGATCTCTTTTTCCGAAGGCGCGAAGGCTCCGCGAATGACCTCGACCTGACTCGGGTGGATCGCAACCTTCACGTCGAAGCCGACTGCGACGGCGTCAGCGGACTCGACGCCGAGGCCGACGAGGTCCTTGATGTCGAGGTAGACGGAATCGACAGCCAACCGGCCGTAGCTCTTCGCAGCGAGGAGGGACGTAGAGCGAACGTGCTTGGCAACGTCGCGGTACGAACCGTTCGGGTGCCTGCTCGAATTACCGCCGAGACCTGCCACAAGATCCTCGGCACCCCACATGACACCGATGGCGTTCGCAGCAAGCGCGATGTCGGCCACGGCGAGGGCTCCTCGCGGGGACTCGACGAGCGCAACCACGTCCGCCGGTGCGAGCGAGAGGACGTCCTCGGCCGATTCACACTTGGACAGCATGAGACGCGAATAGTGTGTGCCGTCCAGCGCGATCAGATCGAGTTCGTGATCAGGTGTACCGACCGGATTGACGCGCACGACCGTCCGCTCCGGATCGAGAGGCGTGTCGATCAGGGCCGCACGCGCAGCTTCCTTGTCGGCCGGAGCCACACCGTCTTCGAGATCGAGGATCACGACGTCGGCGACAGCGGCGGCCTTCGCGTAACGCTCGGGTCGATCCGCCGGGCAGAACAGCCACGCCGGCCCCGGCGGCGTCCACGTCATGAGGACACCTCGGCCGGGCGGAGCTGCACCAAGGTCTTGCGCGTGGCGAGTGCCACGACGTCACCGTGCTGGTTGCGTCCGGTGTGCACGAGCGTCACGATGCCTTCGCCCGGACGGCTCTTCGACTCACGCTTGTCCGCGATGAGCGTCTCGGCGTACAGGGTGTCGCCGTGAAAGAGCGGCTTCGGGAAGCTGATCTCGGAGAAACCGAGATTGGCGACGATGGTGCCCTGCGTCAACTGCGCGACCGAGAGGCCAACGATTGTCGAGAGGGTGAACATCGAATTGACGAGCCGCACACCGAATTGAGTGTCCTCGCTGTACGCCGCATCAAGATGCAGCGCCTGCGTGTTCATCGTCAGAGTCGTGAACAGGACGTTGTCAGCCTCGGTCACCGTTCGACCTGGCCGGTGCTCGTAGATCGCGCCGACCTCGAACTCCTCGAACCAGAGTCCGCGCTGAGTGATCTTCTTGGGGTTCGTCACAACCCTGCCTCACGAGCGATGAGCATCAACTGCACCTCGGTGGTTCCCTCTCCGATTTCGAGGATCTTGCTGTCACGGTAGTGACGCGCGACGGCGTACTCGTTCATGAAGCCGTATCCGCCGTGGATCTGGGTGGCGTCGCGAGCGTTGTCCATGGCAGCTTCGGAGGAGATGAGCTTGGCGATGGATGCCTGCTTCTTGAACGGCTTGCCCGACAACATGAGTGCGGCCGCGTCGTAGTACGCGGTACGTGCGACGTGTGCACGAGCCTCCATACGCGCGATCTTGAAAGCGATGGCCTGGTTGTGTCCGATGGGGCGACCGAACGCCTCGCGCTCCTTCGCGTACTTGATCGACTCGTCGACGCAGCCCTGGGCGGCACCGACGCTCAACGCGGAAATGGCGATGCGGCCTTCATCGAGGATGCGCAGGAAGTTTGCGTAGCCGCGGCCGCGCTCACCGAGCAGATTTTCTTCGGGGACACGAACATCGGCGAATGTAAGGGGATGGGTGTCGGACGCGTTCCAGCCGACCTTGTTGTATGCCGGTTCGGCCGTGAAGCCGGGCGTCGTGGTCGGCACGAGGATCGTCGAGATCTCCTTCTTCCCGCCGTCCTTGACACCCGTGACCGCGGTGACCGTCACCAGCTTGGTGATGTCGGTGCCCGAGTTGGTGATGAACTGCTTGTTGCCGTTGATGATCCACTCACCGCTGTCGAACTTCGCGGTGGTCTTGGTTCCGCCGGCGTCACTACCCGCACCGGGTTCGGTCAGGCCGAAGGCAGCCAAGGACTTACCGCTGGTGAGCTGCGGAAGCCACTCTTGCTTCTGTGCCTCGTTACCGAAACGGTAGATCGGCATGGCACCAAGGGACACACCGGCTTCGAGAGTGATCGCGACGCTCTGGTCGACCTTGCCCAGCTCTTCGAGCGCCAGGCAGAGTGCGAAGTAGTCGCCACCCATTCCGCCGTACTCCTCGGGGAAGGGCAGGCCGAACAGTCCCATGTCCGCCATCCCGGCAACTACCTCGTACGGGAAGGTGTGGTTGGCGTCGTGCTCGGCAGCAACCGGTGCCACGGCGGTCTTGGCAAAGTCGGCGACGGTCTTGGCGAGCTGCTGGTATTCGTCCGGAAGCGCTCCGGTGGCAAGGTAATCGGACATCAGGCGTCTTCCTTCTGCGTCGTGTTCTCGGTCTTTACTTCTGCAGTCTCTTCGTCTTGGGCAGGTACCACGCGGGCCAGAACCTGATCCACCATCACCTGATCGCCCTGACGGACAAGCACTTCCACGATCCCGTCGATCGGGGACGTCAAGGAGTGCTCCATCTTCATGGCCTCGACCACGACGAGTGGTTGTCCCGCGCTCACTGCTGCGCCGTTCTCGACGTTGACTGCGATGACGGCACCGGGCATGGGGCTGGCGATTTCGGCGTCGCCGGCGTGCTTGTCCTCACCGCGAACGCTGACCTCGGCGACCTCGCGCACGTGCCAGGTTCCGCCGCCTGCCAGCCACAAACCACCGTCGGTCTCGGCGACGACAAACGTGCGTCGGCGTCCGTCGATCACTACCGCCAGTTCGGATCCCGTCAGGGTCGCGCTGAATGCTCGCGGCTGTGAGCCTTCGACCTCGACCTTCGCCTCGGCCGGAACGCCGACGATCGCAACGTGCGCCGTTCGGGTGCCGGCGGAGAGCCTGATGCTGGTCGGAGCGGGGATTCCGACGCGCCATCCGCTCGGGACGTCCCAGGGATCAACGGATTCCGAAGTTGTCCACCGCGAGAGCCAGCGATAGGCCGCGGCAGCAATGAGAACCTCGTCGGACGCGTCGGCCGCAACGAAGTCTTCGACGCGACGATCGAGGAGACCGGTGTCGAGGTTGCCCGCGATCACATCCGGATCGGCGAGGAGGAATCGTGCGAATTCGATGTTGGTCACGACTCCGAGCACTGCGGTGTCACCGAGTGCGCGATCGAGCTTGCGCAGTGCGCCTGCACGATCGGGAGCGTGGGCGATGACCTTGCTGAGCATCGGGTCGTAGTCACTGCCGACGACGGTGCCCGCGAGCAGTCCGGAATCGACGCGCACGCCGGAACCTGACGGCTCGACCAGATCGACGACGCGGCCGCCGGTCGGCAGGAACCCACGGCCCGGATCCTCCGCGTACACACGAGCTTCGATAGCGTGCCCGGTCAGTGTGATGTCGCTCTGGGAGAAGGCCAACTTCTCCCCTGCTGCCACACGAACCTGCCATTCGACCAGATCCAGCCCGGTCACCATTTCGGTGACGGGGTGCTCGACCTGCAGGCGGGTGTTCATCTCCATGAAGAAGAACTCGTCCGGCTTGTCGGCGGAGACGATGAACTCGACAGTGCCGGCGCCTGTGTAATCGACGCTTCGAGCGGTGTTGCACGCTGCCGCGCCGATCCGGTCACGGGTCACCTGATCGAGCAGCGGCGACGGAGCCTCTTCGATGACCTTCTGGTGACGCCGCTGCAGGCTACATTCGCGCTCACCGAGGTGAACGACGTTGCCGTGCTGGTCGGCGAGAACCTGGACCTCGATGTGCCGGGGCCGCAGTACGAATCGCTCGAGGAACAGGGTGTCGTCGCCGAACGACGACGCGGCCTCACGGCGGGCACTGCGAAGAGCCTCGGCCAGATTGGCCGGGTCCTCGACCAGGCGCATTCCCTTGCCGCCGCCACCCGCCGAAGGCTTGACCAACACCGGGTAGCCGATGTCCTCGGCCGCTGCGATCAGTTCTTCGTCGGTCAGATTCGGGCGAGCGATACCCGGGACCACCGGCACGTCGAACGCGGCAACCGCATTCTTCGCGGTGATCTTGTCGCCCATCACCTCGATGGCCCGCTCGGAGGGGCCGAGGAAGGCGATTCCGGCGGCCGCGCAAGCAGCCGAGAACGCCGAGTTCTCCGACAGGAAGCCGTAACCGGGGTGAATACCCTGAGCACCGGTGGACTTGGCAGCGTCGATCACCTTGTCGATGACGAGGTAGCTTTCACGCGCCGCGGCCGGTCCGATGTTGACGGCAGTGTCCGCCTCGCGGACGTGGCGAGCATTCGCATCGGCGTCGCTGTAGACGGCGACGCTGCGAATTCCCAACTCACGCAGCGTGCGGATCACGCGAACCGCGATCTCACCGCGGTTAGCCACGAGAACAGTATCGATAGTGCGCAACTCAGTCATTTCGCTCACATCCGGAAGACGCCGTAGGAGACCGGCTCGATCGGCGCGTTCGCGCACACCGAGAGAGCCAGGCCGAGAACAGTTCTGGTATCTGCGGGGTCGATGACACCGTCATCCCACAGCCGCGCAGTGGAGTAGTACGGATTTCCCTGAGCCTCGTACTGCTCGCGGATCGGCGCCTTGAAGGACTCTTCGTCCTCGGCCGACCACGGATTACCCGCGCTGTCGAGCTGGTCACTACGAACGGTCGAGAGCACCGACGCGGCCTGCTCGCCGCCCATGACCGAGATGCGCGCGTTCGGCCACATCCACAGGAAGCGAGGCGAATACGCGCGTCCACACATGGAGTAGTTGCCGGCGCCGTAAGAGCCGCCGATGACAACCGTCAGCTTCGGAACTCGGGCACACGCAACTGCCGTGACCATCTTGGCGCCGTGCTTGGCGATGCCACCGGCCTCGTAGTCGCGTCCCACCATGAAGCCCGCGATGTTCTGCAGGAACAGCAGCGGCACACTGCGCTTGTCGCACAGTTCGATGAAATGTGCTCCCTTCATCGCGGATTCGCCGAAGAGAACGCCGTTGTTGGCGATGATGCCGACCGGATGTCCCTCGATGTGGGCGAAACCGGTGACGAGCGTCTTGCCATATTCAGCCTTGAACTCCTGGAATGCGCCACCGTCAACGAGCTTGGTGATCACCTCGTGCACGTCGTACGGAGTACGGGGATCGGTCGGAACGACGTCGTAGAGCTCGCTCTGGTCGGCAACGGGCGGAACCGTGGAGATGACATCCCACGGGCGCTCGGAGCGGGGGCCGAGTGTGGCAATGATGTTGCGCACGATCCGAAGTGCGTCGCGGTCGTCCTCGGCCAGGTGGTCGGTGACGCCGGAAACCTTGGAGTGCAGGTCGCCGCCGCCGAGTTCTTCGGCCGTCACGATCTCGCCGGTAGCAGCCTTCACGAGCGGCGGGCCGCCGAGGAAGATGGTGCCCTGGTTGCGGACGATCACTGCTTCGTCGCTCATCGCGGGCACGTAGGCGCCGCCCGCGGTGCACGAACCGAGAACTGCGGCGATCTGGGGAATCCCCTTGGCGCTCATGGTCGCCTGGTTGTAGAAGATCCGGCCGAAGTGCTCACGGTCCGGGAAGACCTCGTCCTGGCGCGGCAGGAAGGCGCCGCCGGAGTCGACGAGGTAAATGCAGGGAAGGTTGTTCTGCAGCGCAACTTCCTGCGCGCGCAGATGCTTCTTCACCGTCATCGGGTAGTAGGTGCCGCCCTTGACCGTCGCGTCGTTGGCAACGATGACGCACTCACGACCCGACACACGGCCGATACCGGTGATGACGCCGGCGCCGGGGCATTCGTCGTCGTACAGGCCGTTGGCCGCCAGTGGGGACAACTCGAGGAACGGACTGCCCTGGTCGAGCAGCGAGTCGACGCGATCTCGCGGCAGCAGTTTCCCTCTGCTCACGTGGCGCTCGCGAGAGCGCTCGTTGCCACCCAGCGCTGCTTGCGCCAGTTTCTTCTTCAGTTCGTCCACCAGAACGGTGTGATCGGACCGGTAGCCCGATCCTTGCGTGATTCCACTGGGAGTCATCCCGCCGCCTTCGCCATGAGTTAATGCTCGATAACTGAAACTAGATTAACTATGATTAACTGAGTTGTCCAGAACACAAGCGAAGAAAGATCGAGAGAATGACCTCTGAGCAGGTAGCAGCTCCGACGCGACGCGATCAGATGAAGGCCGACCGTCGACGTCAGCTCTTGGACGCCGCCGCACGGTTGATCGCCGAACGCGGATTCGTGAGTGTGCGACTCGAAGACCTCGGCGCGGCCGTCGGTATCAGCGGCCCGGCCGTGTACCGGCATTTCCCCAACAAGGATGCCGTCCTCGTGGAACTTCTCGTCGGCATCAGCACACGCCTGCACGAAGGCGGTTCTGCGGCAGCGGAGGCAGCGGACTCACCGAGCGCTGCTCTCGACGCATTGGTGGAGTTCCACCTCGACTTCGCACTGGGCGAGCCAGACCTGATCCGCATCCAGGACCGCGACCTCGAAAGCCTGCCGGCCGACGCGCGTCGACAGGTACGCCAGACGCAGCGCAAATACGTCGAGGTGTGGGTCGGGGTGCTCGAGCAACTCGATCCCCAACTCGATCAGGCGGACGCACGAATCAAAGCGCATGCAACTTTCGGTCTGATCAACTCGACCCCTCACAGCGCCAACCCAGCTTCGCCGGCACGCGCACGTCGCGTCCTGCGGGATATGACACTGGCCGCACTGCGCACCCACTGAAACCGGACACGGCACAATCGGTGGCAGACTGGTTACACCAGCTAACAGATGAGGGTGCCGAACGTGGAAGACAGCAGTGGGGTCAGCAGGGCCGATTTCGCCGAGCTGCGGACCGAGTTCTCCCGCTTCATGATGTTGTACCAATTCGGAATCTCCGAACTGATGACCAAAGTGAACATCCTCAAGGACGAGTTCACGCACATCAATCAGTACAGCCCCATCGAACACGTGACGTCACGGGTCAAGTCGCCGGACAGCATCCTGCGCAAGGCTCAACGACTGAACATCCCGCTCACGATCGACGACATCTCGAAGAACATCTTCGACATCGCCGGAGTACTCATCACCTGCAGTTTCATTTCCGACACGTACCGCATAGCCGAGATGCTCACCAGCCAGACGGACCTTCGGGTGATCGAGCGCGAGGACTACATCGCCGATCCGAAACCCAACGGCTACAAGAGCTTGCACTTGATCGTCGAGGTGCCGGTTTTCATGAGCGACCGCGTCCGGCACGTTCCGATCGAACTCCAGATCCGCACCATCGCGATGGATTTCTGGGCGAGCCTCGAACACAAGATCTACTACAAGTACAACCGCGAGGTTCCCGTCGAACTCCTCGACGAACTCACCGAGGCTGCGGCCGCGGCACACCGTCTGGACGTGAAGATGGAACGCCTCAACGACGAGTTCGCGAAGATCAAAGCGCTACCGCATCCTGACGACGAAATCCTCGAGCAGGATCTGCCGGCACAGTTCCTCGAGGCCTTGCATCTTCAGCGACGGGCGCTCTGAATTTGCGCGCCCCTCCCCTGAGCGAACGCGCCTTTCGGCGCATCTGAGGCGACGAGAGTGCCGTTCGCTCACAACTGGGGTCGGACAACTAGGGCAAACCAAAAGTGCGCCCTCCCGAACTTCGGGAGGGCGCACTTCTCGAATTGCGTTGGCTTGCTATTTCTTGCCAGTGACGGCGCTGTAGCCGATCGAGAGCACGGCCGCCGCGGCGATGCTGATGATCCAGCGGATCCAGTCGATTCCACCCGTGTCGCCCTTGTCCGAGATCGCTCCCCAGACCCAGTACCCGATAAGCGCTCCGGCGATACCCAGCACGACGGTCACGATCATGCCGTACTGCTGCTTACCTGGCAGTACGAGACGAGCCAGGATTCCGATGACTGCGCCGAAAATGATGGTTCCGATAATTTGCCCCATGACAGCCCCTCTCACACGTCGTGCATGCACGCGGACGGAAGATCACCGCTCAGGGAAACAATAACCACCGTCACACACAACTGTCGCTTGTTGACCGAATTGTTGTCCGAGATGCAACCTGGACGTGTTACACGCAGGACATTCGCGAGTTATTCTTTCGCAATCAAGCAGACCTAGCGTTCTCATCCATGCCCACTTCCGTAAAACTGCCGAACAGCGAGCTCGCGCGACTCGCCAACAAGCCGCCCTGGTACCGATCACTGTTCGTGCAATTGATCGCCGCTATCGTCATCGGCGTTCTCATCGGCTGGTTGTGGCCGGAATTCGGCGCGAATCTCAAGCCCCTCGCCGACGGCTTCATCAAGCTGATCAAAATGCTGATCGCGCCGATCATCTTCTGCACCGTCGTGATCGGCATTGCTCACGTCGGGGATCTGAAGGCCGTGGGGCGTATCGGCGTCAAAGCACTCATCTACTTCGAGGTCGTGACCACCTTCGCCCTGTTGTTCGGGCTGCTCATCGGAAATCTGATGAAGCCGGGTGCGGGATTCAACATCGATCCGGAGACGCTGGCGAACGGTGCGGACGCCGTGGCCGCCAAGACCGGAAGTGGCGAACTTCCCCACACCGTGGAATTCCTGCTCAACATCATTCCGGTGTCGATAGTTTCGGCCTTCGCCGAGAACGCACTCCTCCAAGTCCTCTTCTTCGCCGTACTGTTCGGGCTCGCCTTGGCCAAGGCAGGTGAGAGTGGACCACCAATCGTGTTCGAACTCGTCGATCGTCTGAGCCATCTGTTCTTCACGATCATCGGCTGGATCATGAGACTGGCGCCGTTGGGCGCTTTGGGCGCGATGGCGTACATCGTCGGCCAGTACGGGATCGCTTCGCTCGGAAGTTACGGAAAGCTGATCGCTGCATGCTATCTCGCGGCCGTCCTGTTCATCCTCATCCTGGCGGCGATAGTCAGGTACTTCGCGGGCGTGAATCTGTGGAAGTTCGTCAAGTACATCAAGGACGAACTCTTCCTCGCGTTGGGAACGGCGTCGACCGAAGTAGTTCTGCCCCGAATCATGGTCAAGCTCACCAACGCCGGATGCTCGCGCACGACAACAGGATTGGTGGTGCCTACCGGCTACTCGTTCAATCTCGACGGCGCCACACTGTACCTGTCGATCTGCATGCTGTTTCTGGCTCAGGCACTCGGCGTGGACATGACACTCGGTGAACAGATCACTGCCGTCCTGGTACTGATGCTCACATCCAAGGGAATGGCCGGGGTACCGGGATCTTCGTTCCTGGCGCTGTCCGCCACCGTGGCCGCAATCGGTCACGGCGCAATTCCGGTAGCCGCAGTCGCCCTCCTACTGGGCGCCGATCGAATCATGGACTCGATGCGGGTGTCGGTGAACCTGCTCGGGAACTGTGTCGCAACCTTCGTGGTCGCCAATTGGGAGGGGCAGCTCGACAAGGAGCGCATGCGCCGCGTGCTCGACGGCGAAGACGTTCCGCCGCTCGAGGAAGTCGATCCGCTCACTGGGAAAACTGTTACGGCACCCGAAACCGAAGGAATCCTGACACGGTAGGTGGGTGCCGGCTGCGGTTTGCACATCGGAAATCGGTGCTGAAGAGTCGCGGGGGCCGACTTCACTGGAAAATCCAGACCGACAGCTACAAAAGCAAAAATTTGCAGATGGCGGCAACCTTGCCGTCAAGGGTCCGTTGAATCTACAAATATGGCACTTGCGCTGCACCGACTCCACTTCACTGAAAAGCGACTTGCGACATCTAGATATTGCCAGGCGGTTGCCGCAGTGGCGATTCACAATTCAGCGAACGGGCAGCATTATATTTGCGGGAATTAAAAGGACTAAAGTCCGGTGTTCAACCGACGAATAGACTCGGGTGGGTAAAAATCAATCAGTTCCGAAAGCCTTATCTGCATGCATTTATGCCGTGCTAGCTGCACTTATGCTGATAGTTTCCCACAATAAGCTGTTGCGGGATTGATCATATGGCCATCAGTTCAAATTGTCCGAATGGTCACCTATTGCTATCGTAACCTTTGCGAAGGACTGGACCCAATTGCCCAGCAAAGGAATACAGTGACCGCATCCATGCAGGATATTGAACACTTGTCCACTAATCGACTTTCGGTGGTTGTTCCGGTATTCAACGAAGAGAACGCGGTTTCCGGCTGCATCGAGCGTCTACTGACCCAGTCGGAAATCGATGAGATTCTGATCGTCGACAATAACTCGACGGACGGCACTGCATCGATCATCCAAGAGTTCGCCCAGAAGTACGACAGAGTCAGATATGTCTTCGAAGCCCGCCAAGGCGTGGTACACGCCCGGAACGCGGGCTTCGACGCCTCGACCGGCAACATCATCGGTCGTATCGACGCGGACACACGGGTACAACCGGGATGGGCAGATGCGGTCAAGGGTTTCTTCCAACGCAGCACCGCTCATTCAGCGGTTGCCGGACTCACCTACCTCTTCGAATCGCCGTTTGCTCGAATCCACCGCTACGCACTGGACCGGCAGGTGAAGCAGGGAAAGTTCGATTGCGAACGTCAAGTACTCGCTGTCGCCGGAGCGAACATGGCGATCAGAAAGAGCGCATGGCTGTCCGTCCGCGAGCAAGTCAGTGACCGGCCGGACATCCACGAAGATATCGACCTTTCGCTGTGCCTTCGGGAGGAGGGGATGACAATCGGGCAGATCGCGGACATGCGAGCAGAAACGTCCGGCCGACGCGGCGAAACCCCTCCCTTGGAGTACCTGAAGTACAACCAGGCATCCGAATCGGTTCTGCACCTTCACAACATCATGAATTGGCGCCTCAAACTGACAATCTGGGGCGACTCGATGCGCCACGCACTGGCGTGGCCCGTCTACCGTCTGTACAACTTCGAGCAGGAGCGCTTGGAATTCAGACGTTTGTTCGCCAAGCCGCAAGGTCGAATCATGCCGGTTCACCAGTAGCCGATCGAGTTCCGCTACTCACCACAGATTCGAAGTGATAGCGCAGTAGACGGTCTCGCAGCTGATCCGCACGATCGTCCGCCGTGTCCTCGGCGAGGTGCACCGCCACGCGCTTTCCATCGATGACCGTCCGGCCGCGAAGGCCGAGTTCGACCAACTCTGCGTCGACCACCCGCCTTGTTGCATCACGAATCAGCGGAACCTTGAACACCTTTCCGACGGCAGTGAGTGGAAGCTCGTCGATTTCATGAATGAAGACCGGAGCTGCCGCCGGTTCAGGCGCGCGGCCTCGGGCCCAGGTGAGCAGGGAGTCGGTGTCATGTGGGGCGTCACCTCTCAGCACGACGTAGGCGACCGGGACCTCTCCGGAATGTGCGTGGGGTCGTCCCACCACCGCCGCCGCGTCGACGTCCGGATGCTGCAGGAGGACCTCCTCAACGGTTCGCGGGTCGATATTGTGCCCGCCCCGGATGATGAGATCTTTCGCCCGCCCACCGAGGCTCACGAATCCTTGTCCGTCGACAGATCCTCGATCGCCGGTCACGAGCCAGCCGTCGAAAACCGATCCCGAGGAATCCAGTCTGGCGCCCTGCGAATGGCGTCTCAAGTATCCAGGAAAGACGCACGGCCCCTTGATCGCGAGGATGCCTTCCTCGCCGGCCGGGCAGTCACGAATCGGCGCACCTCCTGCATCCACGTCCACAGCCTTGACGTGCTGGTACGGCAAGCGGAGACCGGTGGTGCCGGGAACCCGACCACTCAACGGTTCCAGCACACTCGCGCACGTGGCTTCGGTCAGTCCGTAGCCCTCGATCATCGGGACACCGGTCTTCGACTCGAAATCAACACGCACTCGCGCAGGCAAGGGTGCTGCGCCGACAATTCCGCATCTCAGCGAGGAGATGTCGACTCCGGCCGGAACCTCGGGTAGGGACGAGAAAACCGTGGGAACGCCGGAAAACAATGACACTTCGAAATACTCGACGATCCGCCAGAAATCTTCGACCGCCATCCTGTCTCGATAGCCGAGTGGACCGAGAGCCACGATCGTGCCGCCTCCGGACAGCGGAGCCAAACCGGTGACGTGGACAGCGTTGACATGAAACAACGGAAGCCCGCTCAGAACAACAGCATCGACGAACTCTGTGCGCTGCGCGAGCGACCATGCCAACGAGACTTCGTTCAGGTGCGTGTGAGCGGCGACTTTGGGGACACCCGTCGTTCCCCCGGTGTGGAAATACGCCGCCACGTCGTCGAGTGTCCGACGTTCTTCGAACTCCAGGTTCGAACCTGATTGCTCGGCACACAACAGATCGAAGTCGCCGGTCGCAGTCTCAGCCGCGGACTGGGGCGGACCTCCGACAGCGAGCACCATCCGCACAGTCGGTACAGCGGCAGCGATGTCGAGCGCCTTCTGCCAGAGCAACAGATCAACGCAAGGGGCAGGGGCCAACAAGATCTCGGCCTCTGTCAGTGTGAAGATGTCGATCAGATGCTCGCGCGCGAGCATAGGGTTGACCGGGTTCACGATTCCGAGCGCTTGCGCACCCCACAGTGCGGCGTACGCGGATCCGGAGTTGGGCAACATCAGGGCCACCACTGCCCCCGACGGAACCTCCAACGCGGCAAAGAGATTCGCGGTCTTGTTCACCCGACTGAGCAACTGCGAGTACGACCAGGAATTCGGCTCTCGCCAGCCCGTTCCACCAGGCAGCAGGTGCAGGGCAATCTTGTCTGGGTGGCGTTTGGCGGATCGTTCGATCAACTCGTAAGTACTCGCCGGCAGATCCCGATCCGACAATGCGACAGCTTCGAGACCCGCCAACTCATCGGGAGCACTCATCGTGCCGCTACCACAGGATTACGCAGCATCCCGATACCCTCGATCTCAACTTCAACGACGTCACCCGGCGAGAGGAACCGTCCGCTGAAGATTCCGGCACCGGCGGGCGTCCCGGTGCAGATGACGTCGCCGGGTTCGAGCGTCTGAAATGCCGACAGATACGCGATCAATGACGGGATGTCGTGGATGAGATTACTTGTCCGGTCATTTTGGCGTAGTTCACCATTCACTCGGGTTGTAATACGCAAGTCCACTGCGGGTCCGAATTCATCGGCCGTGACAAGGCAGGGGCCGAAGGGCGCAAAGCTGTCGAAGCTCTTGGCGACGCCGATCGATGCAACGGGATCGCCTGCCATGGCTCGCTTCTGGATGTCTCGCGCCGACACATCGTTCACCACGCTCAGGCCGGCGACGTGTGACCACGCATTCTCGATCGACACGTCCTTCGCAACGCTGCCGATGACGACAGCCAATTCCCCCTCGTAGTCCACCTGTGCCGGGGCAATCCTCGGCAGCACGATAGGTGACTGCGCGGCAGTCACCGCAGAGCCCGCGGTGACTTGAAAATTGGGTTCGGTAGGGAGATTGCTGGCGGTTTTACCCAACGAAGCGAGCATGTCCAACGCTTCGTCCCCATGCGAGGAGTAGTTGAGTCCGACGATCAGCACTTTGCCCGGACGGAGCACTGGCGCAAGCACCTTCACTTCAAGGAAGTCCACCCGCCGCAGAACCGAAGCAGCATGCGCTGCTTCGATGCCCGGTCCACGAAGCAGCGCCCCGACGTCTTCGAACGGTAGATCGAGCACCGAGAGGCACCCGGGTTCGTCTTCGCGAGCAAGTCCGTTGTCGGTACTGAACAATCGCATGATGGCTCCTCGTCGTTGACAGGTGGTGAATTTCTCTTAACTCATAGTTAAGAGCATCTCATGACCAAGAGTCAAGAGCAGGCGTTAACCCATAGACTCGAAGGCATGCCTAAGAATCGACAAGACATACCCAAGGCCGAGCGTCAGGCCGAGGTCGTGCAGTGTGCCCGAGAACTGTTCGTCACCAACGGATTCAAGGGAACGAGCGTGGCAGCGGTGGGCAGAGCGGCCGGGATTGCACCCGCCGCCGTGCACTGGTACTTCCCTACCAAGGATGATCTGTTCGCAGCAGCGCTCGAACAACTCTTCACGAACGCACGTCTTGCAGTCCAATCCGATCCGGAGATCGCCGGCAACCCTCGCGGCGAGCTTCTGGCACTCCTCGCTGCGATGCAGCCTTACCGCGGCCTACATCGGGAGGCTTACGAGCGCATCGAGTCATCCAGTGCAGTCGGCGAAGCGTACGCGGAGATGCAGAACTGGCTCGACGAACACCTGCTTGCGATCATCGGCAACCAACTTCCCGCCGGCGCCGACACCTCACTGATCGCCGACACTGCCCATGTCCTCTTCGAGGGACTGCTCATCAGCTCCAGACGACTCGACCGACCGACCAGCGACCTGGTCGACTTGCTGACGGAAGCTCTTGTCGCAGCGGCAAAGACGAAAGTCCTCTGACTTTCGAGGCAAATCTTCACATTCTCTTGACTTCCAATCAAGAACACGTACCTTCTCTTATATGGCATTCAAGAGAGATGCCCCATACGAGGAGGTTTTGTCATGGCTTCACCCGACAAGCTCGCCCACATCGTCTTCAAAACAGGTCAACTCACGCAGATGACGGAGTGGTACACCCATGTACTCGAAGGCAGTGTCACGTTCGGAAATGACTTCCTTACCTTCATCACGTACGACGAGGAGCATCATCGAGTCGCATTCATCGCCAGTGGCGCGACCGACAAGCCGGAACCGCATCACAGCGGTCTGCATCATGTTGCGTTCACCTACGCCACACTCGGAGATCTGATCGGCACGTATCGCCGGCTTGCCGCGGACGATGTTCGACCCTTCTGGTGCATTAACCACGGTCCGACTACGTCGATGTACTTCGAAGATCCCGACGGCAACCACGTCGAACTGCAGATCGACAACTTCGCCACGGAAGCCGAACTCGACGATTTCTTCCGCTCGGGCGCCTTCGAGGCCAATCCGATTGGTACAGAGTTCGATCCGGACGAACTCGGTCGACGTTTCGACAACGGGGAGCCGTTCGCCGAGCTGGTCAAGCAATCATGACCGGGCCCGACTCCTCTCCGGTCGTCATCATCGGCGGAGGACCCGTCGGCCTGGCGACGGCCTTGGTCCTTGCCCGCCACGGTGTCCGGAGCATCGTGTTCGAGCAGTACTCCGGAATCAATCCGCACCCTCGCGCCCACGTGGTCAACACCCGTTCGATGGAGTTGTTCAGGACCTGGGGCATTGCCGACGCGGTGCTGCGGGACGCAGTGGATCCCATGTGGATGATGAATATCTTGTGGAAGTGCACCCTCTCCGGCGAAGAATTTGGCCGCGTGAGCATGCTGGAAGTTCCGGAAGACCAGATTCTTGCTCGCCTGAATTCTTCTCCGGTGGCAATCACCTCCTGCGCGCAGGACCGCGTACAAAAACATCTGCTCGAGGCCGTCCGTGCGACAGGGCTCACCGAGGTCCGATACGGCACCACTGTCACGGCAATCGACAACCTGAAACGACAGGTACATCTCACGACCCGGTCGCAGGACGGCACCGACACTCTCACCGCCCAGTTCGTCGTCGTGGCAGATGGTGCCACGGGCAAGTTCCGCGACTCGCTCGGGATAGGAATGAACGGACAGCCCGATCTCGGCCATCAGCTCAACATCTACTTCCATGCAGACCTGTCACCGTGGACCGATCACTCACCCGCGCTTCTCGTCTGGGCGATCAATTCCCTCTCGCCCGGCGTTTTCATCGGAATGGACGGGCGCAACCGCTGGACTTTCAACAGGAATTTCGATCCCGCTACCGAGTCGATCGAACAGTTCACGCCCGAGCACTGCCGCACGTTGATTCGCGACGCAATCGGAGACCACAGCGTCGATGTCGAGGTCTGCTCGGTGGGGACGTGGACTATGTCGGCGCGAACGGCGACAAACTATCGAAAGGATCGGGTACTGCTGGCAGGCGATGCAGCGCACCAGTTCCCACCTACCGGCGGGCTCGGCATGAACACCGGTCTAGCCGATGCAGACAATCTCGGATGGAAGCTCGCGGCAGTCGTGCAGGGATGGGCTTCTGACGCTCTTCTCGACACGTACGAATCAGACCGCCGGCCCGTCGCCGAATCCAATACAGCGCACAGTGTCCGCAACGCGATTTCCATGGCGCAGAGCGGAATCGGCCCGGGAAGCGCTGATGTGGCTTGTCAACTCGAGAGCCACGACCCGTCGGTGGCTTCGCAGGCCCGCATCAAGCTCGGCGCTTCCATTCCGCTGCAGCGCGCGCACTTCGATTGTCTGGCGCAAGAACTCGGCTACGCCTACGACAGTACGTATGATGCTCCGGTCGCCGAGTCTCACGTGCAATCGAATCGGGTAGGCGCCCGGCTCCCTCATGCGTGGGTCCAACGCGAAGGATCCCAAATATCGTCGCACGATCTCCTAGAGGTGGGCTTCACCCTGATCGCGGGTCCTGCGGGCACAAAGTGGGTGGAGGAGTTGAACCGATCCAGCACCGCAGTCCCACACTCGTCAGTCGTGTTCGGTAGCGATGCACATGCCGATACTCTGGCACTCGCCACACTTGGCCTGGACGACGATTCGGCGATACTCATCCGTCCGGACGGTCATATCGCCTGGCGCAGCGACGAATCCGACGTTCCGTTGACAGTGGGACTCGCGCGCGCCGTAGCAGGAGCCCCTACGAGACCGGCGACAACGGCATGACCGATACCCCCTCGGTCCTGAGCATCACCGACCGCTACCGTGAGGATCCTGGACGTCTGCATCTCACCGGAATCCAGGCACTTGCGAGACTCCCCATCGACCTACGCAGAATCGACCGTCAGGCCGGGCGCGACACAGCTGCTTTCATCTCCGGATACGAAGGTTCCCCACTTGCGGGCTACGACATGGAGCTCGAGCGCAATCGAACACTTCTGGACGAGTTCGACATAGTCTTCCGGCCTGGCGTCAACGAAGAACTGGCGGCCACCGCGGTGCAGGGCACCCAACTCGCCGGGATGCAACCGGACAAGCGTGTCGAGGGAATCATCGGCATCTGGTACGGCAAGTCCCCTGGCCTCGACCGCGCTTCGGATGCGTTCCGCCACAACAACATGATGGGAACACATCCCGAAGGCGGAGCGCTCGCGCTGGTCGGAGACGATCCCGCGGCAAAGTCGTCAACTGTTCCAGGCGCATCCGAGTTACTGCTGGCCGACTTGGGAATCCCGACGCTCTACCCTTCGGACCCTCAAGAGGCACTCGATTTCGGGATCCACGGAATCGCGATGTCGAGGGCATGCGGACTGTGGGTTGCACTGAAGATCGCCACCAACGTTGCCGACGGCTCGGGCACCGTGGACATCGACACGCAGCGCGTTCGGCCCGTCATTCCGGATCGTGTGGTCGACGGCGCCCCGTACCGTCACGAAGTAACCGCGCAGATTCTTCAACCAACCCTCGGAAGGCTCGAGAAAAGCCGTGACGGAGCACGATTGGAGATCGCTCGCCGCTATGCCGCAGACAACGAAATCAATCGCATCACTCACAGCACGCCGAGCGACACGGTCGGCATCATCGCACCGGGCAAGACGTTTCTTGATCTACGCCAAGCACTACGAACACTGGGCCTCGACGACGACGAGTTGGCACGGCGTGGCGTTCGTCTCCTTCATCTCGGAATGATCTTCCCTCTCGAACCAACGGTGATCGGAAAGTTCTCGGATGGGCTGAGCCACATCATCGTTGTGGAGGAAAAGCGGCCGATCATCGAAACCGCGGTGAAGGACCTGCTGTACGGCACCGAGAACCCGCCCACCGTCGTCGGCAAAAGGTTGCCGAACGGCCGACCGTTCTTTCCGCTCGACGGCGAACTCGACCCCGACTCCATCACCACCCGTCTGGCTGGTCGGCTGATTTCTTTCGGCTCGTTCCCGACTGTCGATCGTTGGCTACTGGATTCTCGCCAGTCGAGCACCCGCATAGAACTCCCACTACTCGCCCGGACGCCGTACTTCTGCTCGGGATGTCCCCACAACGTATCGACGAAAACGCCGGAGGGTGTGACAGTTGGTGCCGGAATCGGTTGCCACGGAATGGTATCCCTCATGGATCCGGTGCAGGTGGGATCAGTCATAGGTATGACCCAGATGGGCGGCGAGGGGGCACAGTGGATCGGCATGGCTCCCTTTCTGTCCCGGAAGCATCTCATCCAAAACCTTGGCGACGGCACCTTTCACCACTCCGGCAGTCTCGCCATTCGCGCCTCCATAGCGGCCGGCACGAATATCACTTACAAGATCCTCTACAACTCGGCCGTCGCCATGACCGGCGGACAGCAACCCGGCGGGGTCATGTCGGTTCACGCGATCTGTGCCGCACTGACCGCCGAGGGTGTTCGGCGCATCATCGTCACCACCGATGACACCAAGCGCTACCGCAAGGAAAAACTACCTCGGAACGTTGAACTCTGGCATCGAGACCGGTTGATAAAAGCTCAGGAAGAACTCGCGAAAATCTCGGGAGTTACAGTTCTGATTCACGATCAGGAATGCGCGACCGAACTGCGACGCAAACGTAAGCGTGGCCTGGTTGCCGAACCGGTGGAGCGCATCGTGATCAACGAGCGTGTTTGCGAAGGCTGCGGTGACTGCGGACGGAAGTCCAATTGCCTCTCCGTTCAACCTGTCGGAACGGAATTCGGGCGCAAGACGCGGATCGATCAGTCGTCGTGCAACAAGGACTACTCATGCCTAGACGGCGACTGCCCATCGTTCCTGTCCGTTGAGCCAGGTTCGAAGCTAGCAGTCCGTCCATCCTCCCAGCCGCTCGACACCCCCGATCTACCCGAGCCTGAATACGAACTCCCTTCGTCGTACACCGTCCGGATCACCGGCGTGGGAGGCTCCGGTGTGGTCACGCTGTCCCAAATCATCAGCACGGCAGCCACACTTGCCGGCAGGCACGTACGCACCCTCGATCAGACTGGTCTGGCGCAGAAAGGTGGTGCCGTTGTCTCCGACGTCAAGTTCACGCTCGACCCACTCGATCAGGGCAGCAAAGCTAGTAACGCCGAGTGCGATCTGTACCTCGGTTGCGATCTGCTCGTCGCAGCCGATACGAGGTATCTCACGGCCACGGATGCTTCACGCACCACTGCGGTGGTCTCGACCTCCGAGGTTCCCACCGGTCAGATGGTGATCGACACATCGGTGGACTTCCCTGATGTGGCGAAGGTATCGGAGAGGATTTCTCGCGAGGTCGCACAGCACAGGCTCGTGGACGCGCGTGATCTTGCCGTGAGACTTTTGGGAGAGGACCAGTTCGCAAACCTCCTCCTGACCGGCGTTGCTTACCAAATCGGAGCACTGCCGGTGTCTTCCGAATTCATCGAGGAGGCAATAGCTCTCAACGGCGTTAAGGTCGAATCGAACGTGCGCGCCTTTCGCTACGGCCGCTTGTTCATTGCAGACCCTTTGAGTTTCGAGAACACCCTTCGCGCAGCAGCGGGTACATCGAGACGACAGACACCTGCCGACAAGCGATCCGTGGCACTTGCACGAACTGTGGCAGCGACACGAGGCTCGGAACTCGAAAGGTTGATGTCGATCCGGGTAACCGAGTTGATTGCCTACCAAAGCGTTTCCTACGCGACGAAGTACACCGAGTTCGTCGAACAAGCGCGTGAGATCGAGGCACGCCGCGTCGCAGGTTCGGACGAGTTGACGCGGTCCGTTGCCCGCAATCTGTACAAGCTGATGGCGTACAAGGACGAGTACGAAGTCGCGAGACTGTCCCTCGATCCCGAGGTCCGGCACACCATTGCTGCTCAATTCGGTCCGGATGCAAAGGTTTCGTATCGCCTACATCCGCCTGCGCTGCGCGCAATGGGTATGAAGAAGAAGATTGTGCTAGGGCCGTGGTTCACACCGGCATTTCGAGCTCTTGCCGGGTTGCGACGCATCAGAGGTACACGCGCCGACCTCTTCGGGTTGGCTCACGTGCGAAGAGTCGAGCGTGAGCTGATCGTCGAGTATCAGGCACTTATCCGGAATCTGTTGAACGAACTGACAACTGAAAACCTCCACCTTGCAGTCGAAATAGCTGAACTACCCGATATGGTCCGCGGATACGAGGGCATCAAACTCGCTGCGGTCGAGCGCTATCGCTCGCGGATCGACGACTTGAGCCGAGGGTTCACTCGAGACTGAATCGTGGCCGGTGTGGCGTGTGGCGAGGGACATGCACGCCACACCGGATCTCACCACAACTTCAACGCTGTGATCCGATCTTCACTGGAGCGCAACAGCACCTTGTCCCCCGCCCACAGCTCGCGCGGAATCGCCCAAGTCGTGAACTCGTCGTCCCCGTCCTGGACGACTTGGACCTCCCAACTCCGTTGGCCGGTCCTGACATCTGTTCCGTAGACGTTGCCCTCGTCGATGATGACATCCCCGTGCCAGGCGATCTCTCCGGCGCGCTCGGCATTCGAGCGCCACAGGACCTCACCGGTGAGCAGGTCCACGAACTGGACCTCGGGCTCGGGACCGGAACGGGTCACAGCGACCACGCTGCCGATCACCGCCATTGACCGCGCGGTGCCGAACACCTCACTGTTGGTCCACAGCTTCTCGCCGGACTTCCGGTCGAAACCGCTGTCTCCCAGAATGATCGGAGTCGATCCTCCGGCGGGATCATCTCGGCTGTATCGACCGCCGAAATACGCTGACTCCGAAGGGAGTTCGTTCGTCCTGGCGAACTCGCGCCCGTACTGATCGAGTGCGTATTCACTTGTCGGACGGCCGTTGCCTTCGCAACCGCCGTCCGACACCACGGTCACGCCGTCAGACGATGTGTGCGCGGTCGAGCAGGTGGAGTAACCGTGCACCCACCGCTGTTCGCCGGTCTTCGGGTCGAATCCCAAGGACTCGTCGAGAGCGATCACACCCAGGTCGCCGTGAACCGACATCACCGGATCGACGTATCCGGCTTCCCACGATCCACCAACGTCGAACGCTTTGGACCAGTTCGCTTCCGGATCGTCGACAGTTCCGCTGTGCACGCGAACGTCGTTACTCTCGATATCACCTTCGAGCGCGAGGACGGTGTCGCCCGAGACAACCGCGATGATCGGCGACCACGGCGTCTTGATGTCTCGCCGCTCGCCCGTCTCGATGTCGAACAGCGAGTACGAACCACCGGATACGTACGGCCCGGAGAAACACAGCACCGAGTTGCCGAGCAGAGTCTCGGAGCAACCACCGATATCGGCCGCCGGCGTGCGCCAGCGGACTGTGCCGTCCTCGGCGTCCAGTCCGACCAATTCCGCGTCGTCCAACGAATACGCCTGACGGTCGGGCATACCGATCATCGTGACCACGAGTGGTCCGGCGTCGATGAATCCGCCCATGTCCATGTTGAATTCGGTTCCAACAAGTGGACTCCGAAATATCGCGAACTCGCGCCCGAGAATCTCGGAGGCCTCGACGCTCCATAGCGGCGACGAGATCGCTGTCGGTTCGGAACTCGTCGACGTGACCACCGTGGCGATGGCGGCAGTGACGGTGACTACGGCTGCGGCGGCCGCGATCCGAAGGCGCGATCTCGGGGAGAATCTGGTGGTCATCGAATCTCCAAGCCTTCGGTCGTCGCGAGAAACTCCAACTGCTCGAACGTCATTGGCACGTTCGGGATCGCAGCCGACGACGAAACCGAGACTTGCGTCCCACCGGGATGGGTAACGACTACCGATCTGTGGACCTTCTCCCCCCGACTCTCATCACGTTCGATTACGGATCCACCTTTAGTGGTCTCCATCGAGAGCGGGTGTCCGTCGTACGAAGGGTCGTACTTGTTCGGAGGTGCGGGCAGCGGTTGTCCGCTGGTGATCGAGATACTCAGACGCGACTCGTTGCTGCCCGATCGTGCAACAAGATCCTGGCACGTGGTGGTGTTGTCGTATTCGGCCAGAACCAGATCACCCAGCTGGCTGCCGAGGTCAGGCGCTCCTGGAGGTGCTGCGCGCCAACCCGATCGGAGCGCTTCACCGAGCGCGTCTACGATTCCTCGATCCAGTTCCCGCCCAGATGACTCGTCCGCCCAACCGCCGCAATCAGTCTGAAGCGGTGCAGTGCCCGGCGGAGCAGGCGTCGTGATTCGTAGTTGCGGCAGGCTGACCAGAGAAACCAGCTCGTCGATGGTCAGTGGAAGCGCGCCACTTGCCTGAACTTCGGCGCCGACCCGGTCGGCAGTGTCGTCGGTATAGGCGTGAACTCGTGTGCCATCGATCCCGTAAAGGAACGCCGAACGAGAAAGAGTGCGTTGTCCGTTGGTTTCACTCCACGTGTCCTGCACGTCTACCACTGAACGATCCGGAAGGAAGCGGCGTTCGACGAGAGAGCCTGCAACACAGGGAGGAATCGGAGCCGTACTGCTGCTGACCGAAACCGTCAACCCACCACTGACTTCGCCGCGAAGTAGCGTCGCCGACGCATCAGTGGAAGCCAAATCCTCGATCGCCCATCCCTCGGGCAGATCGTCCGAACTCGACGGTGCCGAGATCGGACCGAACTGTAGTGATCGACTCGGGCTGGCAAACTTGATCTCGACGCCGTCCGGAATCGCGTCGGCGACCGCCGCCGACATCGATGCAGCCTTAGCTCCGGAGAACCACGGAAAACGTGGGTCGTCGTACGCGTCGTCGCCGCCTGTCGACATGAAGATCGAGATTCCGTGTTCGTCGTCCGGCGCTTCGACACTCTCACAACCCGGAATGGTGGTCGGGTACACCGCGCTCGGCGTGACGTACGAGAATTCAGGCACGTCCTCCGGCGGAATCTCCTCCGGTGTGGACGTCATGCTGATCGGGGAAGTCGCAGCTACCGAGATGTTGTCGGACTCCGAGCCACTCCACCGATCCACGAACCCGGCAACCACTGTGCCGCCGGCGATCAGTGAGACGACCGTCAACGCGAAGGTCCACTTCTCCGCACGCTTCGAATCGGTTTGCTCGTTCGGCACGAGTCCTCACAGTCATCGTCACGGCTCGCCCCCGGTGCGCGTCGCCTCTGGAAGTCCTGTCGCGATCACAGCGATTTCTGTTACCAACCGGATGGTTTCCTATGGTGTCAGCGCCATCCAGACACAAATGAACGGGGTGCCAGTTGCTCTGCAACCGGCACCCCGTTCTGACGGTCTGAGTGCTACACCCGCACAGGCACCTGATTCGGGTCTGGATCGGAATCCGGATCCTGCTCGATCGGGATCCGCCGAATCGCTTCACCTTCGATGTCGACGTTCGGCAGGATCTTGTCGAGCCACGCGGGCAACTTCCACGCCGAATCACCGAGAATCGACATGACCGCAGGGATCACGATCATGCGGATGATGAAGGCGTCGAAGAAGACTGCCGCCGCCAGACCGAAGCCCATCATCTTGCTTGTCGTCTCCGAGGACAGCATGAATGCGCCGAACACGGAGATCATGATGATGGCCGCCGACGCGACCACGCGAGCACCATGGGTGTAGCCGGAGATGATGGCGTCCTTGGCCGACAATCCGTGCACATATTCCTCGCGCATTCTCGTCACGAGGAACACTTGATAGTCCATCGCCAACCCGAACACCACGCCGATCATGAAGATCGGTAGGAACGAGATGATCGGTTGAGTGTGCTCGATCAGCCCGAAGTCGCCTTCCTGGAAAATCGCCACCGTGGCGCCGAAGGTCGCACAGACGGAGAACAGGAATCCGAGAGTTGCGGTCAGCGGCACCAGGATCGAGCGGAAGACGACCATCATGATGATGAACGCCAACCCGACCACCACGATGAGATAAGGGATGAGCGCGGAACTGAGCTTCGACGACATGTCGGCAACGATCGCGGTTTGACCTGCTACGCCGAGTTCAGCGCCTTCCGATTTCACCGTCGATCCGTAATCCCGGATCTGATTCATCAGTTCGTGGGTTTCGGGTCCGCTCGGCGACATCTGCGGGGTGACCGCAATCAGCGCAGAGTTGGCGCCCGCCATCGGGTTTGCCGCGTCCGGTCCGTTTCCGACCCACATCAGCTGATCCGGCGTTGCGACGTTGTCGAGGCCCTTGATGTGCGCGACAGTGCCTTCGGCAATCGCGGTGATGTCGGTACCGTCGGGCGCATCGAGCACGACGAACAACTCACCGTTGACGCCTTCACCGAACCCTCGTTGCAGGAGCGCCAGTGCAGGACGCTCTTCGTCCTGAGTGAAGGAGAGTCCGAGTTCGAGCTTGGTCATCGGAATAGCCGCGATCACCAGCAGAACCAGCGCGGCACCTGCGATCGGCCACGGGTATTTGGTGACTATCTTGGCCCAGCGATGTCCGTTGGATTCCATCGTCTCGGGCTCGTCACCGTGGCGAAGCCCTGGAATACGAGGCGAGAACGCGAACCGGCCGAAGATACCCAGAACAGCGGGGATCAACGTGATTGCGCCGAGGACGGCGATGATGACGGCAACCGCCGCCGAGATTCCCATCTGGGTGATCATCGGAACCCCGACCACCGCCAGGGCCGCCAGCGCGACCACAACCGTCAGGCCGGCGAAGACGACAGACGAACCGGCAGTACCCACTGCGCGCCCGGCCGCAGCTTCCCTCGTTCCGCCTAGATTGAGCTCACTGCGGTAACGCGAAACGATGAACAACGCGTAGTCGATCGAGACTGCGATGCCGATCATCGTGACGATTCCCGTGACGCCTTCGTTGATGTCGAAGAAGCCCGAGCCGAGTGTGACCGTCAGAGTGGCCAGCGCAATTCCCAGAATTGCAGTGAACAACGGAATGAAGGCCGCAATGAGTGCGCCGAACGCCACGATCATCACGATGAACGCCACCGCGAAGCCGAGCATCTCCGACAGACCGCCTGCGGCCTGTACCTGCATCATCGAACCGGTGCCTTCGACTTGCAGGCCACCGGTGCGGAATTTTGCCATCAAGTCGAGGAAGGCCGTCTTGTTGGCCTGCGTCTGATCCTCGATGCGAATCGACTGATTGAGCTGGATCAGCCCGACCTTGCCGTTGTCACCGAGAACGG
Organism: Rhodococcus sp. NPDC055024; assembly: GCF_053608585.1. NCBI lineage: Bacteria > Bacillati > Actinomycetota > Actinomycetes > Mycobacteriales > Nocardiaceae > Rhodococcus > Rhodococcus sp. NPDC055024. The sequence goes on from NZ_JBSGVT010000026.1 coordinate 39,618, forward strand.
CCGACGCCACCGCCGGATTTGCCTCCGCGAGAGTCACCGGATTGACGATCTTTTCGGGATCGACGATGTCCGGCAACGCCTTCGCCTGAGCGATCAACTGGTCGATCTGATCGCTGTGCGCGGCAAGCCCGTCGTCTGCCGCGATGAGAATGCTGGTCGACGCCTGAGTTTGCTGCTCCGCGGCAGCTGCAAAGTTCTCGTTCATCAACTCGGTCGCACGCTGTGAATCCGTGCCCGGAAGATTGAATTCTTTGGAGAATGTCGGATTTGTGGCGCTGATAGCGCCCCCCACCACCGCGATCACGATGATCCACGCTGCCACCACAAGATACTTGTGGCGGAAGGCAAACTTCCCCAACCTGTAAAGATACGTAGCCAACGTAGGCCTCTCTCGCCGTGGACTGGTCTGTCCGAAGAACACGGAGTCTTTCGGTGCCAAGGACATACGGTACGGACCGATCGGCCCGTTGGCACCCGGTATATCAGCGAAAACGGCATATCCGACGCGCCTTCGTCCCGTTTTCAGACCGCTCGGTACCGTGGACACGACACGGGCAGGCGCCTCACCAGAGCAGACGCCACGTAGTACGAAAGGCAATCCCATGAATCACGGCCAGGCCGTCGATCGCGATCTCCTCCTTGCCGGCCAACAACGACTCGACGCGCTGGGCCCACGATTGACAGGATCGCCTTCACACCACGCGGTGGTGGAAGAAGTCGCGAACGAACTGACCGAACTGGGCCTCGAAGTCCGGCGTGATTCACACACTTTCGAACGCTGGGATCTACCGGACACATCTGACGGACTTCGCATCGAACTGCCGACGGGACCGATCAGCGTTTCGTCCGCATTCCCCTACTCCGGATTGACCGGGCCACAGGGAATCTCCGCTCCCCTGGTCTACGTCAGCGCGCGACGCCCCAAGTGGTCGGCGGCCAAGGGCGCGATCGCAGTGATCGAGGTCCCGCACATCGATCTTCCCCGCAAGCTACTGGTCAGCGAGTGGGGCCCGATCGCCACCGACGAGACCCTTCGAAATCCGGTTCTCTCCGCGACTCTTCTGGGCCCGAAGCTCGACAAAGCCCGCAAGGCCGGTGTTCTCGGCGTGATCGCGGTGTGGCGTGATATCACTCCGGACAACGCACTGGGACAATATCTTCCGTTCACGCAGCCCTACCACGACATCCCCGCCGTCTGGGTGGCCGGCGACGAAGGCGCGAAAGTTGTCGCTGCAGCTCGTTCCGGTCAGCGGGCGACTCTGGTACTGGATGCGACTCTGCATCCGGACACCCGGACTGACACGGTGTGGGCGGTGTCCCCCGGAACCTCACCCGAAGAGACGATTCTGCTCATCACTCACAGCGACGGAACCAACGGCGTCGAGGAGAACGGCCATCTGGGAATGTTGGCGTTGGCGCGGCACGCCGTGGCGCAGCCGCATCGACGGTCGTACGTTTTTGTCCTGACGACCGGCCACCTTCGCATTCCAGCGGTGTCCAAGCACGGACAGGCAACGTCCACCTGGCTCGAAGCGCACCCCGAGATGTGGAAAGGCGAAGCTGGTCAGGCGCGCGCAGTAGCGGGGATCGCAATCGAGCACCTCGGCGCACTGGGTGATACCGAGGACAACTCGACCGGTAGCTATGCGTTGGAGACCACTCCGGAACCGGAACTGCTGTACGCGACGAGTCGGGAAGTACACGACATCGTTGTACCGCTGTGGCGCGACATCGGGGCGGGCGATCGCCGAATCGTGGCGCCAGGACCGGTCATTCATTTCGGCGAGGGCGAACCACTGTTCGAGCGGAAGATCCCGGCGGTCGCCTTGGTGACAGCGCCGCAGTACCTGCTCGCTCTGCGTGAGGCCGACGCCGCTACGCATGTCGATCTCGACGCGATGATCAAGCAGATCGAGAGCTTCCGGGATCTCCTCGACACGTTCGATGCGACCGACACCGCGGCTTTCGGTCCGATGGTCTCGCGTTCGGTGTTCGCGAAGTTCTCGGCGCTACTTCAGTTGATGCAGATTTTGTCGAAGGCCAAGAAATAGTGCTGTGCGCCTTTATTAACCGCCCGCGGTTAATAAAGG
>NZ_JBSGVT010000027.1:0-36525 GCF_053608585.1 Rhodococcus sp. NPDC055024
GGGCCGCACCGAAGGGTGCGGCCCGCTCGTGTTGATGTCCCATCGCCCGATCGAGATGGACTCGTCGGAACTCTTAGTTCTGACCGGATCTCGGTCTGGCACGAGGCAGCCGGACGTACCGTCGGCCGTGCGTCGGCAGCGGTGACACCAGTTTTCTCGTTGAGCCCAAATCCGTTGTATCACCCAATCAATCGAATACGCGACAGCTCTTTGCAAATCGCACACAGTGACCATCCCAGTGAAATTGCGGTATAGACCAGTCGTGGAGGGAGTTGCTCTTTGTCGTTCGCTAGCACTGTCGGCGGGCGAGCCTTGCCTAGCACCCCATCACACGGATCGACGGTTGCAATTGGCCAGCAGGTTGTTGACCAATTGCATCCCGACCACTTGCCCACTGTTCGATTTGGCTGCGAAATGCGAGTGGTTGTTCTGTTCTGTAGTCGCGGAACAGGAACGTGGTGCCCACAAGTCGGTTTGGACGGGATCGGCCTCGTAGCACCTCTGGGTGAAGCAACGATCGAAATGTGGGCGTCTGACACGATCAGGTACGTCGTGTGCAGCGCTGGTGCGCTTCTGTTGACAGCTAGGTCAGTTCGCGCCGGCATACCGACCGAATATGACCGATGCGGAACGTAGTGCGATGGACGCGGATCCGTTCCGGAGGGGGCAGGGCGGTTGATCGGCAGGCTCTCCGGTCCTCGCTAGTTGTCATGAGTGTGGGGCATGAAGGTTGGCTGTGGCAGCGTAGCGCGGTGGTTTTCGTTATCGAGACGGGTTATCTACGCGTTCAGCACTTTTGATGTCCGGATTTTTTCGTAATTCGCGGCAGAATCTACGATAAGGGGGTGCAGTGGTTCCGCCGTACCTGGAGCAGGAACAAGCATTTAGTGGGGTTTCTGCTGCAGAGGGTCGAGTGTCGTCGCCATTTCCGGACCGGATGCTCGAGTGCGAGTCGACAGCCGGGAGGGCAGGCCGTGCGCCGCTGAACTGACCACTGAGAATAGCCGCAGCAATGAAGTGATGGCTAATTATATTGTACAGCAGTGATATTGGTAAAGTTTCCGCGCCCGTCTGCGCTTGCTTGAACAGGACGAAAACCCGTCTTGATGTCTGAGGTCAAGGCGGGGCATATCTCACGTCGCCGCACAATTTCTCGAACGGCTGAACCAACACTTACCCGGTCTACCCATGAAAACCTCAGCGCCTCGACCGTAATCCGCCACTGCCAAGAGAACGGACCAATCGGGCGTAAATCCACTAAAGGGACGACTCGACAATAGGTTGCCCTGCTGGCGCGAGGGGTGTGCCAGCGGGGGCTAGCGCCACTACCCGCATGGCGGCGCGGGGCTGCGGTGACGCCGAGAGAGAAAGTACGCACACCTGATCTCGAGTGCCAGTTGCCGCTGGGTCACACAAACCGATCGGCACGCTAATGGCCTGTCAGGCGATGGTGAGCGCAACTGACAGGCCATGAGCGCGGTGTCCATATCCCACTACAGTCCCGCCATATGCGGCTACCTGGCGCTGATCCGTCCAAACGTGACGAGGCCCCGCTCTCGTCAGTAGAGCGGGACCTCGACCGCGGCGATACCCAAAACGTTTACTTCCACGGGGAAGCCCGCCAAACGTCGGGAGGCGGGTTGGTGGGCCTCCGGGCCGGATAAGTGGAGCCGGTCCGACAGGCCGTGCGCACCGGACCAATTGGACTGGACGGTGCGCAGTTCAGAGACCCGCCCGACGGAGAGTGACACCTGGTAGGCAGGCCAGCGCGGCGACTCGTACCCTCGAGAGTCATCGCAACAGGGATCGAGTTCCCCGAACGGTCGACGGCTCAAGCCCGGCGCAATCACAACGCCCCCAAGTTCATCTGAGGCTGGGACTTCCTCGTCGTCGCTCCATATAGGCGATTGGACACGGTCTCAGTGGTTGCTTTCCCGCCCATGAGATCACGGCCAGGAAAGTTCTTGCTTCGGTTCTGCGGTCTCTTTTTCGGCTCGTATTCGTCCGTGGCTAACGCATGGAGTTCGACAGCAGTGAGTGTCCCGAGTGGAGATCCGTCCGCGAGGGAGGTCTCGACTCGAACCAGTCGTTTCCGGAACCATTGGCCATCGTCATCGTCGAATGCAAACGGTGTGCCGATGAACCGTGCAAGGTTCTCGAAGCCTTTGATCTCGTGGCAAAGTTGGACTGAAATTCTGGTCTTTTGCGGGTCGAAGGCCACTGTCACTACGCCATCGATGCAGCCGATCTCGGAAAACGCTTCAGCACTCGTGCGCTCATCGAGGTATCACGGATTGCTGCTACGAATTCGATGTCGGTTGGCCAGGTTTGGTTCTCATTGCTCGAACTCACGGGACTCCTTCGAATACTGCAGATTTTGGTCACTCAATGTCGACCTCAAGCTGGAAACCAAGTGTCTGAAAAAACTGGCGGGACCTCGTTTAGCATCTCGGACTGGGCGAAGATGTTGCACATTGGCGGCTCACTCGGGTAGTGAGTGACTACCTCCCGGGTGAGCCGTGCGCATCGGGATCGATGCATGATTCGATGCGCAGCCTTGGTGGCCCACCGGGCGGCGTCCGACCGTCACACCCGGTGGGCCGTGCGTGCAAGTCACCAATCAGACCTGTACGCAGTCTTGTGGTTCCACCGCACGGTGAGTGCTTCTGGTACGCGGCGGGGCCGTGCACGGTGGCGAGCCAGTAATTCTTCCGTCAACGCGCACAGTTCTGGTGACCCGCCTGTCACCGCTCAGTCAGGCGGGTCGTGCGCGCAGAAATGCCGATCAGAGCCCTGTGCACAATCTCAGTGGCCTACCCACCCCTGCCTGGCTGGGTAGGCCGTACGTACCGGAACGGACAGGAACGGCACGCAACGGCGACCCGCCGATCGATGGTGACGAAGCCAACGGGCCGCCTGCATCCCAGTCTGCGGGGCCAGGATGCATTGGAAGTTTACCAAATCATTACCCCACTGGTTGCGTTGGCACTTCAACTCGCCGGGGTTGAGTCACAAGACAGCCATGATTATTGCCAGGGCGAGGGATGCGAGGGTCATCGCCACCCACGTCCATTGTTTCTTCTGTGGTTCGTGGGAATGTTGCGGTCGTAGTTGGTCATGCGATATCCGCCTTCGTGAACAGGAAGATTTGGCCCGCCCCGTCCCCCTCAGGCGAGGCGGGCCATTGCGCGACACGACAGGGAGTGCCGCGCAGAACGAGAGGCTCACCGGATTGGCGCGTGACAGCTGCTCCGGTGAGCCGTGCACCCGGACCTGGCAAGGAAGGGCACTCAGGTATATTACTATCCCATTACCTGTCGAACGCAGGGGAGTCGCAACTGGGATGGTGGAGTGTCTTTCGATTGGTGGCTCGCCATCGCCGCGGTCGTGGCTGGCGCCCTGTGTCTACCGTTCCGGGTAGCAGCGTTGCTCGTCGAGAGCAAGGATCGCCGTCGACTGCTCGATCAAATTGGCATGATGTTCGGGATCCTGTCGGCGGGCTGGATCATCCTGGCGATCTTGGTCTGAGCGGGGTCGGGAATTCAGGCGAATCACGGCGTTTCGCTTCAGAATCCACGGCGTCTCGCTTCAGTTGCGTAACGCTCAGACATCTGTACCCAGTTTTCCAGAGCCTCGTCGCCGGCTTGTTCGTATGCCTCCGCGGCCGACATGCGTAGTTGGTGAATTTTCTGGAGTAGCTCAGAATCGCTCAGGCTCTCCAGGGAGTTACTGAACTTTGGTCCGCATGCCATCGTCACTCCTAGTGAGTTTCGTCGGCGGGTAGTCTCCGTAGGCGACTTTGCCGCGGCGAGCGAGATAATTCTCATCCTGGGCATCGGTGTTCACTTTGTAGTGGGCGGATCTGTTCTTGGTACTTTGCCGGATCGTGACATCGCGGACGCGCACTAGATTGACCGCGCGCGGCGAGCCTCGGTACGAGTTCGCTGTCTCGAAATCGATGGTCGTGTAATCGAGCATTCGGAGTCCTGTCTTGCTGCCGGGATGGACGGGTTGGGATCCGCGAAGGGTATCCGGCATGTTGATCGAACGATTTCGTTCTGGAGGCGCCGCCGCGCATTCGTCACGATCGATCATTGCGGGCCTCTGCGGTTTGATTCGTATGTTGTGCATACACTTTCGTCCCTAGCATCGAAGGCAGTTACCGAGAATGCCCACAGTGAATCCGTCTCCTAGGGGCATGTCAGGAGTGCGGCGTAGGTATTTGACGAGACGTTCGAGTTGGCGACCTCGGGCCACTCGGCTTCCTTGACGACGCCGACGATCAAACGCCCGCCCTGCGCGGTGTCGCATTGCGCTACGACGCGCCAGTTCGCTTTGTCGAACACAGTCCGTGAACTCTCGCCTGAGCGACTGGGTGCCAGGTTGGATGCGAGGTCGTAGGTGTCGAGGGTCAATCCGCTGTTCTTCTCGGCCCGGTCCACAGGTAGTGAGATAACCGTCGTTGCTTGTTTGGGTGCAGCAGGTGCCGGGGCCGCTCTCACCTCGGTGGTCTTCGTGGTGCGCGTCGAGGGGCTGGCGTCGCTGACAGTCAGGGTTACCGTGTCCCCTTTGGATACCGTCTCGCCTGCCTCCACGCTTTGGGATTTCACCGTCCAATTGCTGGCGACCCATACGCTTCTGCCCTTGCCGGATGCATCTGTTGTTTCGACATCGATGCCGATGTCTTTGAGTGTGTCTGTGGCGTCGTCGAGTTTCTCGCCGACGAGGTTCGGCATTTCGGATGTTGCGGGTGGTCCGCCGCAGGCGGTAAGTGTGATCGCAGCCAGGATGGCTCCGATGGCGGCGAGAAGTTTGGTCATGGGTTGTTTACTATCAGATTATCCGGACATTGCATACTGGACGGTCTTCAAAAGTATCCGTAACTTCCGGTATCTCTGCTAGATATGTATGCGACTACGACGAAACGGACGTGCGGTGAAAGACATTCAGATCGACAGCACGGTGAGATGCGGTGCTGGAACTGTGGCAACAAGAATTGCTTCACCGAGAAGCGCACGTTTCGGGCCAAGGCGATCGGTGTGACGGCGGGTGTTGCGACGTTGGGGGGGGTTGCTGGTGCGGTCGCTCCGTTGGCGACGAAGAAGAAGTTGAAGTGTCAGTTGTGTTCTGAGTACAACGACACTGGCTCCGCGAAGCCGTTCACCGGGCCCGCGTCGAAGAAGTGGCGGAAGATTCACGAGAAGAACGGAAATCGGTGTAGATCGCGGCTTGGTCATCGGCAGGTCCGCCGTGATCGAGTAATAGTTCGAAGTAGTGGGCAAAGTGCACTCGGACTCTTTGTGCAGTGACGAGGCGATGATGGTCGGGCGGCATTTTGTTCGTCGAGATGCGTCGGATTGTTCCAACGCCATTGGCCGCTTTGGTTCTCTCGTCGGCAACGTATGTTCCATGCCGGAGTGGAAAATGATGCACTCGTTGAAATTTGAACCGAGCATTCCGGACCGATCAATGGAAGCCAACAGGGACTAGGAGTCGGCACGTGGATGATGCCCGAAGTACGAAAAATGCTGGGAACCGATCGAGTATGAAAGCAATTGGGCGGGGTTTCGTTGGCCTTTCATTGCTGGCAGGGGTAGTCCTGAGCCCTGTACAGGCAATCGCTGGGCCAATCGAAGCTGTCCCTGTGCAGTCATTTCTTCCCTTTGAAGACTCACACAGTTCCTGGTTGTCGCTTGCTGTCGACGATGCGGGTGATGTTGTGGTCGGGGACGCAGGGACGTTGAGGGCCTTCGAACTCAAAGCCGGCGGATCAGTTCCGCAAGAAATCGACTTCGGGACGTACATCAATGCTGGCGCACTGGACGTGGACGGCAATGGCAACATTTACACCTTCAGCGACTATCGCAGTTTTGAAGTGTTGATGGCTAATGCGGGAGATCGATCGGTGGTTGCCCTCCCGTTTGGTGGTGCGTTGGGCGCCATCTCGGGAGGCGGTCTTGCCGTGAATCGTCATGGGGATGTCTTCGTCACGAAATACGGGACTGGCACGGTGTTCGAACTCAAGTCCGGGGCGACCTCACCGGTCGTCCACTCTCTGGGAGATCCTCTGACAGCCGGAATTACAGTGGACGATGCTGGAAATTTGTTCGCGATTCAGTATGTTGCCGAGAGCAATGAGGGGCGAATCATCGAACTCAAGACCGGCGAGACCACTCCCGTTGTGCTGCCTTTTGCACCTATTCGTGCTCCTCTCGACATCGATGTCGACGACAACGGCAATTTGTACGTTTCGGCAGTGAGAGCCGACGGTGTCGGCGAGGTGTTGAAGTTTGTTCCCGGAGCGGTGGCCCCTACTGTGGTTCCGATCTCCGGCGACTGGGTGTTCAGTGGGGTCGCAGTAAGCGGCGATGGTCGCAATATCTATGTCGGAGGCGGCCAAATCGACTCTGGCCTTTGGGGATCCAAGGTTCTGAGGTTGTCGATTCCCGATCGCGTACCCGAGCCCTCGGGTTTCGGCTCGTTGGGTGAACCTTTCGGTTCTTAGCAGCCAATCTGTTTTCTTGATGCGTCCGATGCAATGACCGTAAATGCATCGTGCCTGCGCCGGGAGTGCCTGCCCAGGGACGACCAAATATCGCTGATACGAGCAGCTTTTCGATCTCGGCTTTCTTCATGTCGAAATCGCTACTCACCGAGAGAGAGGCCCACTTTGCTTCCATTCGGGCACTCTATAGTCAGTGGGTGCTTGTGAAGCCTACTTCCCCTTCTCCGACGGCTGCCGAGTTACTGGTCGCGATTGCTCCGAGCGACGATTCCGGCGCAGACACCGCTGATCGGTACCACTGGCAAGCGGCTATGGCTGCAGCGGACGGATTGACTCTCTACTACAGGACTCTTGGTGAGGGTACTTCGCCGGCAGATAGCGATCGTCGGGTCCTCTGCGAGGTACATGAGGACTGGGTGCTAGTGGACGGCGACGCCGTGGAGCTGGTCTCCGGAAAGCACCGTGAGCAGTCGGTCGCGACTTTCACAACGGTGAACATGCTGGCGGATGCCGGAGGCCTCGCGCATATGTTCGACCGTTGGTCTGTCCTGCGGGAACGGCCGACATGCCGCCTCGTCACCACCGGCGGGCTAGGTAGTGGAGACCCCCAGTCTTTGGTAAATGCGGCCGGTCATTTCGAGCAGTTGAGGTTGTCGGGAACGCCGGTGACCGTCGATGACGAGCGGCGGGCTCTCGTTTGCGCCTTCCGTGACAGTATCGCGAAACACAGTGTGCCGGTGAGGAAAAACTGGGACGGCACCTCACTGGGTGGGGCAATCTCAATGGACGATCGAGCCGTCGAGGTCGCCCGCTTTCTCTCCATGCTTTCCATCGATCACAGCAAACCTCGTCGTGACCACATTGAATTCTCTGCGCCCAGCGAATATGCAAAGCCGGTCCTCGACAGACTCGAGGTCGGAGCGACAGTGTCGGCTACGATTGTAGGCGCCGTGTGGGAGGCTGTGGCGAATCTTTTTCGCGTGCGCATGCGTGCACGAGGGCCTGTCCCATGGGCTGGATTGCCCGAGAAGATATTTGGTCGGCCAATAGAAGAATCCTTCGCAACGGCACAGGGTGAGCGCTTGATGCGTGAGCGCACGATAACGATGGAAGACATCGAGATCGCGATCGAGACGGCGATCTCTCAGCCAGCCGGGTTCGCGCCTATATCTCGTCTACCTCGCTCAACGCGGCTTGCCGTCAAGATGGCCACAGGGGGATGTACCGACAACGGCATCGAACGCGCCGAAGACCTCCGGCAGGACTACAAGACCTATTGGAGAGATCGACAAAGCGGTGATCCGACCGCGCGTAGCGAACAAAGTAAGTTGCAGCGACGGTTGTTGCGCATCAGCGACGAAGAAAGCGCCGTAGGCCTTCCCGGAACTATATTCTGGCGCCGCGTACAGGAACGTGTCGACAACATTCCTGCGGAGGAGCTTCCCCCGGGCATGGACGCAGACCTAGTCTTGGGAGGAATTTGTGACCTCACCAACGAATGCAAGGTCTGGTTCGGTGAGCGCTTCGACGTCGTCGCCAGGATCGCTGAACTGCATGCACAGCGGGACAACCCGTCATGATCGACGTCGATGATGCACTCGAACTGGCGCTTCAACGCGAGGATCTCGCCTATCACCAAGCGCGAGTGCTCATGCTTGTCACGGCTGTCTCCGCCACCGCTGGTCACGCAGGCAAGCTCGAAGGACTCACCAAGCTCGCCAAACTCGATTTTCTCCTGCGATATCCGGTACTCGCCCTTCGGGTGCTTGACTCACTCGAGACGGGCGATCCACGGCTCCACGTTAGCGCGCACGATCTTGCGGATCCCACTGACGTTGAAGCACCAATGATTCGGTACAAGTTTGGACCGTGGGACGACAGATATTACGCCGTCATTGGCGCGCTCATCGGCCGCGGACTGTTGCGCTACATGAAACCACGCAAGGGCAGTATCGCTATCGCACCAACCACCGCCGGAAGACGGATGACCAGCGATATGGCTACGACCACCGAATGGACCGCAATCAATGATCGCTGCTACGCCATCGCGGAAGCATCCGCGAACATGACAGGAAACGCGTTGAAAGACCGCATATATGAGCGCTTGACTACATTGATGGACCGCCCGCATCGGCAGGTGATCCGATGACTACACGATTTCGAATCAATTCCTTCAAACTTGATACGACCGAAGGTCCAGTTGTACAAGAATTTCCATCCGATCTGACGGTGCTGGCCGGCCCAACAGGTGTCGGCAAGACCGCACTTCTCGAGCTACTCAAGTTCGGCTTCGGTTGCGAAGGCCGGCTCGCCGCGGTCGCCGAGGACCATGTCGATGCGGTGACACTCGACGTCAGTCTCGGCGACGCACGACTGCTCCTCCGGCGCAGCCTTGACCCTCAGAAACGGAAAACTGTTCGCGTTACGGACCTGATCACTCAGGAGCGGCTTCCCGACCATAATGTCGGCGCCACTGACCCGAGTCTGAACACCCTGCTGCTCGCACACATCGGCCTGCAAGATGATCTGCGGGCTGCAGCCGGCGGAACCAGCACCCGCGAAGGAAGCCGCATCTCTTTCGCCGACATACTGACATTCCTCTACATCCCTCAGTACGAGATCAACCGTGACATAGCCAAAAGCCAGGACAGCTACCTCGAGCCGAAGCGCAAGGTCGTCTTCGAGCTACTTTTCGACCTCATCGATCCGGAAATCCTGGATTGGCGCTCGCGAATCAATCTTCTGAAGAAGAGAGCACAAGAGGCAGAACAGCAACTTCGTGCGGTCACAGGCTTCCTCCACGACAGCAACACCACGAGCCGAGCCGAAGCGGAACAAGACTTGGCGAAGACAGCGGAAGATCAGAGCGAAGCGCAAAGCGAACTCGTCGCCCTTCGCGAGTCGATCGATCCGATAACCGACCGCCGGACGCAAGTCTTGCGCGATCTACTTGGTGAGGCGGAACGAAGCCTTGCATCCGCCAAGGCAGCCTCCGTTGAATTATCCCGACGGAATTCGGAATACACCCTCGAACAACGGCGAGTGAAAGGCGATCTCGACCGGCTGGGGAGGATGCGTGAGGCTGGCCTTCGAATGGCGAACATCGAATTCACGGTGTGCCCACGCTGCACGCAAAAACTGTCGCGCCAACATATACCCGCCGACACGTGCCGATTGTGTTTGCAGCCTGAACTGGACATGTCCACGGAGGAGTTCGATCAGTACGAGGCACGTCAGCTCAATCTTCAACTCGTCGAAATGGATGAGCAAATCCGTTCTGTTGAAGCAACTTTAGGACAAACGCAGCAGGCAATCTCCGAACGTGAGCACTTGGTCACGGATCTTGCGGGACAAATCGACGACCGTACGGCAGATCGCGTCACTCCGCGGCTCCAAGCATTTAGTGATGCGTCGCAACGTGTCGCGTCCGCGAGGGCGAAGCAAGAACACTTGGAAGCCACACTCAGACAGTGGGACGTCGTCGAAGACTTGCAGCGTGCGGCCGATGCACTGATTGCTGAACGTGAGCAACTGAGTGCGAAAGTCAAACGGGCGGAGGATCAACTGAAGTCCCGGCGCCGTGAGATCGTCGGCGAGATCAGCGATGAGTTCAGCAGGGCTGTTGCAGCGATCGGCATTCCAGCAATCGAGTCCGCAACAGTGGATCCAGACAAGTATCTGCCAGTTCTCAATGGGAAGGTTTTCACTAAATCGAGTCAGTTCGGTGGGGGAGTCGTTACTGCAACGCAGGTGGCATACTGGTCGTCTCTTCTGGCCGTGGCACTGCGGCGCCGTGACACCAAGTACCCGGCATTTTTGATGATTGACAGTCCACGATTGGCACTGAACACCGCGACGGAGGTGACAGAGAGGCTGTACCGGCGACTGGTCTCCCTTGCGGAAGCGAACCCGGGTCGAGTGCAGTTCGTCATCGCGGACAATGAACTTCCCGCAGAGTACCGAGGTGCATACGACCAGATCGATTTCGACTACTCGTCGCCAACGATCGACACGATCGCCCACCCCGGCCCTGCCGGCGTCGTGACCGTTGACAAGTTTTCCAGTTAGGCGGCTATCAAAATTTAACTGAATCATGCAGCGCAGAGGCAATTTGACTTGAAAGCATGAAGTCGGCCACCGTCAGCCAGACGAAGCAGGACACGTCGGGAAGACGATGCTGATCTGACGGGGTCCGGCCCGCAGCATCCGGGTTGTCCTTGCAACTGCTCAATCCGAAATGGTCCTCACTTCACGGTGGTGCCATTTCGTGTGTTGGTCGATGAAATTTTCGGCACCAGACGCGATTCAACTCTCGGTGTTGGGTTGATCATTCGGGTGTGCTGTTGAAGAACCGTACGACTCACGACGTACTGGTGCGGCCCGTGGCGGTCATTTGAGGCGCAACGTGTCGGTACGCAGACTTCGGCGCCTTGAGTTCTATCTGGTGCTGCGTTTCGGGTGGTCGTGCCCGGGAACACCATTCGTCCCGGGAACACCATTCGTTGTGACGCTGCCGGCGCGCGATGCAGCGCGCATCGGTCACCTGCGTGTTCGTCCTGATGTGGTGGCCTGGGAATATCGTTCGGATGTGGATGACTGGGTCGTCGACGTGTTTCTGGCACATTCCTGTGGCCGGATGCGTGAGCATCCGGCCACAGGGGTTCGGGTGGGGCCGCTATGCAGCGGGAACGATGTCGTCGTGGATTGGTACCGTGTTGACCGCACGGGCGCCCTTCGCTCCGCGTGCGATGTCGAATGCGACTTCATCGCCGATCTTGAACTGTGTGCGGAACTGATCGTTGACGTGGACGTAGAACTTCAGTTCCGTTCCGCGTTCGTCGGTGACGGTGATGAATCCGAAGGGCTTGTCCGAGCTGATAAAGCTGATTTTTCCGTCTGCGCCCTGTCCGATGACGGCGGTAGCGACTGCTCGACGTGACGCCTTTTTCCCGAGGGCGGCTGCGACGACGAAGGTGACTTCCGCGTTGTCCGCTCCAAGGTGCTGTACGTCATCTGGATAGAGCAGGCTGCGTTCCGGAAGGTAGAAGTCCTCGCCGGAGTCGACGTCCGTGACGAACCCGTACGTGCTCCCAGGTTCCCATCGCTTGACCCGTCCGACGCGTTGGTCTCCGATTTCGGGAACTTTCGATGTTGGATTCTGCGAGGGCTGTGGTGTCGCGGCAGCGGGTGGGTGTGATGTGGTTGCGTTCGCAATTTCGGTGACGGCGGAGGATCGAACGCCGAAAAGTTGTGACGAGTAGAGGATCTCGTGGTACTCCACGGGGTCAGGTATGCCCTTCAGTTGCAGCCTTTCGCGGGGGCTTCGATAGTCGGAGGGAGCGCGGTGAACGATCTTTCCGAACTGGGACACGATCTTGGTCATGTTCGCAGCTTCGACGGTATTGGCGTCAACGAACACCGCCTGGGCGGACGCTGCCGAACAAAGTCGTGCTGCGCGATCGCACGCTGCGGAGAGATGATCGATGCGGCCGTCTTCGGTGCGGAATCGGAAGGCCGGACCGGTAGCGACACCGACGGACATCTGAATGTCGATTTCACCACGTTGACCGTTCTTGTCGGTACTGAGCGAGTTCACATGCTCGAGGACCGCGATCCCGTAGTTCATCAAGCGATGTGCATGCTCGCTGTTGACGACAATCATGCAGCCGTCGCCCTCAAGCTTGACAGTGGAGGGCACGTCGAACTGCTTGAGGAGTTCTTCGATGATGCGGTACATCTTGAGGAACTCGGATGTCCATGCAAGACCGGACTTCTCGAACTTCTGGCCGGTTGAATCGCGCATGTCGCAAAACATGCAGCTGATTTCAGAGTTGTACGGGGTATCGATTGCGTCGTAAATCCCAGGGATGTCGTGGTCGGTGATGTTGACGTAGTTGGTGGACATCGTCGTCTCCTCAGCTGATCGCAACAGTTAACAATTGGCACGCTAACATTGCAGAATCTAAACAGTCAAGGATCAAAACATCACACGTATCAAGAATCTATGAATCAAAGAATCGAATGAGAAAGCCGAAAGGGGCTGTGCAACAGAACGGGCCGACCTCCTGAGTGAGGTCGGCCCGTTCCGAGGAACTGTGGGGTCTAGTGTTTTGCGTTGCTCTGCCGCAGTTTCGATACTGCAGTCAGAAGTCGCACCTTCTCCGCTTCGATGGCTGCTTCGATTTCTTCGGGATCCATGGCTTTAGTGAGCCCATCCTCGATGAGATTCTTTGCGAACTCGGATACGTTCTCCCCTCGAAGCTTGGCCATCCCGGTCAGCAGTTCATGGAGTTCGGTGTCGAGTCGCACGGTCATTGCGGTCGTTGCCACGTCGCGGCCTCCTACTGGTTCTCTGTAGCCTGAGAGTGGGAGGTTCGCTGTCGGGACTTCCGTCGATGCGCCATGATTCTCTCTCCTGTTTAGATTTTATGTTTCTCAGCATCGCCTGCTGATGATCAGTGTAGAGGATCTTAGATAAATCGCATCATCGCGCCGTCAGCGATTCTGAGTTACCCTGAAGTGATTCAGGAGGGACGCTATGGCAGACGATTCCGGAGCAAGTGACGTCGATCATTCCGCCGCCTCGCCATCGTCAAGCGATGGAGTGTTGGTCGGAAGTACATCCGATTCGCGTGTGGTTGTGTTGAGGCGCGAAATTTTTGAAAGAGCTGTTCGTGCAATTGCAGCAGACAGGTTGATTCGTGAAGCCATCGTGGCGGCGGATGTCATTCGAATTCTCGACGAAGTGGAACAGCGTCGCGACGAAGACGATGATCCCTCCCTCGTGGACAGTGATCCGCACCAAGAATAGGGGGTCGTGTTTCCTGCCGTTTAGGTGCCGGGTGAACGGAATTTCGTAACGTCCGATTCGTCGGACGACCTCGCGCCCCGACCATCAGGAAGCGAGAGAAGACTTCACGTGATTGTCGGGGCGTTCGAGGCTCTGGCGTTCGCGTTCGCGTCCGGGGCCGTCGGCGTACTTGCACGCAGGCGGGAAGGTCAGCATCTCGTCATCATGGGGTTTCGGCTGGCCGGGATCACATTGGCGGATTCGTCGAGCTCGGCAGCGATCTGTACTGCGGAGTGCCCTGCGCCGACGATGATTACGTTTGCCCCATGTAGGCAGTGGGTTCGTGGTAGTCGGCCGCGTGCACGCCAGTCTAATGGGAAGGCATCCAGTCCCTTTAGAGTGGAAGGTGTGGAGTACCGAATCCTTCTGTGGCGCCGTTGATTCGAAATCGGTGAAGATCGGTCCGCTGATCGATGTGTCGCGGATGTTCGGCGCGGCAGTTGGGGCCGTGGGGTATCTGAGAAGGGTCGGTCCGAACACGCTCAATGTGTTAGCCCTGTGCCATGGGATACGGGGACCACAGTGTTTCTGTGCGATCGAGTTGGTCAGGAGTTGGTCAGCAGTCAGTGCGGCGAGTGTTTCGCCGGCTGCGTGTTCGACGAGTAACGGAATGAAGTCGCGCACTGGACGGCCGGCGAAGTGGGAATGAGCTGTTGCCAGCGCCGCGTCGATGTCTTCGCCGGTGAAGGACGGTTACTTCGCGGCGAGTCTAGATTCGCGTGTGAGATCAGACGGGTTTCCGCGTCTTACATCATGTTCTCATTCTGGGCAGCTGAGAGGCGCGAGTTCAACGAATTACCGTCATGCTGGTTTCTGTCGGGTGATGTGTGTGTCAATGACGGCTTCGGTGCGGTTGGTCAGGTCGAGGTCGGGGTAAGCGTCATGCAATCAGGCATGCTGAGGGCAGAGCAGGCGATCGCTGCCGACGAACCCCGTAGCGAAAGACATGACCTCGCCGCGATTTCGGCCCTGACGAGTCTTGGTTCTGCGCACGACGGACAGTGGAGACAGAAGCGGTTCTCTGAGCGCATGGACGGCGACCGAGCCTATGCGACGGTGCCGCTGCTGGGGAACACACAGGATCGCCTTTCGTGGCCTGACCATCCTTTTCGTGTCGGTCACCGACGCCTTGAACACTGTGAGTTTGCCGCCGTGCCTTACGTGACTCGGCACCATGTGTGGGAGGTTGGTCCTGAACTTCTGCTTGCCCTGCGATTCAGCCGTTCGTGCACTTGGTTTAGAGGTAGGTAAGTCCCTGGAGCGTTCTGGGTTCTGTTGCACGGACTGGCCATTTCCATCGCTTTGTCTCTTAGCGAGTCTGCCAGCGCGAGGCGAGTTTCCGGTCGAAGACAGGCAGCGCTTTCTTGTTGCGGCCCTGAAGGATCTGGTACCCGCGCTGAGCCTCGACCCGTCTAGGGCGGGAGAGGTTCGAGGCGAAGGAGAGGCTTTCGGGGAGTGCCGCCCGCATCGTCTGGATATGACCGGTCGGATATGTGCGGAATGTAACTGGTTGGCGGTTGGCGGCGAGTTCGGCCGCGAGTTTCAAAGCCAGCGGTGCCGGCACCATCTCGTCCGTCAGCCCCTGCCCGAGGAAGACGGGCCGGTTGTACCCGGTCGTCGGGATCTCCAGCATGCCGCGAGCAGCAGCCAGCACCGCAGTAGGAAAGCGAGACTTCCTGATACTGCAGATAACATGAACACCATACTCATTCAGCAAAACGACGAAGAGGACTCCTGTGGCCGAAATATTGATTCGCCAATTCATCGACGATCTCGACGGAAAACCCATCGATACCGGATTGGGTCACCAGGTCACCTTCTCCTATCAGGGCGCCGATTACCGGATTGATTTACGCCCTGCCAATGCCGACAAGATCGAAGCGGCATTCGCCCCATATATCAAGTCTGCAGAGAAAGTCTCCGCTGCAGGCAAGGCGCGTTCGACAACCTCCACTGGGGCCAGGGCGTCGGGGTTTGGTCGATCAGCGGAGCAGCTGAAAGCAATCCGGGAGTGGGCCGGCAAGAACGGCTTCGACGTTTCCCCACGTGGGCGTATCAAAGCCGACGTCATCGATGCGTTCGACGCCGCACACTGAGACTGGTGAGGGGCATGTTTTCTCACTGATATTCGGTCCGCAATGCGCCTGCGTCCTGTAATTTTTCGATGAGGTGGAAATGTGCAGGTGAGCTCGAGACCGTCCTCGGCGGCGAAAATCAAACGGCCGTCGTCGAGGGCGATCGCCCACCGCAGCAGGGCGCCCAATCTCGCCCAGATCAGACTTGTCGATGAGGGTGTTGGCGTAGTCCTCGATCACGACCCCGATTTGCGACTCGGTTTCACTGGACCGCGATCCGGAAGTCGGGATTACGGTGGCCCGCGAACCGACCACAATGTTTTCAGGAGTTTCAAGGCCCGAATCGGACATGGGCCTGATTACGGCAGAGAATCCGAAACACCGGGGGATGGGATGTCCTATCCGGGGTCGCTGCTTCGAGGAGGTGTTTGCGTGAGTGTCCAGTCAACCCCTTAGGCCAGCTACTCACCTGAATTTCCTGTTCGTGCGCAAAGAGTTTCGAGATTTCTCCAGGGGATCGGTGTTGTCAGCACCAGCGGCTACGACGGCAGATCCCGCCGCCCCCGCCGCCCCCTCCGCCACCACTGCTGCTGTAGGTGGGGGTGTCGACGTAGATGTTTCCGTTGTCGTCGAACTTGTATGTCGCGCGATCGTCGTCGCTGGTGTAGAGGACCCCGTCGGGACCGGCACGTAGCCGATCGAGCTCGGTTTTCTGTTCGGCCTTCATGATCGAGGCATCGTCATCGGCTCGGCATTGCGCCTGCAATCCGATGCGGTTGTCCCATGCGTTCTGGTATGCGGTGAACAGTGCCGGCCACCGTAGCGAATTCGGGGCCGCGTTGTTGGATTGGCGGGCTGCCGCGAGCTGTTGATCGAGTGATGTCGTGGACAGGACGGACAGGTTGATGCCGGGCATGTCCAGGGTGCCCAGTCCTTCGGCGAGAAGTGCTTCGTTGAGCAGGATTTCGGTACCGGTGGAGGTGTTCGCCGTGGAGGGGGCGCCGGTTGTGGTGGCCGATCCCGAGGTCTTTTCTGTTGTAGTCGTTGTGGTGTCGGCCGACTCCATTGACGACGCCGTTGACCCGGCCGTGGTGGCCGGTTCCGTTGCGGATGCGGTGATGGTGGTGTCGGCTGATCCTGCTATGTACACGTATCCGCCAGGTGTGAGGGGCATGGAACGCACAACCCGTACAGCGGTGCCGATCGGTGCAAGTTCGGTCAACCGCTGCCGCACCACCGCGCGATTCGAGTCGGAGGCGGTGTAGCCGCCGCAGGTCACTGCGCCGACGTGGTTGATGTCGACGCGGGTTCGTTCTCCGTCGACGTCGATGTAGAGGCCTGCGCCGGATCCGGCTGCGTCGTAGTCGAGGACTGTGCCTTCCCATTCGACTCTCTTTCGTCCCGGGATCGGTACCGCAGAGGTTGTCGTGGGCGACGCTTGAGCGGAGGTCGTGGGCGCTGCGATCGAGTTGGTCGATGGACCGTCGTCGTTGATGCAACTTCCGAACATCGCCATCACCAACACAGCGCCTAGTCCCCAACCGAGTTTCTGCTTCGTCGTTGCCATGAACCTCTCCACCGCTGCGGTGCCGGTCACCGAAGCTCGAGGAATCATAGACGACTCGGCAAGCGACCTCCGGCAGTGCTGTCAGGTTGCTGCCACGTCGAGGTTCGAGTGAGAGACATGATCCCCCTGGTGCCAGGGGGATCACCCGAACAACGGTTGCACCGATCTCACAAATGCTATTCGTGGGCACGGCATGTGGTACTCGTTAAGGTTTTCTGCGAGTGCAGCGTCGCTGCAGTCGTTATCGCAGGACCAGCGGCAGTGGCCGCGGATGGGGTCTGTCGGGTTCGATGAGGAAAGGCCTTGCCAGGCGCTGTTTCTCGATCTGGGTCCAGGCTTGGGCGAGGACGTTCAACCCCCGAGCCAGCGGGAACGAGTCTCCGGTTTGTTCGATGATCGTCTCCGTCCGGGGGACCGTAGCGGCAATTTCTTTCGGATGTGAGATTTCCGGCCACGTCGGGGACACCAGAGTCTTGTGTGTGGCCGCATGAGAGTTGAAGCGGGCCTGCAATGCATCACGTTCAGCGATGACGGCGTCGACGGTTGCGTCGATGTCGACTGTTCCTGCGGTGGTGATGTTTTCGCGTGTGAGGATGTCGGTGTCGTTGCACAGCACGACGTGCCGACCGCGAACAAGGTTGACGATCGTGTCGGTGTCGTCGCGTTCGAGGACCCAGGCGCCGGACAGTCGGGGTAGTCCGATGTCGGGTCCGACGTCGATGTGCCAGATGGATACTTTCCTGGAGGGTTCGTCGATCACCGCGAGTGGAAGAAGATATGTGTGTGGTGCGGTGGTCACGGAGAACTCCTACGAGAAAGGACTGGACGTGGGCGGTCTTACTCTAGGTGAGGGCCGTCATTGTCACTGTCACTGTCATGGCGCGGGGCGCTGACGGAAGTGTTAGCTGCGGGGTTTGCAGGTCGAGCAGCCGGACGCAATGTCGCTGAGGCGTTCAGCGCTGATCCGTCCGCATCGACGGCACCGTACGTGGTGCGGGTCGTCCGGCAGCGACGGAGCTGTCAGCGGTCCGAGGTATTCGTATCCCGATTTTTCGGCAACGAGTTTCGCTTCCTCGAGTCGGACAGGTTCCACCCGGGCCCACGCACCCTGCACGTCCCGGGACTGCGCCGCCCACCCTCGCCAGAAGCAGGCACGGCACGACGATTCAGCGTAGGTGTTCTTGTCGAGGGTGTACTCGAACCGGTAGTGCGCCTGGACGGTGCAGGTCAGACATTCGGTCAGTTGCCAGTTGCCAGTTGTCGGGGCGAGTGAACGATTCCAACGGCGAAAGTCCGCCGCAACGCTGTTGCTCGATGATTTGCTGCTCGCACCATGTCGGTTTCGTGCGTGTCTTGAATGCCGCGGTGTTAGTGCAGCTGTCCACGGAGCATGCCTGGGTGGTCGGGACAGGTGTTCGACGCAACGCCCGGGATGGCTTCGGCGGCTTTGGTTGCGGCGATTGCGGTTCCGGGCGCAGCGCCATCGGAACCATCCGAAGGCGGCTGGGTACCGGTACTGGTGCAACGGAACCGTCGATGGCCTCGGCCGAGAGTAGAACCTCGGGTTCGTCGAGCGGTTTCCCACCCAGGCAGCGAAGGAAATCGTCCTCCGTCATCACCTCGATGTCTTGGCCCTTTTCCTGCAGTTCGAATGCTCGCCGAGCTTTACCGGTGATCTTCGAGCCCGGTTGTAGGACGGCAGGGTTGATGTCGCCGACGACGAGTACGTTGGTCCGCTTGGTCGTCGACTCGTTGGCGGCGGCACCGACGCGTGCGCATTCCTCCCACGCGATCTGCCGTGTCATCGATATCAGCGCTCCGGTGAACACCACCACGCGGCCGCAGAGGTACCCGTCGGGATCGGCGTTCGGATTGAGGTCGGGCTGAACGAGAGGGGAAGAACCGCCGCCTTTGCTGGGAACAATTGCGACGCTGCCTTTGTATGTGCCGCCGGCCATTCGGCCGATGCTGACACCGACCGAGGCCGCGAGCGCGTCGAGGTCCGAAACACCCTGGTCGGCTGCGAGTCCGCGAACGACATCCGCCACGGCGCGGGCGTCTGCGAGCGCGTCATGGTGGTCCACGAGTACCCCTCCGAGCGCTCGGAGGACGTACGGCAGACGGTAAGTCGGTAGCGACAGGGCGCGTCGTGATAGCACCATCGTGCACAGAAACCGCATCTCCGGCCACTCGATGTTGTCGACGGCGCACGCATAGCGAATGACACCGATATCGAACCCGGCGTTGTGCGCAACTACGACGTCGCCCGCGATGAAGTCGACGATGGCCGGTAATACGTCTTTCCATCGCGGCGCGGTGGCCACCATTTCTGGAGTGATGCAGTGCAGTGCGATGTTGAAGTTGTCGAAATGGTCGACCTGCTCCGGCGGTCGTATCAGCCAATGCTGTTCCTGGACGGGAATTCCGTCGCGGACGCGAACCAGGCCGACCGCGCACGGTGAGCCGCGGTACGAATTCGCTGTCTCGAAATCGATCGCCGTGTAATTGAGCATTAGGTGTCCTACTCTGCTTCCGTCCGGTTCGCGAACTCCGGAGGGGAGTCGGCGAGTTTGG
Source organism: Rhodococcus sp. NPDC055024 (assembly GCF_053608585.1). Lineage (NCBI taxonomy): Bacteria > Bacillati > Actinomycetota > Actinomycetes > Mycobacteriales > Nocardiaceae > Rhodococcus > Rhodococcus sp. NPDC055024. The sequence goes on from NZ_JBSGVT010000027.1 coordinate 19,572, forward strand.
GGTTTCTTAGTATTGCGGCCTGATTCGTGAGTTCAACTTGCTGCGTGGGTTACTCGTGCGAGGTCTGCTGTGTACTTCGGTGACTAACTGTGCCGCACACGCACTGCGGCGCAGTTGGCAATGGAAAGGTACTAGCTCGTGAGTCAACCAAGTAGGGATTAAGTGGTTGGATTTACCACCTGAGGCGTGGTTTCATCGGCGAATGCGATGGGAACGATGTTCGATTCGCCGACCCAGTTCGTCAATGTTGTGAGTGAGCCCTGCGTGAGCTCCTGGGTGAAGACGAGTACGAGATTGTGTTTGGCGCGAGACGCTGCGACGTAGAACAAGTTTCGTGAGCGTACGAAGCTTTTACGGTCACTGTCATTGAGATGGGCTCGGTTGGGATAGTTTTCGAGCATTTTGGCAAAGTCGTAGGCTGACCAGCCACGTCCGAGTACGACCACCACGTTGTCGAATTCGGCGCCTTTGACGTTGTGCTTGGTCGAGAACACAGTTTTGTCTTCTACATACGCGGCCAGGGCCCGGATTTCTGTGTAGGCGACGTTTCGGAGTTTCTGGTATTCGACGAGTCGGCGGGGCTCGGAGAGCTCTGCCGGCGGCTCGAGTGCGGCAACAGCTTCTTCGAGGTCGGTCTGCCGGCGCTGCACCTTGCCGGGAATCGAAATCAGCTTCTGCCCATGGAGGTGATCGAGTACTTCGCCGACAGTCCCATGAGAACGTAGTTCGTTGAGCTTTTCGAACAGGACAGTCCAGCGAGCTTTGTCCCGAGGAGACTGAATATGCGGCCGGGACCGCCCGAGTGCGTCGAAGAGGTCTCCATACTTGTGCTCATTGAACGCTTTCGCTGCCGGTTCGATGACGTCGAGTAGGTACGCCAGGATGGGGTCTTCCTTGCGGATGAACGCATCGTTGTACTTGAAGATGCTGGGCAAGGTTTCGTACCCGAGCTCGTTGGCGATTGCGGTGTGGGTGAGCATGAGGGTCTTGACATCGTCAGTTGCATTGCCCCAGCGATGTTCCTGTGCATCTGCCACCGCCCACTCCAAGGTTTCGTGGCTAGCAGTGTGTGAGATCTGTCCTTTCCAGTTTCTACCCAGGCGCGCGCCCGGCCACTCGTTGGTGTGATAAATAGTGATCGTTCCTGTTCCGGCGTCCTTGGCGGGCGCCTGCTTCAGTTCTGGTCGAAGCTGATTGAGGAAGTTCACGATTGTCGTGTCGGAGCGAAAGTTGGCGTTCTTCGGGATTGAGTTCAGAGTGGGATGTTCGATTGATCCGCATGTTTTGTCGTAGATCTGCTGCCAGTGATCTCCGAAGAAGCCGTACAGGGACGCTCGAGGGTCTTCCTCTTGCCCATGCAGCATCGCTTCTATGAGCCCCTGCGGGGTGTCTTGGTACTCGTCGATGAAGATGATGGGGAATCGGTCAGAAATCAGTGCTCGGAACTTAGGCTTTTTGAACAGCTCTATTGCAAGTGTCGGGACATCGTCGTGATCAAGCGTTGCGGTGTCGGCACCTATGCCGCGGATGCCGAGCTCGTAGTCGATCTGCACGCCGTCCAGTGTGGTGCGCCCGTCGAGCGTTCCTTGCCATTTATCGGCCGCGAGAATAGCTTGCGCTAGTGGCTTCTGGTATGGCCGGATCATTTCCCAGAGGAATCCGTGAAGAGTGTCGGCGAATACGAATGGGCTTGCGTCAGTTCGATTGACGATCTCATCGCGAGCAATGTTGGTGTAGGTAAGGCATGCGATTTGTTGGTCGGCTCGGGGGAGGTGCTTCGAGCGTTCTGCGAGTATGTGCTTGAGCGCTTTGATGAGGGAGTAGGTCTTTCCCGCGCCCGCTCCGGCTTCAAGCTTGAAGTTTGATCGACTCGCCAGTGCTGCGAAGACAGCCTTGAGTGCGGAGTTACTTTCCTGCTCTGCGGTTTTCGCAGGATCTATCTGAGAACCGATCACTTGACAACCACCGACCCGCCCCCATCGCTTGTATCTACGACGTTCTGCGGGGGTTGGAAGTTGAGGAGCCAGTCGAGGCCTCGCTGGATGTAGCGCGGTGTTACCCAATCGATTTCGTCGATGGCGAACCTCAACGCGAAGTCACTCTTCTTGTGCGATTCGGCTTCCTCCTTTGCAGCCTCTTCATCAGCCATCGCATCTTCAGCCAGCGTGAGCGCAAAGAGTGAGGGGTTCGCCAAGATGAAGGCGTCCTCGAACGATCTGCCACAAGCATCAACAGTTTGCTCGGGCACCTGGTACGCGATATATCGATTGCCTCGCTTGATTGTTTCGCCCTCCGCTTCCTTCAGAAGTTCCAAAGGGGTGATCTCCGGGAAGAACCAGTTCTTGATGGTTGCATTGCTCGTTCGGTCGCCGGAGTGCACAGGTGTTGCCGTACGTTTCGTGCCACCTTCTTGCCCACCGACGGAGTCGATGTCGGTGATGATCAAGCTTGGCAGGCCGAGAAAGTCGAGCAGCGGGAAGAAGATGTGCGCATATGCGCCGCCAACTTCCAACAACGTCACGTACTGGCTCGAGAGTTTCGCGGCACTCTTCTCAATCGCTTTCGGAATGATCAGACGCTCGCTCGTTCCCTCGACGAGTATTGCCTTGTCCGCGAAGAACAGGTCCGAGCGTGTCAGCGTCAGATATTGGTGCAGAAATTTGACGTTGATATCTTTGGCCCGACTCAGATCGAGAACATCTGCGTGATTCCCTTGTCTGCCGGTACTGGCTCGCGCCAGTCGGAAGTACCGAATCGCGGAAAAGGATGCACGATTGGCGATATGGGACGAGTGAGTCGACACGAGAAACTGTGCTGGCCAACCGTGCTCGATACCGTCGATCGTCGGAAACAGTTCCGCGAGACTGGCCAACTGTTCGATGAAGACTTCTTGCATTTGGGGATGCAGGTGAGCCTCGGGTTCTTCGACGAAAACGAGATGGATACCGGGTACGTTGCCTCTCGCCGCATATTCCCTGTAGTAGCTCAGGAGAGTCAACAAGATCAAGATGAGGTTCCGTGAACCGAGGCCGCTGTACGATTCGGGCAGCGACACACCGGCCACTCCGCGGTAGTGAACACTTGTGTAGTTGGAGAGCAATCGCTCGATGTCGAGTTTGGTCTTCGTCTCGAGTTCTTGAGCGTGTAATCCCGGGTACCCGAATCGCTCGAGGGTTGGAATGACGCCCGCTACCATGAGACTGACTTGGCTTTCCAGGTCAGACTCGATTCCTTCTACGGCCTTCGCGAGATCGTCGGCGGTTTTCTTCTGCGCCGTATCGCCCTCTGCGTTTGAGGCGGCAGTAAAGAGCGACTGGAAGATTTTCCCGATGAGGTCCTTCGGTTTCTCCTTCTCGTCGTCCAGACCACGCTGGGCCTGAAGGAGATCGACGGTGATCAGTCTACGGACGGCATCGAGACTGATCTCTCTCGTATTCGCCGGATCATTCGGATCAACGGCGGTTATCGATCGTTTGAACAAGTCCGGGACGCGTTTCCCGATGATGTCGAGAACGTCCTTGGTAAGGGGCATGTCTCCCGTATCAGGGTCTAGAACGACTCCCTTGAACAGTTCTTTTAGGCGACCTCCTTCAAGCGCGTAGGTAAATTGGACTTTGGCTTCATGGCAGTCTGGATCGAGGTCCACGATCAGAGCGGACAGCGGTCCGTATTCCGGAAGCTCCGGGTCGTAGGCGATGCTGATTGTGAGCGTAATTGCCGGTAACACTTTTCTGGCGCCATCTTCGTTGCCACTGAGGTAAAGCTCGCATGCGTGATGAAACTGGTCGTATGTTTCCGACGAGAAATCAGCGAGATCGAGTCGGAGGCTTGTCTGCTGGAAGAATCGCGCCATGACCTCGGCCAACGAGGTCTTTCCTGTGTTGTTCCGGCCTACAAGTACGGTTGTATTTTCGTTGAGAGCAACGTCGACTTCATGCAGAAGTCTAAAATTCCTGACGTAGACGTGACCGACCCGCAGTTGCGCGGGCACCGATTGACGTCTCGGCTGCGGCTCAACGATCGATGATGCTACGTTTCGAGGCACTCGTGGTCCTTACTTGAATCGAATTGGGTGGAGCTCTTCACTACTCGAGATATACAGCGACTGCCGACTATCCAGCGCGGAATGATTGCGCGTGGTACATATGCCTGTTGTTTGATCCAAGGCCATGAAAATTGTTGTCGTTGGCCCGTTCCGCTACTCAGCTCTCTGACTCATCGGGATTCGGGCCCCTGCGGCGTTGATTGCGGATAAAACCTGAGAATCGGTGGCAGTTGGAGTAATGGCCTTTTTAACCCATTGTTTGAGCTCATGCTCGGGGAGCCTTCGGAGCCGCATGCGGTCATTTTGGCTGGCGTTTGGAGGCAGTAGACCGAACGCGCTGTCAAGATCAGGATGGAGTGTAATCAGCTCCGCAGTCAGATTGTTTCCATGCTCAGTGTTGGTGGCATCGATTATCTCTTGAAGATCGTTCATGTGACGATGAGAGGGATGATTTCCGTCAATAATGGCTGTAATACTCGCTATGCCATCTGGACTCAATAACATTGCTTTGATTAACGGTGCCATATTCGATGGTCCACCCGTTGGTATGAAGGTGGCATCGTGCCTGGCGCCGAGAACGGTCCGTGCTGCCTCAAGGACCCGAGCGTCGAACGGGCCTTCCACGAACACGAGATGGTTTCTCTGCTTGGTGTTCCGTGTTGAGATGACAGGGTCACTCAATGGTAGAAATGGAGTGCCAGTTTCCCCGGCTGCGCGAAGCTTGAGCTCAAGTGCCTCCGTCACCGTGATCTTTCGATTCGCGATTGCGCGTACGTCATCGCCGTCTACCAGTATCAGGTTGAGTTCTTTCCCCGCAATCAGTGCGTCGATGGAATCCGGCGAAAATCCTGACATGCTGATGAAGAGCCCCACCGTCCCTGTCAGCTTTCCGTCGACTTTTCCTCGGAAACTGTAGAGACTTGACGCTGGGTGGTGTTTCTGTGTCCACTTCGCTTCGACGAGAATGACGCGCCCTTGAAACCAAATTGAACCATCGACTTCCTCCCCCTTTGGGCGATAGCTCAGACGAGGTTGCAGATTATCTTCCGAGAACATTGCAGCGAGGATCTTTTCGAATTTCCTTCCGCGTGTTGCCTTTTCTTGTGAATCAGCAGTCTCGGGTAGTACGTCCGCATCGTGAAACCGAGCGCGCCAGTCTGAAGTCTCCGAATTGGTCATGCTTGTTTCTTACAGTATGACGATCGATATTCAAAAGTCCGCTCCCGTCTGCTATGTAGTGACCACCGAGGGCGAACAGCTGTGACTCTAAGCTTGATCTGGCGTGCGTCTAGTTGACCGGGAGGTACATCTTGAAGCAACAGGAGAACATGGCACTTCGTTGGCGGAGATGTTCTCCGAACGCCTTGGTGGACAATTGAACTCGTGGCTCTCTGTCGCCTCGGCAGATGTCTGCCGCAGCTGCATCGCTTCATTCGAGGCCTTGCCACCGACCACGCAGCCGTCCGAAACGGGCTGACCCTACCCCTGTAGTTCCGGCGCTTTCGAAGGACACGTGAACCGAATCAAGATGCAAAAACGGCAAATGCACGGACGCGCCGGATTTGACCTGCTGCGCAAATGAATACTCCTCAGCAACTGACACATTCAAAATTGATCACGGAAATTGGGCCAGAACCAGTTTTCGACCGTCGTTGACAGCAGGTAAGGCTGTTGACGGCTCGATGAGCCACTGATGATCTGCGACAGCGCGCTTGCTTCTGTATGCAGATCGAAGGTGGAGCCATTTTCGCATCTCGGTCGTACGCCTTTAGCTTGGGACTTGTTGGTCAGTTGGCTGCCGAACTCTTCGATTAGTGCGGCGACATCTTATTTCGTACCTGCCGGTGGTGGGTTCGGTGAAGAGACGCTTGCTGCTGGACTTCTGCCTGGCCGGGCGTCTGAGCGGATGATGTTTTTGGCGCTCCGTTTCCTGTGCGATGCTACGTCCTGGTCGCGGCGTGTGGTATTCCAGGAACTGCGGCGCATGGTCGATAGTTCTGGGCAATCCAGTTCTGTGCAATCCGAATTCATTCTGCGCGGGTGTGTAGATCCCGTGCTAGATCTGCTAGCTCTATGTTCGCTCGGCGCAAGTCGGGGGAACGATAATTCCAGTCTGATTGGGTTTCGCGCATTGCAGTGAGAATGTTGACTGTCGTCTGGAAGTAGTGGTTGGCCGCACCGCGGAGCACTTCCCGCTCGGCCATGTATTCGGTGATCGCCTTGAGCGCGTCGTCGTACTTCCCAACCCGCAGGCACAAGTATGCCTCTAGTGCGTGTACGTCGCGTGGTATTCGGCTGGGGCGGCTCGCTTCCCGTAGTTCGGGTAACAACGCAAGTGCGTTGGCGTATTTTCTTCGTGATACAAGTTCTTGTGCCTTTGCCATCACGTCATGGATCGTCACCCCGTGAACGGGGTCGGAATCAAGAAACTCCTGAAATTTCTGCAGTGTAGGTTGCATTCTTGAGCGCACGTGATCGTCTTTGATGCCAGCGATGGACGTTGTGGCTTCCTTGATCAGTCGGAAAGCCATAGGGATGACAGATTCATGGTCGGCTGAGACGACAAGCCTTGCCTGCTCGATCAGAGCTTCGCCGTATCCTTTGATAGTCGTTTCCGCAAAGGATGCGGCGCAGGCGTCGGAGAATCTATCCGACAGGGCCTTCAGGACGAAAGCGGCAGGGAGCGCGTCTGTCTGGGGTAGTCGTTGTAGCTCGTTCAGACTTTCGTCGAGGCATCGGGTCGAGAATTCAAAGCTATCGCGTCGCGCGAATCGCGCAGCCATTTCGGAACGTAACATCGCTCGGCTGAGTTCGAAGAACCTCATCGTGGTCGTGTCGATACCGGACATCGACGGAATCATGTCAAAGTGCTGAACGACGGCGTCGGCATGCATACATACACGTTCCATAGGTGTGTAGTCCCCCCTTTGCCGCAGATGGGACACCCAACCGTAGAGGTGGAACATAAGCAGGCAGCCGAGTTCGGCGAGAAACTCCGGTGGGACGGTACGTAGATACAGGATCCGCGTGATCTCGTGTATCAGAGGATGCAGTGTGACAGTGTCGGCGGCAGGATTCGAGCTGTCACTGTGCTGGTCGAGGCTGCCGCGGTGTACGAGTGTCTGTGTTCGTAACGCGGTGACTATTCCGTTTACGTCTGTCTGCGAAGCGAAGACTGGGACTGGGGGTTCGGCGATGTTCATTCGCCCTCCCTCTGCTATTGACACCGGTGTCAACAGGTGGACGGGGATTTGGGCCGGGTGGAGAAATGCCGCGGCGTTCAGAAAGTGCGTTGCCGGCCGGCTCCATTTCGGGCTTACGGTGCCGTGATCTGCTCGAAGTCTAGATATCGCGAGCTCTACAGCAGTAAACGCGGTTTGATCGAAATGTGCTGGTGCAGAGCTTATTTCACTTAGTGCGTCGAGTGATTTGAAGTAGTGTGGAGCGAGGGAGCGCACGTCCTCGCCGCTGTTTTTGAAGTAGAGTCCGGCCATGCTCACCGCCATAGGCAGTCGACCGAGTCTCTCAACGATTGTCGATACGGTTGCCCGTAGCGGCTCGCAAGCGTTGGGTTCTATGCCGGCGAACTTGAAGAAGCACTCTTCCGCGTCACGATGCGACGGCAGGAGGACTTCAACAGATGTTCCGTCCGGACCCCACCCCGTGCTGTTGGGGGTCGTGACGACGATAACTCCATTTCCGACGGTTGGCGACATTTTCGCAGCGTCCCGACTGGACTTGATTCCATCCAGTACGAGGATCCAGGGACCCGGTTGGTTGGCGAATAGCTGCTTGAATGCGCGGTACATCGATTCGCGCTCGATGAATTCCGATTGACCGGCATCGAGGAGAAGGTCCCGAATCATCGCATCAGAGGTGGGCCCATGGCTGCAGTCGATCCAGTACACGGACTCGAACGAGTTGCGACTCAAGTGGCAGAAATCAGCGGCGATGACACTCTTTCCCACCCCGGTAGGGCCGTGAAGGAAGACTGCTTGTGGGACTCTCCGATCCAGGCACCGGTCGAGATGTTCAGAGAGTGTGGCCAACATGTCCTGTCTAGGAACGGGAGAGGGACCGTATGGGATCGCTGTACGTGCGACGCCCCAATCGTAGGTACCTAGTGCGTGAGCGAGGTTCTGGTCCTTGGCGTGTAGCTTCGTGATCATGTCGAAGGCAGTCAGGCTGTTGTCTGCTGATCCGGCCGCTGCCTCAAAAACCCACTCAAGTAACTCGGCCAGTATCAATCGTGATGACAGTGCTCCCAAACTTAAGTGCCGGTCGCGGCGAAATTCCTGGATCGAGGCGATGACAGAATCCCGTATTACTCCAATGGAACGCTCGTCAACGATGATCACGCCCCCTGATTGAGTTCGGTATTGCTGACGGCCTCGTTGATCTTGCACGAGGACAGTGCATGAGTTCTTGAGTTTGTCGTTTGGCTGCCGATTCGTCACGAGGTAAGCGGCTGCGGTTCCTTCAAGAGGTGCGAGCCCGTCGAATATTGACACGACTTCGGGGACATTCAACAAAGTTTCGGCGCCGGGCAGGGTTGATTTTACTTGTATGTTCTCGATGGAAGAACCGTTAAGTGAAATGGAGAAGTCGACCTTGTCTGGATCGGCAACCGCTCCTGTCGTCGCTTCGACATGGAATGTGAGGTGATTGAGTTCGGAAAGTTGCGCGCGCATCAGCGACAGGAAGTACTCGATCGTCACCAAGTACTGGTACCGAAATCCAAAAGCGGCGGCTACACCCCCGGTGCGCGTTTTCATCGAACTAGAGTAGCTGTCCTCACCGACAAATCCTCTTCCTCGTAACGTAACAAACGAATCACCCGGACCTTCCGAAAATCATGAGCCTTCATTCGACGAGGACTTCTAAAGCGTTCTTGTGTTGTCGCAATGGTTCAGCTGAGTGACTTCTGCTTTTGGTATCGCAGAGCTGGTTACCTCGGTGCTTGGATACGCGTGGGCAGCTAGGTCCGCATAGGCCAGCTAGTGCTTGTACGTCAGAGTTCGCAGCCATCTGGCGTATCCGTTGATTGCGCACGTACTTTTCGAGTTCAAAGTCGGGTCGAGACTCCGGCTTAGTCACGCGCTTCTTGTGGTGGGCGCGAACTGTACGACCCTTCCGGTGCTCCCAAAGGTGCGGTGACATGGGGTAAGGCGACACTAGCAGTTGTGTCGGGTCTGGTTTGTATCATCAAGTACTTACAGCCGAACGAAAGGTAGTTCGGCTTCGAATTCGGCGATGCGGACTCTGTGCTGAAAGCTCAACGATGAGATCGCGCTGTTCGTACGATCGACCACGCCCTGATGCTTGCCCGTCTGAAGCTGGCTAGCGAAAACCGGACGACCAGTAAGATCGTCGTGTGTCGACACCATCACCCGCGAGCCCGGGCCATGTATTTTTTTCCTACGTTCGCGAGGACTCTGCCGTTGCCGACGAGCTTATATCCCTTTTGGAAGCGGAGGGCCTGACGGTATGGATGGACCGGACTTCTATACTCCCCGGCGTGCGCTGGAAGACAGCAATTGAGAACGCATTGCGTGAAAGCGCCGTAGCCGTGATGTGTTTCTCAAAGAACGGCGAAAGCAAACGCTCAAATGGACAGAACGAGGAACTGAACCTCGCATCGACGGAACTGCGCAGACGCCGTCCCGAGGACGTGTGGTTGTTCAATGTTCGCTTCGACGAGTCAGAAATTCCTGACTACAACATCGGCAACGGTGAGTATCTCGGCGGCATTCAGCGAGCAGATTTCTTCGGCGCAGATCAGACAGCCAAGGGACAGGCCCTTGCAAAAGCCATCGCACGTCGAGTGAAAGAACTACAGCAACTAGAGACCGCTCGGACTGCTGCCGCGCCTGCTCCCGTGGCGGAGGGCACTAACTCGACCGCGACAGCAGGGGCGTCGACATTCACCCCCGCTGCGTCGACATCCGCTCATACTGCAACGATTCCCGTCGAGTCTCGTATTGCCGAGTTGGAGGACATCATCGGCACTACGGGCCAGCAACCGCGAGTCGATCGCGCCGTACGAGAAATCCTGCGACCGGTATATGCCGGACTTCAGGACATCGACAAGTTCCCTCCCGCTTTCGCTCCCGGAAGTGACCCTGCCAGTTGCGTAAGACAGATGGTAGATGGCGCCGGTACCTACCGAGATGTGGTCGATCCGGCGATCAATCTCTTCATTCTCGGGGGCCTGTGGGGTGCCGAAGACTATGTTCCAATCTTTCAACGAACGCTCAGTACCATCGCAGAGACGCGAGTCGACACAGCGAGTCCCGGAATGCTCGTCCAGCCGGCCCGCGCCGAATACCTGACGGGGCTGGCGCTGTTTCCCACGACGCTCTTGATGTACGCCGCAACGATCGCCGCCCTCCGCGAGGGCAACTATCGCCTGATTCAATCATTGACCTGCGAGGCCCAGCTCGACGTATCCGAGCAGTTCGGCGGAATCGCTTTCCATCGCCCCATGATCGTCGGAGCTTCCCCGTACTACTCTCTTCGCAACGACGAAATCACCCAAGCATTGTTCGCAACTCAACAGGGAACTCTGAACGAAGAGGTGCTCGGAGCGATCGTGGCGAACCAGTTCGGCCGAAGAGTCCGTTTTCCGGCTTCTCGATACTTGCGGGAGACGCTTTGGCTGAACTTCGAGAAGGCTGGTTTCGCCTCTTCGGAATACACGAAGCTGTTCGATCAAGCGGAGGTTCTCTTTTCACTGATTACCGTCGACATCAAAGACAGGGGCCGCGTTCACGCCGAACCGTGGCTGGGTGCATTTGCGCAACGTACCTGGGCGATCAATGAGTCGAACTCCGTGTGGGCAAAGTATCTAGAGGAATGTGAGAGGGACGGCGCCGACTGGTTGCCGTTGCAAGGCGGTTTGTTCGGTGGTTCGCCCGACCGTGCAGCAACTGCTGCACAATTGGTGAGAGGGTTGATCGAGCACCACTTGACGCACAATCGCTAGTGATCGGAGCACAGTCTAAGTTCGACCGTGTGAACGACGGCGTCGTTTCTGGACTACTTTTCAACCGTCGTCAACAGACCGTCGTTCACATCCGGCTGGCGCTGGGGGGTGGTGCGTACGTCTATAGGCGCGCAGGATGGGGATTGTGTTCGTAGGCCGGGCTGCTCGACTAAAGGCATCCTGATGTGGAGTCCACGACGTTTGCTGGGTATCGGTGTCGTTGCCGTGGGCCTAGCTGTCGGTCCTGCAGCAGGTTTGCTTCCTCATGCGTCGGCGTCGCCTACTGTGAACACCTTTCAGATTCCGCTGTTCGTGGCGAACACCATCTGGGCCTGCGGATTCCAGATCTTCTGTGTATCGAACCCGGTGGCGATCACGGGGGAGACACCGGGCACGGTCACGTTCCCTGCCATGTCACCCGAGGCGAAGGGCACGTATTGGATGCATTGGAGGAACCTTGGGACTGGAGCCTCCGGAGTGCTGGCAATTCCGTACAGCGACGCCGTGAGCGTGTTTACGGGGCCGGGGCTTGTAACTGCATCGATGACTACGGGCTACGAAAGTATCGCTGGAACGGGTGTCTTCGTTGTGCCGTGAACGTGCAACGTCCATCACTCGAACCCTGCGAGTTCGTCCGGATGCTCATCGGGTGTTTCATATTGTGTTGCAAGTCTTTTCGATATTTCGGTACTGGGCGGTTTGCGCCTGTGCGCTTGGATGAGTGTTTGGGGTGTCAGGGTTCGGGGTGGTATTCGATGGCGACGACTTGATCGTCTCTGCCGTAGATCGGGGTGGAGCGCATGCGATGTCCGTTGGTTTCGAGGTTGCGGATTCGGTTTTCTGCTTCGTGTCGGTCGTGGAAGGTCTCGGTGGTGTGTTCGGGGGTGTGGACGCGATAGATCATGGTTGTTTCTTCTTCCTTTGCGGGCCTGGATCACGTACCCGTTGTCCGGTTGGCATCGACGGCACGCTCCGCGGTGTGGCTGGGGAAGCTTTACTGAATCAGTTTGATCTCGTCGGTGTCGTATCCGAGGAGACCTGCGATACCTGATTGGGCGGTGTCGCCGTAAATTGGTTCTTCGCTTTCCTCTCCGAACATTTGGGAATACATGTCCTCCACGTCACTGGGGCGGGATGTGCGTGGGGCAAACCGAACTTGTACGTCGGTGGGGTTGCCGATGGGTTGTGTGTAGGCGACGGAAGGGGGAACGCTTGCGTTGCCTGGGTGGACGGCAACTCGCAGTGCGTGTTGCGGTCTGTGTCCTCGTGCGCCGCCGATGGTCAGTTGTTCCGAGAGTGTTCGAGCAAGTGTCGCGTCTCGGATGTGAGCGTCGCGCACGAGTTGGGTCAGTATTCCCTTGTGCATTTTGATGCGGCGGCGGGGTTGATGCTTATTGAATTCCCGGGCGGTTTCCCAGAAGTCGTTCAGCATCGTCACTGCGGGGTCGTCGATCAGACCAACGGTTTGTGTGCGTTCGGTGATGTGGTGGGTTCTCTCGCCGGGGCGGAGCGTTAGTTGGTGTTCGAGTCGGGCGAATCTGAAGGGGAGGTCGTCCCGGAGTAATGCGATGTGGTCGGGAGTCATTTCTATGACGCGTGTGCTTCCTCGTAGTTCCACGAAAAAGTAGGTGTCGTCCACGGCTTGTCCGACGGCGGCACCTTTCGGTTCCCGAAGCGCATAGATCTCCCGCTCGAGATCGTCTACGCGGGTCCGCAGTATGTCGGCGAGGGTGATCTGGCGTTGGGCGTACTCACTGATCGGGAGGGGAGGGCCTTCGTTGGCCATCTGCCAGTTTCTTGTTCCCTCACGGGCGCCTTCCACCGGTCGTCCGGTGGCTAAGTACACGGCTTTGAACAGTCGCATCGACGGAATTGTCGTGGTCTGATCCTCGAAAGTGCGAACAGTTTTCACCCGGCGACCGTAGGACACTTCGTTAACGGAGATCGCAGCTTTCTTCGCTTTCTGCCGTTCGGTGTTTCGATTGAAGATCGCGGACATACTGATGGGATGCCCGCCGTAGTCCACCCACACGGCCATCATCGGACACACGGTTCGGCTGTAAAAATTGAATCGGTGGAGGGGTTGAGCGGTGGCCCTGCGAATGAGCTCGACTGCATCCGATCTGCCGGGATCGGTGAGCACGAGCGATGATTCCAATCGGAGCGCCTCGAAGTGCTCGTGCACGATGCGCCCGGTGATTTGCGGGATGGCGGTTTTTCCCAGGACGTCTTGGATCCGGCCGTGCAGCACGATGTGGCATTCGTCGGTCGGGTCGGCGCTGACGGTGACGGTGACGTTTGGATCAACGTTGACCTGTTCAGTTTGGTCCGCGGTTTCGATGAATTCTTGTTCGATCAGGACCGGAAGTGCATCGAGCGCCTCCCCGCGATCTGCGCCGAAGATGTTGTGCGCGTAGATGAGTGCGGTATCCGGTGGAGTCCATCGAAGATTGTCGTCGCCGAGGTGAGTGATCTCGATTTCGATCATCGACGCCAGTACTGCCAGCTGCGCCGACGTGAGATCGAGGATCTTCGCGAGTTGCGGATTGGCTGCCTGACTGTCGCGAGCGAAGCGAGCAGTATGCGCGATCGGCACCATCAAACCGGTCGAGGAGGTTATGTCGTCGCGGTACTGAGTCAGAAGTGCCGAATATGCAGGCTGGCCGATCTCGAAGCGCTCGTTCTCGCTCAACGTGCGGGTCCACAGGTGTGATCTGCGGCTTTCGTGAAACCAGAGTTGTCCATTGCGTTCTACACTGAGGATGTTCTCTAGCTCGAGAGACTGCCGCAACACACCCCACTGGGTCGAGGTGAGATCAAGATAGGCAGTGATCGTCGATTCAGGGGGCGGTAACTCGAAGACCGACAGCCGGCGTGCGGCGATCTGCGCATCGCCGGGGAGTCGAGCCAGCGCATCTTCCAGCGAGCGGACGAATGCAGTAGGGGGCGTGTATTCATCCAATGTGCCGCCGCTGCGGAGCTGACCGATCAAACCTTCGACGATGATCGGAAATCCGCTGCTCAGGAAGTAGACACGATCCGTGTTAGCACTTGTGACGCCTGCCCGGTTGAGCATGGTTTCGACATCTGCTCTGCTGAGTCCGCCGACGACGATCTCCCCGCATCCGGTGTCACGAAGTCTGGTGAGTCCGGCACGAGCCTCGTGTGCCGCCGACGACCAGGCGATCACGAATCGTGCGCGTTTCGGTGGCGCGATGCAAAGGCTGGACAACGCCCGTTGGTCATCGTCTGTCAGCCGTTGGCACTCGTCGATTGCCAGAATCACGTCGTGTTTGAGCGCAGTGGCAACCTCGTCGCACAGGCGTACCAGGAGTTTGACGACGTTGGTATCGCTTCGCGACTGGAGATCTCGGCGTAGATCAGCGGTCGTATCCTGGCGTAGGCCTTTGAAGAACGCTGCGAGACCTTCGCCTGCATGTTCGCCGATTCGCGCTTTCACCAACGCCATGACTTCCTGGGTCACGGCTTTGGCCAGGCTCTTTCCGACCTCGGCCACCATTTCCTTGCCGGCGGTGTCGAGTCGGTTCTGGATGGTGCGCCACGCGGTCCGATCTGCCATCGAGGTGACCAGGGCTGTGACGAGGCCATCCAGGATGGCGACCTGCAACGCGCCGCTGTCGAACGCACAGGTGACCGGCGGCGGCGCGATGGCCGCCGCACCACGGGAGAGTTCGATCTGGTGATCGGCGAGGATCGATGACTTACCGGTTCCGGAATCACCCGTTACTACTACAACAGGATGTGACATCGACAGAAGATCGGTGAGTTCAGGCCGCATGAGCACAGTATGCGGCTGACCTACGACACCTTCTATTGCAGGTCACCGCCGCGAGCCGAAGTCTCGTTGCGTCGAAGCGGATCCGGTCTACAGAAAATTTGAGCAAATTTAGAGACTTATGCCTGGCGCCACACTCGATCATTCCACTTGCGCAAACCTCGGACATCGAACTAGTCTGTAGTCAGTAGCTGGAGATGAAATAGTTCTCTGAGCGCTAATTCCGGAACCCACGCCCAGGCGTGGGTTTCCGCGTATCCGGAGGGCAATAATCGTTCCATGCTACTGGCGTACATTGACGAGATCGGCGAGACAGGAGCATTCGTTGCGCGCGATCACGATCGCTTCAACACCAGTCCCGCGTTCGGCTATGCCGGCCTGATCCTTCCGGCCGACAATGCTCGAAAGTTCGGTGAAATCTTCACGCTGAAAAAGCGAGAGGTCTTCAAAACCGAGATCGAGAAGGCAGAGCACCCTGGACGGTGGGAACGTAAGGGCGCGAGTATCTTTCGTCCCGATACTTTCGACAAGTATCGACAGCAAATCCGAGTGTTTAACTCTTTGGTGGGCAGCGTCCGCAGCCTCGACGGCGCCCTCTTCTACTACGCCGACGAAAAGCCTCTCGGAACCCCGAAACAGACGGCCCTCGACACGGACGCCCGAGAAACAGCTGCGATGCGCGAAGCTCTCAACCGCATCGCCCGGTACGCCGACTACAAAGGCTCGAACGTGATGGTCATGATCGATCAGATCAACGAGAAGACGCGTGCAGCCCGACTGCCGGCCATGTACGAACACATCCTGGGTCGCGCGAGCGGATATCCGGAGATGAAGCGGATCATCGAGCCACCTATGCACATAGACAGTGTCCTGAGCTCGAACATTCAGTTCTCCGACTGGATCGCAGCCTGCGTAACGAGAGCGATCGAATACCAGCTCATCAAGGAATCTCCCTACCAGTGGGTGACAGCGGACAACGCGCTACCGTCGGTCAGGGGTGCATTCACCCACGAGTCGAAAATCCACCTGTGGCAGCGTGACCTCTCCGATCTCAATCACTCGGGCATCTTCCGCAGCGACCGACTGCTGCATCCCGCGCCGGCGGGACAGTTGGTCGGCGACCATCTTCCGGCCGATCGATTCCGTCGGATGAAGGCCGCGGCTGAGCGAGCACAGACTCAGCAGTAGCGCACGTTCTCGGATGGCACGAGTGCGGCCTGGATCCACCTACCAATAACAAACAACTTCGGGTCCACTTTTCGCGATCGAACGTGTCGATCGAATGATCGGGCCCAAGTGCCTCACCCCCCGCTGGTGAATACCGGCCGAGTCGATGATTGTTCCTGGGATATAAGGTCGATTACGTTCGCGGACAAAGATATTCGAGATCCCGCTCGTGACAGCGAGTGAAACGAGCTGCATCCTGACGCGACTCCGCGTTTGGAGGATGCCGACGCGTCCTCCTTTCCTGTGGTGGTTGGGTGCCGGCGCTTGCCGGGCGGGGTTGTGGGGGAGGTGTTTTAGGGTCTGACCTGCGGTGACGACATGTCCGGGTGGTGGGTGATCGTCGAGTTGGTTGGGTGCCGGCTGGGTTCGGGTCGATCCGTTCGACGGTGCCGGCGGCGGCGGGGGAGCCGCTGTTGCTCGGCGATTCGGGTGTGCGGCGGGCTCGGGAAGGTCGATTTTTGGTGCTTTTGAATATTGTTGTGTTTCAGTATCTTTGGGTGATTAGTTGGTGGGTAATCGGTTTCGGTGGTTACGCATAAATGTTTTATGATGAAGCTCGAATCCTATTGCTGCAGTGTTGATTTCGATGTTTCGAGTTTTCTAGTTGTTTTGTGGTTTGGGGTGGGGTCCTGTATGATGGGAATCATGATGACGATGTGCCGGCAGGCGCGAGACGGGGTAGTTTCGAGCGACCACGGCTCCTCCCCAGCCTCGTTTGGCACTTGGGTACCGACTTCTCAGTTCCGATCAAATCGTTTGGTGACAAAGATAATTCAGGAATTTAGAGGAGCGAAGCGACTCGATCGACGGCAGCCTGGCTGGACCCACTGCGAGCCGCGCCGCGGCTCCCTGGCGGGGAGCGAAGCGAGCCGCTTCCGTTCCCGATGCGAAGCATCGGGAT
>NZ_JBSGVT010000028.1:0-28187 GCF_053608585.1 Rhodococcus sp. NPDC055024
GGCACGCGCAGTTCAGCCCAGAATTTCCGGCAGCGCGACATCTTCCCCGAGAATGTGCTCGGAGAGGAACGCGGTGACCACCTCGTACCAGATCTTGGTGTGCTGAGGCTTGAGCACCCAGTGATTCTCGTCCGGGAAGTACAGGAAGCGATGATCCGTTTTCCCGTCGTCGTCGGCGGGCAGACCTGACTCTGCAAGGAGTTCGTACCAGAGCCGCAAGCCCTCACCGATCGGAACCCGATAGTCCTTGTCGCCGTGGATCACCAGCATCGGCGTGGTGATGTCTGCGACGTACAGATGCGGTGAGTTCTCGACGGCCATCTCGGGCGACATCTCGCGCTGCCAGTACCAAGCAGCGTCCGTGGTCGGGCCGAATTGGTCCAGTGCCCAGAGGCTTGCGTGGGTGACGATCGCGTCGAAACGGTTGGTATGGCCGGCGATCCAGTTGGCCATGTATCCGCCGAACGAACCACCCATCGCGCCTGTCCGCTTGGGGTCGATCTCGGGCTGCGCGACGGCAGCATCGGTGATCGCCATCAGATCGGTGAAGGGCGCCTTGCCCCACTGACCCCACCCGCGCTGAACGAAGTCCTGCCCGTATCCGGTCGAGAGCGCGGGATCGGGCAGCAGCACGGCGTAGCCCTTGGCGACGAGCAGCCACGGATTCCACCGCCAGGACCAGGTGTTCCACGAACCGAGGGGCCCGCCGTGGACCCAGAGAAGCAACGGCACCGGTGCGTGCGGCGCGGCGCCGGTCGGCAGCGCCAACCAGCTACGCACCGTCGAACCGTCCTCGGCGCGCGCAGTGATCTCGGTCAGCGTTCCCGGCAGCTCCGGCAACGGGTCGGGTCCACGAAGTGCGGTGATCTCACCTGATCGAAGATCCACCCGCACCACGTGCGGGGGCGCTTCGTACGAAGCCCGCAACGCGAAAATCGACTCGCCGTCCGGCGCCACTCGAACATCGGTGTACGCCGCGTCGTCGGCTGTCAGGCGAACCGGTTGGCCCCACAGGTCGATCGTGAAGATCGGACCGCGGCCGCCGTCGTCAGCGGTGACCACCAGCCCGGATCCGTCGGGTAACCAGGCCAGGGAGGTAGGCCAGCGATCCCAGCCGTCGGCGACGCCGGTCACGGCACCGGATCCGAAGTCGTAGAGCTGCAGAGTCATTCGTGGTGCGGACTCCGGCGTGGTGAGTGTCTCCCGGATGAACGCGAGCTTGGTTCCGTCCGGCGAGAGCACCGGGTTGTAGACGTCCGCGTCGGCCTCGTCGACGAGGGTGGTTCGGTCGCCGGTCACCGTGTCGATCCGAACCAACGTCGATCGGCGAGCCGCACTCGGATCGCCGACAGTCCACGTCGTCACGACGAAGAGACCGTCGTCGGAGATCGTGGTCGACGTCTCTCGCAGCGCCGCGCCTGCAGTTGGCGTGATGTCTCGCAATTCGACGGATTCCTTCGAATCCGTCTCAGCCACAACCAGATGCGGATGATCGGGGCCCAGGTCGTGGTCCCAGTGCCGCACCGGATAGCCGGTGTGCAGCACCGCCGTGACCTTCTTGTCCTTGCGCGCCGATCGCACCTGATCGTCCTGGTCGAGACTGATCGCCGAAGCCATGACCGACGTCTGGGCCACGAACGTCGGCGCCGCCTTGGCCGCTGATACCGACGAGACGCCACCGGGACGTGAGATCAGTAGCTGAGCTTCTCCGCCCGCCGCAGGTAGACGCCACAGTGCGGGTTGCGGATCACTCTCGCCCGGCACCGCTCGCGTGGCGGTGAAGAGCACGTCGCCGTCGAACGCGAAGGCAGCACCGGACTCGCTGGTCGAACCCCAGGTCAACCGGCGCGCAGGACGTCGACCTTCCGGGTCGATCTCCCACAACGAGGACACGTATTCGGCGCTCTTGTCGTCGAGAACTGCGCGCGCGCAGATGAGCAGCGAGCCGTCTGGTGACAACACCAGGCCGGACAACCTGGCCAGAGCGATGTAGTCGTCGAGTTCGTCGAACGGTGTGCCTGCGTGGAGCTCGGGAATCTGGGTCACCACTAGTTGGTATCACGCGCCCCGCGGTTGACGCATCATTGCGTAGATCGTCGGCCCGCCGCCCGGCATGACGATGTCGCGGGTCACTTCGAAACCGAAGCGGTTGTAGTACGGGATGTTCGATTCCTTGCTGCTCTCGAGGTAAGCGTCGACATGTTCACGGTCGCAACGCTCCAACCGGGAGTTCAGCAGCGCTTTGCCGTATCCCCCACCTCGAGCTGCACTGCCGGTCCCGACAGTCGCGAGATACCAGTGCGGCGAATTCGGATGTGCTCCTTCGAGAACGGAGCTGACCTCGGCCGCATGTCGCAATCCGCTGCCGAAGACACGCACCATTGCGGGCAAGCTCATGAGCCCGGAGATCCACGACTGCTTCCATCGCCCCGGCGGATCCCACAGAGTTGCCCCGCCGATCACGCCGTTGTCATCGGTGGCCACCTCGACACCGCCACCGGCTAGGTGGTGGTAACGAGCTTCTGCGGCAAACAGTTTCGTCAGACGATCAGCCCTGGTGGCTTCGTTCGGCAACATCCACGCCATCAAAGGATCGTCCTCGAACGCCTCGGCCAACACCGCCGACAGTGCTGGAACATCGGATCGGACAGCCGGCCGCACGTGTACACCCATGAGGCGAGAGTACCGCCGACTGTCCGAATCCCCGGTGCTTGAACCGAGCTGTCCGTGAACCGATCAGACGAGCAAGCCCGCAATCCGCGGCGGAATCTGTTCGAGCGCGTACGGCAGGCTCAGTACGGTGCTCCACGTCATGGCTTCGGCAGCAGCGTCTTCCAGGATGATCGCGCGGCCGTCCTTCACGACGTCGAGTTCCTGGTAGATCGGGGTCTTGTCCAATTCCGCACGAAGCTTGTCGCCGTAACCACCACCGGCGTACCAGACGAGTACGTCGACGTCGGCAAGAGAGAGTTGCTCGGTGCTGATCTCGGCGAAGTTACCCGTGATCTGATCGGTGACAGGCGGATTCACGAATCCGAGTTCGGTGAAGAACCGCACCTTGGGGTCTTCCGGTCCGTAGACCCCGAACTGCCCCGGCCCCTTCAACGCGCCAACCAGAACAGTCTTGCCCGCAAACGCCGGATTGGCCGTCTTCACGTCGGCGAACTTCTCCTCGACGCCGGCGATCAGTTCGGTGGCCTTTCCCTGCTGCCCCAATGCCTCGCCGATGACGGTCGTCTGGTTCTGCCAGGGGATTCCGTAATCCGCGAACTCCTTCGGCTGTGCCACTGTCGGCGCGATGGCACTGAGTTTGTCGTACTGCGCCTGAGTGAGCCCGGAGTAGGTGCCCACAATGAGGTCGGGTGTCACGGAGGCGACCTTCTCGATCTGAATGGTGGTGCCCGCGGTTCCGATGATCTCCGGAGTCGACCCGTTCAGCAGAGGTTGCGCCCACGGCCACACACCCGAGGGGTAGTCGCCGTACCAGTCGAAGGTTCCGACCAAGGTCCCGCCGAGCGCGAGAATCGCATCCTGATCGTTGTATCCGACACTGACGATCCGCTGCGGATCCTTCGGCAGTTCGGTGGTACCGAACTTGTGTGTGATCGATCCCGCAGTATCACCGCTGGGGGGCGTGTCCTCGTCGTTCGAACTGGAGCAGGCTGCGGCGAATGCCAGCAACGCTCCCGACGTGCCGATCAGAAATCCGCGCCGGGTCAGCCGACCTGCGTCCGTTCGATCCATGTTCTTACCCCTTATGTCCGCTGGTTCGGTAGGTAAGGCTAGCCGATGAATGTCGCATTCCGGCGAGTTCGACCGGGCCATTCGATGGCAGTACCGGCTCGTTCGGGCCACTATGGAGACATGACGCGCCAGGGCCCCTCGAAAGACATCGACGAATCGGATCTCGAAGTCACGCATCCCAAGGACTACGCCGCCGGAGTACCGGCCGTCCTGGTGTCGCTGCAACGCGGAATCGAGCAGATGGGGGCCTTGCGGACCGCCCGAACGCTCACCAGGCTCAACCAGCGTCACGGCTTCGACTGCCCGGGGTGCGCATGGCCGGAGACTCCCGGACATCGCAAGCCCGCCGAGTTCTGCGAGAACGGCGCGAAGGCTGTTGCCGAGGAAGCAACGCTTCGCACCGTCACACCCGAGTTCTTCGCGGAGCACTCGATCGCCGACCTCGAAGGCAAGACCGATTACTGGCTCGGGCAGCAGGGCCGACTGACGCACCCGATGGTTCTGACGCCGGGCGCAACCCACTATCAGCCGATCGACTGGGACGGCGCGTACGCACTGATCGCCGAACATCTGAACGGCCTCGCGTCGCCGGACGAGGCGGTGTTCTACACCTCCGGTCGCACTTCCAACGAAGCAGCTTTTCTCTACCAGTTGATGATTCGGAGCTACGGCACCAACAACATGCCCGACTGTTCCAACATGTGTCACGAGTCGTCCGGGAGCGCACTGACCGAATCCATCGGCATCGGCAAAGGTTCGGTGACCGTCCCCGACCTCGAGAACGCCGATCTCATCCTCATCGCCGGGCAGAATCCCGGCACCAACCACCCTCGAATGCTCTCGACGCTGGAGAAGGCAAAGGGCAACGGCGCCAAGATCATTGCCGTCAATCCCCTGCCCGAAGCGGGATTGCGACGGTTCAAGGATCCGCAGACGGTGTCCGGCGTGATCGGGCACGGAGTCGAGATCGCGGACGAGTTCCTGCAGATCCGGCTGGGCGGAGACATGGCGCTGTTCCAGGGCCTGGGGAAGCTGCTGCTCGAACAGGAAGATCGCGCTCCCGGCACCGTCGTCGATCGCGCATTCGTCGACCGGTACTGCGCCGGTTGGGACGAGTACGAGAAGCACATCCGCGCAGTCGATCTCGACACCGTGATCGAAGCGACGGGCCTGTCGATGACGCAACTCGAGGAAACAGCCGCCGCCCTGGCCCGATCCGAACGAACCGTCACCTGCTGGGCCATGGGCATCACTCAGCACACACACGGAGTCGCCACCATCGAGGAAGCGGTCAACCTGTTGCTCATGCGCGGGATGATGGGCAAACCAGGTGCAGGCGTCTGCCCCGTGCGAGGACACTCCAACGTCCAGGGTGACCGCACGATGGGCATCTGGGAGAAGATGCCGGAAGAGTTCCTGGCCGCGCTCGACACCGAGTTCTCGATCTCGAGCCCCCGCAAGCACGGTTGGGACACCGTCGACGCGATCCGCGCCATGAACGCCGGCAAGGCAAGCTTCTTCATGGCGATGGGCGGCAACTTCATCCAGGCCAGCCCGGACACCGCGGCCACCGAAACGGCATTGCGCCAGTGCGAACTCACCGTGCAGGTTTCCACCAAGCTGAATCGCAGTCACGTGGTCCACGGGCAGACCGCGATCATCCTCCCCACCCTCGGACGCACCGACCTCGACGTCCAAGCCGGCGGAAAGCAGCTTGTCTCCGTGGAGGATTCGATGTCCATGGTGCACCTGTCCCGCGGACGCCTCACACCGGTCAGCCCCTACCTGCGCAGTGAAGTCGCCATCATCTGCCAACTCGCCCGCGAACTACTCGGCAGCGATCACTCCGTCCGCTGGTCGGCTTTCGAGGGCAACTACGACCTGATTCGCGATTCCATCTCGCGGGTGGTGCCAGGCTGCGAAAACTACAACACCCGCGTCCGTGAGCCCGACGGATTCCAGCTCCCCCACCCACCACGTGACTCGCGCGAATTCCGCACGCACACCGGCAAAGCCAACTTCGGCGTGAACGACCTGCACTGGATACCCACCCCTCGTGGCCGTCTGATTCTGCAGACCATGCGAAGCCACGACCAGTACAACACCACGATCTACGGCCTCGACGACAGATACCGCGGCATCAAGGGTGGACGCAAAGTCATCCTCGTCAATGCCGAAGACATCACCGCACTCGGATTCCGCGACGGCGATCTGGTCGACATCGTGTCCGAGTGGACAACCCCAGACGGCACTCTCGAAGAGCGTCGGGTCACGGAGTTCCGCATCGTCTCCTACGACACCCCCCGCGGTAATGCGGCGGCGTACTACCCCGAGACGAATCCCCTCGTTCCCCTCGAACACGTTGCAGCCAAGTCGAACACACCGGTCTCGAAGGCAGTCACCGTTCGACTCGAAGCATCAGGCGTCTGAGATGGGACGAGTCACCACACGAACACCGGTCGTTCGAATCTCGGGCGATCGGGTCGTCACGCGCCCCGACACGCTGGCCGTCGAGGAACCACTCGAAATGAGGGTCGGCGGCCAGGTGCTGGCCGTGACGATGCGAACACCCGGCAACGACGTCGACCTCGTACACGGATTCCTCCTCAGCGAAGGCGTCATCGCCACCCGCGACGACGTGAGCGTCGTCCGCTACTGCGACGGCGTCGACGACACCGGTGCGAACACGTACAACGTCCTCGACATCGCTCTCGCTCCCGGAGTGCCGTTGCCCGATCACACCACCGACCGCAACACCGTGGTCAGTTCCGCGTGCGGAGTGTGCGGCAAGACCTCACTCGACGCCGTCCGGACCACGACGCGTCATCCGTTGGTCGGTGACACCACTTCCGTCACCTCCACCACCCTGTCGGCCATGCCGGTCACGCTGCGGGAGAGCCAACGGATCTTCGAACGCACCGGCGGCCTGCACGCGGCCGGATTGTTCACCGCCACCGGCGAACTCCTGGCACTGCGCGAGGACGTCGGCCGTCACAACGCGGTCGACAAGGTGATCGGGTGGGCAATCACCGACGGCCGAGTGCCCCTGTACGACACGATCTTGATCGTCAGCGGTCGGGCGTCGTTCGAACTCGTCCAGAAGGCCGTCATGGCCGGCATTCCGATCCTCGGAGCCGTCTCCGCGCCGTCCTCACTGGCGGTGGAACTAGCGCAGGAGTCCGGGCTGACTCTCGCCGGTTTCATCCGCGGCGATTCGATGAACGTCTACTCGCACCCGCACCGAGTCGAGGTCACGTCGAACTCGCACGCAGCTGAGCCGACAGTCGCACAGCGGAGTTGACCTCCCCGTAGCCCTCGTACCCACCCACTCGCTGCACGACCTCGAAGAACAGGTCTCCCCCGACGGTCGGGGTGAACAGGTGGAAGAACTCACCGTGAGCATCCGCGTCGTAAAGGATTCCGGCGCTACGCATACGGTCGAGCAGTTCGGCATTCAGTCCGAAACGCGCGTCGAGATCGTCGTAGTAGTTCGGGGAAATAGGTAGCGGCACAAAGCCCCAGTCCTGCATCGACGCGGCAGCACCGAAGATATTCTCACACGCGAAGGCGACGTGACTGACGCCGCCGCGGCGAACAGTCGGCAGCCCGCTTCGACTGCCCTCCACCATGTTCAGCGAGATGCGCAGGGCCTGTCCGTCGCCGTCTTGAACGAGCGTGAGCGCCTGGCTCCGCATGAGGCCGACGGAATCGGTGACGTCCTGCCCCTCGTGCGGGTGCATCTCGAACACCGACCGCAGGAGCAGCATGATGCCGTCCCAGCTCTCGGCCGGAACTGCAAGCGCCACATGGTCGATCCCGGTGAACACTGCGCCCTGTTCACGATTGCGCTCGGCGGGTAGCGGATAGATCTCGAATGCCGATTCCCACGCCGCAGCACTGCCAGGGCCCCGAAGGTCGATCGACGTCGCGTCGGTGACCTTCAGACGTACGACGTCCGGTACCTCGGAGTTCTCGTCACTCGATCCCGGCAACTGCACTCGCGTCGCCGGTACTTCGAGAGCCAGCGCTCGCTCACCCCACACTTCAGGTTCGGTTGCCCGGATGCCGATCTGAGTCAGAACCGGTAGATCCGCAGGCAGCCCGGGCGCCGTCCACACCGTGCCCGCAGTCGCGTCCACGGCAACGGTGAGCGATCCGTGCCGCCACAACTGCAAATCGTGGTCGTGGTGCCGCCCGAGAAGGTGAAAACCTAGGCGGGAGAGCATCGTGTGCACCTGGTCCTGCTTAGCTGGTCCCGCCGCGATTCGCAGAGACACGATTCCTTCGAGCGGCGTGCGCTCCGGGGCGGTGAACAGCGTGGGTCCACCGGCGGCCGGGTTCGCGGCAGCGACCTGTTCTTCGAGGTGGAGCAGCGACCGATGAGCGTCGATTGCCGTTCGCTGGGTGTCGGCGCGACGGAATACGTCGTTGAAGATCTCGAGCGACCACGGTCCGTCGTAGCCCGTGGCGTAGACGTGCTGAGCAAAAGCACTCAGATCGAAACTGCCCTGCCCCGGGAAGTTTCGGTGGTGCCGGCTCCACTGCAGGATGTCCATCGCCAAGAACGGTGCGTCCGCCAACTGGAGGAAGAAAATCTTCTCGCCCGGAATCTCGCGAATTCCGGCGGGATCGTCACCGCGCGAGAGGATGTGGAAGCTGTCCAGACAGGTTCCGAGCGAAGGATGGTCGACCCCTTCGACGATCTTCCATGCGTGGCCGTAGGTGTTGACGTGGGCTCCCCACGCGAGCGCCTCGTACGCAACTTTCTTGCCGTGCTCGGACGCCAATTCGGCGAGAGCTCCGAACTGCTCCGTCAACTGACCGTCGTCGTGACTCGCGGTCGGTAGGGGCGAGGAGCACACCAGGAGCGTCTCGCATCCCAGCTGATCCATCAGCTCGAATTTGCGTTGCACTCGAACAAGATTCCGAGCAAATTGGCGTTCGTCCACCGTGTCGAAGTCACGGAACGGCTGATACAGATCGAGGGTGAGTCCCAGATCCGCTGCCCTCGTTCGCAATTCCTTCGGGGACCACGGCGAAGCAACAAAATCCGGCTCGAACACCTCGAAGCCGTCGAAGCCGGCGGCCGCGATGGCGTCGAGCTTCTCCTCGAGAGTGCCGCTCAGCGATACCGTCGCGATCGACGTCCGAACCGGGGCACTCACAGCGCTGCCGCAGTCTGCTCGCCGTGCACCAGTTCGGTCATGTGAGCGAGCATCCGCTTGCTGTCAGGCTCGATGCCCGTGAAGATCCGGAATGCGTCGACGGCCTGGAAGACAGTCATTCCGCCTCCGCTGAGCGTCGGCGCGCCGATCAACCTGGCCTGACGCAACAGTTCCGTTTCGAGCGGGCGGTAGACGATTTCCGCCACCCACAGATCAGGGCGGAGCAGATCCGGGGAGAAGGCCATTCCGGGATGGGCCGCCATTCCCATCGGTGTCGCGTGGATCAATCCATTTGCGTTGCCGAGCGCTTCGGCGAGGTCGCTCGTGTGTCGCGCCTGGACTACCTGCGCCGGGAACTGGCGCGCGAAGGCATCCGCGAGTTCTTCCGCGCGAGCCAGGCTCGAATCGACCAACGTCAGCGTCCCGACGCCGCGGGTGAGCGCGGCATAGGCAACCGCCGCACCTGCTCCGCCCGCACCGAGCTGCACGACGCGATCGAGCTGCGCACCGGGTAGCCCCTCGTCGAAATTCCGTCCGAAGCCCGACCAATCGGTGTTGTGTCCGATCGCCTTGCCGGAGTCGAAGAGGACCGTATTCACTGCGCCGAGTTTGTCTGCGTCCGGCGAGAGCTCGTCGAGGTGCTCGATCACCAACTGCTTGCACGGGTGAGTGATGTTGAGGCCGCGGAACCCGAAACGTCGTGCATAGGTGAGAAGTTCACCGATGTCCGAGGGCGCCATCCCCATCGCGTCGAGATCGAGGATGCGGTAAACGTACGGCAAGCCCTGTCTGCGCCCTTCTTCCTCGTGCATGATCGGAGTCAAGGAGGCTCCGATGCCGGTACCGATCAGACCGCAGAGGATCGAATCACTCATCAGTTCTTCCCTTCTCGAATGCAGACGAATTCGACTGCGGCGCTGTAACCGTCGATCCCCAACCCGCAGATGACCGCGTCGGCGATCCCGGACACGTAGGAGTGGTGACGGAATTCTTCGCGGCCGTGGATGTTGCTGATATGCACCTCCACCACGGGAGCGTCGAGTGTGACCAGTGCGTCTCGCAACGCAACGGAGGTATGCGAATACCCACCGGGATTGATGACGATGCCCGCGACTCTTCCTCTGGCCTCGTGGATCCAATCGATCAGTTGACCCTCGTGGTTCGACTGCTTTGCTTCGACCACCGCTCCGAACTTCTGGGCCGCAACTTCGCAGCGGGAAACGACGTCGTCCAGGGTGTCCGTCCCGTAGAACTCCGGTTGCCGCTGGCCCAACAAATTCAAGTTGGGTCCGTTGAGGACCAGAACCGGCAGAGATGGAGTCATCAGGGCACCTCGGTGTTGACGTTCGAAGCTAATGTACGAACTAGTGAGTTAGTTCACTGGACGTTACTCCCCCGACGCGAACTCGACAAGCAAAGTCGACAAACTCCTGACAGATAGAGTGAGCACATGGTTTCCGAGCAGTCAGTGAACTCCGTGGCGTCGAAGCCGGAGAAGCGACGCCGAAACAGTGATCTGACCAGGGTGAACATCATCGCCGTCGCCACCGAGGAGTTTGCCGACAAGGGCTTCGCCGGCGCCCGGGTGGACGAGATCGCAACCAAGACGCACACCACCAAGCGGATGATCTACTACTACTTCACCGACAAGGAAGGACTGTACAAATCAGTCCTCGAACACGCGTACAGCGTGATTCGTGCGCAGGAGCGTGAACTCGACCTCGAGGGATTGAACCCCACCGCAGCAGTGCGCGCCTTGGCCGAACTGACCTTCGACCACCACGAACAGCACCCGAACTTCATTCGGCTGGTGGCAAACGAGAACATGCTCCGCGGCGAGCACATCGAGAAATCCGAACTACTCAGCGGCCTCGGCGCACCCGCCGCCGACCTGGTCTCGCAGATCCTCCACGACGGGCAGCACGCAGGGGTATTCCGATCCGACGTCGATGCTCTCGATATTCACATGTTGATCAGCAGTTACTGCGTCTTCCGCATCGCCAACCGGTACACGTTCAAAGCGCTCTTCGACCGTGATCTGACCGACTCGACTCATCGCGAACATCTCCGAACGATGCTCGGCGACATGGTTGTTGCGTTCCTGACCTCACCGACGCCGTCCTGACCCACCCCGAAGTCCGAAAAATCCCCCTACGGTGGTGAGTGGAACTCACAGCTGCCACCGGGAGGAATGACGTGACCGAGAACTACGTAGACGGGCTTTCACTCGAGGAGAAGGCGTCGTTGACGTCCGGCTCGGATTTCTGGCACAGCCAGTCCGTTGCCGGAATCGACTCGATATTGCTGACCGACGGTCCGCACGGAGTCCGGAAACAACCCGAGGGTGGCGACGCACTCGGACTCGGCCACAGCATTCCCGCGACATGTTTTCCACCGGCAGTCGGGTTGGGCTCGTCGTGGAACCTCGACCTCATCCGCCAGGTCGGTGAGGCTCTGGGCGACGAAGCCAAAGCCGAACAGGTCTCGGTTCTCCTCGGTCCCGGTATCAACATCAAACGATCCCCGTTGTGCGGCCGGAATTTCGAGTACGTCTCCGAGGACCCATTCCTCTCCGGCCGCGTCGCCGCAGCGCTGATCACCGGCATCCAGTCTCGCGGCGTCGGAACCTCGCTCAAGCACTTCGCTGCCAACAACCAAGAGCACGACCGGATGAGAGTCAGCGCCGACGTCGACGAACGGACGCTGCGCGAGATCTATCTGGCCGGATTCGAGTACGCCGTCAAGACCGCGGCCCCGACGACGGTCATGTGCGCGTACAACAAGATCAACGGTGTGTACTCGAGCCAGAACCATTGGCTGCTCACCGAGGTGCTCCGCGAGCAGTGGGGCTTCGACGGCCTCGTCGTTTCGGACTGGGGAGCGGTCAACGATCGCGTGGCGGCACTCGCCGCCGGCCTCGATCTGGAAATGCCGCCGACCGGAACCGATACCCAGATCGTCGACGCCGTGCGCGGCGGAGACCTGGACGAATCCGTACTCAACACCGCAGCCGAACGCCTGTCGACGCTGGTGAAACGCACCGCCGCCGCACGCACCGAAGGCCACACGTACGACGTCGCACGTCACCACGAGTTGGCTCGGACCGCGGCGGGGGAGTCCGCTGTTCTCCTTGCTAACGACGGCGAATTACTGCCGCTGACGCCCGGCGGGCAAACCGTCGCGGTGATCGGCGAATTCGCGTGCAGCCCGCGATATCAAGGTGCAGGCAGTTCACAGGTGGTTCCGACCCGACTCGACAATGCCTTGGACGCGATCCTCGACCTCGAAGGCGCCGACCGCGTCACCTTCGCACCGGGCTTCACCTTCGACGGCACTCCGGACGACGACATGGTCACCGAAGCTGTCGACGCTGCGCGCCGCGCTGACGTCGCCGTGCTCTTCCTCGGACTACCGTCCGCCACCGAATCCGAAGGGTTCGACCGAACCGACATCGAGTTGCCCGCCGACCAGATTGCCCTGTTGGAAGCGGTGCACGGTGCGAACCCGAACACCGTCGTCGTGCTCTCCAACGGCGGCGTGATTTCGATCGAGCCTTGGAAGGATCATGCCGCCGCAATCCTCGAGGGTTGGCTACTCGGCCAGGCCGGCGGCTCTGCGATCGCCGATCTGCTGTTCGGCATCACCAATCCGTCCGGTCGACTCACGGAGACCATTCCGCTTCGGCTCCAAGACAATCCGTCGTTTCTGCATTTCCCCGGATCACAGCAGCACGTGCGATACGGCGAAGGACTGTACGTCGGGTACCGCTACTACGACTCCGCGCTGCGTGAGGTGGCGTACCCGTTCGGATTCGGGCTGAGCTACACCACCTTCGACATCACCGACACTGCTGTCGACGCCGGCGAGAACTCCGCCGACGTGACCGTCACCGTGCGCAACAGCGGCGATCGAGCGGGCAGCACCGTCGTTCAGGTCTACGTTCACGACGCCTCGGAAGGCGTCGACCGTCCCGCGCAGGAATTGAAGGGATTTGCCAAGATCCACCTCGACGCCGACGAATCTGCGACTGTGACCATCACGCTCGATACCAGGGCATTTGCCTACTGGTCCATATCGGCGCAGGACTGGGCGATCGAACCCGGCGACTACGAGATCCGCGTCGGCTTCTCGTCTCGGGACATCGCGACCACCGACACGATCACTCTGGCCGGAAACGTCGGCGTCGGCACGCTCGACGCCATGTCGACGATCGGTGAATGGCTCGCCCATCCCGTCGGCAGTGCCGTTCTCGGCGCCGCCATGTCTGCCGCGGCAGGCGAAGGCGCGCAGTCGGTCAGCCCCGAAATGATGGCGCTCGCCGGTTCGATGCCGCTCGGAAAGCTCGCCACCTTCGGCCTCGGGATCACCGAGGAACAGGTGGAGCAGTTGGTGGCGGCCGCAGCGCAGCCGGCCTCCTGACCCCCTGAACTGCAGTTTCGACGTGTGATGTGTCCGCCGGTAGATTTTTATGAACTATTTGGTTAATAATCTTGTGTAGTTGCTGTGGCGTCGGTTACATTCCTTGTATCGCTCTCCGCACAGACGTTCTCAATACGAACACCGTTACGAACACAGTCAGCGGATGTAGAGCCTCCACGACGCTTCCACCCAGGAGATGAGCATGTCAGCTAGCACGGTTACACCGTCCGGCCCCGAGGCGGGATCCTTGGCCAGGCCGGACACGACCAAGGTCAAGCGCGCCGCAACGTCGTCGTTTCTCGGCAGCATGCTCGAGTACTACGACTTCTACATCTACGCCTCCGCCGCCGCGCTCATCTTCCCCACGGTGTTCTTCCCGGACAGCGGACATGCGGCACTGCTTTCGCTCGCCACATTCGGTGTCGCGTACGTCGCGCGCCCCCTCGGCGCAGTGGTCCTCGGTCATTTCGGTGACCGCGTCGGCCGCAAGAAGATCATGCTGCTCACGCTCATTCTGATGGGTGCAGCCACCTTCCTCATCGGATGTATTCCCAGCGCCGATTCGATCGGAGTTTTTGCACCGATACTTCTGGTCCTGATGAGAATCGCTCAAGGAATCTCCGCCGCGGGCGAACAGAGCGGTGCCAGCTCGCTGACCCTCGAGCATGCCCCCGAAGGTCGACGCGCGTTCTTCTGCAGTTGGACCCTCAACGGCACCCAGGCCGGCTTCATCCTCGCCAGCCTCGTATTCCTGCCCATCGCTGCACTCCCCGACGACATTCTCTACACGTGGGGCTGGCGAATCCCGTTCTGGGGCAGCCTGATCGTTCTGGTGGCGGCATACATCATGCGTCTCAAGCTCGAAGAGCCCGAAGAGTTCACCGAGCAGCAGGAATCCAAGACCGTCGCCAAATTGCCTGTCGCCGATCTTCTTCGCACCCACAGCGCAAATCTGATTCGCGTGATCTGCTGTGCTTTCATCGCCGTCGTCTCGACCATCTTCTCCGTCTTCGGACTCGCCTTCGCCACCACCGAAGAAGTGGGGATTCCGAAGTCGACCATGCTCTGGGTTGCCATCGCAGCCAACGCCGTGGCATTGCTCAGTCAGCCCGCCTGGGCGATGCTCTCCGACCGAATCGGTCGCAGGCCGCTGTTCATCGGCGGCGCCCTCGGTAGCGCCGTGTTCATCTACGTGTACTTCGGCGCAATCGCCAGCGGCAACGTTCCCCTGATCTTCCTCGCCGCAATCGGATTGATGTCCGTCTTCTACGCGGCCCCGAACGCCATCTGGCCGTCGTTCTACTCCGAGATGTTCAACACCAAGGTCCGCTACTCGGGCATCGCAATCGGAACCCAGGTCGGCTTCGCCCTCGCAGGCTTTGCCCCCGCCATCGGCAACGCCCTCATGGGCGGCGACAAGACACACTGGATGCCCGTCGCCATTCTGACTTCGGTGGCGTGCGTCATCTGCGCGATCTCGGCGTTCACCGCCAAGGAGACGTTCCGCACTCCCCTCAAGGAACTCGGCAACCCGATCTAGCCGAATACCCGACAAACATCCTGCACGAACGACTGTGGCCCGACATCTCGCGAGAGATGCCGGGCCACAGTCGTTTCAGAGTTTCTACGCCGTCTTGTCGCGACGCTCGCCACGTTCCGGCTTACGCGGAACGATGGTCGGAAGTACGTTGTCGTTGACGGTCTCCGCGGTGACAACCACCTTTTCGACATCGTCACGGCTGGGGATGTCGTACATCACCGGAAGGAGAACCTCTTCCATGATGGCGCGCAGGCCACGAGCACCGGTTCCACGCAAGATCGCCTGATCGGCGATCGCGTCGAGCGCCTCTTCGGTGAACTCGAGTTCGACGCCGTCCATGTCGAAGAGTCGACGGTACTGCTTGACGAGAGCGTTCTTCGGCTCCGACAAAATCTGAACGAGGGATTCCTTGTCGAGGTTGGTCACCGACGCGATCATCGGCAGTCGGCCGATGAACTCGGGGATCAGACCGAACTTGATCAAATCCTCCGGCATGACCTCGGCAAAACGATCGACCGTATCCAGTTCTGCCTTCGACCGAACCTCGGCGCCGAAACCGATACCGCGCTTGCCGACACGATCGGAGACGATCCGCTCGAGGCCTGCGAAAGCGCCCGCGACGATGAACAGCACATTCGTGGTGTCGATCTGGATGAATTCCTGGTGCGGGTGCTTACGGCCACCCTGCGGCGGGACACTCGCCTGCGTACCTTCGAGGATCTTCAGCAGCGCCTGCTGAACACCTTCACCGGACACGTCACGCGTGATCGACGGGTTCTCACTCTTGCGCGCGATCTTGTCGACCTCGTCGATGTAGATGATTCCGGTCTCGGCGCGCTTGACGTCGTAGTCCGCGGCCTGAATCAGCTTGAGCAGAATGTTCTCGACGTCCTCACCGACATAGCCGGCCTCGGTCAACGCCGTCGCGTCGGCGATGGCGAACGGGACGTTGAGCATCTTCGCGAGAGTCTGAGCGAGGTACGTCTTGCCGCAGCCGGTGGGGCCGAGCATCAAGATGTTGGATTTTGCGAGCTCAACCGTCTCACCCCGCGCATCACGGCCCTTGTCGCCGGCCTGGATGCGCTTGTAGTGGTTGTAGACGGCCACTGCCAGTGTCCGCTTGGCGGAGTCCTGACCGATGACGTAGTTCTCGAGGAATTCTCGGATCTCCGCAGGCTTGGGAAGCTCGTCGAGCTTGACCTCGCTCGACTCGGCCAATTCCTCTTCGATGATCTCGTTGCAGAGGTCGATGCACTCGTCGCAGATGTACACCCCGGGTCCTGCAATGAGCTTTTTGACCTGCTTCTGACTCTTACCGCAGAAAGAGCACTTGAGCAGATCCCCGCCGTCGCCGATGCGTGCCATCTCGTGAGGTCCCTACTTTCCTTCATGTACGTGCGCTCGCCGCCACTCGATCGGTCGAGATGCTCCGCAGTACGTCGGTAGTTGTCAGATCAGAGTTGTCAGATCAGACAAACTGATCAACAAACTGATCGAACAAATCTGGTCGAACAATCGCAGAACGCCGGTCGAGAACCAGCCCGTGAAGTGACGGTACCCGCAGATCCCGAACGGGGTCGACTTGTTCTCGGCGTTTCGCCCGCGGATAAAAAAGAAAAGTGCCGAGATTTCGGCCTGGCAAGCCTTCCACCTGGCACTTCTCGACGTGTCCGCCTCGTGTCGGGAATCGGGATACGGATCTCGACACGAGGCGGAAATCGACTACTTCTGTGCGCTGAGCTTCCGGTAAGCGAGCACGTCGTCGATGATGCCGTACTCCTTGGCCTGCTCGGCCGTGAGGATCTTGTCGCGATCGGTGTCGACGCGGATGGTCTCCGGATCCTTGCCCGTGTGCAGCGACAGCGTGCTCTCCATGAGTCGACGCATACGCTCGATCTCCGCAGCCTGGATCTCCAGATCGGAAACCTGACCCTGGATGCCGCCCGTGGCCGGCTGGTGGATCAGAATGCGCGAGTTGGGGAGCGCGAAGCGCTTGCCCGGCGTACCACCGGCGAGAAGCACCGCAGCTGCCGAAGCAGCCTGACCGAGGCAGACGGTGGAAATGTCGGCACGGACGTACTGCATCGTGTCGTAGATCGCCATCAGCGCGGTGAACGAACCACCGGGCGAGTTGATGTACATGGTGATGTCGCGGTCCGGATCCTGCGATTCGAGAACCAGCAACTGCGCCATGAGGTCATTGGCGGAGACGTCGTCGACCTGCGAGCCGAGGAAGATGATGCGCTCCTCGAACAGCTTGTTGTACGGGTCGGACGTCTTGACGCCGTAACTGGTCTGCTCCGTGAACTGGGGCAGGATGTAGCGCGATTGGGGGCCTGACGGCGCCTGGCCGCCCAGCGAGTTAGCTCCGAAAAGATTGGTCATCAGTTCTCCAAAGTATGAATTGGGCAGCGAAAGGATGGACGAACCGGCTCAGTTGCCGGTGCCGCCGGCCTGATTCGCACGGGAGACGACGTGGTCGACGAAGCCGTACTCGAGAGCTTCCTTCGCCGTGAACCAACGGTCACGGTCGGAGTCCGCGGTGATCTGCTCGACCGTCTGACCGGTGTGCTGAGCGATCAGCTCGGCCATTTCGCGCTTGGTGTGCTTGAACTGCTCAGCCATGATCGCGATGTCGCTGGCGGAACCACCGATACCGGCGGACGGCTGGTGCATCATGATGCGGGCGTGAGGCAGTGCGTAACGCTTGCCCTTGGTGCCGGCCGAGAGGAGGAACTGACCCATCGACGCCGCAAGGCCCATGCCGAAGGTGGCGATGTCGCACTCGGCGAACTGCATGGTGTCGAAGATTGCCATACCGGCGGTCACGGATCCACCGGGCGAGTTGATGTAGAGCGAGATGTCTCGCGTCGGGTCCTCGGCCGAGAGCAGCAGGATCTGTGCGCACAGCTTGTTGGCGATGTCGTCGTCGACCTGGGTACCGAGGAAAATGATGCGCTCTCGCAGCAAGCGCTCGTACACCGAGTCGCTGAGGTTCAACCCAGCGGTCGCTGAAGTCATGGCGGGACTCTGCAAAGTCTCCAGGTGATTGGAAGTCACGGTACCTGCCTTCTATGTGGATCTACTTGTGCGGTGGATCGTCTATGCGAAACACTTCTACTGACACAGACAGTAACGAAGTAGGGCGGCACCGGAGTCCCGGTGCCGCCCTACTTCGCTCAAAGCGGAAAACTCAGTGCAGTCGATCGTGGTGAAAACACCCGTCCGCCTGCGTTTTTACTTGTCTTCGCTCTCGGCGGAATCAGACGCATCCGCTTCGATTTCGTCTTCGCTGCTGCCGAACAGCTCTGCGGTGTCGACAACGGCACCGGAGGTGTCCTTGACACCGGCCGACTCGACGACGGACGCGAGAGCCTTGCCGCGACGGACGTCTGCGAAGACGGCGCCGAGCTGGTTGGCCTGCTGGATCTGCTGGATGAACTGCTCCGGAGCCATGCCGTAACGCTGCGCCTGGAACAGGATGCGCTCGGTGAGCTCGTCCTGACCGACAGTGACGTTGCCCGCATCGGCGATCGAGTCGAGCAGGAGCTGCGTCTTGACGGAGCGCTCAGCGGCTTCCTGGGCATCCTTGTCGAACTCTTCGCGGCTGCTGCCCTGCTCTTCGAGGAGCTTGTTCAGTGCCTCTTCGTCGTGATCGAGACCGTGAACGGCGTCGTGCAGTGCAGCGTCGACCTCGGCCTTGACGACGGCCTCCGGCAACGGAACCTCGACGGTCTCGAGCAGCTGCTCGAGAACCTTGTCGCGGATCTGACCGGCCTGCTCGACCTTGCGGACGCGTGCGACGCGCTCACGGAGGTCTGCCTGCAGTTCTTCCAGGGTGTCGAACTCGCTGGCGAGCTGAGCGAACTCGTCGTCCTCAGCCGGAAGCTCGCGCTCCTTGACCGTCTGCACGGTCACGGTGACAACAGCTTCCTTGCCTGCGTACTCGCCTGCGACCAGAGTCGACGTGAAGTCCTTGGACTCGCCGGCCTTGAGGCCGATGATGGCTTCGTCGAGGCCCTCGATGAGCTGGCCCGATCCGACCTCGTGCGACAGTCCGCTCGCGGTTGCCTCGGCAACGTTCTCTCCGTCGACGGTGGCCGACAGATCGATGGAGACGAAGTCGCCGTCCTCGACCGCGCGGTCGACGCCGGTGAGGGTGCCGAAACGCTGACGCAGCGAAAGCAACTGCTCTTCGATGGCTTCGTCGGTGATCTCGATCGGATCGACCTCGACGTTGATGGAGCTGAAGTCAGGGAGCTCGATCTCGGGGCGCACGTCGACCTCGGCGGTGAACTCGAGGAGCTCGCCGTCTTCGATCTTGGTGACCTCGATCTCGGGCTGGCCGATGGCCTTCACGCCGGCGCTGGTGACAGCCTCGGAGTAACGCGACGGCAGAGCGTCGTTGACGACCTGCTCGAGCACAGCGCCACGACCGACACGTGCTTCGAGGAGGCGGGCCGGAGCCTTGCCGGGACGGAAGCCGGGGAGACGAATCTGCTGCGCGAGGGCCTTGTAGGCCTTGTCGAAATCAGACTTGAGTTCCGCGAAGGGCACCTCAACGTTGATACGGACTCGCGTCGGGCTGAGCTGCTCGACGGTGCTCTTCACGAAACTTCGCTCCTTCGTCTGGTCTTGCTCACAACTTGTGTTGAATCGGTACTGCTGGATGTTCGGTACTGCTGTCTGGCGCGGCACTTCACTCCCGTGAGAGCTGGAGGTGAAGTGCCATGTACGTACTTGTCGGGATGACAGGATTTGAACCTGCGACCCTCCGCTCCCAAAGCGGATGCGCTACCAAGCTGCGCTACATCCCGTTTCCGATCACATGAAACACCGAACACATGAAACACACGATACGGCCATCTGAGGCCACAAAGACAGCGGGCCACAAAGGCAGCCACCATCGGTGACCGCGCACAACCCTATCGCGCTCACTACTCTCTCACGAACCCGACCGTCATTTGTAAACGGCCCGCCTGTCCGACCCCGTCAGTATGGCAGCCGACCCGCGGCCCCGCTGATGCCGTTGCCTGACAGTCCTCGACTGGCCGTCCCCGACTGACCAATCACGACACCCGGACTGGAAGCTGCGCCGCCGGTAAGAAGCCCCGACTCGCCGAGCAATTCGGCAATTCCCCAGGTGAACGACGGTATCGGACTTCCCCGACCCCCCGATTATGAAATCCGGTGGGGCATTGGGTACAGTTTCGTATCGCAGACGACGAACACGGCGATCCCGAGTTGTCGTATGCACGGGGATGTAGCTCAATGGTAGAGCCTCAGTCTTCCAAACTGATCACGCGGGTTCGATTCCCGTCATCCCCTCCATCAGGAGGGAAACTCCACACAACAATCCGCATCGGCCTGGCCGGTGCGGATTTTTTTTGCGTTCGAACTCTGTGCACCCAGACCACTCCCTCGGGGTCCGTATCCTGGAGTTGTCCGGATCGATTCTGCTCGGGAGGCCACTCGTGACCACGATTCTTCTCATACTCGTCGTTCTGGCCGTAGTCGTATTTCTGGTCATGAAAAGCCAGCAACGCGGTTCCGGCCACAGCGCAACACAACTCGACGATGCGAAAGCCGATGCCCGGCAGGCGATCGAACGCCTCGGCGGTCAGGTCTACAACCTGACCGGCAGTGACGACGCCTCGCGCCAAGCCCTCGCCGACGCAGGCGAACGGTACAACGCCGCAGGCTCGCAGATCGATCAGGCCGCAACGCCGGTTCAGGCTCGTCTCGCGAAACAGACTGCCCTGGAAGGGCTTTACTACATCCGCGCGGCACGGGTGGCGATGGGCATGGATCCGGGGCCGGAAGTTCCCTCCATCGACGGACAGAAGGCTGCGGGTTCTGTCACCGAAGACCGTGAGGTCGAATTCGAGGGCCGCAAGGTCGCCGCATCACCCAATCCGTCTTCGCACACACCCAACTATTACCCCGGTGGACGAGTCGCAGGTCGCCCGGTCCCGGCCGGCTGGTACTCCGAGCCTTGGTGGAAGCCTGCCCTCGTCGCCGGCGCCTGGGGTCTGGGTTCGATGATGCTGTTCTCGACCATGTTCTCCGGAATGGCCGGGGTTCCTTACGGCGCAGAAGCTTTCGCCCAGGGTGACGATCCGAATGCTGACCAAGGCTCCGACCAAGGCGACCAAGGCTACGACTCAGGCGACCAGGGGTACGACCCTGGCAACCAGGGCTACGACTCAGGTGACAGCGGGTTCGGCGACGGCGGGTTCGGCGACGGCGGGGGCATGGACTTCGGCGGCATGGACTTCTAACCGTTCGACTGTTCTAGCCAGCCTGACACACCGGGCACCAGAACAGATTTCGCGCCTTCATGACGGAATGCAGGATCGGTGTGCCGCACACGCGGCACGGCGATCCTGCTCTTCTGTAGACGTAGGTCCGCGGACGATCCTTTGCGTACGCCGGATCGCCGTTGTCGTGCTCGGCGCGAACGACGTGCATCTTCCCGCGTCTGACGCCGACTTTCATCAATTCGACAAGGTCTGCCCACATGGCGGTCCACTCGCCGTGAGAGACGAGATTCCCCGGTCGTTCAGGGTTGATTCCGTGACGAAAGAGAAGCTCGGCGCGATAGACGTTGCCAACACCTGCGAGGACCGCCTGGTCCATCAGCAGGGCGCCGATTGCCGTCTTGGACTTGGAGATTCGCATCCAAGCCTTCTGCGGATCCGCGTCGCGGCGCAGTGGGTCCGGCCCGAGCCTGGCTTCTATCGCGGCGACCTGTGGCGGTAGCAGGACTTCGCAGGCGGTGGGACCACGAAGGTCGGTGCCGAAATCGGCACCGACCATTCGCATCCGGACCTGGCCTACCGGTTCTTCCATCGGTAGGGCGGCGTCGGTGAACTTTCCGTACAACCCGAGGTGTACGTGAACTGTCAATCCGTTGTCGTACGTGTGCCAGAGGTGCTTTCCCCAGGCATCCGAGAACGTGAGTACGTGTCCGTCCACCAGGCGCGCGTCCTCGGCGAATCTGCCTTGCGGACTGAGGACGCGGACCGGTGCACCGACGAACTTGCGGGCATGCAACCGTGCCAGCCGGTGCAGGGTATGACCTTCAGGCACGGAACAACTTTCGGATCAGGCTTGCGGCAGAGCCGGTGCGACGCCGGTCTTCTCGTACTCGGCCAGGATGTCGATTCGACGCTGGTGACGCTCTTCGCCCGACCATGCGGTGGCGAGGAAAGCGTCGACGATGGCAAGTGATTCCTCGAGGGAATGCATACGTCCGCCGATGCCGATCAGCTGAGCGTTGTTGTGCTCGCGGGCCAGCTTCGCCGTTTCGACGCTCCAGGCGAGGGCGCACCGGGCGCCGGGAACCTTGTTCGCTGCGATCTGCTCGCCGTTGCCACTGCCACCGAGGACGATTCCCAGGCTGCCCTCGTCGGCGACGACGCGCTTTGCGGCTTCGATGCAGAAGGCCGGGTAGTCGTCCACGGCGTCGTACTCGTGAGCACCACAGTCGATGGCCTCGTGGCCGTTCGCTTTCAGGTGTTCGATGATCTCGTTCTTACGTTCGAATCCGGCATGGTCGGCACCCAGGTATACGCGCATGGCGACAATTCTCTCAGGCCCGACCAGCCGGGCGCACCCGGGTCGACGTCACACTTTCAGGAGCGCGCATCGCCGTGCGAGCGCACCTATCGTGGTGCCCATGTACCCCGTCAACGCTCAGGCTGCTGCACCCGTCGTTCGCGTGTCACCGGGCAGTGACGCGGTTCGCCACCCGTGGGAAATCCCGCTACTCGTGCTCGCAGTTCTGACGACGGTCGTCACCTATGTGGTGGCGATCGTTCTGATCGCTGCGGGTGATCTGTCGACGTGGATCCTCGTGGTGCTCGCGGCTCCGATCCTGCTGTTCCTCGCGCGAGGTCAGCTGTACGGGACGCAACAGGTCAACGGAATCAAGATGACGCCCTCGCAATTCCCGGAGGGGTACCAGCTGGTTGCCGAGGCTGCCGCACGGTTCGGCATGAAAACTCCGCCGGATGCCTACGTCGTCCTGGGGAACGGACGGATCAATGCATTTGCGTCGGGGCACGGATTTCGCCGGTTTGTCGTCGTCTACAGCGACCTGTTCGAAGTCGGCGGGCAGGCACGCCAGCCCGACGCGCTCGCGTTCATCATCGGCCACGAGGTCGGTCACATCGCTGCCGGACATGCGTCGTACTGGCGTCAGTGGGGGCAGTTCGCCTCGAACTACATTCCGGTGATCGGGTCTTCGCTGTCGCGTTCCATGGAGTACACGGCGGACAATTTCGGTTTTCACATGCGCCCACAGGGCGCTCCGGGCGCGATGGGCGTCCTCGGCGCGGGCAAGTATCTGGTCGGTCTGGTCGGGTTCGACGAACTCGCCGATCGCGCGACACTCGAATCCGGGTTCTTTCCGTGGTTCGTCAACATCTTGTCGTCACACCCGGTACTGACCTGGCGTGCGGCTGCGCTTCGCAACCGCACGCACTCAGGTCATCTGTTCTTCCGGCCCGGTCA
Organism: Rhodococcus sp. NPDC055024; assembly: GCF_053608585.1. Lineage (NCBI taxonomy): Bacteria > Bacillati > Actinomycetota > Actinomycetes > Mycobacteriales > Nocardiaceae > Rhodococcus > Rhodococcus sp. NPDC055024. The sequence continues at coordinate 23,386 of NZ_JBSGVT010000028.1, forward strand.
GCTCTACCGAAATCCGGCGCTCACTGCTGCTCAATCGAACTGAGGATCCTCGGTGCGGGTCCGCTTGAGCTCGAAGAAGTGGGGGTAGCCGGCCAGCGCGACTGCGCCGTCCCACACCTTGCCTGCGTCCTCGCCTCGCGGGATGCGCGAAAGCACGGGACCGAAGAACGCCACACCGTTGACATGGATCGTCGGAGTTCCGACGTCGGGTCCGACGGCGTCCATGCCCTTGTGGTGGCTCTCGCGCAGAGCCTCGTCGTACTTGTCGGTGTCGGCGGCCTCGGCCAGTTCGGGTGGCAGGCCCACCTCGGCGAGAGACGACTTGATGACGTCGGCGAAGTCCTTGTTTCCCTCGTTGTGAATCTTCGTGCCCATCGCCGTGTACAACGGCAGGAGGATCTCGTCACCCTTCAGCTGCGCTGCAGCGATGGCGACGCGGACCGGTCCCCAGGCCTTGGTCATCATCTCGCGGTACTCGTCGGGCAGGTCGCGGCCCTCGTTGAGAACCGCAAGACTCATCACGTGGAACTTGGCCTCGATGTCGCGCACCTGCTGGGCCTCGAGAATCCAGCGCGAGGTGATCCAGCACCACGGGCAGAGCGGGTCGAACCAGAAGTCAGCAGTGTCCGTGGTCTTGCTCGAGGTTGCGCTCACGAAGAAACTCCCTATCAGTTCATGTCGGTCAGGTCATATCAGTTCGGGGACATACTCCCGTCTTGCCAACAATCATGAACCCGCAATCCTTCCCGCGCTTTCCCCCGAACCGGCTTCCGATCGCAGTAGTGTCGAAAAGAAACGAGTGCGAAGGAGTGGTTCAGTAATGAGCACCAACCGGAGATTCGTGATCGTCGGCGGCGGGCTCGCGGGCGCAAAGATCGCAGAAGCCCTGCGTGAGCGAGATTTCGACGGTGAAATCACCGTCTTGAGCGAGGAAGACCACCTTCCGTACGAGCGGCCACCGCTGTCGAAAGAGTTCTTCGCGGGAAAGAAAACACTCCCCGAATTCACCGTCCACGACGGCGAGTGGTTCCGCGACCATCGCGTCGATCTTCGACCGGGAACCACGGCAACGGCGATCGACACCGCTGCACACACCGTCTCACTTCCGGACGGTTCCACGATCAGCTACGACAAGCTCGCCTTGGCCACCGGTTCACGTTCGCGGCGCCTCGACATCCCGGGGTCCGACGCCGAGGGCGTTCACTACGTGCGAACAGTCGATCAAGCCGCTGCGCTGCTGCGCACCCTGGCCGCCGACAAGAAACTCGTCGTGATCGGTGCGGGCTGGATCGGTCTCGAAATCGCCGCGTCAGCTCGCGGTTTCGACGTCGACGTCACCGTGCTCGAACATGCCGGCCTCCCGCTCGAATCGACGCTCGGCCCGGAAATGGGTGAGGTCTTCGCCGCGTTGCACCGCCAGAACGGCGTCGACTTGCGCACCGGCACGGACGTCAGCGCAATCTCCGTCGACGGCGAACGCGCCTCGGGTGTCACCTTGAGCGATGGAACCGTGATTCCCGCCGACGCCGTGTTGATCGCTGTCGGCGCATTGCCCAACACCGAGTTGGCCTCGGAGGCGGGTATCGACGTCGACAACGGAGTTCTCGTCGACGCCGGTCTGCAGAGCAGCGACGCCGACGTCGTCGCGGTGGGAGACATCGCGGCCGCACAGCATCCGATTCTGAATGCACGAATTCGGGTGGAGCACTGGGCAAACGCGCTCAACCAACCCGAGACGGCCGCAGACACCATGTTGGGGCGGCCCGCCGAGTACGTGCGCATGCCGTATTTCTTCACCGATCAGTACGACCTCGGTATGGAATACGTGGGTCACGCACCGCATGGCGCGTATGCCCGTGTGGTCTCTCGCGGTGACGTGGACAAGCGCGAGTTCCTGGCGTTCTGGCTCGATTCCGCGAACAAGGTACTCGCCGGCATGAACGTGAACATCTGGGATGCCGGTGACGCCATCAAGGAACTGGTCGCATCTTCGCGCCCCGTCGATCCGGATCGGTTGGCCGATCCGCAGATTCCGCTGGCAGAAGTGTCCGCTTGAGTAAAGCTCTTCTCTTCGTGATGGGATGGACGTAATAGATCCGCACCATCAACGAGGAGATCTTTGTGGTCGCACCGAACCTGACACGCGAAACCGCAGCGCAACGGTCAGCAATCCTGACCGTCGAGAACTACCTGATCGAACTCGATCTCACCGACGGCAACGACGCACCCGGCGAAGAGACGTTCGCTTCGAAGACCACCGTCACGTTCACGGCTACGGCCGGGGCAAGCAGCTTCATCGACATCGTCGCTGCCCGAGTCCATTCCGCAGTCCTCAACGGAACGGCACTCGACGTCTCCGGTTACGACGAGTCGACGGGCATCAGCCTGCCCGACCTCGCTGCCGACAACGAGTTGGTCATCGAGGCCGATTGCATCTACTCCCACACCGGCGAGGGACTGCACCGATTCGTCGACCCGACCGATGACGCCGTCTACCTCTATTCACAGTTCGAGACAGCTGACGCCAAGCGCATGTTCGCGTGCTTCGATCAGCCTGATCTGAAGGCGACGTTCGACGTCCGCGTCACCGCTCCCACGTCGTGGAAAGTCATCTCCAACTCCGCGGTCGTCGAAACCCTCGCCGCCGATCCCGGCAAGCACGTCTTCCGGACCACCCCGAAGATGAGCACGTACCTGGTGGCGCTCATCGCCGGACCCTACGCCCACTGGACCGACAACTACTCCGACGATCACGGCGACATTCCACTCGGAATCTTCTGCCGCGCTTCGCTGGCCGAGTTCATGGACGAAGAGCGGCTCTTCACCGAGACCAAGCAGGGATTCGACTTCTACCACCGCAACTTCGGTGTTCCCTATGCCTTCGGCAAGTACGACCAGCTCTTCGTCCCCGAATTCAATGCGGGCGCGATGGAGAATGCCGGCGCCGTGACCTTCCTCGAGGACTACGTCTTCCGCTCCAAGGTGACCCGCTACTCGTACGAGCGTCGCGCCGAAACCGTGCTGCACGAGATGGCGCACATGTGGTTCGGCGACCTCGTCACGATGGCGTGGTGGGACGACCTGTGGCTCAACGAGTCGTTCGCAACATTCGCTTCGGTCCTGTGCCAGACCGAGGCCACGGAGTACACGAACGCGTGGACGACGTTCGCCAACGTCGAGAAGTCGTGGGCCTACCGCCAGGACCAGTTGCCGTCGACGCACCCGATTGCCGCGGACATTCCGGACCTGGCCGCCGTCGAGGTCAACTTCGACGGCATCACCTATGCCAAGGGCGCCAGCGTCCTCAAACAGTTGGTCGCCTACGTCGGGCTCGAGCCGTTCCTCGCCGGACTGCGGGAGTACTTCCGTGAGCACGCATTCGGAAACGCAACATTCGACGATCTACTGGGCTCACTCGAAAAGTCCTCGGGCCGTGATCTTTCCGACTGGGGTCGGCAGTGGCTCAAGACCACCGGCCTGAACATCCTGCGACCCGACTTCGACATCGACGCGGACGGAAAGTTCACCCGCTTCGCCGTCCAGCAGGACGGTGCTGCCCCCGGCGCCGGTGAGCGTCGAATCCACCGGATCGCCATCGGAATCTACGACGACGTCGACGGCAAGCTGGTGCGCACCCATTGCGTCGAACTCGACCTCGATGCTGCGGAAAGCACGGTTGTTCCCGAACTTGTCGGCGTTGCCCGCGGTGCGCTCGTGTTGGTCAACGACGACGATCTGACGTACGGCTCCGTGCGACTCGATCCCGAATCGTTGGCGACGGCGATCGAGCGGGTCGGCGACATCACCGACTCACTCCCCCGCACCCTGGTCTGGTCGGCGGCGTGGGAAATGACCCGCCAAGCCGAACTGAAGGCACGCGACTTCGTCGCACTGGTCGGACGCGGAATCAGTTCGGAGACCGAAGTCGGTGTCGTGCAACGCCTCTTGCTCCAAGCCCAAACCGCCATCGGTTCCTATGCCGATCCCGACTGGGCCGAGGCCGAAGGCTGGACTAGCTTCGCCAATCGGTTGCTCGAACTCGCACGTGAGGCAGAGGCCGGGTCCGACCATCAGCTGGCATTCGTCAACGCACTCACCGGTGCTGCGCTCTCGCCGTGGCACACGGAGGTTTTGCGCGAATTGCTCGACGCCGATCCGTCCACCGTCGGGCTCGACGGCCTGATCGTCGACACCGACCTGCGCTGGCGCATCGTCGGAGCACTCGCAGCTGCCGGCGAGATCGACGCCGAAGGAACCGCAACGCCTTTCATCGACGCCGAAGCCCAGCGCGACCCGACCGCTGCGGGCGCTCGTCAAGCCGCGGCCGCCGCGGCCGGACGTCCGCAGGCCGCTGTCAAGGAAGAGGTCTGGGCGAAGGTCGTCGGCGACGACTCGGTGCCGAACATCACCGCACGATCGATCATCGGCGGGTTCGCTCGCGAGGGCCAGGACGAACTGCTCGAGCCCTTCGTCTCCCGCTACTTCGCCGACATCGCGGCGGTGTGGGAACGACGCTCGAGCGAGGTGGCACAGACGGTCGTCATCGGGCTCTACCCGGCGTGGTCGATCTCCGAAGAATCCGTCGCGGCAGCAGACCGATTCCTCGAAGGCGACATCCCTCCCGCATTGCGCCGTCTGGTCGTCGAAGGCCAGGCCGGTGTGGTTCGTTCACTCGCAGCACGAAAGTTCGACGCGAGCTGACATGCGAAAGGCCGGTGCCCCCGTACATTAAAAACAATCCAATCGGGCACCCGCCAGTGTGTTAAAAAAAAAGGCGCGGAAAATTAGGCTGCCAAAAACCG
>NZ_JBSGVT010000029.1:0-27069 GCF_053608585.1 Rhodococcus sp. NPDC055024
CCCTTTCGGGAGTCGACGGCCGCTCTGGTGTTTCAGGTGCTACCGAAAGATCAAGCAGCGCAAGCCGGCGAGGTCAGACCTGCCACGCCGACGATCTGGCAAGCGGTGGTCTTCGAGAGCTTCCAGACGCCGTCCTCGTAGACGAACGAAGCCTGCAGGCCCTGCTGCAGCGGCTGACCGTTGACGACGATGTTCAGCGAAGCGGCCGCCGTGTCGCTGCCCGTGTCGGTGACCGGGTCGAGGATCTCGACCTGTGCGCCGGCAGCCTTGGCGGCAGCGGCGACCTGGTTGATCAGCTCGGGATCCTGCTCGGCGCCCTGGACGAGGTTGACCTTGTCTGCGGCCGGAACGCTCTCGTCGAGTGCCTGAGCGACCTTGCCGTTGAGCTCAGCAGACGTCGGCAGTTCAACGGTGGTCGAAGGTGCCGCAGAGGTGGTGGTCGTGGGCTTCGCCGAAGTGGTCTTGTCGGAATCTCCTCCGTCCGAGCCACAAGCGGTCATCGTCAGGGCTGCTGCGATCGCCACGGCTGCAACGGTCATCTTCTGAAGCTTCAACTTCTCAGTCCTATCCATTCGGGTGTTCACATTCGAGCGTCAGTCGAACAACGTGCTTGCTCGAGGATCGTCGACAACATTACCCAACGGTAAGCGGAAAAAGTCTAAGGACATCCTCAGAGAAGGCTGTCGACCGCATCTGCCACCTCGAGCACCTCATCGGATTCGGCGAAGGTCTTGGCGATTCCCGTTCCGCTGGAACGGGTTTCGAAGCGAACCGTCACCACACCGTGCCCCGCGCCTTGCACCCAACCGTGTCCGTATTCTGGATGCTTGACGTCCAAGCCGGGGTGCCAGTAGCGCTGAGGGACACGTGCGGCCACCGGAGCGTCGAGTTCGGCCTCATCGAGAGCGCCGGTGAGAGTCTCGACCGGATAGCCGGGAACGTCCTGATCCAACTCGGGAAAAAGTGATCCTTGGCGAACCGTGGACAAACCGGCGAATCCCACACCGACCAGGCGAATCGGCCCCAACTCCTGCGGGTCGATGACCTGTTTCTGCGCAGCGGCGACAAGGATTTGGCGGTCGATGGTGGCAAACGGCAACGTCACGGACCGAGTCAGGATGCTCATGTCGGACTTCTTGAGCTTCAGTACCACGGTACGGGCGGCTCTTCCGTCCTTCTCCAGCCTGGAAAATGCTGCACGACCACTACTTTCGACGGCCGCGCGCAGTTGCGCCATCGTGACGATGTCGGCGGCGAACGTGGATTCCGCGCTGATCTGCTTGGATTCGGCACGCTCCGCGACCGGCCGGTCGTCGATCCCCTGTGCAAGCCGATGCAACCCCGGACCGACAGTGGTTCCGAGTATCGACGCCACCTCCGATATGGGTGTGCGGGCAAACCCACCGATGGTTTCGATGCCGAGACGCTTGAGTTTTTCCTCGGCGACGGGACCGATCCCCCACAGCTTTCGCACCGGAAGCGGATCGAGCAACTCGTGCTGCATCCCGGGAGGAATCACTGCGACGCCGTCGGGTTTTGCCAGTCCCGACGCAATCTTGGCCACCTGCTTGCCTGCGCCGGCGCCGATCGAGGCGACCAACCCGGTCTCGGCTTTGATCAACTCCCGCAAATCCTCGCAAAACGCGCGGACCTCGTCAGCTCCGACACCGGCCAACTCCACCGGTTCCCCGAAAGCCTCGTCCACCGACAACTGCTCGAGGATCGGCATTCGAAGGCGCAACGCGTCGAACGTGCGTTTGCTCAGAACCGAATACAGGGACATCCGTGGCGGCAATACCACCGCTCCGCCGCCGACCATGCGGCGCGCCTGGTGCATCGGCATTGCCGATCGCGCACCGAAAACTCTCGCTTCGTAACTTGCCCCAGCCACCACCCCGCGCCCGCCCAAGCCGCCGACCAGCACCGGGCGACCTCGCAGCGTGGGACGGGTCAACTGCTCGGCGGAAGCGAAAAACGCGTCCATGTCGAGATGCAGCACCCACCTGCGACTTCGTGTGGGGTCATCTTGATTCATCGGGAGTTACGGTTCTCTCAGAAGTGGGCGCCGAATTTAAGTCCGTGCCTTTTTCTTGGGCGTCTTCTTCTTCGGCAGGGGTAATACGTCGGCTGTCCGTTGGATGAAGGCGTGCAGATGATCGATGTCCTGCAGCTTTTCCTCCGGAACCCGGTAGTAATCCTTCGCCCCCGGATACGGCGGAGCCAGATCGCTCTCTGATCCGAACTCAGCGCTGACCTCGGTGGGTTTGACGAACAGTACGTCTGCGCAGATCAAGCCCACGATCTTGTCGTCGCAATACAATCCGTACTCGCCGAACATCGCCCTTGCCCGCACGTCGAGCGGCTCCAACTGCTCGAGAATGCGCGCCACGGTTTCCTTGCTCGTACCCATGAGAGCAAACTACTCCGGCACCCCGACATGTAGATATTCATCGGGGAGCCGGAGTAGTTGCGTCGGAACTAGACCTTCGTGATCGCAGCGCGGATACCGTCGCCGAGATCGACGGCGTCATCTCCCGCTTCGCCCACCGAGAACGAGGTGGCCAGAACCTCACCGGCGATCAATTCCCGATGACGCTCGGCCCACTCCTTGCAGTCCTGCGGAACCTCGAGCACCACGCTGATCCGGTCCGAGACATCCAAACCGGCGGCGCGGCGTGCGTCCTGCAGTTGACGGATACGGTCCTTCGCCCAACCCTCGGCTTCGAGTTCCTCCGTCACGACGGAATCGAGTACGACGAGTCCCGCACCGTCCGGCAGTGCAGCTGTCGAATCCGGCTCGGCCGCAACCAGTTTCTGCGTGTACTCCTCTGGCAGCAGTTCGATGCCGGCCGCCACCACGACGCCGTCCGCGTTCTCGGTCCAGTCGCCCGCCTTGACCGCCTTGATGACGGTCTGAACGGACTTGCCCAGACGCGGGCCGGCAGCACGCGCATTCACCGCGATCTCGAAGCGCCCGTGCACGTCGACGTCATCGGTCAGATCGACCTTCTTGACGTTGACCTCGTCGGCGATCAGTCCGAGGAACGGACGCAGACGCTCGGCGTCGGGCGCCGCAACCGTAACCTCGGGCAACGGAAGACGAACACGCAGATTCTGCGCCTTGCGCAGGCTCAGCACCGTCGAGCACACGGTCCGTACGTCGTCCATCGCCGCTACCAACTCGGGGTTCGCGGGTAGCTCCGACTCCTCCGGCCAATCAGCCAGGTGAACCGAGCGTTCCCCGGTCAGTCCGCGCCAGATCACCTCGGACACCAGCGGCAACAGCGGCGCAGCGAGTCGCGTCACGACTTCGAGCACGGTGTGCAGGGTGTCGATCGCGTCGCGATCCTCGTCCCAGAACCGCGAACGAGACCGTCGCACATACCAGTTGGTGAGCGCGTCACAGAACAACCGAAGCTCGTCGCACGCGCCGGCGATGTCGTTGACCTCGAGTGCCTCGGTGATCACGTCGCGGGTGGTGGCGAGCTTGGCGAGGATGTACTGATCGAGGATGTTCTCCGAATCGGTACGCCACACACCGGATTCCGGCGCGTACAACTGCAGGAAGCTCCAGGCGTTCCACAGCGGGAGCAAAGCCTGACGTACGCCTTCACGGATGCCCTGCTCGGTCACGATGAGGTTTCCACCGCGCAGGATCGGCGAGGACATCAAGAACCATCGCATCGCATCGCTGCCGTCGCGGTTGAACACCTCCTTCACGTCCGGGTAGTTGCCCTTGGACTTGCTCATCTTCAGTCCGTCGTCACCGAGCACGATTCCGTGTGCGGCAACGGTTTTGAAGGCCGGACGATCGAAGAGTGCGGTGGCCAGTACGTGCAGCGTGTAGAACCAGCCGCGAGTCTGCCCGTTGTACTCGACGATGAAATCGCCCGGGAAATGACCCTCGAACCATTCACGGTTCTCGAATGGGTAGTGCACCTGCGCATACGGCATCGAACCGGATTCGAACCAGCAGTCGAGCACCTCGGGAACGCGGCGCATCATCGACTTCCCGGTCGGGTCGTCCGGGTTCGGGCGGACCAGATCGTCGATCATCGGGCGATGCAGATCGGTCGGACGCACACCGAAGTCTGCCTCCAACTGGTCGAGCGAGCCGTACACGTCCGTGCGCGGGTACTGCGGATCGTCCGACACCCACACCGGGATCGGGCTGCCCCAGTAACGGTTTCGGCTGATGTTCCAGTCGCGTGCACCTTCGAGCCACTTGCCGAACTGGCCGTCACGGATGTGCTCGGGCACCCACGTGATGTCCTTGTTCAACTCGACCATGCGATCGCGGAACTTGGTGACCGCGACGAACCACGAAGGAACCGCCATGTAGATGAGCGGCTGCCCACTGCGCCAACTGTGCGGGTAGGAGTGCTCGATCGTCTCGTGCCGCAGCAGCTTTCCGGCGGCCTTGAGGTCCTTGATGATGACCGGATTGGCGTCGAACACCATCAGGCCCTCGTACGGCGGAACCATCGAGGTGAACTTTCCACCCGGATCGAGTGGCTGCACGACCTCGATACCGTTGGCTGTGGCCACGTCCATATCCTCTTCACCGAAAGCCGGTGCGAGGTGGACGATTCCGGTTCCGGAGTCGGTTGTCACGTAGTCGGCCGAGAGCACGACGTGCGCGTTCGGGTGTCCGAGGAAGAAGTCGAATGGCGGCGTGTAGGACAGGCCGACCAGCTCGGCGCCCTTGTGGCGGGAAACGACCTCGGGGTCCTCCCCCAGCTCGCGTGCGTAATGGCCCAACCGCGCTTCTGCGAGTACGTACCGCTTTCCGTCCTCGCCGAGCACCTGGACGTAGTCGACCTCGGGGTGCACCGCAGTGGCCAAGTTGGACGGCAGCGTCCACGGGGTCGTGGTCCAGATGATCGCGTTTGCGCCGTCGAGTGGTGAACCCGGAGCGACCAGCGGCATGTCGACCGTGACGGCGGGATCCTGACGCATCTTGTACGCGTCGTCGAGGCGAGTCTCCTGGTTGGACAGCGGAGTCTGCTCGTACCAGCTGTAGGGCAGCACGCGGAAGCCCTGATAGATCAGGCCTTTGTCGTGCAGCTCCTTGAAGGCCCACATGACGGACTCCATGAAGTCGACGTCCAGGGTCTTGTAGTCGTTGTCGAAGTCGACCCAACGTGCCTGGCGAGTGACGTAGTCGCGCCACTCGTCGGTGTACTTGAGCACCGAGGCCTTGCAGTACTCGTTGAACTTGGCCAGACCCATGACTTCGATCTCGGCTTTGTCCTTGATACCGAGCTGCTTCTCCGCTTCGAGTTCTGCGGGAAGGCCGTGGCAATCCCAGCCGAAGCGTCGTTCGACCTTGCGTCCACGCATGGTTTGGAAGCGCGGCACCAGATCCTTGACGTACCCCGTCAGCAGGTGGCCGTAATGCGGCAAACCGTTGGCGAATGGCGGTCCGTCGTAGAAAACGAACTCTTCGTTACCGTCCCGATTGGAAACCGATGCCCGGAAGGTGTCGTCGTCGTCCCACTGTTTCAGGACCTTCTGTTCCAGATCGGGGAACTTGACTCCGGTGTCGGCGGGGACACCGTAGTCGACTTTGGGATACCCGTTACTCGCCATGGCGATCTCCTCGTGCCAGTCGGACTCGGCACGGGGACGACGTGGCGCTTGTGCGCCGACACCGCGGTACCACCCCGTTTGCACCCCGCAGATCCGCGCTTGGATCTCGAGGTGCCACTCGATCGAGCTGTGACGGGCTCACCCGTTCGGTTCTACTGGGTTCTCGGCACGCGTGAAAGCGTAGAGAACCGTTCTTCCGAAAGCTCCCCGGTGATTGCCGGATCAAAGCCAGGTATTCGTGATCGACAGTCTAATACTTGCCGTGGGACGTGTCGGTACTGCCTAGGACTTGCCGTAGGGCCTAGGACTTGCCGCCCGACGATTCGCCATGATTGCCCGGATTGTCATCGTTGGCAGCGGCTGCATCACCGGTAGAGGAATCCGAGGAACTCTCGGCTCGGCCGTAAGGCGACGACATCCCGCTACCCGATACCGGGTCATCCAACGAAGGAACCGCCTTCCTGCTGGTCAGCGCACTGACCAGCAGGAGGACGGCACCTGCTACACAAATCGCGATACATGCCCACGCCCAGATCAGCGACCCTGTGGTCAGGGCAACGATCAGGAGCGCGAAGCCAACTCCCGCGAGAACCAACGTCACGACCAGCACGTATCAACCTTTGTCCGGTCCGATAGCTGAGCCGACGGGGCGCTCTCGGTCAGCTGTTTCCCTTGGCGAAGGACGGACTGTAGGAATCCTGTCCACCGTCGACCGGAACGGCCGAGCCACGCTGTTCGAGCTCTTCGAGCTGCGATTCCAGGTAGGACTTCAGGCGCACCCGGTACTCACGTTCGAACGTCTTGAGCTGCTCGATACGGCCCTCGAGGACCGAACGCTGCTGGTTGATGGTCGCCATGATTTCGGTGTGCTTCTTCTCGGCGTCCGCCTTGAGAGCGTCTGCCTTCTCCTGAGCCTGGCGAAGCTGGGTCTCGGAGCGAGTCTGAGCGTCGGTGAGCATTGCCTCCGACTTGTTGCGCGCATCCGCGATCATGCCGTCGGCCTTGCTGCGAGCCTCGCTCATGAGCTGCTCGGAGTTGGTGCGAGCACTGCCGAGCAGCTGCTCGGACTCGGTCTTGGCATCGTTGGTGAGGCGATCCGCCATCTCCTGAGCCAGTCCGAGGACCTTTGCGGCCTGCATGTGGGTGTCGCCACTCTGCGGCGCTGCAACGGCAGCGGCGGCGGGAACCGGAGCTGCAACGGGTGCAGGCTTGGGCGGTTCGACGACCCGAGCGGGCTCCGGCTTGGGCTGCGCTGCGACGGGTGCTGCCTGCTGAGCAGGTGCCGGCGACTTCTTGGCAGCCGCGAGCTCCTGATCCAGCTCACCTACGCGCTGGCGCAGGTCCGCATTCTCTTCGATGAGCTGCGACAGCGCCTGTTCGACGAGGTCGAGGAATGCGTCGACCTCGTCCTCGTTGTAGCCACGCTTGCCGATAGGCGGCTTGCTGAACGCAACGTTGTGCACGTCAGCTGGAGTCAGTTGCGGCATGGAAGGATCCCTTCACGCGTCATTTGGCGGTCTAGCAAGCATTCAGTTGCAACACAGTCTACGTAGTGGCGAACCACCGTATGAGTTATGGGTTCCATTCTGGCACACCACACACTCGGACTGCGCTCAGCGAACAACCGACATCAGGATGATGACGATGAAAAGCAAGACCATGATGGATAGATCCAAGCGAACTCCACCGAGGTTGATCGGGGGGATCAACCTGCGGAGCAGTTTCACCGGAGGATCGGTGATCGTAAAAATGGTTTCGAGAATGACTGCGACCAATCCGGTCGGTCGCCAATCTCTGGCAAACGAACGAACGAACTCGACGATCACTCTGCCGATCAGCAACAGCCAGAAGACAACCAGCACCAGATAGATCACAGAGAGAAGCGCGTCCACACCCTCACTCTGCCTGACTTCTGCGTTGTGTCCAAAACAGACACACCGCAGCAATTCCGGAACCGGTCCGCATCGAGTCCGTCTTGTAACGGCCGGCGATGGGTCCGAATGCGGCGCCCGCCGAGACGGGCCGCCGTTCGAATGTGCTCACGTCACCCCTGCTCAGGGGCCGGACTGCGGTCGAGACCATCATTTCTGGCTGTAGAAACCCGTCTCGGCGATCCGACGACGTTCCTCAGCGGAAACGTCGATGTCAGCCGGTGAGAGAAGAAACACTTTGGTGGCCACCTTGTCGAAAGAACCACGCAATGCGAACGCCAGGCCGGCCGCGAAATCGACCAGACGCTTCGCGTCGGCGTTGCTCATGTCGACCAGATCCATGATGACGGGCGTGCCGTCGCGGAAACGCTCACCGATGGTGCGGGCCTCTGCGTAGCTCTGCGGACGCAGTGTCGTGATCTTGGCGAGCGGGCCGCCGTCGTCGACAACCGGCGCACGTCGCGCTTCGGGTCGCTCGGCGCGCGCGTCGACCGCAAGGTTGCCGCGGCTGGCCGGACGCGGCGCCATCGCCGGGCGGCTACTGCGACTGGGAACGGTGTCGACGCGGGGCCGGGAATCGTAACGATCGAACTCCGCGTCCTCTTCGTCACGACGACTGGGCGCGTAGCTAGCCTTCGAGAAGGCAGGTTCGACGAACTCGCGGTCGTCGCGCTCGGCATAGCCGTCGTGACTACGACGGGGTGCGCGGCGAGCCTGATCGGGCTCCTCCACGTATTCGTCCTCGTAGTCATCGAGGGGAACCATGCCGAAGTAAGCCTTGAACTTATGCAGGTTGCTCATTGATCGACCTTCCTTGGCGCGGCGGAATCAATCCGACTGCGACCGGTCGCAGCGGTGTGGACGGGTTGGGCGATCACCTGAGCGATCACCTCGAGATTACTGGTCGTGAGCCGAGCAGTGCGGTTCCGACACGCACGCACGTGGAACCGTGGCGCACTGCAGCCTCCAGATCGCCGGTCATACCGGCGGAGAGTTCGGTTGCCCGTGGATGCGATTCGAGAATCAAAAGATGTGCCCTGCGGAGGATTTCGAACTGCTCGTCCGGATTTGATCCAAGTGGCGGGACGGCCATCAGTCCCGCGAATTCGAGACCTTCGGCTGATTCGATCCGCTCGGCAAGAGGGGTTAACTCCCCCGTCGGAACTCCGCCACGCGCAGGGTCTCCGTCGAGACTTACCTGGATGAGCACCCGCAGCGGCGCCTTGCGCTCGCCGTCGGACAAAGCGCCGAGCGCCGCCCGATCGAGTGCATCAGCCAACCGCGCACTGTCGACCGAGTGAATTGCGTAGGCCCACTTTGCTACCGACCGAGCTTTGTTGCGCTGCAACTGCCCGATCATGTGCCAGCGAACCGGATCGTCGATCGCACCGCTGCGAGCAGCGCCGTCGAAATCCGCGACCTTCTCCACTGCTTCCTGCTCACGAGACTCACCGAATTCACGGCAGCCAAGTTCGTACAGGATTCGGGCGTCGGACGCCGGAAAGAACTTGGTAACTGGCAGCAGTGCGACGTCGGAAACTTCGCGACCGGCCGCAAGGCACGCGGCGGCCAGTCGCGCCCTCACCGAGTCGAGTGCCGTCGATATTTCTGTCAGCCGCATTTCCGTCTGTCGCATTTTGTGCCTAGACGGTTTCCTGCGCTGCGGGCGCTTCCATCCAGATCACTGCAGCTTGACGTCCGGTCAGTGATTCTCGGCGATGACTGAACAGCGCGCGGTCCTCGATCGTGCATCGCGGGTCCTCGGCGACACCGGACACACCCGCGGCGAGCAACTGCTTACGCAATCCCGCACGCAGGTCGAGTCCCGGTGTGCCCTTCTCGGTGCGAGTTGCGCTGCCCGGCAAGTGCTTTTCCACGTCGGCACGCATCGCGGCGGGAACCTCGTACTGGCGTCCGCTCGCCGCCGGACCGAGGAAGGCGCCGATACGCGAGACGTCCGCGCCCTGTCGCACCATCTCCGCGAGGACGCGCGGGACGATACCGATGCGGGCACCGATCCGTCCGGCATGAACGGCCGCGATGACACCGGCCTCCTCGTCGGAAAGAAGTACAGGAACACAGTCTGCGCTGAGAGTGGCGAGCGCCAGGCCGGGAACGGTGGTGACGAGAGCATCCGTCACCGGAATGACCTCGTCGGTCGGTTCCGTCACGACAGTGACGTTGCGCGAATGGATTTGTTCCATCCACACGAGATGGTCAGGCTCGACGCCTATTTCGCGTGCCAGACGACGGCGATTCGCATCGACGGCTGCCGGATCGTCTCCGACGTGATCGCCGAGATTGAACGACTCGTACGGCGACGCGGAAACACCACCGGCTCGGCTGGTCACGACGCGGCGAATGCGGGTGCGGGTGGTCGACTTCTCGGTACTCAAGATAAGTGTGCTCACAAACGTCGAAAGTTGTCGTCCGGCTCAGACGTGACCGGACATCCAGTCAAGAACAGGGTACCCAGAAATTCCGGGCACCCTGTTCTCGAAACTGTTTGTAGCCCTACGTCAGCGACGCATGAAGACGGGCACATCGACGTCGTCGTCGCCCTCGTCTTCCTGGACCGGCGCATGGCGTGGGCCACCGATCGGAGGCAAGCTGCCCGAACCGATGGTCTCGCGCGCTGCGGAAATCGGCTGTTCGCCAGCAGGTTCGGCGGCAACAGGTGACCGGCCGACCTCACCTGCACGCCCCGCGCCGATCGCTCCACGTCCCTGCGCGGTCGACTCCACGGGACGACGAGCCGGAGCTCCACCGTCGAATCCCGCAGCGATGACCGTCACACGAACCTCGTCACCGAGCGAATCGTCGATGACCGTTCCGAAGATGATGTTGGCGTCGATGTGGGCAGCTTCCTGCACCAGCGACGCCGCCTCGTTGATCTCGAAGAGGCCGAGATCGCTGCCACCGGCGATCGAGAGCAGAACGCCGCGGGCGCCTTCCATCGATGCTTCGAGGAGAGGCGAATTGATCGCGGATTCCGCCGCCTTGATCGCGCGCCCCTCACCACGTGAGGAACCGATGCCCATCAACGCACTGCCGGCGCCGGACATGACACCCTTGACGTCCGCGAAGTCGACGTTGATCAGACCCGGGGTGGTGATGAGGTCGGTGATGCCCTGGACGCCGTTGAGGAGTACCTCGTCGGCGCTGCGGAACGCGTCCATCAGGCTGACTGCGGCATCACCCAACTGAAGCAGGCGATCGTTGGGAATGACGATCAGCGTGTCGCAGGACTCGCGGAGCGCCTGAATTCCGGTATCCGCCTGTCCCCCACGACGCTTGCCCTCGAAGGAGAACGGCCGTGTCACGACACCGACGGTGAGTGCGCCCAGCTTCCGGGCGATGCTTGCCACGACAGGGGCACCACCGGTTCCGGTGCCACCACCCTCGCCTGCGGTCACGAACACCATGTCGGCGCCCTTGATGACCTCTTCGATCTCGTCCTTGTGATCTTCGGCTGCCTTGCGACCCACTTCAGGATCAGCACCGGCGCCGAGGCCACGGGTCAATTCACGACCGACGTCGAGCTTGACGTCGGCGTCACTCATCAGAAGGGCTTGCGCGTCCGTGTTGACCGCGATGAACTCGACTCCCTTGAGTCCTTGTTCGATCATGCGGTTGACTGCGTTCACGCCGCCGCCGCCGATGCCGACGACCTTGATTACGGCGAGGTAGTTGTGCGGGGGCGTCATCGGCTCTCGCCTTCCGTGTCGTGTTTCACGCTGCTTGTCAGTGCTGCTGTCTTTTTACTGCTGCTGTGTTTGCTGCTGCTGTTGTTCGAGATAAACCCTAAACCTCAACCACAGGGTTAGAGTTATGTCAAGTATTCGATCTGAAACGAAACGCTATGCACCGTCGTCGCGTTCCGCCATTAGGCGCGCCGAGACACACCGAAGTATTTGCCACGCACTGACGCACGAGCGCACCGTGCGCTATCGCACCGTCGGAAGATCGGGACTGGACACGTCGTACGTCTGCCCCGGCTGGGTCAACAGCGGAAGCGTCACGGCAGCCTTACGATCCGAGTGCTCGACACCGCCCCAGTTTACGACGCGACCGTCGAGCAGGGTCAGCGAGACACTCGAAATCGACCGAGCGGCAACCTCTCCCACCTGAAACCTCAGATCCGGCGGCAACACCGACAACACCGCGAGAGCGGCGAGCGTGGGTTCGTCGTTCCACCCGGGTGTCGGTGTCACCAGACGCGGAACCCCAGGCGGTGGGACGCCCATCTCGAAGTCGACGCCCTTCTCGTCCAGCAGGTGTGCGCCCTCGGGTGAGTCGACGAAGACAACCGGTACCCGCTCGGTGACCGTGACGCGGATGGTCGACGGATACATCCGCTGCACCCGGGCCGAGGCCACCTTCGGAATCGTCGCGACACGTGCGGCGGCTGCGCCGGTATCGACCCGCATCAACGGCTGACCGGTCGGTACGGCCAGCAGTGAAAGGATCTGTTCCTCACTGACGGTCGTCGCACCGAGAACTTCGGTGCCCCGGACCGAGAGCACCGGAGACAACCAGGCCGTCAGCGCAATTCCCACCACCAGCACGATTGCCAGCGGTGCCATGATCAGCGGTCGCTTGAACCACTTACGAGTCGGTGTGGGTTCGGGAGCCGGCTCCGTCGACCGCGTCGAGTATCGCGATTCGGTGCGAGTGCTGCGCCGACGCGTGCTGGTGGCTCGTCTGGCTTGAGGATCTCGACGCCCGCGCCGACTTCGTGCGTCGGGTGTCATCGCGGCGCGGGATGCGGCGCCGAACGCAAAGCATCGAGGATCTGTTTGCCGAGCATGGTCACATCACCGGCACCCATCGTGATGACGATGTCGCCGGGGTGAGCCAACGCCGCGACCTGCTTCGGCGCCTGGGACAGATCAGGTTGATAGTGAACAGGTTTGGTGACCGATTGAGCGACCAGCGCACCGCTGACGCCCGGCATCGGCTCTTCGCGAGCGCCGTAGACGTCGAGAACGACTACCTCGTCGGCCAAGTCCAGTGCCTGCGCGAACTCCTCGGCAAACGCGGCTGTGCGCGAATAGAGGTGAGGTTGGAATACCACGATTACGCGTCCGGCTGCCGAATTGGTCGACGACGAATCATCTTCCGGTCGAACCAGATCCGCGGCCGCGCCGAGGACCGCGCGAACTTCGGTCGGATGGTGGGCGTAGTCGTCGAACACCCGGACACCACGCTCGCGCCCGGTGAACTGGAACCGGCGGTGGACGCCACCGAATCCGGCGAGCCCTTCGACGATTTCCTCCGTCTCGGCGCCGGCGTCACGGGCGGCCAGCAGGGCGGCCAGCGCGTTGAGCGCCATGTGCCGACCCGGCACTGCCATCCGCACGGTTCGCGCAGCGCTCTCCCCCGCCAGGTGGAACTGCAGGACTCCCCCGACGTCGTGTGCGTGGAAGCCCAGTAGTCGGACTCCGACCTCGACACCGTCGACAGGCTCGAAGGCAGTGCCCGCCTCCACTTCCTGCGCATCCGCGGACCCGTAACCGAGCACCCGGATGTCCGAACGACCCGAGGCCACGATTCGCTTCGCGAGATCCGCCGATCCCGGATCGTCGAGGCAGACAATCAGGAGCCCGCCCGGGCGTAGCTTGTCGACAAAATCGTCGAACACCTGCACATACGCTTCGACGCTGCCGAAGTAGTCCAGGTGATCGGCCTCGATGTTGGTCACGACGATGACGTTGGGGTCGTACTGCAGGAGCGACCCGTCACTCTCGTCCGCCTCGGCGACAAAGACGTCACCGCTGCCGTGATGGGCATTCGTTCCCGCTTCGTTGAGTTCGCCGCCAACGGCAAACGACGGGTCGAAACCACAGTGCTGCAGGGCAACCACGAGCATCGAGGTCGTCGACGTCTTGCCGTGTGTACCCGAAACCAGGAACGTGCGATTGCCCTGCATCAGTGATGCAAGAACGGCCGGACGAAGGATCACCGGGATTCCGCGGCGAGCGGCCTCGACGAGTTCCGGGTTGTCCTTCGGGATGGCTGCGTGGGTCGTGACGACGACGGTCGGCCCGCCTGGCAGCAGGTCGAGAGCATCGGCGTCATGACCGATCCGGACCTGTGCCCCGCGTGCACGAAGCGCCAGGACTCCTCGGCTCTCCTTCGCGTCCGAACCCGAGACGAGGCCTCCGCGGGAAAGCAGAATTCGCGCGATGCCGGACATGCCGGCACCGCCGATTCCGACCATGTGTACTCGCTCGAGGTGGGCGGGCAGCGCGGTCATCGGTTTCCCCTTGCGTTTTCCTGGACGGCGTTTTCCTTTGCCGCGATGTCGAGCACGATCCGTGCGATCTCGGTTGCCGCCGTACGGTGTCCGACGTTGGCAGCGCCACTGCTCATCTTGTCGAGGCGCGCGCTGTCACTGAGCATCGGGACGACGGTACCGGCGACGAACGTCGGCGTGAGTTCGTTGTCGGAGACGATGATCGCGCCGCCTGCTGCGACAACGGGTTTCGCGTTGAGCTCCTGCTCACCGTTGCCGTGCGGCAGGGGAACGTAAACGGCGGGAAGCCCGACCGCCGAGACCTCGGCTACCGTCATCGCGCCAGAACGACAGATGGTCGCGTCGGCTGCGGCATACGCGAGATCCATCCGCGAAAGATAAGGAACAGCCACGTACGGTGCCGTCTCCGAGTACTGCGTGACCTCGAGGGAGTTCTTGGGTCCGTGTGCGTGCAGCACCGAGATTCCCGCTTTCGCGAGTTCCTGGGCAGCGCCGGAGACCGCGTCGTTGAGCGACTTCGCGCCCTGCGATCCGCCGAAGACGAGTAGAACGGGACCGTCCTGCGGCAGTCCGAAGTACTCGCGCGCTTGCGAACGAAGTCCCGCTCGATCGAAATTGGCGATCGACGCCCGGACCGGGATCCCGACGATCTCGGCGTCCTGATCGCCGCGGTTCTTCACACCCGACCCTGGAACGGCAGCAAGCACGCGCGTCGCCAGGCGAGCACCGATCTTGTTCGCGATTCCGGCACTGGCGTTCGCTTCGTGGATGACGATCGGAATCTTGCGTCGGCGACGAAGAACACCACCACGGGCGGCAAGGTACGCCGGAAGCGCGACGTAGCCACCGAAGCCGACGATCACGTCGGCGTCGACGGAATCGAGTACCTCGCGGGTCTTGCGCACCGACGCGAGGATGCGTGTCGGAAGTTTGACGAGATCCATCGTGGGCTTACGAGGAAGCGGAACCGGCGGAATGAGCTCGAGCGTGTAGCCGC
The DNA here is from genome assembly GCF_053608585.1 of Rhodococcus sp. NPDC055024. Taxonomy (NCBI): domain Bacteria; kingdom Bacillati; phylum Actinomycetota; class Actinomycetes; order Mycobacteriales; family Nocardiaceae; genus Rhodococcus; species Rhodococcus sp. NPDC055024. The sequence goes on from NZ_JBSGVT010000029.1 coordinate 14,780, forward strand.
GCGCAGGCACCAAGGTGGTTTCGAGACCACGCGCAGTCCCGAGTGCCGTGATCCTCGTGTCGGGCGCAGCGGCCTTGACCGCGTCCGCGACCGCAAGAGCGGGTTCGATGTGACCAGCCGTGCCTCCCCCTGCCACCACTACCGACAGAGCCGATTTATTGCCGCTCACCTACGAATTCCTCGCTCTCGAACTTCTCGTGGATCTTGTGCCCTACGTGTCGGCGCCTGCCGACGCTGACCATTCTGCCCTCCCGCGGTGCGCTTCCGTGACCCAGCGGCCGCACCTCGGGTGGAATCCGCGGAAGTACGAGCGCCTTGATCTGCCCGCTTGCGTCGATCGCCCGGCTCGATCGCGCGCCGGCCGTCGCGTCCGCGTGCCGGTTCGATCTGCCGTGCGGGCTTCGGTCGACGGATCGGCCGGCCCCCTGACGGCGGGTGGTACAGCACGGGCTTCGGCAGTCTGAGCAACTTCGAGATCTTGCCGTCCTGCCCGGAGTTCAGAGCGGCAACTGCTTCGGGCTCGTGGCGCGCTGCATTGGCGATGACACCGAACATGAACAGTGTGATCGCCAAGGACGAACCGCCGGCGGAGACCAAGGGCAACTGGAGTCCGGTCACCGGCAGCAGTCCGATGACGTAACCGATGTTGATCATTGCCTGGCCGACGATCCAGGTAGTTGCGGTGGCGGACAGGAGCCGCCAGAACGGATCGATGCTGCGGGCTGCGATCCGCAATCCCGTGTAGACGAATACAGCGAACAACCCGATCACCACTGCGCAGCCGACAAATCCCAACTCTTCGCCGATGATCGCGAAGATGAAGTCGTTGTGCGCGTTGGGTAGGTAGTTCCACTTGGCGACGCTCTGACCGAGTCCGCGTCCGAAAACGCCCCCGTCGGCGAGCGAATACAAAGCCTGCTTGGCCTGATAGTTGTTGCCCTGCAGGTCGTCGCTCTTGTTGAAGAAGGCTTGAACTCGATCGGAACGATAACCGGCCGTCATCGCCAGCACGCCCGCCACGACGACGCCCGTCACCGCGATCGAGCCGAAGAGCTTCAGTGGCAGCCCACCGAACCACAGCAGGGCCCCGACGATGATTCCCAATGCGATGGTCGTACTGAGGTTCGGTTGCGCGACGACCAGCGCGAAGACCAGCATTGCTGCGGGCACGAGCGGAATCAGGATCGACTTCACGGATCGATCGTCCGCTCGCCTCGAGGCCAACAGATGTGCGCCCCAGATCGCCAACGCGACCTTCATGATTTCCGAGGGCTGCACCGAGAATCCGCCGACGTTGAACCAGCGACGCGCGCCCTGCGCTTCGGTGCCGATTCCCGGAATCAGGACGAGTACCAGCATGATCAGCACGACGACGAACAACGGAAACGAATACTGCCGGAGCACTCTCGCCGGAATCCGCAGCGCGACGTAGAAGAGCACCGCCCCGAGAATCGCGAAGATCAACTGCTGGGTGAACAACGAATATGCCGAGCCGCCGGACACGTACTGCTCGACGCTCGACGCCGACAGAACCATCACGAGCCCCAAGACAGTCAACATCGTGGCAATCGTCACCACCAGGTGGAACGACGCCAACGGCCGCGCCAACCAGGCACCGATTCGGGTCTTGGGACCCTTGGTCATCGCAGGTTCCCGGCTTCGCCAGGCGAATCTGTATACGGATCGGGCAGCGCGGCTACTGCGGCAGCGAAGCTGTCACCGCGATGCCCGTAACTGACAAACATGTCCAAGGACGCGGCGGCCGGCGCGAGTACGACGGCGTCACCCGGGGATGCCAATTCGGCAGCTTCGACTACCACTGCGGCCATGACGGCATCCGCGTCGGCACCCGACGGCAGCCGGATGGTGAGAGTCGAGTTGCTGCTGTTTTCGCTCACCACTGCATCGTCCCCCGACATCACGTGCACCACGGGAACATCGGGCGCGTGTCGCGCGAGCGCGTCCTCGATCACACCAGCGTCACGGCCGAGAAGGACAGCGCCGGAGAGTCTCGGGCCGACTTCGCTCACCAACTGGTCGACGCTTGCTCCCTTGAGTAGACCGCCTGCAACCCAGACGACACGATCGTGCGCGAGTATCGACGGTCTGGCCGCGTGCGGATTGGTGGCCTTGGAATCGTCGATGTACACAACGGAGCCGACACGGCCGACCAGGGCCCCGCGGTGTGGGCCGACCTTGTGTGCGGCCAGTCCGCGCTCGACGACGCCAGCGTCGAATCCGAGTGCCCGCGCCAAGGCGGCAGCGGCCAGCGCGTCCATGACGCCGGCGGGGCCGGCCGGATCTATGGACGCCGCTTCGGCCAAGCGGACGTGATCGCCGAACGCATTGTCGACAAGGTATCCCCCGTCGACACCCAGTTCCCCTTCGCCCGGTTCACCCGTTCTGAACCCGGTGACTTTGTCTGCAGTGGCGCGAGTTCCCAGCTCGGACGCGATTGCGTCGTCGAGGCCGACCACCGCGACCTTTCCACTCAATGCCCGCGACTTGGCCTCGGCGTACGCACTCATTCCGCCGTGCCAGTCGAGGTGATCCTCGGCGACGTTGAGGACCACGCCGGCATCTGGACGCACCGAAGGCGCCCAGTGCAGTTGGAACGAGGACAGTTCGACAGCGAGGTACTCCACACGCGGCGACGTCTCGGCGAGCGCGTCGAGAATCGGCAGCCCGATGTTCCCGCAGGCGCGGCCGACAACTCCGGCGGCGTCGAGAATCGAGGCCAGCATCGACGTCGTCGTGGTCTTTCCGTTGGTCCCCGTCACGACGAGCCACTTGCGCGGCGAGCCGAAGTGCCCGCTGTGGTCGACGCGCCAGGAGAACTCGACGTCTCCCCAAATGGGAATCCCGTGACCGGCGGCGGCTGCCAGGATCGGTGCATCCGGACGAAAGCCGGGACTGGTGACAACGAGCCCGTAGTCGGTGATCGAATCCGGGGCATCCTCGATCGAGGTGGTGGTCACCATTTCCGCGCCGAGTTCGGCGCAGCGCTCCGCGAAGTCCAGAGTCGAATCGGCAACCGTCACGACGGCGCCGAGTGCGACTAGAGGCTCGATGGTGGCTTGACCGGATACCCGCCCACCGGCGACCAGCACTCGCGTACCGCGGAGCCAGGACAGATCGTTCTCGGAATCCGCTGAGCTGGTCATGGTTTTCAGCCTCCGAGCGCTGCGAGGTATTCGCTGTAGAAGAGTGCCAATCCGATTGCCGACGCGATAGCCGCCAGCAACCAGAATCTGATGATCACCGTGGTTTCAGCCCACCCGGCGAGTTCGAAGTGGTGATGGAACGGTGCCATTCGGAACACCCGCCGTCGGCTGGACCGGAACACCGCCACCTGGATCACCACCGACGCGGCCTCCGCGACGAACAGTGCGCCGATGACAACCATCAGCAATTCCGTGCTGGTGGTGATGGACAACCCGGCGAGCATGCCGCCGAGGGCAAGCGAACCGGTGTCGCCCATGAAGATCTTGGCGGGTGCGGCGTTCCACCACAGGAAGCCGATGCACGCGCCGGCGCCGGCCGCGCAGAGCACCGCAAGATCGAGTGGATCGCGGACGTCGTAGCAACCCTTGCCCGGGTTGGTCTCACACGAGTAGCGGAACTGCCAGAACGTGATGATGACGTAGGCGCCGAGAACGAAACTCATCGCCCCGGCGGCCAGACCGTCCAGGCCGTCGGTCAGGTTGACGGCATTGGACCAGGCGCTGACCAGTAGGTAGCAGAACGCGATGAAGACCACGGAACCGAGTGAGACGGTGGCGATGTCACGAACGTACGACAGATGAACACTGCCCGGAGTCAGCCCGTCGTCACCGCGGAACTGAAGGGCCAAGATACCGAAGGCAATTGCTGCGACGAACTGTCCGACCAGCTTCGCTGTCTTGTTCAGTCCGAGATTGCGCTGCTTGCGGATCTTGATGAAGTCGTCGAGGAAACCGACTCCGCCGAGAGCTGTGGTCAGACCCAGAACGAGGAGCCCGGACGCCGATGGCCCCTCCGCGTTGTCCATGCCGAGACCGATGAGGTGCGAGCCGAGATAGCCGGCCCAGATTCCGGTCAGGATCGCGACGCCGCCCATGGTCGGGGTGCCGCGCTTGGCCTGGTGACTGGCCGGACCTTCGGTTCGGATCTCCTGCCCGAAACCTTGTTTCGAGAACGCCTTGATCAGGATCGGCGTGAGCATGATGGAGACCGCGAGCGCGATGCCTGCGGCGAGAAGAATCTGGATCACTGCGAATCCCCGCTGTTCTCGCCGTCAGTGTTCTCGTCACCAGTGTTGTTCTCGCTGCCGGTGTTCTCGCTGCCGGTGTTCTCGCCGTCGGCGCCTGGCGTTGCGGCCAGAATCGCTTCTGCGACCGTCCACAGTTCAACCGACTTGGACGCCTTCACCAGTACGAGATCGCCAGGTTCGAGTTCTGCTTCGAGGATGGCAATTGCCGCAGCTGCGTCGGGCACGACGACGGACTCGTCACCCCACGACCCCTCCATCACCGCTCCTTGATGCATCGCACGTGAGGTGCGGCCCGTTCCGACGACGATCAACTTGCTGACGTCGAGCCTGACGGCAAGGCGACCGATCGCGTCGTGCTCGACCACCGACTCCGGCCCGAGTTCACCCATCTCACCGAGCACAGCCCAGCTACGACGCCCGAAGTGCCGATCCGATCGTGCCATGGACACCAACGCTTTGAGGGCGGCGCGCATGGAATCGGGGTTGGCGTTGTAACTGTCGTTGACAACGGTGACGCCGTCGGCGCGCTCGGTGACTTCCATTCGCCTCGCGGACGCTGCCTTCGTGCCCTCGAGGACACGCGCGATGTCTTCAACCGCGAGTCCGTTCTCGAGTGCGACAGCCGCAGCGGCAAGGGCATTGCTCACGTGATGTTCGCCGTGGACGGCCAGGCGAATACGCACCGAACCCTGCGAACAGTTCAGCGTGAAGGAAGCCCGGGCCTGATCGTCGACGACCACGTCGGTCGCCCGAACGTCGCAGTCTTCCGACTGGCCGACGAATACGATCCGGGCTTTGGTCCGGCTCGCCATTGCGGCGACCATGCGGTCGTCGGCATTGAGGACCGCGACTCCACCGTCAGCTGCCGACGGGAGTGCTTCCACCAGTTCACCTTTGGCGACAGCGATCGCTTCACGCGAACCGAATTCACCGAGGTGAGCGGTACCGACGTTGAGAACGACGCCGATCTTCGGCGGCGCAATCTCGGTCAGCTCGCCGACGTGGCCGACCCCGCGTGCCGACATCTCGAGGACCAGGAAGCGAGTCTTCGCGTCCGCGCGGAGGACCGTCCACGGCAAACCCAGTTCGTTGTTGAACGATCCGGGCGGCGCAACCACCTCACCGCGCTCACGCAACAGCGCTGCAATCAGGTCCTTGGTCGAGGTCTTGCCCGCAGAACCGGTGACACCGACCAGCGTCAGCCCACCATCAGTTGCTGTTCCGTCAGTCGCCAGTTCGTCGACAACTGCTCGGGCCAAAAGACCGAGGGCGTGCAGGACTGCGGCCCCGGATCCGTCGGTGTCGTGTTCGAGCAGCATCACCGCACTGGGACCGTCGTTCGGCACCGAAGGAACGACGATCGCCGGCACTCCGACCGGCCGCGCCGCGAGTACCGCGACGGCGCCTGCCGCCACCGCGGCTTCCGCGTGATCATGGCCGTCGACACGTGCGCCGGGTAGTGCGAGGAAAAGCCCACCTGGGCCGACCTTGCGCGAATCGAATTCGACGGTTCCAGTCACCTGCGTCGACGAATCGTCGACGTCGTGCAGGGTTCCTCCGACGATCTCGGCGATCCGAGAGAGCGTCATCGGGATCATTACTTGCCTCCATGTGCTGTGTTGATCGCGAATCGGCTGATCATTTCGCCCAACACCTCGCGGTCGTCGAACGGGTGTTTGACCCCGTCGATTTCTTGACCTACCTCGTGGCCTTTGCCTGCAACCAGGACAACATCTCCTGGCTGTGCCCACCGGACCGCTTGCTCGATCGCGGTCGCCCGGTCCCCCACTTCACGAACCTCGCCACGTTCGGATTCGGGCACGTCCATGGCGCCTTGCATCACCGAAGCACGAATCTTCGCCGGATCCTCGGTACGGGGGTTGTCGTCGGTGACGATCAGCAGGTCTGCACCTCGCGCACCCGCTTCGCCCATGAGAGTCCGTTTGCCGGCGTCGCGATCCCCGCCCGCACCGACCACCACGGCAACTCGGCCGGGAACCTGGTTGCGCAGCGTGGCGATCACGGCTTCGAGCGCTGCCGGCTTGTGCGCGTAGTCGACCACAGCGAGAAAGCTCTGTCCACGGTCGATCCGCTGAACTCGTCCGGGGACATCCACAGTGCCGAGCGCTCGAACAGCGGCGTCCGGGTCGAGGCCGGCAGCAAAACTGACGGTCAGCGCCAGCGCAGCGTTGGCCACGTTGTATCGCCCGGGGAGGCGAAGCGAGACCGGCCATGATTGTCCGTCGGGCCCGACCAACTCGAAAGTCTGTGAGCCGTCCTCGGCAACCTCGACTGCACCGACCTTCCATTCGGCCTCGGCCGTCGAGGTAGAGACCGTGGTCACTGCATCGCTCTCGTCGGTTGCGGCCAACTCGGCCATACGGCGACCCCATACGTCGTCGACGCAGACGACGGCATGCTCGGCTCGCACCGTCGACTCGGGATCGAACAACCGAGCCTTGGCCTGGAAGTACTCCTCGAAGTCCCGATGGAAATCGAGGTGGTCCTGCGAAAGATTGGTGAAAGCGCCGATGTCGAAGCGGATGCCGTCGACGCGTCCGAGAGCGAGCGCGTGACTGGACACCTCCATGACGACGGTGTCGATCCCCTGCTCCGCCATCACGGCGAACAGAGCATGCAGTTGCGGAGCTTCCGGCGTGGTCAGCGCGCTGGGGACCCGGCGGCCGTCGATGCGAGTCTCGATGGTGCCCACCAGGCCGGGCTTGCGGCCGGCTCCGGCAATCGCTGCTTCGAGCAGGTACGACGTCGTGGTCTTGCCGGACGTGCCGGTGATGCCGACGACCTGCATCTTCTCTGAAGGTCGGCCGTAGATTTCCGCTGAGATCTCGCCGAGCACGTCCCGCGGATTCGGATGAACCAGAACGGGAACGGGACGGTCGGGCGCCTTGTCAGCGGCCTCGATCAATTCCAGGCCGGCCTCGTCGGTCAAGATCGCGGTCGCACCGCGCCCCAGTGCGTCTACGGCGAACTGAGCGCCATGCGTCCTGGCACCGGGCAGAGCAGCGAAGAGGTCATCGGTCACGATTCCCTGCGCACGCAGGTCGACGCCCTTGACGACCACCTCCGGCGACTGTGATCCCGGTTGTCCGACCCATTCGAGGCGAGCCCCGGACAGTTCGGACAGCGCCGTGACCGCGGTAGCAACCGGTTGTGTCGGACGCGTCCCGGGAGCGCCGTCCGAGTTCGACGATTGCAAACGATTCGGCACTGTCACTCGACTCCTGGGAATTGTCGTTGGTCTAAGGCGGTCGTTGGTCGGTCGTCGGTCTATGGCGATCGCAGCGCCAGCAAGGTGCGGCGCACTGCAATGAATGAGATTACTGCGGCGTTTGAGATTACCGTGTCCGGGATTAACCCGAAGACCGTGTCGAACCCCACACCCCGCAATCAGTCCGCCTGCAACACCAACTTGCGACCGGGGTCCGGCGACATCGGAACACTGTCACGCTGCAACATCCACGAGGCGATGTTGTGAAACAACGGCGCTGCCGATTGACCGCCCCCGCCGTCCACGCCGCGAACCGGGGCGTCGAGCATGATTCCGATCACGAATCGAGGATTGTCCGCGGGCGCGATTCCCGCGAAGGTGATCCAGTAGTTGGAGTTGGAGTAGCACTTGCACGCGGGATCCACCTGCTGCGCGGTGCCCGTCTTGCCGCTGACCTGATATCCCTCGACGCCCGCGGCAACACCCGTTCCTCGTTGGTTACCCGTGTCTTCCTGAGTGACCGATCGGAACATGTCCCGAACCGTCGAGGCTGTCTGGGCGCTGACCACCTCGACGCCCTCGGGTTGCGGCGTCTCGGTTCGAGCGCCGGAAGAATCGACAGTCGACTTCACGATCCGCGGAGGAATTCGCACACCGTCGTTGGCAATAGCCTGGTACATCCCCGTCATCTGCAAGGTTGTCATCGACAGACCCTGACCGATCGGCAAGTTCGCGAAGGTTCCGCCGGACCACTGGTCGCGACTCGGAACGCTGCCCGCGCTCTCGCCGGGAAGTCCGACGTCGGTGCGTTGTCCGAGGCCGAACCTGTTCAGCATGTCTGCGTAGCGATCCTCGCCCACTCGCTGAGCGAGCATCAAGGTGCCGACGTTCGAGGACTTTCCGAACACACCGGTAGAGGTGTACGGAGCCACACCGTGATCCCACGCATCCTTGACTGTGGCGCCGGCCATCGTGATGCTGCCCGGGACCTGCAGAACTTCATCCGGAGTTGTCTTACCGTCCTCGATGGCCGCTGCAGCGGTGACGATCTTGTTCACCGATCCAGGTTCGAACGGTGTGCTGACCGACGGATTGCCCATTTCGACTGTCGGCGCGTTCTTGTCGATGCCGATCGCGGGGTTGAAGGTGCTGTCGTTGGACATGGCCAACACCTGCCCCGTCTTGGAGTCCATGACCACAACCGAGGCGTTCTTTGCGCCTGACTTGTCCTTGGCGATCTGAACCTGCTGCTGAACGTAGAACTGGAGATCCGAATCGATGGTCAGTTCGACGCCCGAACCGTTGACGGCCGGTTGCTTGTCACGCCAGCTACCGGGGATCACTGCCCCGTCCGAACCGCGGTCGTAGGTCTCGGATCCATCGGTTCCGGCGAGTGTGGAGTCCATCGAATCTTCGAGGCCGAGCAACCCGTGCCCGTCCCAACCGGTCGCGCCGACGAGATTCGCGGCCAGAGAGCCACCGGGGTACTCGCGGATGTCCTGTCGCTCGAGCCCGACCTCCCGGAACTTGTCCGAGATCTCGGCGGCAACTGCCGGGTCCACGCTGCGCGCGAGGTAGGTGAAAGTTTCGTTGCTGTTCATCTTCTGAAGTAGATCTTTTTCCGGAACGGTATCGCCGAGCTTGGCGTGGATTCCGGCTGCGATCTCAGCGAGGCGATCGCTCACTTCCGGCGCCTGCTTGGCGCCCTCGGCGCCCTGCTCGATGCTCTTGGCGCGCGCTTCCTCGAGCTCCTTGCGTACCCGCACCGGCTGGAAGGTCAGCGCCTTGGCTTCCATGGTGAACGCGAGAGGATTTCCGTTGCGGTCGGTAATCGAGCCGCGTACGGCGGGATCGACCTGCGTCGTGGTTCGCTGATTCGCGGACTCCGCGGCCAGACTCGGCGCATCGATGCCCTGAATCCACAAGAGCTGCAATGCCGCAACGGCGAGCGCACCACACATCGTGATACGACCGACTCGCTGGCGAAACGGGAAGGAGGCGGTAGCCGAGCGGCGCGGACGCCGACCGGGGTTGTTACGGGGGTTCTGACTCACCGACGTTCCTCAGGCGGAGCAGGCACCGCCGTCGTGGTGGCGGGTGCTGTCGTTGTGGGGATCACAGGAACCAATTGTTCACTCTGCGCGAGGTTTCGCGTGTTATTCGGAACGCTCGGCGTGGCTCCTGGGACTACAGGCGGCGTGGTGCGCGGTGGCGTCGAGGTCGGTGCGGGGACCGACGTGGGCGCATCAAGCGGTGGCATAGCTCCGGCAGTCGCGGGAGTCGGCGTTCCGACGACCTCGACCGAACCATCCGGATGCACCACCAGGCGTGCAGGATCCTTGGCCGGAACCATGCCGAGAGCGCTGGCCTGATTTGCCAACTCCGGAGCCGAGTTACGCGACTGGAAGTCACGTTCGAGCGCTGCTTTCTGCTCGACCAAAGACTGGTTGTAAGCACGCGCATCACTGAGTTGGTACGAATCCTCGGCAGCGCGAGTGGTCAGCAGCAGAGTCACCGCAAGACCGATCGACAGCAGTCCGATGACGGAGGCCACGAACGGTACTCGTCCCTTGAGCATCGCCCGAGGGGAGATCGACGGGCCGGCAGCAGCGGCAGTTCCGGTCCGACCAGCCGCCCGTGCGGTGCGCTTCTCGTATGCGCGTTGCGCTGCACCGGATTTGCCCTGACCACTCATGCTCGCCTCCTGGAAATGCGTTCTGCGGCACGCAAACGCACCGGAGCTGATCGTGGGTTCTCTTCGATTTCCTGCTCGGACGCGCGTTCTGCGCCACGGGTGAGAATGCGGAATTCCGGTCCCATTCCCGGCAACTCGACCGGCAGACCTTCAGGACTGGTGGACTTGGAGCGGGGAACCAACTCCGCCTTCACAACTCGATCCTCGAGCGACTGGTAGGACATGAACACCACTCGTCCACCGACTGCCAGTGCGTCGAGCCCGGCAGGCACCGCTGCACGAAGCGAGTCCAACTCGGCATTGACTTCGATCCGCAGCGCTTGGAAGGTGCGCTTGGCCGGGTGTCCACCGGTACGTCGCGTGGCTGCCGGGATTGTCCGGTAGAGCAACTCGACCAGAGCTGCACTGGTGGTGAAAGGTTCACGCTCACGCTGCCGAAGGACCTCGGACGCAATCTTTCCGGCGAATCTCTCTTCGCCGTACGTGCTCAGAATGCGAGCAAGGTCGCCGTGACTGTAGGTGTTGAGAACCTCGGCCGCGGTCAGCCCGACCGTCTGATCCATTCGCATGTCGAGAGGGGCGTCGATCGAGTACGCAAAACCTCTGTCGGCTTCGTCCAGTTGCATCGACGACACACCCAGATCGAAGAGGATCGCGTGAACCGACTCCGTTGACGGCAGACCGGCCTGTTCGAGCGCGTCTTCGATCCCGTCATACGTGGTGTGCACGAACGTGGTTCGGTCTGCGAAGGGCGCCAGACGCTCGGAAGCGATGCGGAGTGCATTGGTGTCACGGTCGAGACCAATGAGATGAAGGCCCGGGTACTTGCCGAGGAAGAATTCGGAGTGGCCGCCGAGCCCCAACGTCGCATCGATCATGTAGGCGCCCGCACCACCGTCACCGACGGCTGTGATGGCAGGGCCGAGAAGATCGTCGGCGCGATGTAGAAGTACAGGGACGTGTGCGAAGCCATCGGCATCCGAGGGTTCGTTCACCTCGTGATCCACCATGATTGCTCCGGCTCCTACTTTCATGATTTCCGATGACTTTTCGAAAAGTTGCTGACTTTCCGAGAAGGCGATGACTGTTCGAGAAGGCGAATGCTTCGAGGTCCCTGCCCGAAGGAGAACCTGGCGCTGGGGAAGTGCGTCAGGGTCTTTCCGGGCAGAGGCCTCGCGGCATTCGCCGGGGGCTCTTCGCCTAGACGATCTCGCTGAGAGATTCGCCTGTTGCCTGCGAATAGTCCTCTTCGTTGTCTCCGAGATACCTCTCCCAGGCTGCTAGATCCCAGATCTCGAGGTAATCGACGGAGCCGGTCACTACGCATTCCTTCGACAGGTTTGCGTAACGCCGATGATCAGCCGAGAGGGTGATTCGCCCCTGGGCATCGGCGTGCTGTTCATCTGTGCCGGCGGCCAGGGCACGTACATACGCCCGAGCTGCCGGATCATTGCGTGGAGCTGCCGCTGCCTTTCGAGCGAGCTTGACGAACTCGTCCCGGGGGTAGATGGCGAGGCTGTGATCTTGACTCTTGGTGATCATCAATCCTCCTGCCAGTTCGTCTCGGAACTTTGCCGGCAACGTGAGCCGACCTTTGTCGTCGAGCTTCGGCGTGAAGGTACCGAGGAACACTCGACACCTCCTGCGAGCTTGCGCTGAAACCCTCCCTATCGAGCGGATAGTGCTTCAGCTCTCCGCCCGAACCCACAGTACCCCACTTTCCCCCACAAACAAGGAGCACATGGTCCCTATTCAGCATCATTTGCTGATAAATAGCAGGTCAGCGCAGGTGGGGAGACGTGGGGGAAATTTGCAACCGTGTCCCGGCCCACATCACCGTCATATCGAGCCTTCACGCCACGATTTGTCGCCCCCCCGGACAAAATCGCAGTACAAGCACGGTTTTCGAATAGACGTGAGCTGGACGAGGTCTGGTCGCGCGTGGCAGTTCGGCCAGGGTGGAGGAAAGTGGAGGACCGGGTGGAGCGAAGTGGAGGAAGCCCGTGGGCACGTCTACGGGTAGCCAGGGTGACGAGTGATTCGCTCGCGCGTCACTGATTCGCCGGTAACCCCGCCAGCGCACAGGACGACACCCACACCAATGCGTGTGGCGG
>NZ_JBSGVT010000030.1:0-26751 GCF_053608585.1 Rhodococcus sp. NPDC055024
TTTGATGGCGATGCCGCCGAGGTCGGACCCGGAGAGGTCTTTCAACGATCCGAGGAGTCGACCCATCGGGGTACGAGCTCCCGCAACAATCACAGTTGTCGTGTCGGTCATGCCAGTTCTACTTTCAGTTCGGTGCCGGTTGCGGCGACTACGTCTTCGACGCTGACATCGGGGGCGAGTTCACGCAAGACGAGTGGACCGTCTTCGCTCACGTCGATGACGGCGAGGTTGGTGATGATCCGATTCACCACTCCCTGGCCGGTGAGCGGCAGGGTGCAGGCGTCGACGATCTTGGGGTTGCCGTCGCGGTCGTTGTGCTCCATGACGACGATGACGCGTCGAGCGCCGTGGACCAGGTCCATTGCGCCGCCCATGCCCTTGACCATCTTGCCTGGCACCATCCAGTTGGCGAGGTCGCCCGTCTTCGACACCTGCATACCGCCGAGGACTGCGGTGTCGATGTGGCCGCCGCGGATCATCCCGAACGAGAGGGCTGAATCAAAATATGCCGCACCGGGATTGACGGTGACCGTCTCCTTGCCGGCGTTGATGAGGTCAGGATCGACGTTGTCTTCGGTGGGATACGGTCCCGTGCCGAGAATTCCGTTCTCCGAGTGCAGGACCACACGAACGTCCGAGCCCAGGTATCCGGGAATCAGTGTGGGAAGACCGATTCCGAGGTTGACGTACTCGCCGTCGATCATCTCTGCGGCCGCCCGCGCTGCCATCTGCTGGCGCGTCCAACCCGTCACTGTCACTGGTGCGGTCATCGTGTGGTTCCTTCCGAAGCGCTGACGGTTCGCTTTTCGATTCGCTTGTTCTGAGGTCCGGTGTGAACAATGCGCTGGACGAACACCCCAGGCAGATGCACTGACGCCGGATCGATCTCGCCGGGCTCGACCAGGCGTTCCACCTGCGCGATCGTGATGCGACCGGCCATTGCGGCGAGGGGGTTGAAGTTCATCGCGGTCTTGTCGAACACGAGGTTGCCGTCGGTGTCTCCGAGAACGGCGTGCACGAGTGCGTAGTCGGCGTTGATCGCCTCTTCCATCACGTAACGCTTGGTGCCGAAGACGCGAGTCTCCTTCGGGGGAGAGGCGATTGCGATCGAGCCGTCGGCGTCGTAACGCCACGGCATTCCGCCGTCGGAGATCGGGCTACCCACTCCGGCCGGTGTGAAGAACGCCGGGATTCCGGTGCCGCCGGCGCGCAGACGCTCCGCGAGCGTGCCCTGCGGCGTCAGTTCCACTTCGAGTTCGCCGGCCAGGTACTGCCGAGCGAACTCCTTGTTTTCACCGACGTACGACGCGGTCACCCGTCGGATACGTCCCGCGCTCAGCAAGATTCCGAGGCCGTGATCGTCGACGCCGCAGTTGTTGGAGAACACCTCGAGGTCGGTTGCACTCGTAGCTGCGATCGCGTCGATCAATACGTCGGGGATGCCGCACAAACCGAATCCGCCGACTGCCAGCGTTGCGCCGTCGACGATGTCGGCGACCGCGTCTGCTGCGGACTCGTACACCTTTGCTGTCATGTTCTCTCCCTGCCAGGCGTTCATTGAGTAGACACTCACTCACTTCGGTATCCAGTGAACTATCTCCAGTTCACAGGTTCAAGCAATCTCGAACATCGACAGAGAACTGATCGACTACTGACCATCTGAAGAAATTTCGTTCACTGAATGGACGCTAGAATGAAGGCATGCCAACTCACGAGCAATCGCCGGCCATGGTCGCGCGGGTGGCGGCACTTCTGCGAGCCCTCGGCGCGGCCGAACCAACGGGCGCTTCCACCACGGAGTTGGGCAAGCTCACTGGCCTCGCTCGGCCCACCGCGCACCGACTGCTCACGTCCTTGGCTGCCGAAGGGCTGGTCGACCGTGACGCACGAACCGGTCGGTGGTCGCTCGGTCCGGAGTTGTACCTCCTGGGGGCGGCGGCCGGAAATCGGTACGACATCACCGACCGCGCTCGCGACGTCGTCGACGAACTTGCCCGGGTCACGGGGGAGAGCGCATTCCTGTCGGCGCGTCGAGGTGACGAGACTGTCTGCATCCTGAGTCAGGAAGGCAGTTTTCCGCTGCGATCTCACGTGCTGCACGAGGGGAAGCGTTTCCCGTTGGGAGTCGCGTCGGCCGGCCTTGCCATCTTGAGCCACCTACCGGCGCGGGACGTCGACGACTATTTCGCCCGGGTGAATCTGGATTCGGAATGGGGTGAGATCCACAGTGAGACATCGATTCGAGAGCGAATCGAGTCTACGCGGGTCACCGGCTACGCCGTCAATCCAGCCCTCATCGTCGAGGGAAGCTGGGGGATGGGTGCCGCGGTGTTCGACCGCAACAGTCGCCCGGCCTGGGCGTTGAGCCTGACCGGAGTGGAAACTCGCTTCCGGCCCGCGCGTCATGCCGAGTTGGGAACGCTGCTCCTCGAGCACGCTCACACACTGTCGAACCGATTGAAAACGCATGCAGTGAACTAGCTTTCGGGAACCAGGTCTTGTGCAGTAGTAGTTTTTGCCTTCGTGCGCACATGTGCCTTCTCGCCTTGCGGGCCGAAAAGATGCAAGATTTCCACCACCTGTTCATCGGCAGGCCCGAACCAATGGGGCTCGGCAGTGTCGAACTCCGCGACTTCACCGGGGTGTAGGAGAACCTCGTTCGCCCCCAGGATGAGACGCAGATCCCCGGCGAGGACGTAGAGCCATTCGTAGCCGGCGTGGGTGACGAGTTTCGGTGGACGCGGACCGATCACCTGCTTGAAGACCTGCACGCGGCCGGGATAGCGCGTCAACGGAACGACGGCACTGCCGTTCTTGCGTCGGCTCGGGGTGAGGTGAACCCGGGGATCGCCCGTAGCGGGAGCGCCGACGAGTTGGTCGAGCGCGACCCGGTGCGCTCGGGCAAGCGGCAACAGCAGATCGAGGGTGGGACGGCGCTTCCCCGATTCGAGGCGTGAGAGTGCGCTGACGGAGATGCCGGTGGCCTCGGACAGCGCCTCGAGAGTCAATCCGCGATCGCGTCGAAGCGTGCGCAGCCTCGGTCCGATATCGGTGATCAACTGCTCGAATTCAGCATCCATGCCGTCCATCTTTGCAGTTTCCGCAAAATTCTTACCGACTTCGGACGCTGGAGAGCAACGATCCTTTCGACAGTCGAGTACGGCAGAGCACTTCGAGAGATGGAGTCCGACATGAAACCTTCGAGCGGGATCGAACCGCAAGTGATCGGACTTGATGCACGGCGGCGATGGGGCATCCTGGCGATCTGCTGCACGAGCCTGTTCGTCGTCGGGTTGGACACGACCATCGTCAACGTAGCCCTGCCGACGATCGGTGAGGGCTTTCGCGTCGGAACCCGTGGTCTGGAATGGGTCGTCAACGCGTACACACTCGTCCTGGCCAGCTTGCTGATCTCGTCCGGAGCGGTGGCCGATCGTTTCGGCAGGAGACGAGTCTTTCAGATCGGGCTTGTCGTTTTCGGGGTGGCGTCGATTGCCTGCGCACTCGCTCCGTCCGTGGAGGTGCTGATCGCGGCGCGGATCGTCCAAGGCGTCGGTGGGTCGATGCTCAGTCCGGTTGCCTTGGCGATCGTGGTCAACGTGATGACCGACCCGAAGGAGCGGGCCAAGGCGATCGGGGTGTGGGCCGCGGTCTTCGGCCTGAGTATGGCGGCAGGGCCGATCGTCGGCGGCGTGCTCATCGAAAGTTTCGGCTGGCGATCGGTTTTCTGGATCAACGTGCCGGTGATCTTGGTCGTGCTCGTCTTGACTGCTGTGTTTGTACCGGAGTCCCGAGCGCAGCAGTCGCGACGTCTCGACCTTCCCGGTCAGTTGCTACTGGTGATTCTTGTCGGCGGGGCGGTCGCCCTTCTGATCGAGGGTCCGCGAATCGGATGGTTCTCTGCCCCGGCGACGGCAGGGTATGTCGTTGTTGCTGCAGCGTTGGCCGCATTCATCCGCGTCGAATCACGCAAGCGCGAGCCACTGATGGATCTCGCACTCTTCCGCCGCAGACCGTTCTCGTCGGCTGTGGTCGGCGCTGTCGTGGTGTTCGTGGCGTTGAATGCGACGCTACTGCTCGGCACGTTCTACTTGCAGCACTCCCGCGGTATGAGTCCGGCCCTGGCCGGCGCGATCACCCTCCCGATGGCTGTTGCGGCAACGGTCTGCGCGCCGTTGTCCGGAATACTCGTCGGACGCCTCGGCCCGCGGCGGCCGCTGCTGATCGCCGGTAGTTTCACGACGCTCGGTGGACTGTGCCTGGTCTCGCTCGACAACAACACGGCGATTCCGATGCTGTTGGCCGCTTACCTGTTTCTCGGTATCGGATTCGGGTTCTCGAATGCCCCCATCACCAACACCGCCGTCAACGGGCTGCCGAGATCGCAGGCGGGGCTTGCCGGTGGAATAACCTCCAGTGCACGCCAATTCGGTGCCGCTCTCGGTGTGGCGCTGGCCGGCGGCATTATCGGCGGCAGTGCACCGGTAGACGTCGCGCAGGCATCGAGGCTGGGATGGATCCTGGTTGCCGGATGTGGGATCGCAGTCCTGTTAATTGCACTCGCATCTCGGAATTCCGAGGAACTCCCCGGCTGATCACCTCCCGTGTTCGTGCGAGCTTCACCCTGCGCGGGTGATTCCAAGCGCGCGCCCAACCGATACAGATGATGGGGTATCAGATCGTCGTATCCGAGCGGGGAGTGCCATGTGCCAGACACCTAAGGACGCAACACCGGCCACAGTCACGGCGAATCGCGAGGTAGTCGCGCGGTATGCCATGGATGACCGGCAGGATTTTGCCGACGCGGATCGAGGGTTGATCGCTCCGTTGCCGGGCAACGTTCTCGGCGACGACGGGAATGTGGTCTTCGACCCGGACGCTTTGGCGTACATCGGTGACGACGTCCCCGCACCCGACACCGTCAACCCCAGCCTGTGGCGCCAGAGTCAGGTCATACGCCGAGGTGGGCTTTACCAGGTGACGGATCGCCTCTACCAGGTGCGGAACAACGACATCGCGAACCTGACGGTCGTAGAGGGCGACGAGGGACTGATCGTCATCGACTGTATGGCCGGAGTCGAATCGGCACGTCAGGGCATGAAGATGATTCGCGAGCACGTCAGCGACAAGCCGGTTGCGGCGATCATCTACACGCACACCCATATCGACCACTACGGCGGTGTCAAAGGAATCGTCGACGTCGAGGACGTTGCGTCGGGAAAGGTGCCGATCATCGCGCCCGGCACGATCGCATCGTTCGACAAGTTCGCAATCGGTGAGAACGTTGTGGCCGGCAATGCCATGGCCCGGCGGTCTTTCTATGCCTTCGGTGGATTGCTCGACCTCGGCCCGAAAGGGGCAGTCTCCTGCGGAATCGGTGTGCTCAGCACCAAAGGCCCCCAGATCTCGTATATTTCGCCGACCGACAGCATCACGGAGACCGGAACGAAGCGTGAGATCGCCGGTCTGGAATTCGAGTTCCTGTATGCGCCGGATACCGAGGCCCCGGAGGAAATGCACATCTGGATCCCCGAACTCGCCGCGCTGACCTGTGCGGAGAACGCCAATCATTCGCTCCACAACATCCAGACCCTCAGAGGCGCGCGCACTCGCGACGCTCGGAACTTCGCTCGGTATCTGGACGAGACTCTCGAGCGATGGGGAGACGAAGCGGCTGTTCACTACGGACCGCACACGTGGCCGGTGTGGGGTAACGAGAACCTGGTGCCGTTCATCGAATCGCAAAGGGACACTTACAAGTACATTCACGACCAGGCGCTCCGTCTCGCGAACAAGGGGTACACACCGCTCGAAGCTGCCGAGGTGATCGAACTGCCGGACGAACTCGGGCGCAAGTGGTACAACCGCGGATATCACGGAACTCTGCACCACGACGTTCGCGCCGTGTACACCAAGGAACTGGGAATGTGGGACGGCGATCCGGTGTCGCTTCACCCACATCCGCCGGTCGAATCGGCGAAGAGGTTCGTCGATCTCCTTGGCGCGCAGAAGATCCTGGACGAGGGCAAGCGGGCATTCGACGCCGCGGACTACCGATGGGCGGCAGAGATCCTGCACAAGTTGGTGTTCGCGCAACCGGAGAACACCGAAGCGAGGAACCTGCAAGCCGACGTCTACGAGCAGATGGGCTATCAAGCCGAGGGGCCACAGTGGCGTGGGATCTATCTCTCGGCCGCTCTGGAGCTCCGTGAAGGCGCCCAGCCCGCCCCCTATGTCACCGCGAGCCAGGACAGTGTCCTCGCGATGCCCATCGACATCCTCTTCGACTTCGTCGCAATACATCTCATCGGCGACAAGGCCACCGACGCGGAACTGCGGATCGATTTCGTGTTCACCGATCGCGGCGACGAGGCATGGACTGCGTGGGTCAAGCGTGGCGTCCTCAATGCACGTAAGGGCGCGTCACCGAACACACAACTGACGGTCTCGGGCCCGAAAGCGGCACTCGTGGGAGCGCTTCTGCAACCGGGCGCGGCCGCCGAACTGGCCAAGGCCGGGAAGATTTCGCTCGACGGAGACGAATCAGCGCTCGAGACGCTGGGCGGGTTGCTCGACACCTTCGATCCCAGTTTCAATATCGTCACGCCGTAACGAAGGGATAGTTTTCGATGTGTACACGCTTGGTCTACTTGGGCCCCAACGACACTGTGATCACTGCCCGATCGATGGATTGGAAGGTCGATCTCGGAACAAACCTCTGGGCATTCCCGCGCGGCATGACCAGAGAGGGCTGCGCAGGTCCGAACTCGATACAGTGGACGTCGAAATACGGAAGCGTTGTCGCGACGGCCTACGACATGTGCACGACCGACGGGGTCAACGAGGCTGGGCTGTCTGCCAATCTCTTGTGGTTGGTCGAGTCCGAGTACCCGACATATGACGGTTCGAGCCCGGGATTGTCGATCGCAGCATGGGCGCAATACGTCCTGGACAGCTTTGCGACAGTTCAGGAAGCGGTCGACGTGCTCGCGTCCGAACCGTTCACGGTAGTGACCGCTGCCGTTCCCGGCGAAGACCGCCTCGCAACGCTGCACATGTCGCTCTCGGACGCTGGGGGAGACAGTGCGATCATCGAGTACGTCGGTGGACGCCCGACGATTCATCACAGCCGTGAGTACCAGGTGATGACCAATTCGCCGATCTTCGATCAGCAACTCGCCGTCAACGAGTATTGGAAGCAGATCAACGGAACCGTCATGCTGCCCGGAACCAACCGTGCCGCTGACAGATTCGCGCGGGCATCGTTCTATGTGGATGCGATACCGCAGACGGACGATCCGCGGTCGGCATTGGCATCCACCTTCAGTGTTATTCGGAATGTATCGGTGCCCCTGGGTATTTCGACTCCCGACGAGCCCAACATCTCGTCGACTCGGTGGCGTACGGTCGTCGATCACAAACGCACGCTCTATTTCTTCGAGTCGGCGATGACACCGAATACTTTCTGGGTGGACGTGGCGTCGATGGATCTCGCGGAGGGGACGCCTGTCCGAAAGCTCGGGCTCGGCGCGAACGAGAGCACCGTCTATTCCGGTGATTCCACTGGCCAGTTCGAAAAGGCGGAGGCATTCACGTTCGCGGGAGCATAGTGATTTCGGAGCCGCAAAGATCCAATCGTGAAACTTCTTGACATTTACACTCCGTTCAGATGAAACTTTGTTGCATATTCGGGTTTCGTCAACGGAGGACGGCATGGGCATCACAGTGCAGACACGGAACGATGGTGCGCAGCTCAAACGGCGCAGGGCGCTCGTCGCCGGCTCCGTCGGAAATTTCATCGAGTGGTACGAGTTCGGTGTGTACGGGTTCTTCGCGACGATCATCGCGTCGAACTTCTTCAGCGCCGACGGTTCCGGCGATCTCGAAAGCCTGATCAAGACGTATGCGTCGTTTGCGTTGGCGTTCTTCTTCCGCCCCGTGGGTGCCGCGCTGTTCGGTCGACTCGGTGACCGCATCGGCCGACGTCCCACCCTGGTGATCGTTCTTCTGCTGATGTCGGCTGCGACGACCCTGATCGGAGTGCTCCCCACCTACGAGAGCGTCGGAATTCTGGCACCGCTTCTCTTGACGGTCCTGCGAATTCTGCAGGGATTGTCGGCCGGTGGTGAGTTCGGCGGTGCAGTGTCGGTGATGACCGAGTTCGCTCCGCCCGGACGACGTGGGCTGTACGGCTCGTGGCAGTCGTTCACCGTCGCACTCGGACTGCTCGCCGGTGCGGGTATCGCAGCACTTCTCGCTACTGTCCTCGACCCGTCACAGCTCAGTGACTGGGGCTGGCGCATCCCGTTCCTCCTCGCACTTCCGATGGGGCTGGTTGCCCTGTGGCTCAGGCTCCGGCTCGAAGAAACGCCGTCGTTCGAGCGTGCTCGATCAGTCCAGTCCGAACCGACAGCTGATGCAGCGGCGCCGGTAGTGCAGCCGACTGTCGGAGAGACGGCCAGGGCGATTCTGCTCGGAATCGGGCGTTTGATGGGGTGGTCTGCTGCCGGTTACACGTTCCTCGTCGTGATGCCGACTTATCTTCAGAGTTCGCTCAACGCGACTTTCCATCAGGCACTTGTTGCTTCCGTGCTCGCCAATGCGGGCTTCGCGGTGACCATTCCGATCGCGGGTGGACTCAGCGATCGCATCGGACGACGCGCGGTCATGCTCACCGGCACCGTGATAATTCTGGTCCTGGCTCTGCCGCTGCTCAACGTCCTGCAGAACGAGCAGACGTCTCTGACAGCCAAGGGATTTGCAGTGTTTGCCGCCGGCGCTGCAGTGGGACTTGTTGCCGGGCCCGGACCCGCCATGCTCTCCGAGATGTTCCCCACTTCGGTTAGGTACACCGGATTGGGACTCGCATACTCCCTGTCTAACGCGGTCTTTTCGGGCTGCGCCGGTCTGATCATCACGTGGCTGATCAAGGAAACTTCCAATCTCGATATTCCGGCCTACTTCGTGATGGCAACGTGCGCCGTCAGTGCGATCGCCTTGAGTACCTTGCGAGGAAATGCCCACAAGCGGGCACTCGTCGACTGACCGCAGCTTTTCCGAATGCCGAAACGATCCGAGTAAGGGATATTTCATGAGAGTCATCGGCCTGATGTCCGGTACTTCGTACGACGCTATCGATGCTGCCGCAGCAGACATCCGGATCGACGGGGACACTCTTGTGCTCACCCCACTGGGAATGGTCAGCGAACCGTATTCCGGTGGGTTGCGGGCTGCGGTGGCGGCTGCGGTACCGCCGGCGTCCACCACTGTCGGTCAGATCTGCCAACTCGACACCGAGATCGGACAGGCATTTGCGGCCGTCGCTGCGCGGGCGAACGAGGAACTGTGCGGTGGCAGTGCGGAATTGATCTCCTCACATGGTCAGACGATGTTTCACTGGGTCGAAGGAGCGCAAGTAAAGGGCACTCTTCAGCTCGGGCAGCCGGCCTGGATAGCCGAGAAGACCGGATGCACGGTCGTGTCGGACCTGCGCTCTCGCGACGTGGCGACGGGTGGTCAGGGTGCACCACTGGTCAGTGCGTTCGACGTATTGTGGCTCAACGGAAGAACTTCGGGTTCCGTCGCGCTCAATCTCGGTGGCATCGCCAACGTCACTGCTCCGGGAGGCGCTCCGACATCGACGGCAGATGGTGCCGCAGTACCGATTGCCTTCGACACCGGCCCCGCAAATGCGTTGATCGACGCTGCGGTAAGCGAATTCACCGCGGGGGAGCAGTGGTTCGATCTCGGAGGTGCCCTGGGCGCAGCCGGCACACCGAACGTCGATCTGCTCGCACAACTACTGAGCGAACCGTATTACGCGCAGCCCGCTCCCAAGAGCACAGGCAAGGAACTGTTCCATCGGGACTACCTGCTCGCCGCTCTGCGGGGCTACGAATCCTTGTCTCTGGCCGACATCGTCGCGACACTGACTGCACTGACCGCCCGGACCGTCGCCGATTCCGTCAGAGGACTGGCAGCCACCGAAGTGGTGGTGTCAGGCGGTGGCACCAAGAACCCGACGTTGATGGCGATGCTCCGTGACGAACTAGGCGACATCGCGCTTGTCTCTTCGGACGAACTCGGCGTCACCTCCGACATCAAGGAAGCATTGGCTTTCGCGGTTCTCGGCTTTCTCACCGCACACGGATTGCCCGGAAGCATTGCTTCGTGCACCGGTGCGCGTCACGCCAGTGTGCTCGGATCTCTGACGCCAGGAAGCCGTGGGCTGCCTAGAATCACATCGGTGCCGTCAGCTCCGAAAACGATGCGAATCGAGGCGTTATGACTTTGGACCGGAGTGCTCCGGCGTCCGTCGACCTGATTGCTCGTATTCGCGCATCACTGAGCAGCCTCTCGCCTGCCGAGCTGCGGATCGCCGAAATCATCGAAGCCGAACCCAGTCTGGCCTCCACCCTGACGGTCAACGACCTCGCCGAGCGAGCGTCGACAAGCACGGCAACAGTGGTCCGTACAGCCAAAAGGCTCGGTTTCGAGGGCTATCCACAGCTTCGTCTCGCGCTGGCGGCCATCAGCGGTTCCGGCACCGGGGACACGATCCCGCTCGGTGTGGACATCGTTGCTGCCGACTCGGCCGGTGAGGTAATGGCTAAGCTCGCCGAGTTCGAATCCGAACAACTCAAGGGCACGGCGCAATTGACCGATCCTGCTGCGCTCGAAGAAGTTGTGTCCCGGATTCGATCCGCCCGCCGCGTCGAGGTGTACGGCATCGGCGCGTCTGGCATCGTCGCGCAAGACCTCACGTTGAAGCTCTCTCGCATCGACGTCAACTGCCGGGTTCATCTCGACCGAGACGCAGCCATGGTCAGCGCCAGCTTGCTCGGACCGGACGACATCGCAGTGGGGATCTCACATTCAGGTGAGACTTCGGATGTCGTGGAACCACTTGCCCTTGCCCGCCGAACCGGGGCGTCGACGGCTGCGATCACCGGAGGGGCGCGATCGACGCTCGCCGTGCAGTCACATCACGTTCTGCTCACTGCCGGTAGAGAATTCGGTTTCCGATCGGCTGCGATGGCAAGCCGCACCGGTCAGCTGTTGGTAGTCGACACAATTTTTGCGATGGTGGCGCACTCGCTGCCCAGCGCACTCTCTGCTCTACAACGAAGCCATGACGCCATTGCTTCGAAGCGGCACTGACGAGGAGTCGTCGTAATGAAATCTGATCGAGGAGGACTCGCCACAATGCAATTGGAAATGCTCTCCACCGAGAGACCCAACCCTCTGACCCGCGATCTCGATGTCATGTCGGTGTCGGGTCTGCTGACGGTGATGAATCAACAGGACGCAATCGTGGCCGACGCGGTAGCAGCGGTACTACCCGCCATCGAAGCCGCAGTCGACTTGATCGTCGCTTCCCGAGCACAAGGTGGTCGACTGATCTACCTGGGAGCGGGGACCAGTGGGCGCCTGGGAGTTCTCGACGCAGTGGAATGCCCTCCGACGTTCGGGACAGATCCGGGCGAGGTGATCGGCATCATCGCCGGTGGCCCGGGAGCGTTTCTGAACGCAGTCGAGGGAGCAGAAGACGATCCGCGATCGGCTGGGGTGGACCTCGACGCAATCTCGTTGAACGCCAACGACGTCGTCGTGGGCTTGGCGGCCAGTGGTCGTACCCCCTATGTCATCGGTGGCCTCGATCATGCCCGCGAACTCGGCGCCGCAACAGTGGCAGTCTCGTGCAACCGGGGTGCGGCAATGAGTTCTCACGCCGGCGTGGCCATCGAAGTGGACACCGGCCCCGAGATCCTCACCGGATCGACGAGGCTCAAGGCCGGGACTGCGCAGAAGATGGTGTGCAACATGCTCTCCACGGCCAGTATGGTCCGCTCCGGGAAGGCATTCCACAATCTAATGGTCGATCTTCGGCCGACCAATGCCAAACTTGTCGATCGTGCAAACCGGATCGTCGCGGCGGCCACCGGAGTCGAAACCGAGATCGCTTCGGAGACCATCGAGAATGCCGACGGTCATGTGAAGGCAGCGGTCGTCATGTTGTTGGCCGAATGCGACTTCGCCGAAGCAACCGAACTGTTGGAACGCGCTTCGGGTTCGGTACGCAATGCCATCGTCGGAGCCGGCAAGAGCAGTGAGGAAGCCTGAATGGAAATCGTCATCGTTCCCAGTCCGGAAGACGGCGGGCGAGTTGCTGCCGATATCGTGTGCGGCGCAATGGAGAACGGAGCGCGAACGCTCGGCCTCGCGACGGGATCGTCACCGCTGCACACGTATCGAGAGCTGATCAGACGGCATCGAGAATCGGGAGTGTCGTTCGCGGACGTGAGCGCGTATCTTCTCGACGAGTACGTAGGTCTCACGTCCGATCAGCCACAGTCCTATGCGCACACCATCCGCACGGAACTCGTGGATCACCTCGACATCGACAATGCGCGAGTGTTCAGCCCCGACGGCGGAGCCGCGGATCCCAGTGAAGCTGCCCGGTGCTACGACGCTGCCATTGCCGAAAACGGTCCGATCGACGTGCAGATCCTCGGCATCGGCCTCAACGGACACATCGGTTTCAACGAGCCTTCCTCCTCACTTGCGTCGCGCACCCGAGTGAAGACCTTGACCGAGAGGACCCGCGCCGACAACGCACGGTTCTTCGCAGACCCGGCCGACGTGCCGCATCATGTGATCACACAAGGACTCGGAACCATCAGTGATGCAAGGCATCTCGTTCTGATCGCGGACGGCGCACGCAAAGCGCCCGCGGTTCGGGCGGCGGTCGAAGGTCCGGTCTCGGCGTTCTGCCCGGCGTCAGTGCTTCAGCTGCATCCACACGTGACCGTCATCGTCGACGAGGCAGCTGCCGGTGAACTCGAACTCGCAGAGTTCTACCGCTACACAACCGAGCACAAGCCTGCAGAGCAGGGTTACTGAAAAGCGGGCTGCTGAAAGCGGACTTGATCTCCAGCGCAGTTGAGGTCCTAGCCTCGGTGCATGATCAGTGTGAGAGCGGTATCCCCGCTTGCGTCGCCCCGGGTTTTCTCACCTCCGCGCAGTGTTGCGATCGTCGGAGCGGGGCCGGCGGGAATCCACGCTGCGAGCGCTCTCGCTGAACTGGCGCCCGGCACCAAGACAGACGTGTTCGAGCGTCTACCCACGCCGTACGGACTCGTGCGGTACGGTCTCGCGCCAGGGCACGCCGAGTCCGAGAAGTTCGTCCATTCTCTGCACGCCGCGCTGGGCGCCAGTGACTTCCGGCTGTTCTGCAACGTAGAGATCGGAAAGGACCTTTCCGTCGAGGTTCTACGTTCTTCCTACGACGCCGTGATCATTGCAACCGGTGCGCCAAGGGATGTGCCGCTCGACATTCCCGGCGTCGACCTTCCAGGCACTTTCGGTGGCGCCGATTTTGTCGGTTGGTACAACGATCACCCGGACAGTTCGCCGCAGTGGCCGCTGAACGCCGAATCGGTCGCCGTGATCGGGGGTGGCAACGTCGCACTCGATGTCGCGCGCATGATCCTCGCCGAGGAGCAATCGCTAGAGGTCACGGACGTATCCGCCGACGTTCGGAAAAGTATCGCCGAAAGTCTCGTTCGGGAGGTGCACATCTTCGTCCGGCGCGGACCCGCCGACGCTCGATTCTCCCCGAACGAGTTGCGCGCTCTCGGTGAACTGCCCGGAGTCGATGTTGTCGTCGACGCTGCCGATGTCGCACCGGATCGGCATATCGAGCGGATGACCAAACAGTGGGTGCATACCCGA
Organism: Rhodococcus sp. NPDC055024; assembly: GCF_053608585.1. Classification (NCBI taxonomy): domain Bacteria; kingdom Bacillati; phylum Actinomycetota; class Actinomycetes; order Mycobacteriales; family Nocardiaceae; genus Rhodococcus; species Rhodococcus sp. NPDC055024. The sequence goes on from NZ_JBSGVT010000030.1 coordinate 13,735, forward strand.
CTGGCTGTCGAGACGCTCCGCACTTTCGCAGGCGCTGCTTCTGCCGACCGAATCGCCCAGCGCCGAGTTCACCTGCACTTTTACCGACAGCCGGCGGAGATTCTCGGTAACGGAAAAGTCGAAGCACTTCGCGTCGAGCGGACTGATCCCGACGGCTACGGTCACGTCACCGCTTCGGGGGTCTGTACCGACTATCCGGTTCAAGCGGTGTACCGGGCAATCGGATTTCGCGGCACTCCACTTGCCGGGGTGCCCTTCGATCACGGACGCGGCACGGTTCCGCACCGGAGCGGCGCGGTGGTCGACGAGAGCGGTCTTCCCATCACGGGCCTGTTCGTGACGGGATGGATGAAGCGAGGTGCCGTCGGGCTGATCGGTGCGGCACGGCCCGATGCTCGCCAAACCGTCGAAACTATGCTGCGGCAGCTGGATTCGAATGTCGAACGTCGATCGGACCGCAGCCGGATCGCTGCACTACTCGCGGCCGGAAAATTACTGCCCGTCGATTGGGACGGATGGCTTCGCATCGATGCCGCCGAACGCGACCTCGGTGCGCGGCACGGGCGTGATCGCGTCAAGATCAAAGATCGCGAAGACCTTGTCCGCATCGGCGCGAACGTGGCCGTTCACCCCGAATAGAATCGCTGGGGTCTGGGGTACCACCGGGGTTACGCTGAAGTGAGTCACCTCGATTCATCGTGCTCGAGGTGCGGAGCAGAAGTGTCATGAATGAACGTGGTGCGCAGGCCAGTGACGCGACAGTCGCGAGCGGGCCCCTGACCGAACGGGGCACCGTCACCGAGTTGCGCCCGTCAGCACCGCCGGTGGGGCATGACGGGCGCAACGGTGCCGACGGGCTCGGTCGCCTGGTCGGAGACTGGGAGGCGGGGACCCCTTCCGAATTGACCGACTATCTGCCCGATCCAGCCAAGATTCGCCGGGCCGCACTGATCGAACTGGTCGGAATCGACATGGAGTACCGCTGGCTGAAAAGCGATCGCCCGAAGCGGCTCACGGAATATTGCGTCGAGTATCCGGAATTGCTCGAAGAACCACTACCGGCCGAGCTCCTGTACGAGGAATTCCGGCTACGGAAGCAGGGTGGCGAGGACGTCGTGGCGGCTGAGTACGTCGCCGAGTTCCCTTTGCAGGCAGAGAGTTTCGAGCAGATGTTCGACCGTGATTCGATGGCCGGTCGCGAAGACGTCATGATGTTGGGTCTCTCGGGTTTCGACGAGTTCGAAATCGGGCAGCACCTCGACGATTTCGAACTGGTGTTGGAACTCGGGCACGGGGCGTTTGCTCGAGTGTTCCTCGCTCGGCAACTCTCGATGCAGCGGTGGGTTGCGTTGAAGATTTCCCGCAACGTCGGAGTCGAGCCGCAGACCCTCGCCCAGCTCGACCATCCCAACATCGTCCGCGTCTTCGATCAGCGACTGCTCGAGGAACGCGCGTTGCGAGTCCTGTTCATGGAATACGTGCCAGGTGGGACTCTGCTCGACGTGGTCAAACTTGTGCGCGTGACACCGCAGGCCCAGCGGTCCGGACAACTTCTTCTCGACGCCATCGATCAGACTCTGGCGAAGAAGGGCGAGATGAAGCCGAGCGAGACGAGCCTGCGGAGCGAGATCGCTGCGATGTCGTGGCCGGAGACCGTGGCCTGGATCGGAATGAGACTGGCCGACGCCCTCGAGTACGCGCGTGAGCACGGCGTACTACATCGGGACATCAAGCCGGCGAACGTACTTCTCAGTGTCGAAGGCATCCCGAAACTCGCCGACTTCAACGTCAGCTCGAGCGAGGAGGTCTCGACCGAGGACGCGGCTTGTTTTGTCGGGGGTTCGCTTGCCTACATGTCTCCAGAGCAGTTGGAGGCCTGTGCGGTGGGTGCGCCCGGCACACTCGACACTCGCAGCGACATCTATGCACTCGGCGTGATGCTGTGGGAGCTCCTCACCGGGAGTAGGCCTTTCACTGACGACGGAACGGGGGAGAACCCACCGTCGCCCAAGAAGGCCCTCGAAGCTCGTCGGCGCGGAGTGGACCCCGCGGCCGAGGCCCGATTACCGGACGACTGTCCGCCGGCGCTGCGCCGAGTTCTGGTGAAGTCTCTCTCGCCGGAGCGAGACGGTAGGTGGTCTGGTGGCCGAAAGCTGGCTCGTCAGTTCGCTCTGTGTCTGGACCGGTCTGCCCGCAATCTGGTGGACCCACCGGAAGGGAGCCCGCGTTCGACGTTGTGGAAGTGGGCACTGCCGATTCTGCTGGCCGCGATTGGAATTCCGAATCTCCTTGCGGCGGGTTACAACTACTACTACAACAAGATGCTGATCATCTCGGGGCTCTCGCCGCAGGCTCAGCAGCATCTCGAGCAGGTTCATCTGGTCATCGGGGTGGCTGCGTTCTCTCTCGGGGCCGCGGCGATCCTGTATTGGTGTCGGCTTGCGCTCACCGTGCCTCACGGACTGCGTAACGGTCAGACGTACAGTGCGGAGGTCTTGAACAAGGCTCGTACCGCGACGCTGAACGTCGGACACCGAGCGGTGGTGATCGCTTTCGGTTTGTGGGTTCTGGCCGGTATCGCATATCCAGTTGCGTTGCAGATTGCGGCTGGCGGTATTCCGCAGCGAGCCTACGTGCACCTGATGTCGTCGCTGGCCGTGTGCGGAGCCGTCGCAGTCGCCTATCCGTTCTTCATCCTGACCTACTACTCGGTTCGATGTCTGTATCCGATCTTGTTGTCACACGGCGAGTTACGAAGCGACGACGGCCGCGATATTCGTTCACTGGGTCGGAGCAGCACGAGGTACCTCGCGGTCGCAGCCTCGGTTCCCCTGGTGGGAATCGCAGGGCTCAGTTTTGTCGGTTCGGGTGCCGGTGAGGAACTCAACGCAACCGTCCGCGCTCTGTGTTTGGGCGGTATCGCCGGATTCATCGTTGTCTACCAACTGTTTCGACGAATCGAAAGGGATCTCCGGGCACTGCTGCGCGTAGTATCTCTCGAGGTGTCGGCGTCTCCTTAAGTGCCTGTCAACCGAATTCGAGTCGGCCTATTTGGCAGTGCTCTTGCGTGGTCGGCTGCGACGGACGGCTTTGGCGGGAGGCGGAGACTTCACTTCCGATTCTTCCTGAGGGTCGTCGCGCCAGTGGATCTCGATTTCTATCTCGACTTCATTGCCGTCGACTTCGATCTCGAGTTCCCACCGAACCTGCTCCGGAACACTGATTTCGATCGAGTCCCCGCCAGATCCCAGTTCCACTTCCGATCCACTGGCGAGCGCTTGGCCGAGGGCGATGAGTCGGTCGGCGACTTCCTGGCGCGAGAGTTCTGACTTCCTCTTGATCTCCAATTTGGGCACGATCACTCCTGACCTCGGCGGATTCTCCCTTTCACGGTAGATGGAACAAACGAAAGATTGTCGGAATTTGTGGAACCGCGAAGTGGCTACAGGCTTCAACGCAACGCTGATCTCGAATGTTCAGGACTCTTGCGTGTCATCGACGAGGCGGTGTATTTCCTGGGCGATGATTTCCGGATCTGTGATGGGGACGTAGTGGCCGGAGCGCTCGGCGATGACGTGGCGGCCCTGTGGAGATAGTTCGGCCCGGTACTCGTGGGAAGCATTCGCAGCCGCCCTGACTGTGGCATTCATGCCGGATCCTGTTCGCGCGCCGGAGATGACGGTGACCGGAATCCCGCCGAGCGCGGGTGGGTCAGCTCTGAACTTGTACAAGTCGTCGATGAAGGTTTCGGCTTGCGAGGCATGCGTGCGGACCATCGTGACGGTAAATCCCTCCAACTCCATATCTCTGCGCGCGTCGTCCGGCAAGGCGTCGGTTATCGACTTGTGTAGTCGCGGCATCAGTTTGGTTCGGGCCAAGACCATGTTCGCTGCGATGGCCACCCGCTCCATCAGACGGAACATCCGGCTGAACAGCAGATCTGCAGCCTCGTCAGTCGGATCGACAAGCACGACGCCCGCAATCCGTTCGGGGCGAACGGCCGCTGCAGCCCGGACGATGGGCCCGCCGGCGCTGTGGCCGACCAAGACGAACGGGCCGGGGCCGAAGTGATCGAGTACGTCGCCCAGATCGTCAGCCATCCGCCGTAGCGTCCGCGGCTGCGCATCGACGGCACTGCGTCCCAGTCCAGAACGGTCGTAGACGACGGCGCGAGCCCATTTTCCGACCGCTGGTTGAACCAAAGCCCACCCGGATCGGCTTGCCGCAGCACCGGCTTCGAAGACGACGGTGACCGACCGATTGCGAGGCCCTGGCAGCACCATCGTGTGCAGGTATCGGCCGTCGCGGGTGCGTACCAACTCGGAATTCCCCTGGCAATGATTCTCGCGTCGTTCGTCCGGTTCGGTACTGCTGAACTCCACTTGTCGCGCTCCCCTGAGTTGACTGTTCAATCCGCCGGAACGTAACACGCCTGAAGACGCTACGGGGACGCCCGAGGGCCAGGAGGCAGCGTTCGATCGGAGTTCTCGCGTTTCCTCATGCGGATCGTTCAGGGGTCCTGTTCGGTTCGTGGAATGCGGGCAGTGCAGGAATGAGGAGGTCGGCATAGTCGCGAATACGCTGTGGTGGAAAGGATTTCGGCTCCGCCAAAACCAAGCGACCGGCCTCCCAGAAAAGTGCATACATGGTGCGGGCGGTGAGGTCGACATCGACGGCGGGAAGTCGATCCGGAGGTGTTGCCGCTCGTACGAAGTCCGTCAGTGCTGCGATGAGCGCCTGGCGGCCGTGCTCGAGGCGTCTACGAAAGGTTGGCGTGCTCGAGTCGGCGAGCTGGAAGACTGCTCGCCACCGGTTGGGTGCGGCCAGGACGGCCGTAAGGAAAACTTCGAGGCTTTCTGTCATCGCGTGGATCGGGTCCTGCGTGTGAAGAGGCACCACGTTGGCGAGTTGCGTCAGTGCTGCGTTCTCCTCACGGTCGAGGCAAGCGCGCAGCAGTTGGTCGGAGTCGTCGAAGTGGCCGTAGACGACGGGGCGACTGACGCCCGCTTCCTTCGCCACCGTGTCGATGGACACCTTGTGGACGCCTTGTTCGACGATCACCCGCAGGACTGCGTCCAGTAACTGCTCCCGACGTTGTTCAGGAGCCATTCGCGGTGCATACGCCCGGTTCCGTCGTTCGGTCATGATCGTTTGCCGCCTCTCCGTCACCGCGTTGCTTGACATGCAACAACGCCTTGGCAAATACTACACTGACTGTAGCTACACTGACTGTAGCTTTGAGGGAAGGTTGCAACCGTGACTCGGTACTGCATCATCGGAGCTGGATACACCGGGCTGGCGGTGGCAAAGGCCTACGCGGATCTCGGCTTGGACTACGACCACGTCGAGACCGCCGTTGCGATCGGCGGAAACTGGTCGCACGGGGTGTACGACTCCACGCATCTGATCAGTTCGAAGGACGTCACCGGGTATCCGGACTATCCGATGCCCGACGACTACCCGGACTTTCCCAGCGCCACACAGATGTGCGAGTATCTGCGCGCCTTCGCTGCCGAGTTCGGCCTGGATCACCGGATCGAATTCAACACGCTGGTTGTCGATGTGGCGCCACTCGATACTTCGGGAAGAGCCGGGTGGCTGGTGGAATTCGGAGACGGCACGGTGCGCGAGTACGCCGGCGTCGTGATCGCCAACGGTCACTACTGGGATGTCAACATTCCCGCGTATCCGGGCGAATTCACCGGCAAACAGATCCATTCCAAGAACTACAAGCGCCCTGCCGACCTCGACGGCTCGCGCACGTTGGTGGTCGGCGCGGGAAACTCCGGTTGTGACCTGGCGGTAGAAGCCGCGCTGACCTTCGGCACCGCGGAGATTTCACTGCGCCGTAGCTACTGGTTCATTCCGAAGTACGTCCTCGGTGTCCCTAGCAGCAAGTTCGACGTGGGCTCGATCCCAGTTCCAAAAGTGGTGCAGGAGCTAGTCTTCCGAATCATCGTTGCTGTCGGAATGGGAAGTTTTCGCAGTTTCGGGCTGGAAAAGCCGAAGCACCGTATCTTCGACCAAGATCTGGTAGTCAACCAGCAACTGCCTTACTTCCTCAAACACGGCCGCATTGCAGTCAGGCCGGAAATATCCCGGTTCGACGGACGTACAGTGCATTTCACCGACGGCACCAGCGGCGAATACGACACCATCGTCTGGGCCACCGGCTTCAAGACCACCTTCCCCTTCCTAGGCGACGGACTGCTCACGTGGGATAACGGGCAACCGCGCCTGGTGTCACACACCTTCGCCCCGGGGTTGGCCAACTTGTATTTCGCGGGACTGGTCGCCCCGCGCTCGGGTGCAGGAATGCTGCTGATGAACAGTTCACGCCTGCTCGCCGAGGCCGCGATACTGCAGCAACAACTGCATACACCGGTCGGTGATCTCTACTCGTATCTGTCCAAGCCATCCGGAGAAATCCTCGCCGGTGGCCCCGAATTGCGCTGGGAAATGCGGCGCGGCCGGTGGTCGGTCCGGATCATGACCCAACTGGCCACACTCCGCTCGAAGCTCCTCGGTGCACTCGCCGGCCCACCGACCGCGCGGAGAATTCCCGAGCCGCGACCTGTTGTGCCCGGCAACGTCCGGCGACCGATCCTCGCTGCCGCGCACCGCAACGCCTGACCTCCAATTCTCCACCACGACAACAGGAGTAACCATGCCACCCAAGAAACACGCACCCCGCACTGCTACCGCTGCCAGTTCACTCACGCTGCCATGCGGCGTTACCCTGCCCAACCGCATCGCCAAGGCCGCGATGAGTGAACAACTCGCCGCGATCGACGGCTCACCCAGCCAGAACCTGACCCGCCTCTACAGCGCCTGGGGACGAGGCGGTGCAGGCCTGCTCATCACCGGCAACGTCATGATCGACCGTCGCGCCTACGTCGAGCCACGCAACGTGACCCTCGAAGACGACCGCCACCTCGAAGCCGTCGGCAACTGGGCCCGGGCAGGATCCCGGGAGGGTGCGGTGATGATCATGCAGATCAACCACCCCGGACGAGTTGCCGTCGGACCACTGCACCGACGCCCGGTCGGCCCGTCGGCGCTGCGGCCGCAGGCGCTCGGATTCAATCTGCGCAAACCCCGGGAACTCTCGCTCGGCGACATCGCCTTCCTGCGCCGCCGCTACGCCCGAACCGCGGAACTGGCCGTGGCAGCCGGATTTTCGGGAGTGCAGGTCCATGCCGCACACGGATACCTCCTGTCGCAGTTCCTCTCACCTGTCGCGAACAAGCGCACCGACAGCTACGGCGGAAGCCCGGAGAACCGGCGTCGCCTGTTGCTCGAGGTGATCGCTGACGTTCGCGCAGCCATCGGCCCGGAGGCCGTTGTGTCGGTCAAGCTCAACTCGGCAGACTTCCAGCACGGCGGGTTGGGGGAAGACGAGTCGCTCGATGTCGCGCTCGCTTTGGAAAAGGCCGGCATCGACCTGCTCGAGGTCTCCGGCGGCAACTACGAAGCTCCAGCCATGACCGGCGTCGTGCAGGACAGCACCCGAGTCCGGGAGGCTTACTTCCTGCGCTACGCCGAAAGCCTGCGCGCCCGTACTGCTATGCCGCTCATGTTGACCGGCGGTGTACGCACCCGCGACTTCATCCGCGACGTGCTCGCTCAGGGCGTCGTGGATGTGATCGGGCTCGGCCGACCATTCGCCGTGCGGCCGACGATCGCGGCCGACCTGCTGTCCGGGACCGGTGAGCCGCAGGTGCTTCCGACTGCGCCACGCATTCCGCTGGCCGGCGCCACACCAATCAATTCCTACCTCCAACTCGCCTGGCATGCGGCGAATTTCCGCCGGATTGCGGCAGGCAAGGAGCAAGTACGTGAACCGGGTGCAGTTCGCACTCTGATCGCTGCTGGTACCGCCGTGACTGCCCGCGCGCTCACCCAATTCTGATCACCGAGGAGCGAACCATGAGCCTTCCCCCACCCACATCAACCACGCGAGCTGTCGTCACCGGTGCGTCCTCCGGTATCGGTCTCGCCCTTGCCGAAGGCCTGGCGCGGCGTGGATACTCGTTGATCCTGGTAGCCCGCCGCGAGGATCGATTGCGTGAGCTGGCCGCGCGGTTGGCCCAGCGTTACGGCATCGAGGTCGAGATCCGAAGCGTCGATCTGTCCGACCGTGCCGAGCGCGCGAAGCTCTGTGACGAGCTCGCGACCAGAGATGTCGTAATACTGTGCAACAACGCCGGATTCGCCACCTACGGCGAGCTCGCGACCGCGAACCCGGAGCGGGAACGCCAAGAGGTGGAACTGAATTCCGTTGCAGTGCACGACCTCATCCTCGCTGTACTGCCACCCATGCTGGCGCGCGGCGTGGGCGCGATCCTGATCACCGGATCCACCGCGGGCAACCAACCCGGACCGAACAACGCTACTTACGCGGCGAGCAAGGCATTCGCGAACACCCTCGCCGAATCGCTGCACAGTGAGCTCGTCGGCACCGGAGTGCAATGTACGCTACTCGCGCCAGGCCCAGTACGTACGGAGTACGCCGAGGTAGCCGAGGTCCCGAAGCTCGACCGCCTGTTGCCGGGCCCGCTGTGGGTCAGTGCAGAACAAGCCGCAACGGCAGCAATCGTCGGGCTGGCGGCTGGTCGCCGCCGCGTGGTCCCCGGCGCGTTCGCCAAACTGCAGACCGTCAGTGGCCAATACACCCCGCGAGGGCTGATCGGGCCGATTCTGCGTACCGTCTACCGAAGGGTCAAATGAGATGGGCTGGGAACCGGCCGTCAGGACTGCGGGTCGCTCACTCTGGACGGACCTGCGCCGCACACTGACACTCGGCGATCCGCGGCGCAGCCTCTACCGCGACGCCCACTACTTCAGCGCCACCGTCGAAATCGACCCCGACATCATGAAGCAATGGCTTCCTGCGGGGGTACGGTTGGCCGAACCGGCGCGCGCCGACCTTTTCACCGCCTGTTTCCCGGACAACAATTTCGAGTCACCCGGCTATCACGAGGCCGGACTGTTCGTTCACATCAAGACAGTGCAGGGCACCGGAATTCACTGCCCGTGGATGATTCTCGACGACGACGTAGCCCTGATCATCGGCCGTGAGCTTCTTGGCTACCCGAAGAAACTGGGTGAGATCGAGTGGACGGTCACCGATACCGATATCCGCGCTGCGGCAACCCGGCGTGGGCACAAGCTGCTCACCATGAGCGGCCGCGTGGGCGACGTCATCACCGACCCACCGCCGATCCTCGCCCGACCGCACCGCAATGTCGTCGGCGTCGCGGGCATGCTGCCGCCCTGGTTGGTCGCCTTCACTCCACGTGAGAGCGTGCTCGAGGTACGGCGCATCGACGAATTCGCGCTGGAAGTGTTTGGCTCAGAACGAGACCCGCTGGATCAGATGGGAATCGGCCGGGTGGTCGAAGCGCGGCTGCACCGCGTCGACCTGCCGGGCGTGTGGGTGCCGCCTGTCCCGGTACGCCCACTTACTCCGTTGTTCACGACCAGCCGTCTACGGCCGCGGGTCCTGTGACCCTCACATACTCGAGCGCACCCCCGGGAAATCAACGTGAGCTGCCGCCACCTACAGAATCCGTCTGCGAGAGAACTTCAGGACCGTCATGAGCGATATCTATCGTCACATCTTGCGTGCCCACAAATGGATCTACATGCGTACCGGTGGACTGGTCGGGCATCGTCTCCTCTTCGGCAACCCCACTCTTCTGCTACGCACCCTCGGTCGCAAATCCGGTCTGCCGAGAACTTCGGCATTGACCTACGCACGCGATGGCGGAACCTATCTGGTGGTCGCCTCCGCCGGAGGAGCAGTCAAGCCACCCGACTGGCTTGCCAACCTCACCACACAACCTGTGTGCGAGATGCAGATCGGCTTACGCAGTACACGAGTTCGCGCGCGCGTCACCCTGCCGACCGATCCGGATTACGCGCGACGGTGGTCGACACTCGACGTCGTGAACAAGGGGCGATACTCCGCCTACCAGAACAAGACATCTCGCACGATCCCGATCGTAGAACTGGTCCCGATGAAGTCTTGAACACCGCAGTCGCTGCGCTGAATGCGGCGAAGTCACGACGGTGAACGGACTTGCCGGACCACCGTCGCATTAGGTTCCGGTGTCGGACGATAACTCGGGGATCGCAGGCGAGCCCGCCTCTTACCTGTTGCGGTGACGGGTGACCGGACGGATTGTTCACAGGACCGATTGGCTCGAGCGGGCAAGAATTTCGCGAAAGTCTGGGTTCAGTCCAGAAGATTGCGCAATAGTGGAAGGGTGCCTTCGACGCCGGATTATGCAGCCCAACTGCGTAACGCTGAGCTTCGCGTGACTCGCCCCCGAGTCACGGTGCTCGAGGTTGTGCATTCACGCCCACATGCAGCCACCGAGACGATTTTCGATGCTGTGCGGGCGGTTCTGCCAGGGGTATCTCGGCAGGCGGTCTACGACGTGTTGCACGCTCTCACCGACGCCGGATTGATACGGCGAATACAACCGTCCGGATCGGTGGCGCTGTACGAGTCTCGCGTCGGCGACAACCACCATCACGTGGTCTGCAGGTCGTGTGGCGTCGTCGAGGACGTCGACTGCGCCGTAGGTGAAGCGCCGTGTTTGACGCCGTCGACGCACAACGGCTTCGTCCTCGACGAAGCCGAGGTCATCTACTGGGGCCTGTGTGCCGACTGTTCGACAACTCAGAGTTTGCGATCACAAACGTGATCGAAGTCCGTTCTACTCGCTCATGGAGGGATTACCGTGTCCGATAGTTGCCCGGTTGCTCACGATGGAAACACCGAGAGCACCAGCGAAAGTGAAAACCCCGCAATCCCGTCGCCGACACCCACCGGGAACCGTCCGAGAACGAACAGCGACTGGTGGCCGAATCAGCCGGATCTCTCTGTCCTGCATTCACATTCGTCGAAGTCGAATCCCATGGGTGCAGACTTCGACTACGCCCAGGAATTCGCCAAACTCGACGTCGAGGCACTCAAGCGCGACGTCATCGCGTTGATGACGGCGTCGCAGGATTGGTGGCCGGCCGACTACGGCCACTACGGCGGACTCTTCGTGCGTATGAGCTGGCATGCTGCCGGCACCTATCGCATTGCAGACGGCCGCGGGGGCGGCGGTCAAGGCGCTCAGCGTTTCGCCCCGCTCAACAGTTGGCCGGACAACGCCAGCCTCGACAAGGCACGGCGCCTGCTCTGGCCCGTGAAGCAGAAGTACGGAAAGCAGGTTTCCTGGGCTGACCTGCTGGTGTTCGCCGGCAACTGCGCCCTGGAGTCGATGGGGTTCAAGACCTTCGGCTTCGGCTTCGGCCGAGAAGACATCTGGGAACCCGAGGAGATCTACTGGGGTCCTGAGGACACCTGGCTCGGCGACGAGCGTTACAGCGGAGACCGTGAGCTGTCCGGACCGCTCGGCGCCGTGCAGATGGGCCTGATCTACGTCAATCCCGAAGGGCCCAACGGGCAACCGGATCCGGTAGCGGCCGCCCGCGACATCCGAGAAACATTCGCGCGCATGGCGATGAACGACGTGGAGACAGCTGCGCTGATCGCCGGCGGCCACACCTTCGGCAAGACGCACGGAGCCGGACCGGCCGACCTCGTCGGACCGGAACCCGAAGGCGCACCCATCGAGCAGCAGGGACTGGGCTGGAAGAGTGCCTTCGGCACGGGTGTGGGTAAGGACGCGATCACCAGTGGTCTCGAAGTCGTGTGGACTCCCACTCCGACGAAGTGGGACAACACCTTCTTGGAGATTCTGTACGGCTACGACTGGGAGCTGACCAAGAGCCCGGCGGGTGCGTGGCAGTGGATTCCGAAGGACGGCGCGGGGGCGGGCACCATCCCGGACCCGTTCGATTCGTCGGCCGGACGCACACCGACGATGCTGACGACCGACCTCTCCCTACGCCTGGATCCGACGTACGAGAAGATCACCCGGCGTTGGCTCGATCATCCGGAAGAATTTGCCGAAGAGTTCGCCAAGGCCTGGTACAAGCTCCTTCACCGTGACATGGGACCGGTCACGCGCTACCTGGGACCTTGGGTTCCCGAGCCGCAGCTGTGGCAGGACCCGGTTCCCTCGGCCGATGATCAACTGATCGGGGACGCAGACATCGCGATCCTCAAGAGTCGACTTCTCGACTCCGGGCTGTCCATTTCGCAGTTGGTGTCGACCGCGTGGGCGTCGGCTGCGAGCTTCCGCAGCACCGACATGCGCGGCGGCGCCAACGGTGCGCGAATTCGACTGGAGCCGCAGAAGAACTGGGAAGTCAACGAGCCCGCAGCCCTCGCCGCGGTGCTTGAGACTCTCGAGCGGGTTCAGCAGGACTTCAACCAGGCTGGTGGAGCCAAGGTTTCACTCGCCGACCTGATCGTTCTGGGTGGTACAGCGGCCGTCGAACAGGCCGCGAAGAACGCGGGACAGGACATCACGGTCTCGTTCACTCCGGGACGTGCTGACGCAACGCAGGAGCAGACAGACGTCGACTCGTTCGAGGTACTCGAACCTCGGGCCGACGGATTCCGGAACTACCTCAAGGGTGGGGAGAAGATTCCGGCAGAGATTCTGCTGGTGGACCGCGCGTACATGCTGTCTCTGACCCCACCCGAGGTGACAGTGCTGGTCGGCGGACTTCGCGCGCTGAACGCGAACTTCGGCAAGACCGGCCACGGGGTGTTCACCGACCGTCCCGAGACCTTGACCAACGATTTCTTCGTCAACCTTCTCGACATGGGTACCGAGTGGAAGCCGTCGAAGACGAACGAGAACGTCTACGACGGGGCTGATCGTGCGACGGGCGACCCGAAGTACACGGCAACTGCAGTGGACCTCGTCTTCGGATCGAATTCGCAACTGCGCGCACTCTCCGAGGTGTACGCCAGCGAAGACGCGAAGCAGAAGTTCGCCGAGGACTTCGCCGCTGCCTGGACCAAGGTGATGGACCTCGACCGGTTCGACGTCAACTGATCCAGCAGATCGTCGACGGGGGCCCCCCCGCGTGTTGTAGCGG
>NZ_JBSGVT010000031.1:0-25582 GCF_053608585.1 Rhodococcus sp. NPDC055024
AACTCCGCATACGACAACGAACGACCCTCGAACCGCAAAGCCTCCCGCCCAGGACCCAACTCGACAGCCGCCACCAACAACTGCGGCAACAACAACGCCCTCGAACCTCGACTGCGCGGAGTTCGGCTGCGGGGAGCTCGCACGGAGCGAGCGGAAGTGACGTCAGAGTTCCCTGTACTGCCGGCCATCTTGTCTCCCGTTTCGAACGTAACTACCCGCGACTACCCGCGCGCATACCGGCCGTTCCGATCTTTGCGCGTTCCAAGTTAATCAAGATAGCCGTCGACCGGTTCACGGGTAGCTAGTGGCCCCCACTCGCCCTAGATGGTCGAGGTCGGACACTCCGGACTTGTCGGAGATATCGACTAGCGGGTGGATTCGTTACACAAAGGAGATGTTATTTCGATGCAAGCGCTCAATGGTTAGCAACCACAACTAATGGGCGGTCAAAGGGCGTTGTCGGTAATGCTCGCAACAACAGGGCCAACGACGGCAATACCTGTCGGACCGAGAAGGCTTCCGTGGGGAACGCGCACGTACACATTCTGGATCTCACCCGTAACAAATACTTGCCACAGGAGCGCTGCATCTTTGCTGTTCGGATGCTCCGCGGCGCTAATGTAACTGAGATTACCGGCGAATAGCTGAGGATCGTAGTTGTCAATGCAGTCGCCGAGGCACGAAAGACTGTTCATCAAACGCCCAAGACGATCGGCCGTCAAAGATTCGGCGTGATCGCGAATCATCTCGTACAAATCTGTCATTGCATGGTGCGAGAATCCTTCGCCCTCAGCGGCGCCTACTTCGATCCCCGCGGAGCGAAGTTCATCCACGAGCATTTCTGAAATGGATCCGCCTACCCGGGTCGGCATCGAATCCAGCATGATCAACGATTCGACCGTTCGTCCGCTCGCTTGCAGTCTGGTCGCGATGCCGTGAGCGAGTAATCCCCCGAATGACCATCCGAGGAGGCGATAAGGGCCCTCAGGTTCCACAGCCACGATCTCGGCGAGATATCGGGAGATGTACTCATCCAAACTTGTCGGAAGTCCCTCCGACTCCAGGATGTACGGGCTCTGAAGGCCGTAGATCGGAGTGTCTGCGTCGATGAACGGCGAAAGTGCCACGTAGGACCAGGCGAACCCAGAGAGCGGATGGATACAGAAGACGGGTGTGGACGCACCCGTCGGTCGGATCGGCAAAAGTACCTCGAGTGCTCGATCGGGACCCGAATCGGTTCCGCGATCGATCGCTGCAGCCAAGTCGTAAACCCGTGGGAATTCCAACACCAAACGAGCCTGCACGCTTATCCCCGCTGCTGTGCGCAGAGAATCCGCCAGACGCGTTGCGAGCAAAGAAGTTCCACCGAGGTCGAAGAAGCCGTCGTCCAGTCCTACTTTCACGTCGGGCTCGAGCCCTAGAACGGTTCCGAACACTGATGCGACAAACCGTTCGGTCGGCGTAATCGGCGGGCGAATTTTGCGCGACTTCGGAGTCGGCGAGGGCAACCGCTCGCGATCAAGTTTGCCATTTCCCGTCAACGGAAGGCTTTCCAGAACAACGACTTCCGCGGGAACCAATTGCGAAGGTAGGGCCGCCCTTGCGGCCGCGACAATCGAGTCGGAATGCAGTCCGGTCTCTGGCTCTGCCACCACATATCCGATCAATCGATCGGAGGACGCGGTACTCCCCCGGACTGCTGCCGCAGCTTGGGCAACCCCCGGGCAGGCCAGCAGCGCCGATTCCACCTCGCCGAGTTCGATTCTGATTCCCCTCAGTTGAACTTGGAGGTCTGACCGACCGACGTATTCGATCACTCCCCCCACACACCAGCGCGCCATATCCCCGGTCCGATACATCCGGTCGCCCGTCGGGCCAAACGGATTCGCAACGAATCGCGACGAGGTCAAGCCGAAACGGCGATGGTATCCACGGGCGACACCTGCGCCCGCCAGATACAACTCGCCGACCACGCCGTCAGGCACAGGCCGCAACCGCCGATCCAGCACGTAGGCGCTGGCCCCGATGACAGGTGCACCGATATCCACGCGTGAGTTCTGCGTAAGTGGCTCACTTATCGTCACCATCACGGTAGTTTCGGTCGGACCGTATCCGTTGAAGAACGACACCTCCCGCGACCACCGATCAACAAGCTCCGATGGGCAAATCTCTCCACCGGCGACTACCACGTCCAGGTCCGTCAGACCGGTGGAGGGCAGCGATCCGAGTGTTGACGGCGTCGCAAACATGTGAGTGATCCTGTTGCTCGCGAGCTCGTCCCACAGCTCCTGACCGCCGAGGATCTCCGGCGAAACAATGACCATGGTCGAGGCTGCCCCAACTGTCAGCAGGAGTTCCAATACCGACGCATCGAAGCTCGGCGAAGCGAAGTGGAGCGTACGTGACGCTGGACGAAGTCGGTATCGAGACATTTGCTCACTCGCGAAGCTGGCGAGCCCTCGGTGCGAGACGACGACGCCCTTCGGCTGCCCGGTTGAGCCAGAGGTGTAGATGACGTACGCCGAATTGGCCGTGTCAACCGGACGAACACGTTCGGACACGGCGAAGGCGCCGTTCGAATCGCTGAGAATGGAGTCGATGTGAATCCAATCAACGGTCTGCGGCAAACCAACGCAGTCCCGCGCGGTCGTGAGCCCGTATGCGACAGATGAATCAGCCAGCATGTAATCGACGCGCCTGGCTGGATACCGAGTATCGATCGGTAGGAACGCCGCGCCCACAGCGCTGACAGCCCACACGGCGAGCACAGATTCGAGTGACCTCTGCACGCACACTGCCACAAAGTCTTCGGCGCCGATTCCACGATTTGTAAGTTCTCGGGCGATTGCCGACGAACGAATTACCAAATCGTGATAGGTCATCGATCTGGGCCCATCGACCACCGCTACCCGTGACGGGTCGACCTGCGCCGCGTGCCAGAGCAGCTCCGCAAGTGTTCGCGGGGAGACTTCGCAACTCCCTGCCCGTCTCGTCAATGCGACTTCGCTGCTCCTGTCAAGGAGTGGGATGTCCCCAACTATGACGTTCGGGTCCTCGCATATCGCGGACACTATTCGCTGGAATTGATCCGCCATCGCGAGCACCGTGGAGTGCTCGAACAAGTCGGCGGCATACGTGAACGACGCGGCCAGACCAACATGGCCTCCGCCGGGGTTGCCACGCTCCACGACAGTCAGCTGAAGTTCGAACTTCGACACCGAACCGCCGATAGAGAAGGGCGAGACCACGAGGTCCGGCAGCTCCAACTTCGTCTCGGACATGTTCTGGAAAGCTAGTGCGACCTGAAACAGCGGATGGCGATGCGGACTACGCGGCACGGCAAGTTCGTCCACCAACCAGTCGAAGGGAACGTCCGAGTTCTCGAACGCGTCGAAGTCACCGCCGCGAGCTCGATCGAGAACTTCCGAAAAGTCCACGTCCAGGTCGACGCGTAGTCGCAGCACGAGCATGTTGACGAACATCCCGATCATTTCGTCGAGAGCAGCGTGGTCACGACCGGCGACAGGCGTACCGATGATCACGTCCGAGCTGTCGGACAGACGGGCCAACAATATCCCGAACGCCGCATGCAGAACCATGAAAAGCGAAGTCCCGGAAGCATTTGCGAGATCGAACAACCTCTGATGGACCTGCGCTCCGAGCTCGAAGCTGACAACGCCCCCTGCCGTCGTCAAGACAGTCGGGCGTGGCCGGTCCCGTGGAAGCTCGATAACGTCCGGAATGCCGTCCAGTGTTCTGACCCAGTACTGCAGCTGACGGCCGACATGCGGCGAGTTCCCACCTTGATCGGTCATGATTTGGCGCTGCCACAAGGCGAAATCCGCATACTGAATGTCCAGCGGAACCCACGACGGCGAGGCCCCGGATCTACGACTCGAATAAGCCGACACCAGATCTCGCGCCAAGGGCGCCATCGACAGACCGTCGGTTGCGACGTGGTGCACTACAAGGACCAGCACAAAATGTGAAGGACTCGATTGAAAGAGTCTGACCCGCAACGGTATCTGCTTCGACAAATCGAAAGGAAGGCCGGCCGCCGCCGCAGCAGCATCGGCCAATTCGCCGTCATCGACCTGCTGAAGTTCGAAGAACAGTCCTGCCTCTTCAGGAGACAGGACGTGCTGACCTGGAAGACCGCCGATTTGGAGGTAGACCGTTCTGAGGACCTCATGTCTGCGGATGACATCCTGTAGAGCAGATTCCAAAGCACTCACATCGAGGTGGCCGTCAATAATCAACCCGAGCGGAATGTTGTACGACGAAGACTGCGGGTCCAAGCAATTGAGCACCCACATCCGCTCTTGGGCGAAAGAAAGTGGAATCAGATCGGGTCTGACTACGCGGGTGATCGCCGGTAGCGTTCCACTTCCGAGCGTCGGCTCGATCGCGACAGCAAGATCTTTGAGTGAAGCGGACTCGAAAAGTAGTCGAGCACTCACGACCGTATTCAGTGCGTCACCTAGCCTGGCCGAGATCCGCAGCGCTGAAAGCGAGTTGCCACCGAGACTGTAGATGTTGTCATCGCGTCCGACGGCGTCGAGTTCGAGCACTTCCTCGAATACACGCGCGATTTCACATTCGAGTTGGGTTCGAGGAGCAACCAAGGGCACTGAGTCGAAGGTCGGTGTGGGGAGCGCCAGTCGATCTAGTTTCCCGGTCGGCGTCAGCGGAATCCGATCGAGCAGACACACGACTGCAGGGACCATGTGTTTCGGCAGCCGGCTCGAGACCCACAATTTGACGGCGGATAAGTCAAGCAGACATCCCTCTCGCGCGAGAGCATACGAAACAAGCACAGTGTCGCCGTTGCCACGTACACAGGCAATCGTTACAGCAAATGCAACGTCGGGGTGGCCGCTGATGACCACATCAACCTCGCCCAGTTCGACTCTCATCCCCCTGATCTTGACTTGAAAGTCCGCACGACCCACGTACTCCAATTGCGGCCTACCCCCCACATCGGAAGCATGTACCCACCGAACCAAATCGCCTGTGCGATAGACACGTTCACCAGAAGCACTATTCGGAAGAGCAACAAACTTCGAGGCCGTGAGATCCGCTCTTCCGTGATACCCCCGCGCAATTGCCGCGCCCGCAACGTACAACTCACCCACAGCGCCGACCGGGACTGTCCGCAGCCGCTTGTCCAGAACTACCACGGATACGCCCCGCACCGCAGAACCGATCACGATTGCATCGCCCGGCGACAAGGGTTCTGAACAAGTACTCATGACCGTGGCCTCCGTAGGCCCGTATCCGTTGAGCAGACGGCGTTTACCGCCTGCCGGCAATGGGACGGCCCACTGGTCGACCAATTCCGGAGGCAACGCTTCACCGGCCGACAACACCATTTCCAAGGTATCGAGCGCGCGAGGGTCGATCGTTGCCAGAACTGCGGGCGTGATTACCGCATGTGTAACGCCTTCCCTCGCGATCAACTCCGCGAGGTCGACGCCTCCGAACACCGCCGGCGGTGAGACGATCAACGTCCCTGCCACACCGATCGCCATCAGAATCTCGAATATCGACGCGTCAAAACTCGGCGACGCCACTTGCAGGACGCGAGATCGACGCGTCAGGCCGAGCGTCACGATCTGCTCAGCAACGAGGTTCGCCAATCCGGAGTGGGTGACCACCACACCCTTGGGCATCCCCGTAGTCCCCGATGTGTAAGTAACATAAGCCGGGTTGTCGGCGCGGAGCCTTGCAGCACGTTCGTAGGGCGGATCTGCATCCGCCGAAGCTGAAAATTTCGAATCCAGTTCGACGACAACCCAATCGAACCCGCCGGTCGGGAGATCTCCGACGTCGCCGGCAGTCGTCACTCCGGCGACAACACGAGAGTCGTCGAGCATGTGGCGAATTCGATCGATGGGGTAGCTCGGATCAACCGGAACGAAGGCCGCACCCGACTTGGCCACGGCCCAGATGGCCACCAACAACTGCAGCGACCGCGGCATCGCGACTGCAACCCGATCCTCCGGGGAAACCCCCTGATCAATCAGACTGCGCGCGATCACCGACGACCGCTCGTCGAGTTCGTGATAGGTCATCGTCCGACCGGCGTACGCTGCTGCGATTCCATCAGGGTTCGCTTCGACTGCAGCCGCCATCAACTGATGAAGTAACGGGGTGACGAGACGGGAACGGCGTGTACGCCGTTCCCGTCTGGGGACGCGGACGTCAACATGCTCCGACACAGCTTCTCCTCGCACACAAAGGGTCCCGAACCAGCGCTTCGAACCCATCAAATTGTGCGTGGAAGCCGGTCGACTATTCGAGCCGAATAATAGCCCCTTGCCTGCGAACGGCGCGAGATATGCCTAGGAATTGTCCCAGTCGGCCCTATCGACAACGAACCGCAAATCGGGCAAACTTTCAGACTCGATCGACGAGAGCAGTTCAGAAGGCGCAACCGCGTGCGTAACCCATTCGTCAGCCAATATCTGGTTGATATCCGTACCGTTGAGTATGTTCGGGGGCAACACTACCGCAGCACCGGTGGAGGCTGCTAGGAACACCATCTTCACCGCTAACTCGTCGCCGATAGGCCCTACGTACATAAGCCGCGATTCGTAGTCGACGTCGTGTGCGCTGCGAAGCTTCGCCATGATCTCGGTGAGCTGTCCGTAACTGACACCGTCAGTGTCTGCTGTCACCGAGGACAACGCAACGTCGTCGACTCCGAGGAGACGAGTCCGATCCGAGTAGTTCACTGGGCGAGTAGAGAGAGAAGCGATTCTTTCCATGACTTCTGGGTCGTCAAGCAGCAATGTAGTGATATCGGGGCGACTGATCGACGGTGCTGACGAGACAGATGTGATTACCATCCGAACAGCAGCCGGCAGTACTTCTCCTCCGATGGAATGTCCACCAGGAGCCGCGACAATCGCAGCACCTGCTTTGGACAGCGCCCACATTGCTACAACCGCGTCCAAGCCTGACAAACCGACCAGAGCCACCAAATCTCCCGGGCCGATTCCGCCACCGATTACTTCGCGAGAAAGTCGGGACGAGCGCACGTCAACGTCTTGATATGTGAACTCTTCGCCGTCAACTGCAAGAGCCGGAGCCTCCGGGTCGGCTTCCACCGCCGTAGCCAAGAGTTGCGGAAGCAACTGAAGCGTCGAAGTTTCAGCCGACCGAGCACCTACCGAGTCTGACAGACCGATCAGTGCGTCCCGCTCTTCAACACTCATGATTTCGATGTCGCCGATAGGACGCGACGGATCTGCAACCGCCTGCTCGATGACGCGGACAAAGCGCTGGGCATATCCGTCGACTGTTTGCTGATCGAACAAATCTGCGGCGTAGACCAGATGCCCGACCATCCCATGTGTTTGAGGATCCGTTGTGAGTGTCAGTTGCAGGTCGAATTTCGCTGTGGCTTCGACACCCTCGACGGCAGTGATCGTCAACCCGCCCAAGCTGAATTCGGCTCCGGCCATCGGTTCGACCGACAGTGCAATCTGGAACAGGTCGTTCGCTGAAACACCCAGCGCACCGGTCACCTCCTCGAACGGCACGTCTCCGTTCGCGAACGCTTCGAGATCAGTGTCGCGCACCAACGAAACAAGCTCAGCGAAGCCTGCATCGAGATCGGGCGCGGTTCGAAGAGTCAGAGTGTTGACGAACATGCCGACGACGTCGTCGAGATGCTTTTCGCCCCGACCGGCCACAACGGTGCCGATCGCAAAATCTCGACTGCCACCCATTCTCGTGATCAGCACACCGAGGGCGGCGTGCGCCACCATGAACAGCGTCGCGTTGTGTTCGCGAGCGATCTCGTTGAGACGGGCCGAAGTCGCAGCATCGACGGTGAATTCCGCAACGCCCGCCTTGGTCGACATGTGCTCCGGGCGCTGTCTGTCAGCCCGTAATCCGCCGATCGCGTTGAGTCCACTCAAGTTTCGGCGCCAGAACTCCAGTTGGTCCGCCGCCGGAGAGCCAACCTGGTCGATCGAACCGACCACCTCACGCTGCCACAGAGCGAAGTCCGCATACTGCACA
This sequence comes from Rhodococcus sp. NPDC055024, assembly GCF_053608585.1. Taxonomy (NCBI): domain Bacteria; kingdom Bacillati; phylum Actinomycetota; class Actinomycetes; order Mycobacteriales; family Nocardiaceae; genus Rhodococcus; species Rhodococcus sp. NPDC055024. The sequence continues at coordinate 8,032 of NZ_JBSGVT010000031.1, forward strand.
GGCAAGGCGGCCCACGTCGGAGCGGCGCCTCGTGAACGCGACTCGTACGCAACCATCATGTCTCTCGCAAGCGGTGCCATGGATTCGCCATCTGCAGCGATGTGATGCGCGACGAGCACGAAGACGAAATCACCGGGCGCGAGCTGCAGCAACTCAGCTCGGACTGGGATCTCCCGAGCGACGTCGAAACCGCGCGACACGAACTGCGCCACTCGTTCATACGCTGCTCCGCCATCTTCGAGCTGGACGACTTCGAGAGCCGGCGCGATGTCGTCGACAGTGACGATGACCTGTGTCGGACCATCCACATCACTCGGGTACTTGGTGCGAAGAGATTCGTGCCGCACCAGAACATCTCGAAGCGACGCCCGGAGCGCCTCCACATCCAACTCACCACTCAATCGCAGCGCCAACGGGATGTTGTACGCCGGCGATGCCGAATCCATCTGGTTGACCAACCACATACGCTGTTGAGCCAGCGACAGCGGGATGCGCTCCGGACGGTCGCGGGCCTCCAATACCTTCCGCGCTCCGGATCCGGCCAGCGCCGAAACCGACCGCGCCAGACTCGCGACAGTCGAGTTCTCGAACAAGATCCGCACGGCCACCTGCGTATTCAGCGCTTGCCCCAACCTGGCAGCCAACCTGGTGGCTACCAGCGAATTGCCCCCGAGGGCAAAGAAATCGTCATCGAGGCCGACTCGTTCCACACCTAGCACATCCGCGAACACTGCCGCTACGACAGTTTCGACTGGGGTAGCCGGCGCCCGGAACTCACGCAATTGAACGATCGGATCAGGCAGCGCCTTTCGGTCCAGCTTCCCGTTCACGGTCAATGGAAGTTCGTCGAGCACAACCAGCGAATCCGGAACCATGTATCCGGTCAGGAACTGCGACACGGAAGCCAGAACATCGGACACCTCGAGCTCCGAGCCGGCCGCGGGCACAACGTATCCCACCAACCGCTCACCGAGCGCATCGTCCGCACGGACCATCGCCACGGCGTGGGCAACACCTTCTACACGAAGAAGGGCCGCCTCGATCTCACCGATCTCGATACGGAAACCACGCAGTTGGACCTGTGAGTCGCTGCGTCCGGCATATTCGAGCATTCCGTCCACGTTCCAACGCGCGACATCTCCAGTCCGGTACATAAACCCACCAGAACCGTTACGGGCAAACGGATTGGCCACGAAACGCCCTGCCGTCAATCCGGGCTGCCCCACGTAACCACGTGAGAGTTGCGCCCCGGCAACGTACATCTCACCGCGCACTCCGACAGGGACAGGGCGCAATCTGTCGTCGAGCACGAACACCGAGAACCCACCCAACCCACGGCCGATCACGGAGGCCGACGCTCCACGGACCATCTCCGCATCCAAGCCCAGGAAGGAGACGTGAACCGTCGTCTCGGTGATGCCGTACATGTTCACCAACCGGGGCGACGAATCGCCGTGCCGGTCGTACCAGCGCGTCAGTTGAGACAGATCCAGCGCTTCGCCGCCGAAAATCACATGCTTCAAGGACAGTGAGCCCGCAGAATCACCGACGGCACGATCAGCTTCGGCAAATTGATAGAACGCAGACGGAGTCTGGTTGAGCACGGTTACCTTCTCGCGAACAACCAACTCGCGGAACTGCTCCGGAGATCGCGAGGTCAAATAGTCGACGACCACAACGGTACCGCCGTACAACAACGGGCCCCACAACTCCCACACAGAGAAGTCGAATGCGTAGCTGTGGAACAGCGTCCACACATCTGACGAGTCGAATTCGAAATTCGGTTGAGAGTTCGCGAACAACTCCACGACATTTCGGTGGGTAACCGCGACGCCCTTCGGACGACCGGTCGAACCGGATGTGTAAATCACGTATGCAACGTCATCGGCGCGCAGTCGTCCGCAACGGTCTGCGTCGGTGAGAGCGGCCGCGTCGTAGCTGGACAGATCTTCGCTGGTGACGTCCAAAACCGGCACCTCGATATCGATCGCGACATCTGCCGATCCGAGCACAACCAAAGGCCGCGCATCAGCGAGCGTGTACGCAATACGCTCCGCCGGATACGACGGATCCACCGGAAGGTATCCGCCTCCAGCTTTGACCACTGCCAGGAGTGCAACCACCAACTCGACCGAACGCGGCAACAAGACGGCCACCAGCGATTCCGGACCAACGCCAAACTCAACGAGCTTGCGCGCCAGCCGGTTCGCCAAGGAATCCAGCTCACTGTATGTGAGGCGCCGACCCTCGAAAACCACGGCAATCGCATTTGGCGTATCGCGAACCTGCGATTCGAACATCGCCGCGAGAGTCGCATCCGCGTTCACGTTGACACCTGGAACGGCCCACTCGCCCAACACATCCGCACGCTCGGAGGGCTCCAGCAATTCGATGTCGCCTACCACAACACCCGAATTGTCAGCCACGGCCTCGAGCACTCGAACGAGGCGCGATGCCATAGACGCCACCGTCGATTCGTCGAAAAGATCTGTCGCATAAGTGAACTTCGCTGCCAATCCAGCAGCGGCTCCGGATTCGTCGAACTGTTCAGCCAGCGTCAACTGCAAGTCGAACTTTGCGAACTCCGTGTCCGGGTCCACGCCTGAAACAGACAGACCCGGCAACTCGAAGACACTCGGGGCCATGTTCTGGAACGTCAGAACAACCTGCACAAGTGGATGGCGCCCCTGCGAACGCTCCGGGTCGAGAACGTCTACCAGCTGCTCGAACGGTATGTCACTGTGCGCAAACGCGCCTAGATCCGCTGTGCGGACTCGATCCAGGAGCGCTACAAACGAGTCGTCCGAAGGAACATCTGTGCGAAGCACAAGGGTATTGACGAACATTCCGATCATGTCGTCGAGTGCTCGATCACCACGCCCCGCAACCGGTGTACCGATCGAGATGTTCGATGTCCCCGACAATCTTGCGCAGAGAACTGCCAGTGCCGCGTGCGCCACCATGAACAACGACGCCCGATGTTCCCGGGCAATCACATTCATGGCTTCGTTGATCCGTCGGTCGATCCGGAATCCGAAGTCGGCTCCCCGATTCGATGCAACCTTCGGCCGAACTCGGTCTGCAGGCAGATCGAGAACATCAGGAGCACCGGCCAACGTCTGCGTCCAGTAGAGCAACTGACGTGACAGGACGCTGGTGGGGTCGTCCGCTGCACCCAATACCTCTCGCTGCCACAGAGAGTAGTCGGCATACTGCACTGCCAAGGGTTCCCAATTCGGGGCGTCGTCCGACAGCCTCGCTGCGTACGCGGCCATCACGTCGCGCGACAGCGGCCCGAAGGAGAATCCGTCGCCCGCAATGTGATGAACCACGAAAACAAGTACGTGCTCGTGATCATCTACGCGAAACAGTCGTGCGCGGACGGGCACCTCACTGGTGACATCGAAACCCACCGATACGAACTCGGTCACAACCTTCACGACGTCGTCCGTGGCGATTTCAACTGGAACCGCAAGCGACACAGACTCGGTTGCAGAGAGAACTTGCTGGTATCCCTCGCCGTCGAATTCCGGATACACGGTCCGCAGAATTTCGTGCCGTGCAACAAGATCAGCGACAGCAACTTGCAGGGCAGCAACATTCAAGCTGCCCGTCAATCGAATGGCCAGGGGGAGGTTGTTCACTGCAGATCCAGGTTCGAAACGGTTCAGGAACCACATTCGCTGTTGCGCCAACGACAACGGAACTCGCTCCGGCCGGACCTGAGCAACCAAAGCCACCCGGTCACCTGAGCCGACTTCTGACTCCACCCGCGCTGCCAACGACTCGACCGACGACGCCTCGAACAACAGCCGAACCGCCACCCTCGAATCCAGAGCCTCACCCAACCGCGCCGCTACCTGCGTGGCGATCAGAGAATTCCCACCCAGGGCAAAGAAATCGTCATCGAGGCCCACCCTCGGAACACCTAAGACCTCGCCGAATACCGACGCCACGATCTCCTGCACAGGGGTCGCCGGAGCTCGGAACACCGCGACCTCGAACTTCGGCTCAGGCAATAACTTCCGGTCGAGCTTTCCCGAAGAGTTGAGCGGCAATTCTTCCAGCACAACGATTGCCGTCGGAATCATGTACGCCGGCAGAACTTTCGGAAGCGATGCCCGTAGAACGGCCACGTCGATGACCGAACTCGGTGATGCGACAACGTACGCAGCGAGCTGGTCGCCGGTGTCCGCGTGCACCACTGCGACCACGCACTGAGCCACCGTAGGGTGTGCCAACAGAGCTGACTCGATCTCACCGAGTTCGATCCTCTGACCACGGAATTTGACCTGAAAATCGGTACGCCCGACATACTCGAGTTCGCCTGCGGTGTTCCACCACACAAGGTCCCCGGTGCGATACATCCGACTGCCACCGGGATTGATTTCACCGTTCGTGTCGCTCACCTTCGCAAATGGGTTCGCGATAAAACGATCACTGGTGAGATCGGGTCGCGCGACGTAACCGCGCGCCAGTTGATCACCGGCCAGATACAGCTCACCTGCAACGCCTACCGGCACCGGCTGTAACCGACTGTCCAACACGTAGACCTGCGAGTTCCACTCGGGCACCCCGATCGGAATCCCTGTCGACTCCGATCCATCGACCTCGTAGTAGGTGATCGAGACCGCAGCCTCGGTTGGGCCGTACACATTGTGCAAGCTTGCAGACGACACCTGAGCGAATGCACGTACCGTCTCGACCGGCAACGCCTCACCGATCACGAAGACGTCCCTCAGCGACACCAATGCGCGCTCTGGAACCGAAGCCGCGAAGACGGTCAACATCGACGGAACGAAGTCCGTCAGCGTCACCCGATGATCTTCGATCAGACCAGCCAGATATGCGGGATCTCGATGTCCGTCGTGAGATGCCAGCACCACACTCGTACCGGACAGAAGCGCAGTGAAGTATCCCCACAAGGAGACGTCGAATGTCGTTGCAGTCTTTTGCAGATAGACGTCTTCTGTGCCGATGGCGTACTGATCCTGCATCCACAGGACCTGGTTCACGATGGCATGATGCGAGACCGCAACGCCCTTGGGCTTGCCCGTGGAACCCGAGGTAAAGATCACGTAGGCGGCATTCACATCACGCAGTCGGCCACGACGATCAGCGTCGGAAATGACTGAAGCCGAATAGCTGGAGAGATCAACAGCGTCGATCAACAGCACGTCGGCGCCGTTCGGCGCTACGAAAGCATCGCGTGTCGTCGACAGCACACAGATTGGATCGGCCGTCGTGAGGATGTGCCCGATTCGCTCGGCGGGGTGATCGGGATCCAAGGGCACGTAGGCTCCGCCCGCGGCGATCACCGCGTACATACCTACTACGAGATCGAGCGATCGACGCATCGCCAAGGCCACCAACGATTCGGGCCCGACACCATCTTCGATCAGCTTGCGTGCCAATTTGTTCACACGTTCCGACAACTCGCCATAGGTCAGCGACTGGCCGTCGAACATCACGGCAACAGCATCGGGTGCCAACGCAACGCGAGTGTCGAACAGCGAAGCCAATGTCTCACTGTTCCCGACGTCATGTGCGGTGGAGTTGCGCGCAGTCAACAGCGACTCGCGCTCGGCCTCCTCCAACAGCTCGATGTCACCCACGGTGATCGACGGATCCACGACCACCTGTTCGAGGATCCTGGTGAAACGATCGGCGAATCCGCGAATCGTCGACTCGTCGAACAGATCTGTGGCGTATGCGAACTCGGCGAACATGCCGTCTTCGAGCGCATCTTCGACGCGGGGAGCGAGAGTAAGTTGAAGATCGAATTTCGCGATACCGGCATCGAACTCGACGCCTGAGACCTCCAATCCCGAAAGCTCCAAAGCATCCTGCGACATGTTCTGGAAGAACAGCGCGACCTGGAACAGCGGGTGATGTGCCTGCGATCGGGTGGGATCGAGCACCTCGACCAACCGCTCGAACGGAACATCGCCGTTGCCGAGCGCCTGAAGGTCTGTCCTCCGCGTTGCCGAGACGAGCGCACTGAACGAACTGGCGAGGTCAACAGGAGTCCGCAGGACCAGTGTATTCACGAACATACCGATCACATCGTCGAGCGCCTTTTCGCCTCGCCCGGCAACCGGAGTACCGATCACGATGTCACTGGTACCGGACAACCTTGCGAGAAGCACGGCGAGGGCCGAATGCATCACCATGAACAGCGATGCGTTCCGCTCGCGTGCGAGTGAGTCCAAGCTCGACCGAATCTCTTCGCTGACGGAGAAGCGATACGTAGCACCACGATTCGAGGCGACGACCGGGCGGGATCGGTCAGCCGGTAACGCAAGCAATTCCGGCGAATCGCGGAGGACGGAGCGCCAGTGGTCCAACTGAGCCGAGATCAACGAATCCGGGTCGTCCTCGTCGCCGAGGACCTGCCGCTGCCAGAGTGCATAATCGGCGTACTGCACCTCGAGCGGAGTCCAATTCGGCACGCCATTCGAAACCCGAGCGGCGTAGGCAACCATGACATCCCGAGTCAACGGACGCATCGAGAACCCGTCTGCTGCGATGTGGTGCACAACGAAGGCCAGAACGTACGAATTCTCAGCAAGTTCGAACAACCCGACCCGAACCGGAACCGTTGACGTCACATCGAAGCCCTGGAGCGCGAAACTCAGAAGTTCGTTGTGAACGCGCGAGGCGTCGGTGACCTTCGGTGTCAGTTCAACCGGCACCTCGGACGACGGGAGGACTACCTGCTGCCCTTGTCCACCTTGCTCCGGGTAGACGGTCCGAAGCGATTCATGGCGTTCGATTACATCCGAAATCGCATGCCTCAGTACCGAAACATCCAGGACGCCTTTGATATTCAAGGCGATTGGAATGTTGTTGACGGCAGAATCGGGATCGAAGCGGCTGAGGAACCACATTCGCTGCTGAGCTAGTGAGAGTGGGATCAGTGCCGGCCGTGGTCGGGCTATGAGCGCGGTCCTCCCGCCTGCCCCTGCGATCAACTCAACCTGCGCTGCCAAACCTTCGACAGTCGATGCCTCGAACAACACCCTCACCGGAACCCGAGTGTCGAGCGCTTGACCTACGCGAGCCACCAGCTGCGTTGCGACCAAAGAGTTTCCGCCGAGCTCGAAGAAGTCGTCATTTAGACCGACCTGTTCCAACCTGAGAACATCTCCGAAGACGCCGGCCACCGCGATCTCGGCGACACTGGACGGTGCCCGGAACTCTCGCGCCACGAACACCGGATCAGGAAGAAGCTTCCGATCCAACTTCCCTGACACACCCAAGGGCAACTCATCCAACACCATCACCACCGCCGGCACCATGTACCCCGGCAGCCGACCCGCAACAACACTCTTCAACTCGTCAACATCCACCACACCACCAGCGGCCGTAACGTACGCAACCAACACCTCGTCACGCACCACCACAACCACCGACGACACCGACTGGTGCTCACGAATCACCGACTCGATCTCACCGAGCTCGATCCGCAAACCATGCAACTTCACCTGAAAATCACTACGCCCGATGTACTCCAACTCACCCGACGCAGTCCACCGCACCACATCACCCGAGCGATACATCCGCCCACCATCACCCGAGAACGGATTCGCCACAAATCGATCCGACGACAAATCCGGCCGCCCCACATACCCACGAGCCAACTGAACGCCCGCCAGATACAGCTCACCCGTAACACCCACCGGCACCGGATTCAACCGAGAGTCCAGAACAAACACCTGCGTATTCCACACCGGAGCACCGATCGGCACGCCCGCAACATCCGCCGACACGACCTCGTGGAACGTCACATCCACCGCAGCCTCGGTCGGACCATACAAATTGTGCACCCCGACACCCGGCAACACAGCCCACACATCGGCAACAACACTCGCCGGCAACGCCTCACCTGACGCGAACACCCGAGTCAACGAAACACACGAAGCCACAGACGAATCCGTCACGAAAACCTCGAGCATCGACGGCACGAAATGCACCGTCGTCACACCCTCCCCCACAATGACCGACGTCAAATACCGCGGGTCACGATGCCCATCCGGCACAGCCACCACCAACCGAGCACCAACCTGCAACGGCCAGAAAAGCTCCCACACCGACACATCGAATGTGAACGGCGTCTTCTGCAACACCACATCCGACGAATCCAACCCGTACTCGTCCTGCATCCACGCCAACCGATTCACAATCGCCGCATGCGAAACCGACACACCCTTCGGGCGCCCCGTCGACCCCGACGTGAAAATCACATACGCCGCATTCCCCGACCGCAAAGGCGAGACCCGATCGATATCCGAAACAGGGTTATCCGAAAAACCAGACACATCAACAACATCAACCTCGACCACCGGTACCACACCGGCATCGAATCCAACGTCAGAGGTACTGATCACGCATACCGGCGACGACGACTCCAACACGTACGCATTGCGCTCCGCAGGCTGATCCGGATCTACCGGAACATACCCACCGCCAGCCTTGAGCACGCCGTAAACCGCAACCAACAAATCAACCGACCGACGTACCGCCACACCCACCAACGACTCCGGTCCCACACCCGCCGAAACCAGGTACCGGGCAAGACGATTCACCCGCGAATCGAACTCCGCATATGACAGCGAAACACCCTCGAACGACACAGCTACCGAATCCGGCGACGCCGCCACCTGAGCATCGAACACGTCCACCAACGACACATCCGCAACCTCATGCGCAGTGCCATTCCACGACTCGAGCACCATCGAACGCTCACCCGAATCCAACAAATCCACATCACCAACCCGAACCGAGGGATCGGCAACCATTGCTTCGAGAACTGAAATCAACCGCTTTCCGATTGACTTGGCAGACGACTCGTCGAACAGGTCGGTCGCATAGACCAATGCGACGGTCAAACCACCGACCTTGTCCGCGGCATCCGATTCCCACACAGTGAATTGAAGGTCGAACTTCGCAGCCGACGACTCTACATCCAGTCCCGAAATGCGCAGTCCCGGAACCTCGAGACTTTGCTGCATACTCTGTCCCAAGTTCTGCAAGGAGAGCATCACCTGGAACAGAGGGTTCCGCGCCTGAGACCGGGCGGGGTTAAGTACCTCTACCAGTCGTTCGAATGGCACATCGGCGTGCCCGAAGCCGTTGAGGTCCGATTCACGGGCTCGCGAAATCATGTCTTTTGCCGAAGCCGCGAGGTCAACCTCCGTGCGGAGGACGAGCGTGTTGACGAACATCCCGATCAGGTCATCGAGAGCTTGATCGCCTCGACCGGCGACCGGAGTGCCGATCACGATGTCCGAAGTCCCGGACAACCGCGCCAGCAGAATCACCACGGCACTGTGCAACACCATGAACAGAGATGCGCTGTTGTCCAGTGCAATTCGATTGAGAGCCTGGTGAAGGTCAGGCTCGATCGTGAATGTGTGCCCGGCTCCCCGGTTCGACGCGACGCGCGGGCGCGCGCGGTCCGACGGAAGATCGAGCTGATCGGGGATACCGGCCAACGCGTGGCGCCAGTAGTCGACCTGGCGAGTGATCAGAGAATCCGGGTCGTCTTCACTGCCGAGAACCTCGCGCTGCCACAGTGCAAAGTCGGCGAACTGTACGGGCAGCGGAGCAAGATCGTGCGAAATTCCCTGTGTCCGAGACACATAAGACGAAACGATGTCCTTGGTCAACGGTCCCATGGAGAACCCGTCACCGCTGATGTGATGGACGACGAACACGAGGACGAATTCGTCGGCGGCGAATTGGAAGAGTGCCGCCCGAATCGGAACCTCGGTGGTCACGTCGAATCCCGGAGCGACGAAGTCGGTCACGCGCTCGACGATCGCCGACTCGTCTACCCGTATGGGAGTCAGGTTCGGTACCACGGCTGCAATGTCGACCAGGCGCTGATATCCGACGCCGTCGACCTCCGGGTACACAGTCCGAAGGATCTCGTGCCGCTCGATCAAATCCTCGAGTGCGCCTTGTAACGCATCGACATCGAGCACTCCGCTGAGCCGCAGCGCGACCGGAATATGGTCGACTGCCGATTCTGGTTCGAATCGATTGAGGAACCACATGCGCTGCTGTGCCAAAGACAGCGGAACCAACTCGGGGCGCTCGCGAGGGATCAGGGGAACGTGAGCCTTGCGGTCTTCTGAGATTTTCGCTTCGTCGATGAAGACGGCAAGTTCTGCGGCGGTGGGTGCGTCGAAGAAGTTGCGCATGTCGATGGAGATGCCGTGTTCGGCATTGATCCGCGCAACCACGCGAGTGGCGAGCAACGAGTTGCCGCCCAGTTCGAAGAAGCCGTCATCTGCCCCGACCCGATCCTGCCCGAGGAGATCGGCAAAGATCGCGACCACACCGGTTTCGGTGGGTGTCGCGGGCTCGCGGTATTCAACCGTCTTCGACACGAATTCGGGCGCGGGCAAGGCTTTTCGATCCAGCTTGCCGCTGGCATTGAGCGGAAACTCGTCCAGTTCGACGAACATGGCAGGGACCATGTAGTCGGGTAGCCGTTCACCCAACGACGACGTCAGAATCTCTGAATCGATACCCTCGGCGACGATGTAGGCCACCAAGTTGTCACCGATCGTTTCGTCCGAATGGACGACCACCACGGCTTGGGAAACACCTTCGCAATCGAGCAGTGCCGCCTCGATCTCACCGAGCTCGATGCGCAGACCGCGGAGCTTGACCTGAAAGTCGGTGCGACCGATGTATTCGAGCTGACGGTTCGCTCCGGCACCGCGCCAGCGCACCAGGTCTCCGGTTCGGTACATCCGGGATCCGTCAGTAGCGCCGGGCCGCGCCACGAAACGGTCTGCCGTGAGATCGGGACGCGACACGTATCCCCTGGCCAGCTGAATCCCGGCAAGATAGAGCTCTCCTGCTACACCCGACGGCGAGGGCCGCAGCGCATCGTCGAGCACCAGGAGCTCGGTGTCCGCAACTGCTGCACCGATCGGCACCGACACCTGATCCTGCTCACCGGTTTCGTAGTACGTCACGTCGACGGCAGCCTCGGTCGGGCCGTACAGATTGTGGAGTCCAGCACTGCTGACCTCGCGCAGACGTGCCGCGGTTCGGGCCGGCAGCGCCTCACCGGATGCGAACACGTATCGAAGGGTTTTCACCTGTGCAACAAGGGGTTCGGCGACGAACACGGCGAGCATCGACGGCACGAAGTGCACCGCCGTCACTCCGCGCTCGATCATCGTGCGAGCCACGTACGCCGGATCACGATGTCCGTCGGGTTCCGCGATCACCAGCGATGCACCGACCTGCAGCGGCCAGAAGAACTCCCACACGGACACATCGAAAGTGAAGGGTGTCTTCTGCAAGATCACGTCGTCGGCAGTGAATCCGTACTCGGTCTGACGCCATTGCAGGTTCGCGACGATGGCACGGTGAGAGACTGCAACGCCTTTGGGGCGTCCAGTCGATCCGGACGTGAAGATGACGTACGCAGTGTTGTCCGCGCGCAGCGGTGCCAACCGGTCCGCGTCGGTGACGGTTGTCTCGGCATGACCCGACAAGTCGAGGGTGTCGACGTCGAGCGTGGGAGTACCGTGCGGCAGCACCACGGCATCGGACGTACGTGTGAGCACAGCCGCGGGCTGCGCGATCTCGAGTACGTACCCGAGACGGTCGGCAGGATGATCCGGGTCGAGTGGAACGTACGCGCCGCCGGCCTTGACGATCGCGTACATCGAGACGAGGAGATCGATCGATCGACGCATCGCGAGACCGACGAGGCTGTCCGGTCCGACACCTGCCGCGACGAGTTCACGGGCCAAGCGGTTCGCTCGCGCGTCGAACTGCGCGTAAGTGAGCTGCGTTCCGGCGTAATCCAGCGCGAGCGCATCCGGCGTCCGCTCGACCTGCTCGTCGAAGAGTCCTGCGAGGGTCACGTGTGCATCGGACTCCGACGCGACCTCCACGATCGACGTTCCGTCGGTGATGAGACGGTCGACCACCGCGCCGAGACCGTCGGCCTCGCTGCCGATCAGCTCTGGCAGCACCGTGGAAACGACAACAGGAACCAGGGCATCCGCCCCCAATGCCCCACCCATCGCGGTGTCGAGAGTGACCAACTCGTCATTGAGTCGTCCGTAGCTGATTTCGGTTCCACCGTGGCTCAGAGCCACTCGATCAGGGTCTACCGCCGCAACTGCGGCTACCAACTTCGGCAGATCTTCGATCGTCAGCGACTGCGGTCCCGGAATACCGACGGACATCTACACTTCCTCCAACTGACTTTCGTGAAGTGCGCCCCGGCCGAGCACAGTGTTCTGCTCGGCCGGAGGCGTTCACTGGGCAAATACTGAATGTTACCCGGCCGTACCCCCACGGCCCGCTGACACCGACTGTGCGTCAGCTATCACCGAGCTCACAAGTGTGGCGAGACCGTCGACGCCAAGTGCCGGCAGGATGCCCGGAACAAGTCCGGCGAGCGACACAGAAACCAGAGCATCGGGGGCGAGAGCAGCCCCCATGGCGGTACGCATGGCAACGAGCTTGGTCGACAACTCACCGAAGGTGACAGCCTGATCACCGTGGGTGAACGCAATTGCCTCAGGATCGGCGGCCGCCGCTGCGGCTGCCAGTTCGGGTAGGTCTGCCGCGGACTTCGGCTCAGCAGCGCTCGCTTCCTCGCGTTCCTGCTCGGTCACGATGTCGATCGTGCGAATCACGACCCCGGGATCGGTCACCAGTTCTTCGAGCACCCGCCCGAATCGCGCCGCGAAAAGCGCGATGGTCGATTCGTCGAACAGGTCGGTCGCATAGGTGAAACGCATCCTCAGCCCGGACAGCACCCCGGCATCGTCGAATTGCTCGATACCGGTGAGCTGCAGATCGAACATCGCCTGGTCGAAACCGTTGTCGACCGCAGAGAGCTCGAGGCCCGGGAGCTGGAACGTGCCGAGAGCCATGTTCTGGAAGGTGAGCATGACCTGGAAGAGCGGCGAGTATGCGTGAGAGCGCTCTCGCCCCAGTTCGTCGACCAACCGCTCGAACGGTACGTCGGCATTGGCGAATGCCGACAAGTCCTTGTCCTTCACGTGTGCCAGAACGTCGACGAACGTCGAAGCAGGCGCGATCTCCGTTCGCAAGACCAACGTGTTGACGAACATTCCGACAAGATCGTCGAGCGCCCGCTCACCTCGACCCGCGATCGGCGTACCGATTGCGATGTCGTTCGATCCACTCATCTTCGCCAACAGCACGGCCAGGGCAGTGTGAACCACCATGAAGACTGTCGAGTTCTGCTCCCGTGCGATCGTCGCGAGCCGGTCCGTGGTCTCGGAATCGACGGCAAACTCGAATTCCGCACCGCGCATGCTCGCCCGCGCCGGCCGCAGCCGGTCGGTCGGCAGTTCCAGAAGCTCCGGAGTGCCCTTGAGCTCGTTCACCCAGTACGCGAGTTGACGGCCCAGCTGACTGTCCGCGTCCTCCGGCGATCCGAGGACATCACGCTGCCACAGCGTGTAGTCGGCGTATTGCACCTCGAGCGGAGCCCACTCCGGCGTCTCCCCGCCGGTACGTGCGGTGTACGCAACCATGGTGTCTCTGATCAACGGAGCCATCGAGAAGCCGTCACCGCTGATGTGGTGAATGACAACGACGAGGACCCGCTCGGATTCGTCGACCTCGAAGAGACGGATTCGCAACGGAACGGCCGTCGTGACATCGAAGCCCTCGCGAACTGTGTCAGCCACCTGCCCGGCGACCGACGCTTCGTCGGTCGCGATCACTTCCAATCCCACCTTCGCTGCGGAGCGAGGCAGGATCATCTGAACCGGTCCGTTGCCCCGGTCCGGGTATACCGTCCGGAGCACTTCGTGACGCTCGATCAGATCCGACACCGCTGAGCGAAGTGCGTCGACATCGAGTGCGCCGGACAGCCGGATTGCGACCGGGATGTTGTACGCACCCGAGGTCTTGTCGAACTGATTGAGCACCCACATACGTTGCTGCGCCAACGACAGCGGAATCTCGTGCGGGCGCACCTGAGCCACCAACGGTGGGCGGCCACCAGATCCCGCGTGTTCGAGAACCCTCGACGCCAATGCCCCGACAGTCGACGCCTCGAAGATCACGCGGACCGGAATCTGCGCGTCCAACGCCTCACCCAGCCTCGACACGACCTGCGTCGCGACGAGAGAGTTTCCGCCGAGCTCGAAGAAGTCGTCGTCGAGTCCGACCCTCGCGACACCGAGTACGTCAGCGAACACACCCGCGACGATCTCTTCGACGGGGTTGGTCGGCGCACGGAATTCGGTCGCCTCGAATTCGGGGTCGGGCAGGGCTTTGCGATCGACCTTGCCGTTGATGTTGAGCGGTAGTTCGTCCAAGACCATCAATGCCGCCGGCACCATGTAACTCGGCAACTCCGCCACAAGAGTCCGCTTCAATGTTTCGACATCGATGCTTTCCCCGTCTTGAGGAACGACGTAGCCGACAAGTCGATCACCGGTACGCGCATCCGACTTGGCCACCACCACAGCGGAGTCCACGCCGGCCTGTTTGCGAAGAAGCGCTTCGATCTCGCCGAGTTCGATGCGGTAGCCACGGATCTTGACCTGGAAGTCGGCGCGCTCCACGTAGTCGAGTTCACCGTTTTCCGTCCACCGGACGAGGTCGCCGGTGCGGTACAACCGCGAACCCGCGTCACCGAAGACGTTGGCCACAAATCGTTCCGACGTCAGATCCGCGCGTCCGAGATAGCCGCGAGCAAGCTGGGCACCGGCGAGGTAAAGCTCCCCGGTGACTCCGACGGGGACCGGATGCATACGCGTGTCGAGCACGAACACCTGAGTGTTCCATTCAGGGGCACCGATCGGCACCGAGGTCGTGTCGCCCGAACCGACGACGTGCGCTGTCACCGAGACCGCGGCCTCGGTCGGACCGTACAGATTCACCAACTGCGCGTCGCTGAGCTCTGCGAACTCGGTCGCGGTCGCGGCCGGCAACGCTTCACCGATCGCGAGCACCTGACGGAGGGATTCCGGAAGGCGATTTTCGGACGCCGACTGCAACATCGCGAGCATCGACGGCACCGCGTGGAGCGTCGTGACCTTCTCCCGGGTCATCAGGTCGAGCAGGTAGCTCGGGTCCTTGTGACCTTCGGGTTCGGCGATGACCAGTCGTGCACCGGAAGTCAGTGCCGACCAGAACTCCCAGACCGAGAGGTCGAAGGTTGCCGCGGTCTTGAGCACCATCGCATCGGATTGGTCCAGGCTGTACTGATCGCGCTTCCAGAGAATCTGGTTGACCACCGCCCGATGCGAGATCGCGACGCCCTTCGGCCGCCCCGTCGATCCCGACGTGAAGATCACGTAGGCGGTGTTGTCCACTCGCAGTGGAGCACTGCGATCCGCATCGGTAACCGTCGCTTCCGCGTAGGACGCGAGATCGATCGTGTCCACCTCGATCACGGAATCACCGAACGCCGGATTCTGCGCAGTGGTCGTGGCCGTGAGGACGCAGACCGGATCTGCCATGGTCAACACGTACTCGATGCGGTCCGACGGGTGGTTCGGATCGATCGGTACGTATCCACCACCTGCCTTCACCACCGCGTACATGGCGACCAGCAGTTCGACCGATCGCTCGATTGCCAACGCGACCAACGACTCCGGACCGACACCGGTTGCAATCAGATGGCGTGCGAGTCGGTTGACACGTGTATCGAACTCGGCGTAGGTCAGCGACGTGTTTCCTGCGACCAATGCCACCGCGCCTGGGTTCGAACCGACCTGCTCGTCGAACAGTTCGACCAGAGTGGCTTCCGGGACGGAGTGATCGGTCTCGTTCCAGCGGTTCAGGATCCGGTCGCTCTCGGACGAATCCAGCAGCGCGAAGTCGCCGACGGTCAACGACGGATCGGACGCGATCTCCCCGAGCAAACGCACGAATCGATCGGCGAAGTCATGCACGGTCGACTCGTCGAACAGATCATGCGCGTAGCTGAACATCGACGTGATGCCGGCTGCAGATCCGTTGGCGTCGTACCGATCACTGACGATCAACTGAAGATCGAACTGCGCGACCCCGTTGTCGATATCGACGCCCTTGACCGTGAGTCCCGGAAGCTCGAGCCCTCCGGTTTCCATGTTCTGGAACAGGAAGCCGACCTGATAGAGCGGATGACGAGCGGTCGAACGCGGTGGGTTGAGCACCTCCACGAGTCGCTCGAACGGAACGTCCGAATGTGCGAATGCTTGAAGGTCGGTCTCCCTGACACGTCCGAGTAGGTCGAGGAACGGCGCACCGCTGTCGATCTGTGTACGGAACACCAAGGTGTTCACGAACATGCCGATGAGATCGTCGAGTGCCCGCTCACCACGTCCTGCAATGGGTGTACCCACCGCGATGTCCTCGGTTCCGGACAGTCGAGCCAACAACATCGCGAACGCAGTGTGCGTGAGCATGAACAGCGTCGAATTGTTTGCCCTGGCAAGACTGCTCAACCGCGCATGCAACTCTGCATCGATATCGAAATGCAGGTAACCGCCGCGGAAGGACTGCGTCGCTGGGCGCGGCCGGTCGGCGGGAAGTGCAAGCTGATCAGGCAGCCCGGCAAGAGCATCGCTCCAGTACGCAATCTGCTGCGAAGCAATAGATCCCGCGTCCTCCTCACTGCCCAGCACCTCTCGCTGCCACAGGCTGTAGTCGGCGTACTGAACGTCGAGAGGAGCCCAGGACGGTGTGTACCCGGCAACCCGCGAGGCGTATGCGGTCACGACATCTCGTGCGAACGGAGCCATCGAGGAACCGTCGGCGGAAATATGATGAATCGCGACACCGAGTACGTATTCGTCGGAAGCCAACTGGAACAACCGGATACGAATCGGAATCTCGCGTGTGACGTCGAAGCGCGTCGACGCCAGCGCGACCAACTCACCTTCGAGTTCGTCCACGCCAGTCGGTTCTGCGACGATTTCGTCCGACCAACTCGACACGGGCTTGACGACCTGCACCGGACCGTCTCCGACTTCCGGGTAGACGGTTCGAAGTGATTCGTGCCGCCCGATCACATCAGAAATCGCCGCGCTCAGCGCCGAGACGTCAAGATCACCCTGAAGGCGCAGCGCCATCGGGATGTTGTATGCCGCTGCACTCCCATCGAATCGGTTGAGGAACCACATACGCTGCTGCGCCAACGAAAGCGGAATCCGCTCTGGCCGCTCGACCGCGGTCAGCGCGACTCGCCCACCCGACCCGGTCCGGCTTTCGGCGTGCGCTGCGAGATCCTGCACCGTGGACGCTTCGAACAGAACTCGAACCGAAAGTTCGGTGTCGAGAGCATCGGCGATTCGTTTGATCGTGCGAGTGGCATTGAGGGAGTTGCCGCCGAGCTCGAAGAAATCGTCATCCAACCCGACACGATCAACACCCAACACCTCGGCGAACACCGACGCAACGATCTCCTCCACCGCCGTCACCGGAGCCCGGAACACCGCAACCTCGAACACCGGCTCCGGCAACAACTTCCGATCCAACTTCCCCGACGCATTCAACGGCAGAGCATCCAACACCACAAACTGCGACGGCACCATAT
>NZ_JBSGVT010000032.1:0-19729 GCF_053608585.1 Rhodococcus sp. NPDC055024
GTGTTGGGGTGTGGGTCGAGGGTTGGGTTGGATGATGATTTCTTCGTGTTGGGTGGTAATTCGCTGAATGCGACCAGGCTCATCAGCCGCATCAATCAACACGCCGGTAGCGCGTTACCGCTTCGAGCGTTGTTCGATCATCCATCCGTGGTGGAACTTGCTGCGGCACTCGATAATGCAGAGCGTGCCGATCGGCTCGCCCTCCTTGCGCACGCACGCCCGGAACAGATCCCACTCTCGCTCGCGCAGAATCGGATGTGGTTCCTCAATCAATACGACGTCGCGTCTGCGGCCTACAACATTCCGTTGGCCATCCGACTCTCAGGTGCCGTCGACGTCCCTGCACTTCGTGGTGCGGTGGGCGACGTCCTGGCACGCCACGAGTCGCTGCGAACGATGTTCCCCGACAACGGCGACGGCCCCGTCCAGGTCATCCTGCCACCCGAAAACGTCGAGTTCGATCTGAGCCCGATCGATGTCGACCGAGGCAATCTCGATACGCGCATACTCGGCGTCCTTTCCGAAGGCTTCGACGTCACAGCCTCGGTCCCGATTCGGGTGAAGCTGTTCCGAGTCGAAGAATTCGAGCATGTGCTCGTGATGTCGGTCCATCACATCAGTGCGGACGGTGTGTCCATGGCGCCGTTGGCTCGAGACGTGATGGTTGCCTACTCGGCGCGGCTCACCGGCCAGCCGCCCTTCTGGGCGCCGCTGGAGATCCAGTATGCCGACTTTGCGCTGTGGCAGCGGGCGCTCCTCGGTGACGAGGCGGACCCGAACAGCATCGCATCGACTCAAATCGACTACTGGAAAACAACATTGGGCGGGATCCCGGACGTACTGGAATTGCCGACCGATCGACCACGCCCGGCGGTGGCCACCCAGAACGGTGCGATGGTTCGCTTCGACATAGCGCCCGAAGTCATGGATCGCGTACGTGAGATCGCCGATCTCCATCACGCAAGTGTGTTCATGGTGATCCACGCGGTGTATGCGGCGCTGTTGGCGAGATTGTCGGCGAGCACCGACATCGTCGTCGGCACACCGGTGTCCGGACGAGGTGAGGCCGCTGTCGAGGATTTGATCGGAATGTTTGTCGGCACAGTCGTTCTGCGAACAGATGTCGACTCCGCACTGACGTTCTCGGCGTTGCTCGATCAGGTGCGTGACCGAGATCTGAGCGCATTCGGCCACGTCGATGTGCCCTTCGAGAGGCTTGTCGATGTACTGAAACCTGTTCGCTCACAAGCTCACGCACCGCTGTTCCAAGTTGCGCTGGCCTACGAGTACGTCGAGGACGCTGTCTTCGAGCTTCCTGACCTTCGTGTGTCGGCTCTCGAATTCGACGTCACTCCAGCTCAATTCGATCTTGCCTTGACGCTGTTCGAGACCGCGGAATCCGAAGGCTCAGACACCGAGTCGGTAACGGTGAGTGGATCGCTGACCTACGCAACCGATCTGTTCGACCGGTCCACGGTTGCATTGTTTGCCGAGCGATTCGTCATGCTGCTCGCGCAACTAACCGAAGACCCGGCCAGAGTTCTCGGTCATGTCGACATTCTGAATCGTGACGAGCAGAACCTGCTGGTGCCGGTGCGAGGCCTGGCGGCGGCGCATCCGGCGACGCTTTCCGAGCTGATTTTTGCTGCGGTCTCGTCGAATCCGACGGGGATCGCCTTCCTGTGGAACGACCGCGCCGTCACCTACGCAGAAGCCGACGAACTCTCGACCCGTATGGCTCACGTTCTCTTGGAACGAGAAGTCTCGCCGGAAACATTTGTGGCTCTCGCTCTTCCGCGATCACTCGAGTCTGTGCTCGCAGTCTGGGCAGTGGCCAAGACCGGTGCCGCGTATCTGCCGGTCGACCCGAGCTATCCGGCCGAGCGCATCGAGCACATCCTCGGAGACTCTCGGGCAAAGCTCGGTGTGACGATTGCCGAGCATCGTCGGTTCCTGCCCGACGACGTCGAATGGCTGATTCTCGAGGACATCGCCGAAGAACTGGCGGCAGCCCCGGTGAGCCCTCTCGACACACCCGCACGAATCGACAATCCGGCATACATGATCTACACCTCGGGTTCGACGGGGAAGCCGAAGGGAGTCGTGGTCACCCACGGTGGTCTCGCGAACCTTGCAGCCGAACGTCGTGAGCACTATCGCGTCGACTCGCACTCACGATTCCTGCACAACACCTCACCGAGCTTCGACATGTCGGTCGGAGAGATGATGTCGGCGCTCTCCGCGGCGGCGACTCTGGTCGTCACACCACCCTCTATTCTCGGCGGCGACGAGTTGTCGCGGTTCATGATCGACCGCGAGGTCACCCACGCACTGATCACTCCGGCGATGTTGACGTCGATGGAACCGGAGGGGCTCGAGGAGCTTCGAGTTCTCGGTGTCGGCGGTGAAGCGGTTTCCGCCGAACTGGTCAATCGTTGGCAGCCTGGTCGAACCATGCTCAACGGGTACGGACCAACCGAGGCCACCGACATCTCCACCGTCGGTGATCTTGTCGCGGGGAAGCCGGTCACGATCGGATCGCCGGTACGCGGTTTCGGCACGGTGATCCTCGACGCTCGACTGCTACCGGTGCCGATCGGGACACCGGGTGAACTGTACGTGTCGGGGCTGGCTCTAGCCCGTGGATACCACGATCAGCCCGTGCTCACGGCGACCCGATTTGTTCCCAACCCGCATGGGCAGCCGGGGGATCGTATGTATCGAACGGGTGACATCGCAGCGTGGACACCCGACCTCACCATCGAGTATCGGGGCAGGACCGACAGTCAGGTCAAGATTCGTGGTCACCGCATCGAACTCGGTGAGATAGATGCGGCACTGCACGCCCACCCGGACGTCGATGTGGCCATGGCCCTCGGCAGGCGGACACCGTCCGGGGACACGGCGCTGGTGGCGTACGTCGTGCCGGCGCCGGGAACTGCGCCGGAGGCGGGCCACGTTATCGCATTCGTATCCGAGTTCTTGCCGCGTCACATGATCCCGAGTGCCGTCGTCTTCATCGACAAGGTGCCGACGACACCGACAGGGAAGGTCGACGAGAAGGCATTGCCGACTCCTGATTTTGCGTCGAAGATCGTGTATCGGGAACCGAGCACACTTTCGGAAATCGCTGTGGCCAGGGCCTTCTCTGAGGTTCTCGAAATCGCTGACATCGGCGCCGACGACAACTTTTTCGAACTCGGTGGCAACTCACTGTCGGCGATTCGTGTGGTGACAAAGCTGCGGGCTTCCCTCACCCGCGAGATACCGCTGCAGTGGTTGATGATCGAGCCGACTCCGGCGTCGATTGCGATGCGTATCGATTCCCGACAAGACACTGCCGGTGCGCTGGACGTAGTCTTCCCGATTCGAACCACCGGTGAACAGCCGCCCATGTTCTTCGTCCATCCGATCATCGGCCTGGCCTGGAGTTACGCCGGCTTGGCGCCGTATATCGATTCGGCAACTCCGATGTACGGAATCCAAACTCCGGCAGTTTCGTCCGCGGACCCGTTGCCGGAGTCCATCGAACTCACCGCTGCCAGGTATCTAGAGGAGGTGCGGCGAATCCAGCCTGAAGGCCCCTACCACCTCGCCGGTTGGTCGCTGGGTGGAGTGATCGCACATTCGATGGCGGTGCAATTGCAGGCAGCGGGCGAGTCGGTCGATTCGTTGGTGATGCTGGACAGCTTCGCCCGTGCCGCTGAAGACAGTGAAGACAGTGAAGGCACTGAAGGCACTGCAGATTCGGACGCAGAAGACGGCTCGGATATGGGACTCGAGTTCGCGCAAGCGATGGGTGAACTGACTGCGGAAAACGTCGGCAGGCTTGTCTTTGCGGCCCAGCACAATGACACGTTGATGAAGACCTATCAGCCGGGGATCTTCGATGGTGACGTGCTGTACTTCACTGCAGCGCTGGATGATCCGTGGCTGAACCGTGGAGCCGATTCATGGCGTGCATACGTGAGCGGGGATATCGTGAATCATCCCGTCGAGTGCACTCACTGGGACATCACCTCGCCCGCTGCGCTCGAGACCGTTGGTCCGTTGATGGCGCACAGCTTGGAGAGGATTCGCGGGATGTCCTGAGTCGCTCGGGCTTGCCGGCAGGACACCGTCCGGCTCAGGAATGGGCGCTCTCCCAGGCGAAACCGTCGGGATCCGCGAAGGGTTCGGAAGCGCCGGTGATGGTGATCCGGTGCGATCCGGTGCCTTCCGGAGCGAGCCCGGCATCCTTCGCCAAGGCGCGCCGCCCATACAGTGCCAGTGTGACATTGCCTGCTGCACTGATGAATTCGACGTACTTGCGGCCGAAGCTCTTGGACACCTCGAGTCCGTGGTCGAGGTAGAACTGCTTGCTGGCCTTGACGTCTTCGGTGCCGAGCAGCAGCACGAGGTTGTCGATCGTGCGGGTGGCCGGCCCGTTGTTCTTCTTCGACGACGTGGCGATCTTCCAGATCGAACCGTCGGGAGCCTGAACAACTCCGCCGTATCCCCAGATGGATTTCTTGACCGGCTTCAACTCGGTGGCACCGGCTGCGAGCGCTGCGCCGACGAATGCGTCGACGATGTTGGGTTGGGAGACGACGAGCGAAAGGGTATATCCACGAAACCCGGTTGTCGGTTCGGTGGATGCGCGTAGCTGGATTCGATCTCGGACGCCGAGAGCGTCGTAAAAAGCCTCGGCTGCCGCGAGGTCCGGGACGTCGAGGATCACGGACTGCGCGGTGGTCCTCTGGGCGCTCCCTGCCGATGTGTGGTTTGACGACGTGTGGTTGGAAGTGGACTTCTGTGGTGTGTTCATGTGTTTCAACGTAATTGCGGGTCCCTTGGCCGTGCTTCTCGATTCCTGATCGGTTTGGTGAGCCACCATGCGGCATGCATCTCGGAAGCGGGCACTGCGCGGGCTATTTGTCGTGAATATCCTGTTCAGCGGATGTTTTCTCGATAGGCTGATGAGCGCTGATCGGACGTATCTCACGCCACCATGGAACGGGGAAACCAGTGATCGCACTGCGAGGAAAGTCGTTGGCCGCGGTAGTAGTGGTGTCGATGACGGTGGCGTTGGGCGCGTGTACCTCCGGTGAATCGGCGCCTGAGGCGGGCGCTCACTACGGCTCGGACGGTGCCCCTGTCGACTACCGGGAGCCGGTGAAACTGAGCAGTCGAGATGGTGTCCTCGAAGTGCGGTTGTCCGCTCATCAGGGAGTGATTCCGCTCGATACCGCGTCGGCGCCGGTGTCGAATTTCCTGCTGTTCGGGTACGAAGTCATTCGCGGTACGGCCTCGGACGGGTCGACCTCGGCGAGTGACGTCTATCCGGCGCCGACTCTCCGGGTCAACCCCGGGGAGCGGTTGATCATTCATTACGACAACGATCTGCAGGATCTCACGGTTGAGGACTTCTACGATCCGGCGTTCACTCCGGCGGGCGGGGATGTGCCGATCTATCCGCCGGCGCTGTCGTCGGCTCCGCTTAATCTGCACACGCACGGAGTTCACGTGAGTCCGGACGGTAATGCCGACAACGTGTTGCTCAACATCCCCGCCGGCCAGGGAAATGTTTACGACTACGCGATTCCGGGGACGATGCCGAACGGTCTGTACTGGTATCACAGTCACCGGCACACCCTCACTGCGCAGCAGACGTACATGGGTCTGGCCGGGCTACTGGAAATCGGCCGGCCGGACGGCAATTTGCCTGTCGTGACGGCGAACGACATTCCGATCCGCGATATGGCACTGCAGTACAACTTCGTGTTCGACCGCAAGGGGAAGGGCCGGCAGCTCAACGACGCGAATTGGCCCCAATTCGTCAGTACCTTGACGCCGCCCACCGGCACGGAATTGGCCGACGGTACCTACCGTCCGAGCTTGGCGCCCGTGAATTTCTCGGAAACCACGGAGGGAGCACAGTATTTCACCAACTGGTACAGCGGACCGCTGTCGCCGGCCAATCATCGTGGACAGAATCAATTCGTACCAGGCAACCTCCAGAGCTTCGCCGGTGAATCGACGAGAGTCCCGGCTGATCCCTCCCTGCCCGACAACCAACGCGACGTGCAGTACACCGTGAACGGTCAATTTCAGCCGTCCCTGAGATTGAAGCCGGGTCAGACCGAGATCTGGGTTCTCGCCAACATCAGCGACTTCGCCTACATGCCGGTCACGTTGACGGAAACCGCAACCGGCGCTCATCCGAAGTTTGCGATCGTGGGCCAGGACGGAAATCCGTTCGACGAGGTCAGGCCACCCGTGGACGGGGACGGAACCAGGCTGGTGATTCCGCCGGCCTCGCGATACGCGATTGCCGTGACGATGCCGGAGGCCGGCGATCTGGTGCTGGAGATGCCACCGCTCGAAGGTGCAAAGCCGGTGAGCAATCCAGGCATTCTGTACACAAACAACGGCACCGACAATCCGCCGGCCGAACTCGGAACCGTCACTGTCGACCCGTCGGTGATCAGCTACGCGGACGGATTCTTCACGTTCCCGACTCAACAGTTGATCCGTGCGACACCAGATGAGGGGGAAGGAAAGACGACTCCATTCGACTTCGGACAAAAACTGGACACCTACACCTCCTTCGTGGATACCGCAGCGATGACGCCCGACGTGACCCGCAACCTCACAGTCTCGGGCGGATTCGGAAACGAGAAGGCCAGCAACAGTGATCCGAAAGCCTTCACCTACGAGTTCGCCGACAACACGTTCCCCAACATTCCGCTGATTCAACCGCGTTTGAATTCCGTTGAGGAATGGAAGATCACGAACCTCAACAACGACGAACATCCGATGCATATTCACGTCAACGACTTCCAGGTGACGGAAGTCGTGGATCCCGTCGCAGGTACCACGACGGGCGTTCAGCCCTGGGGAATCGACAACGTGAACGTGCCGGCGCCGGTGACGGACGAGAACGAGAATGCGCTGGAACCAGCATCGGTGACGTTGCGGACGAAGTTCACCGAGTACACCGGAACCTTCGTCATTCATTGCCACCGACTCAATCACGAGGACAACGGATTGATGGCGACTGTCAACGTGATTCCAGAGGTGTCGACATACGCAGTGGCCGTACCCGGTTCGGCCGGAGTCCCCGCCAAAGTTCAGATATTCGATGCCAACGGCGACAAGCTGATCTCCACCGTCACTCCCTTCCCGTCGTTCGAAGGCACGCCGAGCGTTGCGATGGCCGACGTGAACGGAGACATGGTGCTTGATCTTGTGGCTGGAACAGGTGCAGGATCGGCTCCGGAAGTGTTGGCGTACAACGCAGTCGGAGGCGTGCCGTTCACCGACGAGTTGGCAAGATTTGCACCTTTCGATTCGGGGTTCCGTGGTGGAGTGAACGTAGGCGGCGTCGACATCGACGGAAATGCTCTGGCGGACAACATCATCGTTGCGTCAGGCCCAGGAATGGAGTCGCAGGTCAAGATCTACTCCACCGACCTTCCGGCGGACAAGAAGTCCGCGCCGGCAGAATTCGGCTCCTTCTCTCCGTATCCGGGTTCGAGTAGCGGCGTCACTTTTGCAACCGGGATGGTCGACAGTCACTCCGGTCGGGCGAGCATCGTGACCGCGCCGGGTGCCGGCGACGAGCCTTTGATCAAGACGTTCCGCTACGACCTGTACGAGCCGACGGCAGCTGCGCAGGGCGACTCCGATGAACACGCAGGTCGTGCGGATGGTCCGGTGACGACATCACAGTTCTTGGCCTTCGATCAGGGCTATCGCGACGGGGTGTCGCTCTCGACGGGATGGGTGGCCGGCGCTGAGGGCGGAGCCAAATCGATCGTGGCGGGCATGCTCGGAGGGGAGGGTTCAGTCCGTGTCTTCTCAAGTGGATCCAGGCTCGACGGCGCGCCCGAGATGTACCTCGAGAGCCCTGACCATCATTCGGCGGACGTAGCGTTTCGGGAAGTCGCAGCCTTCGATCCGTTCGCCGGTCCAGGGTCGGGCGTCGAAGTAGCGACGACGAGCACGACTACCGGCGCGGATCTCCTTGTGAGTGGTAGCAACGGAACGGGTGCCGAAGTTCGGAAACTCACGCTGGGTCGCGCCGATCCGTCCGCGACTACATTGACACCGACGCTTGTGGGAACGCTCCCGCCCTATCCTGTCGGTGGGGGAGCCTTGCCGCTCGGTGGTCGATGATCGCGTTTGCGTCAGTTTCGAAAGTAGTTCGATTTCAACAGGTCTCGAGTTGTGAGCGTTTCTGAAGTTGTCCGTTATGTCCCTGGTTATCGAAAGTATGTTCGATTAGACTTTCGGTATGGACAGTCGGGAAGCGTGGCAGCTGGATGGTGAGGGCCTCAAGAGTGAGGTTCTGGATCTGGTGCGTGTCCGGCATGAGTTGCAGTCGCGGATGGTATTGCTGATCGTGGAGATGTTTTCCCGGGAGACTGTGGTCGGGAAGGGTTTTCGGGCGATCGCGCAGTGGTTGCATGGTTCGACGAATTTGGAGACCGGTGAGTGCAGCCTGCTGGTCAGCCTGGCGCGGTTGCTTGTTGCTCGAACCTGTTGTCGCGGATGCATTCCACCGCGGCGATGTGGATGCGCTGAAAGCCCGTCAGGTGGCGTCGTTTTGTCAGCATCCACCCAAGAACATGACCCCGGCGGATGTCGACAAGGCCCGCGGGATCCTGCTCGGGTTGGCGTCGAAGAACATCGCCGATTGTGATGCGGTGCGGGCGGCGATCCGGCGGATCGAGAAGCAGTACGGAAAACGCGAAGACGGCGTCCCGGTCGGTGAGGATTCGGAGCGCAACGAGTTCTACGCCTCGAAAGGCTTGTACGGGCGGGTCAGCGTGGAAGGCGATCTGGATGCCGTGAACGGTGCCCGTCTGATCACGTTGTTGTCGAGCCTGTCCGCTCCGACGCCGGAGAAGGACGGCGTCAAAGACACCCGCACGCCGGCACTGCGACGCGCGGACGGGTTCTGCGAACTGCTGCGGCGGTACGAGCGGGCGGGGCTGGGTCCAATCGAAGGCGGCGTGAAACCACACATCACGGTGACTGCGTCGGCGAAGGACATGACCGACCTCAAAGCCTTGAAAGACCTCTTGCCGTCGACCGAGGAACTCGGGTTCGCGTGGACGGATTGGGTGGGGCCGATCAGCATCGACACCGCACGGATGTTGGCGTGCGACTGCACCATCACCCGGATTCTGTTGGATGAGAATGGTGTTCCGCTCGACTGCGGCAAGGAAGCGAGAACCGCGACGGTACCCCAGCGGCGGGCGTTGGCGGTTCGTGATGGTGGGTGCGCGTTTCCGGGGTGCGGGACACCATCGGGGTGGTGCGATGCTCACCATATTGTGCACTGGAATGATGGTGGCCCAACGGATCTCGACAATCTGATTCTGTTGTGTGGGCATCATCATCGGACACTGCACCACACGCAGTGGCGAGTGGAAATCGGCCCCGATCGGAAGACGGTGTTCTATCCGCCGATGTCGATCGATCCGTTCCAGCATCCCATCGGCGGGAACAGCCCACCGACAGCGGCGTGAACCGACATACCTGAAAATGCCAGCGTGTGCACCAGGGAAGAATCATGCCCTGGTGCACACGCTGGCATTTTCGTGTTCCGTCGAGTTCAAGGCAGCGACCAGAACTGAGTAGTCACGAGGTAGAAGACGACAACCCAGAACAAGGTCACAGCGGCAACGATTGCCACTCCTTGCGCGTTGGTCTTCGCCACAGGAATCCCCGGAGGCGGTCGCAGCCAACGGCGCAGGAGTCGATTCACGTAGTACGGCATCGTGAAGAAACTCATGATGAAGCTCGACAGCAGATTGCCGATCAACAATCCCAGCCAGAGCGGCAACTTCAGCGGCGACAGGGCCAGGGTAAGTAGCACGACCGTCGGGTAGAGGCCGACCCAGACGGCGATCGAGGTTTTTGTCTCCGAAGGTGGCGGGGCCTCGTTTCCGTTCTCGTCGAAAGCAAACCAACTGCCGAACGAATTGTCGACGGTCCGCAGTTCGAAGTCGTGGAACTTGCGGCCCTCGGCGAGGAGTTGTTGTCGTTCAGGGGAAGTCAGCCACGTGTCGAGATGGGCGGCGTTGTCGAAACGATAGAGCAGCGTCCATTCATCCTGCACACCGTCGACGGGGCGAAACAGTTCGGTGCCGCGAAATCCGTCGAAAGCACTCTCCACTTCGCGAAGACGGTCCTGCCAGGCGAGGAACTCGTCGATGCTGTCGTCACCGACTCGGTGCGTCACCACGACGGTCAGCAACGGGTCCGGAGGTTTGATCCCGCCGCTCACGACCTGCTGCGTGGCCGGGCCGTCGAAGTACTGACGACCGTTCTCCAGGTGGTCCTGCCTCGTCGCGCTGTTGATCCACGCTTGAACATGTGCGATGGAGTCGAAGCGGTACACGATCACCCAATCAGGTTGGGTAGACGTCGGAGCCGCAATTTCCGCCCCGAGGAAGCCCGCGTAATCTGCGGCTGCTCGGTTGAGATCTTTCTGCCAGACCTCGAACTCTTTCTCCAGTCCGGCGCGCACTCGCTGGCCGATGATTACTGTTGCCGCGCTGTCTGCCGAGGTGTTCGCGGTCATCGGTTCAGGCCCGTGAAGATGCGCTCGGGGGTGAGCGGTAGCGACCGGAATCGCGACCCGGTGGCATCCTGCAGTGCGTTCGCCAGCGCAGGGGCGACCGGATTGATGCAGCACTCTGCCATTCCCTTGGAGCGGAGCGGACCAACGGAGTCGGACGAATCGACGAGGATCACCTCGGTGCGAGGAACGTCTGCATAGGTCGGTATCCGGTAGTTACGCAGGTTCGGGTTCATCACCGCGCCATGTGCGTCTACGTGGAAGTTCTCGGTCAAGGCGAAGCCGATGCCCTGGGCGACGCCACCTTCGATCTGTCCCCGAACCTGCGCCGGATTGATGATCACTCCAGCGTCGGTGGCTTGGACGCTGTAGAGAATGCGAATCTCACCGGTGATGCGGTGGACGGCAATCCTGAAGCCATGGGTATTGGACACCACGCTGCGCGGAGATCCGTATGCCTTCCGAGCCTCGGTGAATCGGATCCCGCGCGGGCGTGCTGCCTCGAGTAACTCTTGCAGTGTCACCCGAGTGCTACCGCAGACGATCTTGTCGTCGTCCATCGAGCATTGGTCTATCGCGACGCCGGTGTGGTGCGCCGCGAAGGCCAGTAGCCGGTCACGTAGTGCGTTCGACGCGCGAAGGACGGCGTTGCCGGCAACAAACAGCCCGGCGCTGGCGAAAGCGCCTGTGTCGAAACCGGTTCGGTCGGTGTCCGACTGAATGATTCGCACGCGCGACGGTGTGGTGCCCAGCTGATGTGCGGCGATCTGCACGTGGGCGGTAGAGGTTCCCTCGCCGAATTCGACTGTGCCGATGGCAAGTTCGTACACACAGTCCTCGCCGAGAGTGAGCCAGGCCTCGGAAATGTGCTCGGTGGGAGGTGCTGTCTCATGTAGAGAACTTGCGGTACCGGTCCCGATAAGCCAATCGTCTCCGAGGGATGGGACCGGATGGCGGTTCAATGCGGCGTCGATCAGATCGATGCATTGCCCCAGTCCGTCTTCGGTGAAGATCACGTCGTCGGGGCCGTCCTCGAGTGCGACCAGCGAATCGCCCGGTCGTACTATATTGCGTCGACGCAGCTCTAGCGGGTCCATGTCCAGTGCGACGGCCAGCTCTGTCATCGCCGATTCCACGGCGAAAGCGGGCTGAGTCATCCCGTATCCGCGCAACGCGCCACTCGGAACATTGTTCGTGTACACGGAATACGCATCGAACTTCTTGTTCGCACAGCGGTAGAGCGAGACTGCCGCGCCGCCGGCAAAGAGTGTCTCTCCGCCGTGGTTTCCGTACGCACCGGTGTTCGAGATGTTTCGGTACTGAAAGGCCGTGAGGGTTCCGTCCGACTTGGCACCAAGTTTGATTGTCAGCTTCATCGGATGACGTGGTGACGCGGTGGTGAACTCTTCTTCGCGGGTGAATTCCAGGCAGACGGGACGGCCGGTGTCCAGGGTGGCGAGCGCCACCAGATCTTCGCTGATCACTTCTTGTTTTCCGCCGAACCCGCCGCCCACGCGTTTGCAGAACACTCGTAGTTGATCCGGGCGGAGGTCGAAGAGGTGGGCAAGTTTGACCTTGGCGATCGAGGGAGACTGCGAACTTGTGCGAACGTGGAGGCGGCCATTTTCCATCCACGAGATCGATCCGTGCGTCTCGAGGTGTGCGTGCTGAACCCGCGGTGAGAAGTAGGTGCCTTCGTGGATGACGTCGGCCTCCGCGAAACCGGCGTCGACGTCGCCGACGTGGCCGTGAATTTCGAGCAGGATGTTGCGTTCGGGATCTCGGACAAAGGGATCGTCGGACCCGTGCAGGGCCGGAGCGCCGTCGGCCATGGCCTCTTCCGGATCGAACACAGCCGGCAGGATCTCGTAGTCGACTTTCACCTTCCGGCGGCCTTCTTCCGCGGCGACGACGGAGTCGGCGAGTACGGCGACGACACGCTGGCCCACGAAACGTACGACGTTGTCGAGGATGTACGTGTCGTCCGGGTCAACAAGGTGGTCGGTATGGATTGCCGTGGTGAAGAGCTTGCGCGGCACGTCTTTCCAGGTGTAGACGCGATGCACGCCAGGGACAGCGAGAGCGTCGGTGGTGTCGATGGAGGTGATGCGTGCATGGGCGTGAGGCGAGTGCAGCACTTTCAGGTGCAGCATGCCGTCGATTTCGGTGTCCATCGTGTACTCGGCGCGTCCGGTTACCACCTCGGTCGCCGCCGGCGCGCCTACGCTTGTACCGACTGCTTGACCGGGAAGAGCAACCTCGATTGCGCTGACACCGTTGACAGCGTCTTCGATGGATCGGTAACCGGTGCAGCGGCACAGGTTTCCCTTGAGCGCTCGCGGCAAGTCTTCTTTCTGCTCGTCGGTGAGTGCCGCCGAGGTCATGATCATCCCAGCGGTGCAGAACCCACACTGAAAACCGGGTGCGTCTCGGAACTGCTGCTGAATCGGATGGAGATCTTCGGGCGTGCCGAGACCCTCGATGGTGGTCACGTCGCGACCGTCAGCGCGAAAGGCGGGTGTGATGCAACTGTGGATCGGTGCGCCGTCGAGCCACACCGTGCAGGCCCCACAATCACCTCCGTCGCACCCCTTCTTCACTCCGTGGTGTCCCAGTTGCCGAAGGAATGTGCGCAGACACTGACCGGGGAACGGTTCCTCGTCGAACTTTCGTCCGTTCACCGTGTAGCTCATGACAGGCTCCCCGTCAGTTCGATTCGCAGCTCGTCGGCGTAGTGACGAGCGAGGTGAAGGCGGTGGTCGGGGGCTCCGTTGGGATCGTCGAACCAGCTCTCGGCGGAGATGGAGTCGACAGCTCGTCGCAGAGATTCTTCGTCTGGCATCGCGTCGAACGTCAGCCGGATCGGATGCGTTGTGCCCGCAGTGATGGTCAGGTGAAAGTCGTCCGTGCCAGGAGTCTGCACCGCGATCATGAAGATCGTCGATCGCCCGAGAGGAGTGAGACTGAATCGGCGGTGGGCGTGCCGTTTGGTGAGTGCGTGCACCGGGAACTCGATGCTCCGAAGAACTTCGCCCGGCTCCAGGACGTTCTGGTGGTCGCCGGTCACGAAGTCGCAAGCGTCGACGGTTCTGACACCCCCGTCGGTAGCCCACAGTGTGAACGTGGCCTCGAGTGCTACCGCCAGCGTGATCATCGGTCCGGCGGGAAGTGACATACAGATGTTGCCGCCGACGGTGGCCGCATTCCACACCTTGAACGAGGAGAGGAAGTATTCGCAACTGACGCGAATAAGTGGACTTGCGCGCCAATTGTCCGGTGGTACAAACGCATACAGTTCGGCAACTGTGCACGTAGCTCCGACACTGAAGTGAGTCGCGCCGACGTCCAGTGGTGTCCAACCGAGTGCGGTGAGGTCGACGAGTCGACGTGTGTCGGGTTGTTCGGCGGAGAACAGCCAGGTTCCACCGGCAAGCCAGGCGTCGCCTGGACGCCACACTTCCCCTGGGCGATCCGGTGGTCGGCGTATCACGTCGGTAATGGTGGTGATGTCCATGCGCCTGCTCCCCTCGGGGGACGTGTCGTCCAGAAGTGGGACATTACCGAGGTGACGGGACACATTCACACTTTTAGTGCATATCGGGCACGTGAAACATGAGTGAAACGTATGCGACATCGGCCGGTGGATCGCTGCTTGTGCTGGCCGATTCTGGGTACGACTGCTTGAGAGGCGCGATCAGCCTCTTGCTCTCGCGCTGTTGATTCGGACGCGGCTACGCACTCGGCGGCCGCGGCGACCGTGCGGGGCGGGACACTGTGAAACCCTTCGAGGTCAAACGGACTGACACTTCTGATGAGACGCGCTTTCCGCTCTCGGCCGCGCAACGGGCAACCTGGTTCGCACAACAGCTCGATCCTGAGGTCCCGATTTTGATTGCGCATTACGTCGAGTTGCGCGGCGAATTGGACGTCGAGTTGTTGGATCGGGAAACGCGAGCGGTTGCACACGAGTTCCAATCTCCCTTGCTGAAAGTGATCGAGGTCGACGGTCAACCGATGCAGTACGTGGATGCGACTGCCGATATCTCGGTCGGTTTTGTCGACTTCCGCGGGACCGAGGATCCGTTCGAGACTGCGCTCGAATGGATGCGCCGAGATTGCCGGACGCAAATCGACCTGGCAGTCGACGAAATCGTCGAGACGGCTGTGCTGTGTGTGGGTGACCTGCACTACCTGTGGTACAGCCGCATTCATCACGTAGCGCTCGACGGTTTCGGTGCCATGACCACGATGAACCGTATCGCGCACCGGTACTCGGCCGCGGTGGCGAAGAAGGACCCGAAACCTGCTCGTGCCGCGCCGCTGCGCACGCTGTACGACATCGACGTGCGATACAGAACGTCGGATCGATTCCTTGCCGACCGTGAGTACTGGGCCGGGCGGAACGCGGCCGTCGCCGGATCAACCACCCTGGCGGACGACTCTGGGCCCGCACAGCCCGAGAGCGCACTCGAGAGTGCTCTCCTCTCACGCCTCGGCGGTATCCGACTCGACGAATCCGAGAACCAAGCTGCAACAGTCATCGCTGCACTCGCGCTGTACCTCTCGCGGTTGACGGCGAAAGAGACTGTCCATATCCATGTTCCGATGTCCGGGCGGACAACGGCGCTGTTACGCAACTCGGGCGGAATGATGGTCAGCGTCGCACCGTTGGTGATCGCGACGGCCGGGGTCGATACCGTCGGTGAACTCGTCGCGCAGGTCCAGCGTGAGCTCATGGGTGCATTGCGACATCAGCGCTGCAGCCTCGACGACATCCGTCGGGACGCGGGCGTGAAGAGCGTTGTGGAGGAGAAAGACTCGTTTGCCGGCTCCATGGTCAACGTCATGCTGTTCCGCCAGGAGGTTCGACTGGGCGAGGTGGTGGGCGAGTACCACATAGTCACGTCCGGTCCGGTGGAGGATCTGCTGGTCAACGTCTACCCGAGTGGCGACAGGCTGCGTGTCGATTTTCGGGCGAACCCGAACCGGTACGAGGTCGCGGGTTTGCGCGATCACCACCGGAATTTCCTCGAGTTACTGGAAGAGCTGATCGCGGCCGATCCCGGTGCCGAACTCTCGGCAGTTCACGACCTGACTGCGCGCGAGGGTGTGCGACGACGCCGCGAAGCTCGGCATCTCGCGTATTGGAGACATCAGCTCGCCGGGGCACCTGAACTGCTGCAACTTCCGTCCGATCGACCCAGGCCGGCAGCGCAATCGCTGCAAAGCGGACAGGTTGACGTTCGGGTCGGCGCCGACACTCACACTCGGATCACCGCCATGGCGAGTGATCTCGTGACGGACGCACGTGCGGTCTTACACGCAGGCTTTGCGCTCCTGGTGAGCCGGTTGTCCGGAGCTTCAGACGTGGTGATCGGTGCGCCGACGGGATCCGGCGCGAACCTGGTGGCCGTCCGCAATCGCATCGATCTGGAGATGCCGTTCACGACGCTCCTGCACAGCGTCTCCGAGGCTCGCAGTAATGCGCTGCTGCACAGTGAGATACGGCTCGAGCAGGTGGCGCAGGCGCTCGGCGTGGAAGATGTGCCCGCGTATGCACCGGTCGTTCAGGTGACGTTCGAGTGCGTCGGCAGCACCGACGAGCGACCTCGTGACGTTGGCCGTTTCGACCTCGGCGTATGTGCGGTGGAAAATTTCGACGCGGAGGGTGAACCGTCCGGAATAACGGTGGTGCTCGAGTTCTCTACCGATCTGTTCGAGCCCGAAACGGTACGTGGTCTTGGTTTACGGTTCACGCACATCCTGGAATCCCTCACCACGGGTCCGCCGGTCGTGATCGGCGACATCGACATCCTGTCGGAGTATGAACGATCCGCGACACGGCCTGACCGCAGTGGCCCTCGCACTTCGCATCGCACCCTCGCCGACTTGTTCGACGGCGCGGCGCAGCGACATCCCGACCGCGTAGCTCTCTCGTATCTCGGTGACGAGTTGTCGTATCGAGAAGTCGACGAGGATTCCAGTCGAATGGCTCGAATGTTGATTGCCCGCGGAATTGGTCCGGAAAACCTTGTGGCGCTGGGGTTGACGCGCTCGATCGAATCAGTTGTCGCGATGCTGGCGGTGGCCAAGGCGGGTGCGGCATTTGTGCCCGTGGATCCGACTTATCCGTCTGAACGTGTTCGTTACATGTTGACCGATTCCGGCGCCACGCTGGGACTGACGGTCGTTTCGGAACTTCACCGGTTACCGGATTCGGTTCCGTGGATGGCGATGGATGACCCTGAGTTCCGTGCCCACTGCGCACAGTTGCCCGGGCGCTCCGTCTCCGACATCGATCGGATGTACCCACTCCGGCCCGACAATCCGGCGTATGTGATCTACACCTCGGGTTCGACAGGACTCCCCAAGGGAGTGATTGTCTCCCATCGTGGTCTGGAAGATCTTGCCGGCGAGCAGCGTTCGAGGTTCGGTGCGACGCAGAACTCCCGAACGCTGCACTTCTCGACACCGAGTTTCGACGCCTCCATCTTCGAATATCTGCTGGCCTTCGGTGCCGGAGCGGCCATGGTGATCGCCCCGAGCACCATCTTCGGTGGGGACGAGCTGTCCCGATTCCTCGGCTCCGAGCAGATCACGCATGGTTTTGTCACGACCGCGGCGCTCGGAACAGTGTCACCCGATGGTCTTTCGGACTTCGGCAATGTCGTGTTCGGTGGGGAGGCGTGCCCACCGGAACTCGTACTGCGGTGGGCTCCGGGACGGAGACTGTGCAACGCCTACGGTCCTACCGAGGCCACTGTGATGTCGAACATCAGCGAACCGTTGGCGTCGTCGGAGACAATCACCGTAGGTGGACCGCTCCGTGGATTCCACGAGATCGTGCTCGATCCGCGATTGCGCCCCGTTCCCGACGGTGTTGTGGGGGAGCTGCACATCTCTGGTGAAGCGCTCGCGCGTGGCTATCACCGAAAGCGCGCCTTGACGGCAGAACGATTCGTGGCCAGCCCTTTCGGACCCTCCGGGCAGCGAATGTACCGAACGGGGGACTTGGTTCGCGTCCGGCGCGGCCGTGCGCTCGAGTATGTCGGTCGTAGCGACTTCCAGGTGAAGGTTCGCGGCTTCCGGATCGAGCTCGGGGAAATCGACACCGTCGTACAGTCGTGCCCGCAGGTCGAGAATGCAGTTACCGTGGCGAGTGCCGCTCCCTCCGGCGCCACGATGGTCGTCGCGTACGTCGTGCCTATCGGCGGGAGTGCGCTGTCGACGGCCGAGCTGACGCAGTACGTCGCGGACCGCATGCCGTCGTACATGGTGCCCGCGGCGTTTGTTCTTCTCGACGAGTTGCCGATCAGTCCGTCGGGAAAGGTCGATCGTGGGGCATTACCTGCACCGCAGTTGATCGGTCGATCGGACGAGTTCAGGCCACCTGTGAGCGCCGACGAGAACTTGCTGGCCGAGATCTTTGCTGACGTCCTGGGTGTCGCGAAGGTGGGCATCGGTGACAACTTCTTCGATCTTGGTGGTAACTCGCTGGTTGCGACGAGGCTGATCGCGCGTGTCAACTCCGGTGCCGCAGTCGATTTCGGGGTGCGAGCATTGTTCGAGGCACCGACAGTCGAATCACTGGCGGTGAAAGTGCGTGACGCGAAGGCATCCGGCCTCGATCATTCTCGATCGAGGCGTCCTCTCTTGCAGAGACATTCGCGTCCGGACACAGTGCCGGTGTCCCTGGCACAACAACGCCTGTGGTTTGTCAACCAGTTCGACACGTCATCCCCGGCCTACAACATTCCCATGGCGGTTCGACTCGCAGGAGCTTTGGATGCCGCTGCGCTGCGGGCCGCAGTGGGAGATGTCGTCGATCGTCATGAATCGCTTCGAACCGTCTACCCCGCCTCGGTGGACGGCCCACTGCAGGTCGTAGTTCCCCCGGAGCGCGTGATGTCGCAGATGGCGTGGGACGGGGAAGCGGCGGACGAGGAAGAACTGGACGAGCGGATTGCCGAACTCGCTCGACAGGGATTCGACGTGAGTGTGGATGTGCCCCTTCGCGGCACTCTCTTTCGGATCGTTCCGGACGAACATGTGCTCGTACTGGTTGTTCACCATATTTCGGCGGATGGAGCATCCCTCGAGCCGCTCGCCCGCGACCTGGCCCGCGCCTACGAAGCGAGAGCAGCGAATCAGATACCGGGCTGGCCCCCGTTGCCCGTCCAGTACGCCGACTACAGCCGATGGCAGGTCGATCTTCTCGGAAGTGACGCCGATCCGGACACTCTCGCGTCGAAGCAGTTGGACTATTGGACGTCGACCCTGTCCGGACTGACTGACGTGATCGACCTTCCGCTGGATCGACCGAGACCGGCCGAACGGTCCATGCGCGGTGAAACGGTCCGGTTCTCGGTGCCCGCGGACGTGCACAGTGACCTTCTCGATCTCGCGCGGCGCGTCAACGCAACTCCCTTCATGGTGCTGCACGCGGTGTTGGCGGTGCTGTTGGCACGACTGAGCGACTCGGCCGACATAGCAATCGGCACTCCGGTGGGAGGGCGCGCTGAGCAAGCGCTCGACGATCTGGTCGGGATGTTCGTCAACACGGTGGTCCTGCGAACCGCCATTGATACTGCCGCGACTTTCGAGGACATTCTTGCCCGGACTCGCGAAGTGGATCTGGCAGCGTTCGGGCATACCGAGGTGCCGTTCGAGAGCGTTGTCGACGCGATTGCGCCGCAGCGTTCGACGTCGCATTCACCCCTCTTCCAAGTTCTGTTGGAGTTTCAGAACATCACCCACCCCCATCTCGAACTGCCAGGACTCGTTGTCGATGCGATCCCGGTGGACATCGGTGTCGCAAAATTCGACTTGCAGTTGGCGCTCTCCGAACGGCGCGGTCAGGACGGCATTCCCGCCGGCTTCGATGCAGCCTTCACCTATGCCTCGGACATCTTCGAGGCCGGCACGGTCACGGAGTTCGGGGAGCGGTTCGTCCGCCTACTGAGGTCGGTCGTGGCGAATCCTACTGCGCCGGTAGGTGATGCGGAGATCCTTGTTGCGGGTGAGCGTGGGTTGGTGGTGGGTGGTTGGGATGGTGTGGGGGTGGTGGTGGGGGGTTTGACGTTGGTGGATGTGTTGGATGGTCGGTTTGCTGGTGTGGGTGGTGGGGGGTTGGTGTGTGGTGGGGTGGTGTTGTCG
>NZ_JBSGVT010000033.1:0-16034 GCF_053608585.1 Rhodococcus sp. NPDC055024
AACACGCACACACCATCACCACGACCCTATGGCCGCCGCTCCGGGGCAACTTTTCCAGCCTACCCCAACCAGGTCACCGGCGCAAACCGGAACCTCGTGAAGAACAACTGGAGGTGAAGCACAACCATACATGATGGAAACTACTTCGAAATTTGGTCAGGCACTTCGTACAACCTCGTGTCACTCGCTGTGAAGCGGGAGTCGGTGTCCGTGTCGCTCTGACTTGGAATAAGTTACGCGAACCTTCAATCAATTCACAAATCGCCTGGTCACTACAGCGAATTGGTCAGCCAAGGCCAGGTCAGACAGTTTTGTCATTCCACCAACGGCGACTAGGCCCGAGTGTGACGCCGAGCACCGATACCTATTCGGTGCTCACCCGCTCGATCACTCCCCCGAGTCCACGGAGATTCTCGACGAATCGCGGGTATCCACGGTCGATATGGAAGATGTCGTGAACTTCGGTGGTTCCGTCCGCGACCAACCCGGCAAGCACGAGCCCGGCTCCGGCCCGAATGTCCGAAGACCACACCGGCGCACTCGACAACACTGGAACGCCGCGGATCACAGCATGGTGACCATCAGTACGAGCGTCGGCGCCGAGTCGGATCATTTCCTCGACAAATCGGAAGCGTGATTCGAACACGTTCTCGGTGATCATCGACGTGCCCTCGGCAACCGCAGCCAAACCGATTGCCATCGGCTGCAGGTCAGTGGGGAATCCGGGGTAAGGCAAGGTTGCGAAATTGACCGCCTTAGGCCGTTCTCGCTGGATGACACGGAAGCCGTCGACCTCGGGCGTCACCTCCGCGCCGGCTGTCCGAAGCTTGTCGAGGACCAGTCCGAGATGCTTGTGGTTCACCCCGCGAACGCGGACGTCACCCCTGGTCATAGAGGCTGCGACGCCCCACGTTGCAGCGACGATCCGATCACCGATGACACGGTGCGTAGTCGGTTCCAACTTCCGGACGCCTTGAATGGTGAGCGTCGAACTTCCGCCGCCAGATACCTTGGCGCCCATCTCGTTGAGCATGTTGCACAGATCCACGATCTCGGGCTCACGTGCAGCGTTGTCGATCACGGTCTCACCACGGGCGAGGACCGCTGCCATCAAGATGTTCTCGGTTGCACCCACCGACGGGAACACCAGGCGAATGTTCGCGCCGTGCAGGTCATCTGCCTCGGCAACTACACATCCATGTTCGATCTCGCTGCGCGCACCCAACAGGCGGAGCCCGGATTGGTGCATGTCGAGGGGCCTCGAACCGATGGCGTCGCCACCAGGCAAGGCGACAACAGCGCGGCGACAGCGCGCGACCAGCGGACCGAGAACACACACTGACGCTCGGAACTGTTTCACCGCATCGAAGTCAGCGTGATACTTCGGCTCGGCCGGCGTCGTGATCCGCACTTCGGAGTCTTCGAGTTCAACTTCGCAGCCCAGACCTCGCAAGACGTCCGCCATCAGGGGTACGTCGAGAATGTCCGGGCAGTTGGTCACGACAGTTGTGCCTTCGGCCAACAGCGCAGCGGCCATCAGCTTCAACACACTGTTCTTGGCCCCTCCCACCAGTACTTCACCTTCGAGGCGGTTACCCCCGGTCACAAGAAAGTGCTCACTCACGGTTCACAGCCTAGAGCCACAACCTCGTCGGCACCGCGCCGGTACCGTAGCCCTATGTCTGTTCACCTGACGAAGATCTACACCCGGACCGGCGACGACGGGACCACGGGCCTCAGCGATTTTTCCCGCGTGTCCAAGAACGATCCGCGTCTGATCGCCTACGCGGATTGTGACGAGACCAACGCAGCGATCGGTGTGGCCGTTGCCCTCGGCACTCCCCCGGACAATCTCCTCGCGATGCTGCGCCAGATCCAGAACGACCTCTTCGACGCAGGGGCCGACTTGTCCACCCCGCTCGTCGAGAATCCGAAGTACCCACCACTGCGAGTGACTCAGGCTTATATCGATCGACTCGAAGGATGGTGCGATGAGCTCAATGAGCAACTGGCACCGTTGAATTCGTTCATTCTGCCGGGCGGAACTGCCCTGGGTGCCCTGCTTCACGTAGCAAGAACCGTCTCACGGCGTGCGGAGCGTGCGGCCTGGTCCGCCATCGATGCAAACCCGGAAGACACAAGCGTCCTCCCCGCGAAATACCTCAACAGGTTGTCGGATCTGCTCTTCATCATGGGAAGAGTGGCAAACCCTGAAGGCGATGTGCTCTGGAAGCCCGGCGCCGGGGCTTGAGCGGGACCGGTCAGGCGGTGCGTCGCCTACGGGCGCGCCCGTCCGGCCGCGACTCGACCCAGGACAGGAAAGCTGTCAATGCCCCACTGTCCAAAGCGATTTCGTAGGCCGACGATCCGTCGTTCACCTTCACGACGACGATGTCGTCGCTCATGATGTCGAATTCGGTGCCTGAGGGAGAGCGACGGCTCTCGACCTCGATACCTTGACGATCAATTCTGGAGTCCGGGCCGGGCCGCAGACTCGACAGCTTGAAAAAAACGAAAGTGGTTTCGCCGTAGCGAATGATTCCGTGCCGCCACCCGCTGTCCCCCGGGGATGGCAAGACACGAAGCAGTGCAGCAGTACCGCCTCGGCGCAAAACTACAAGACGATACAGAAAAGCCGCGACGAGAACCGCGAGCAGCACAACCAGAATGATCAATACAGTCATTCCGAATGTCACTGTTCGTCGGCTCCCGTCGCGGCTTTACTCGAGTAACTTACGCGCGCTCGACGGCCCGGAGCTGACCCTTGGCGACCGCAATCGCTTCGAGGTCGCCCGAGTTCTCGGCCAAGACAGCCTTGGCTGCCTCGACGTCGATGTCCTGTGCCATGTCCGCGGACTCGGCAAGGATCGTCACCGTCGTCGCAGTGACGGAGAGGAATCCTCCGTGTACTGCAGCAACGATACGCTCGCCGTCGACCGAGGTGATCGACACGGTTCCGCCCTCGATCAGCTGACCGAGGACCGGCTCATGCCCAGGCATGATTCCGATTTCACCCTCGGTGGTCTGAGCGCTGACCAGCGTCGCCGAACCAGACCACAAGCGCTGCTCGACGGCAACGAGTTCTACGGTCATCTCAGCCATCGTGGACTACTTCCCGGCCATCTTCTTGGCTGCAGCCTCGACGTCGTCGAGTCCACCGCAGCTGTTGAATGCCTGCTCGGGCAGGTGATCGAACTCGCCCTTGCAGACGCGGTCGAAGGCTTCGATCGTGTCGCGGAGCGGCACGACGGAGCCGGGCTCACCGGTGAACTTCTCGGCAACGATGAAGTTCTGGCCGAGGAACTTCTGGATACGACGGGCGCGGCCGACGAGGACCTTGTCCTCTTCCTGAAGCTCGTCCATACCGAGGATGGCGATGATGTCCTGCAGTTCCTTGTACTTCTGCAGGATGCGCTTGACCTCGTTGGCAACGCGGAAGTGCTCTGCACCGACGATGCCGGGCTCCAGGATGCGGGAGGTCGAGCTCAGCGGATCCACAGCGGGGTAGATACCCATCTGCGAAATCGGGCGCGAGAGCTCGGTGGTGGCATCGAGGTGCGCGAACGTCGTAGCCGGCGCGGGGTCGGTGTAGTCGTCGGCGGGCACGTAAATAGCCTGCAGCGAGGTGATCGAGCGACCACGGGTCGAGGTGATGCGCTCCTGGAGCTCACCCATCTCGTCCGCCAGCGTGGGCTGGTAGCCCACTGCCGAAGGCATACGGCCGAGGAGGGTGGAAACCTCGGAACCTGCCTGCGTGAAGCGGAAGATGTTGTCGATGAACAGCAGAACGTCCTGACCCTGAACGTCGCGGAAGTACTCCGCCATCGTCAGTGCGGACAGGGCGACGCGCATACGCGTTCCGGGCGGCTCGTCCATCTGGCCGAAGACAAGGGCGGTGTCCTGGAGGACGCCCATCTCTTCCATTTCCAGGTGGAGGTCGGTGCCCTCACGGGTACGCTCACCGACGCCTGCGAACACCGAGGTGCCCGAGAACTCGCGAGCGATACGCGTGATCATTTCCTGGATCAGAACGGTCTTGCCGACACCGGCGCCACCGAACAGGCCGATCTTTCCACCCTTGACGTACGGGGTGAGAAGGTCGATGACCTTGATGCCGGTCTCGAGGATCTCGGTCTTACCTTCGAGCTGATCGAAGGCTGGTGGCTTGCGGTGGATGCCCCACTGCTCGCCGTCGCGGCCGAGGCCCGGGGTGTCGAGGCAATCGCCCAGTGCGTTGAACACGTGGCCCTTGACGACGTCACCGACGGGAACCGAGATCGGCTTGCCCGAGTCGGTCACTGCAGTGCCGCGGACGAGGCCGTCGGTGGGCTGCATGGAGACGGTGCGGACCAGGTTGTCACCGAGGTGCTGTGCAACCTCGAGCGTCAGCGTCTTGGCGACCGAGGGAAGCGTGATCTCGGCGTTCAGGGCGTTGAACAGTTCAGGAACAGCGCCACGCGGGAATTCAACGTCCACGACGGGACCGATGACCCGCACGACGCGGCCGGCTACGGCCGAAGCCGAACCTGCCCCGTTGTTTTCGGTTACTGCTGCGGTCATGTGCTAGTCACTTCCTGCGCTCGAGGCGAGCGCGTTGGCGCCGCCGACGATCTCGCTGATTTCCTGGGTGATCTGGGCCTGGCGAGCCTGGTTGGCCTGACGGCTCAACGTGTTCACCAGTTCGTTTGCGTTGTCCGTCGCGGCCTTCATAGCTGTACGACGGGCTGCCGACTCCGATGCCGCAGCATCGAGAAGCGACGAGAAGATACGAGTGCTGACGTACTTCGGGAGAAGAGCGCCGAGAAGCTTCTCGGGCTCGGGCTCGAAGCTGAAGTCCGCGACGGGGCCATTGTCATGGTCGTCGTCGTGGCCGTTGGTCAGCATGTCGTCACCGAGTTCGATGCGCTCTTCCGACACGAAGACCTCGAGAGGAGCCATACGGCGAACCTCGGGAGTCTGCGTCAGCATCGACACGAAGCGGGTGTAGACGATATGGAGCTCGTCGACGCCCTCGATCGTGCCTTCACCGTTCGGAGCGGCAACCTGGTTACCCGAACCAGCCATGAACAGCTCCACCAGGTGGCGGCTGGCCTTCGCTGCATCCGAGTAACCCGGATCCTGCGAGAAGCCCGTCCACGCTGCACCGATGTCGCGGCCGCGGAACGTGTAGTAGCCGAGCCCCTTGGAACCGAGCACGTAGACGACCGGCTCCTTGCCCTCGCTGCGGAGGAGAGCCATGAGCTCTTCTGCCTGCTTGAGGACGTTGGAGTTGTAGCCGCCACACATGCCGCGGTCACTGGTGACAACAAGCACGGCAGCCCGCTTGGGCTCCGGACGCTCGTTGAGCAACGGGTGATCGAGCGAAGCAGACGCACTCGCCAATTCGGTGAGTACCTTCGTGATCTCCTCGGCATACGGCTTGGACGCGGCGACGCGAATCTGAGCCTTGGTGATACGCGAAGTCGCGATCAGTTCCTGTGCCTTGGTGATCTTCTTGGTCGAGTTGACCGACTTGATACGAGACCGCAATTCGAGAATGCTCGCCATCGATCAATCACTCTCCCTTCGGAATTCGCAGTGTCATGGGCGCGTACGTCACTTGCTGACGGTCTTGCGCTTGACGTTGATCTGCTCGTTCGCGACCTCGTCGGCGCCCAAAGCGTCAGCCTCGGCTTCGTTCACTACCCGGCTTCCGTCGGATGCGATGAAGCCTTCCTTGAACTTGTTCGTTGCAGCGATCAGCTCAGCAGCGTTGTCGGCATCGAGTGCCTTACCGCCGTTGATGCTGGAGTAGACGCCTGCAGCCGAGTGCTTGAGGTCTTCGAGCAGTTCCTTCTCGAAGCGACGGACGTCGCCGATCGGAACGCTGTCGAAGATGCCTTCGCCGGCGAGGTAGATCGAGACGATCTGGTCCTCGACGGGGATCGGGCTGTACTGATCCTGCTTGAGCAGCTCGACCAGACGGGCACCGCGCTCGAGCTGAGCCTTGGAGGCAGCGTCGAGGTCGGATGCGAAGGCGGAGAACGCTTCGAGCTCACGGAACTGAGCCAGTTCCAGACGCAGCGAACCGGAAACCTTCTTCATGCCCTTGGTCTGTGCAGCGCCACCGACGCGGGAGACCGAGATACCGACGTTGATCGCGGGGCGAACGCCCTTGTTGAACAGGTCGGACTCGAGGAACACCTGACCGTCGGTGATGGAGATGACGTTGGTCGGGATGTAAGCCGAGACGTCGTTCGCCTTGGTCTCGATGATCGGCAGAGCCGTCAGCGAGCCACCGCCGAGTGCGTCGGACAGCTTCGCCGAACGCTCCAGCAGACGGGAGTGCAAGTAGAAGACG
Source organism: Rhodococcus sp. NPDC055024 (assembly GCF_053608585.1). NCBI lineage: Bacteria > Bacillati > Actinomycetota > Actinomycetes > Mycobacteriales > Nocardiaceae > Rhodococcus > Rhodococcus sp. NPDC055024. The sequence goes on from NZ_JBSGVT010000033.1 coordinate 6,341, forward strand.
TCACCGGGGTAAGCCTCGCGTCCCGGCGGGCGACGCAGCAGGAGCGAGATGGCGCGGTACGCCTCTGCCTGCTTGGTCAGGTCGTCGAACACGACCAGAACGTGCTTGCCCTGGTACATCCAGTGCTGGCCGATGGCCGAGCCGGTGTACGGTGCGAGCCACTTGAAGCCTGCAGAATCAGATGCCGGAGCAGCAACGATGGTGGTGTACTCCATCGCGCCCTTCTCCTCGAGGGCAGCCTTGACGCCCGCGATGGTGGAACCCTTCTGACCGATGGCAACGTAGATGCAGCGCACCTGCTTGTTGACATCGCCGGAATCCCAGTTGGCCTTCTGGTTCAGGATGGCGTCGATGCAGACCGCGGTCTTGCCGGTCTTGCGGTCGCCGATGATGAGCTGGCGCTGGCCGCGGCCGATCGGGGTCATGGCGTCGATAGCCTTGATACCGGTCTGGAGCGGCTCTTCGACCGGCTGACGCTCGAGCACCGAAGCAGCCTGCAGTTCGAGTGCACGGTTTTCGGTGCTCTCGATCTCGCCGAGGCCGTCGATGGGCGCACCCAGCGGGTCGATGACGCGGCCGAGGAAAGCATCGCCGACGGGAACCGACAGAACGTCGCCCGTGCGCTTTACTTCCTGGCCTTCTTGGATGTTCTGGTAATCGCCAAGGATGACGGCACCGATTTCGGTGGCATCCAGGTTGAGCGCGACGCCGACGATTCCACCGGGGAACTCCAACAGCTCGTTGGACATAGCCGAAGGCAGGCCAGAGACGTGCGCAATGCCGTCACTGGTGTCGGTCACTGTGCCGACCTCCTCACGGGAGGCCTCCGGGGAGTAGCTCGCGGTGTAGTTGTCGATCGCGCTACGGATCTCGTCGGAGGAGATCGTCAGCTCCGCCATGTTTTTCCTGCTCTCGGTGTCTGGTCTTCGAAAAGATCTGGAGTATGTGTTCGGCTGAAGGACTACTTGAGGTTCTTCCGCAGTGCTGCGAGTCGACCCGCTGCGCTGCCGTCGATAACCTCGTCGCCCACCCGGACGACCAAGCCGCTGAGGAGTTCTGGATCAACCTCGACGTGTACTGCTACCGGCTTCCCGTAGGTGCGGGTAAGAGTGCTGGCCAAGCGATCCGACTGCTCCGAGCTCAACGCCGAGGCGCTGCGAACGTGAGCAACGGTGGTATCGCGCTGCGCTGCGGCAAGATTCGACAGCTGATCGAAAGTGTCTGCGGGCGCAGACTTCAACCGGCCGACGGCCTGTCCGGCGAGTGCCTCGGTGACCGCGGTGACCTTGCCGTAGAGCAAACGGGAGAGGAACTCACGCTTGCGGGCTGCGGGAACCGACAGATCCGAGAGCGTCTGCTCCAGGCTGGGATCCCCTGCCACGATGCGGCCGAGACGGAAGAGCTCGTCCTCAACGGTGTCCAACTGGCTCTGATCAACTGCAGCACGGAGCAGAGCTTCGCGTCCGAGCAGTTCGAGCGAGTTGACCAAGTCGCGGGCCGCAGACCAGTCCTGGCCTGCAGCTGCCTTCACGGTGGCGAGCGCCTCGGCGCCGACCTTTCCGGAGAACAACTGCTCTGCCAAAGCCTGGCGACCAGCGGCCGGTGCCGAAGCGTCAGCCAGCGCGCTGCGAAGAGCGCGCTGGCCGTCGAGTACCTCGACCACCGAGAAGAGCTCGGACCCAGCCTGAGCAGAAGCAGCAGTTGCGGCTCCTGCAGAGACGGCGCCCAGGGCACTGCTCAGCGCAGAACGAGTCTGCGCCAAGGCTTCACGGCTCGCTGCGTACATGTTGCTCACTTCCTGGCTGAATCAGCGCTGACGGTGTCGAGCTCGTTGAGGAATCGATCAACCGTTCCGGCACGCTTCACGTCGTCGGCGAGGGACTCCCCGATGACCTTCTCGGCCAGGTCTACAGCGGTCTTGCCGAGATCCGAGCGGAGCTCAGCGACGATCTGCTGGCGCTGGGCGACGAGCTGGCTGTGGCCTGCGGCCACGATGCGATCGCTCTCGTCCTGCGCCTGAACCTTCATGTCAGCGATGATCTGCTGACCTTGGGTACGCGCTTCCTCACGGATCTGCGCTGCCTCGGTACGAGCTTCGGCGAGCTGTGCGCGGTACTGCTCGAGCGCTGCTGCTGCCTCTGCCTGTGCTGCTTCGGCCTTCTGAATACCGCCCTCGATCTGCTCGGTGCGTTCGGCCAAGACCTTCTGGAACTTCGGAAGAACGAGCTTCCAGAAGACAAAACCGACTACGACGAGCGCGACCGCGGACCACACGATGTCGTATGTCTCGGGAATCAGGGGATTGTGTTCGGTCGTCCCCTCCGCCGCGAGAATTGCGATGGTGGCTGCCATGTCTGTCTTAGAAGATGAAGCCGGCGACAAGGCCGATCAGCGCGAGGGCCTCGGTGAATGCAATACCGAGGAACATCGTGGTGCGAACCTGTCCGGCCATCTCGGGCTGGCGAACCATGCCTTCGATTGCCTTACCAACAACGATACCCACGCCGATGCCGGGGCCGATTGCTGCGAGGCCGTAGCCGATGGCTCCGAAGCCCTTGGAGCGAGAGACAGTCTCGACAGCGTCCTGTGCCAGGTATGCGAGGCTCATGGTGTTCCGTTCCCTTTCTGTTGACCTCCGCCGGATTCGACGAGAGGCTCAGTTCTTGGTGTAGCTGGTGATGAGGTAAAAGGTCAGTGCTCGTCGGCGTGGAGCGCCAATTCGATATACACGGCGGTCAGCAGCGCGAACACGTAAGCCTGCAGGAAGATGACCAGCAGTTCGAAGAACGTGAATGCGATACCGGCAATGATCGACGGAACGCCGAAGATCGCCTGGAATCCGCCGGACACGAAGAAGAAGTAGTTCGTCGCGCTGAAGAACAGCACCAGCAGGATGTGGCCGGCCAACATGTTGGCCATAAGACGAACCATCAGCGTGAACGGACGCAGGATGAAGGTCGAGATGAACTCGATCGGGATCAGCAGTACGTGCAGTGCAGGCGGAACGCCGGGAACGACGATGCTGCTCTTGACGTACTTGAAGAAGCCGTACTTCTTGATTCCCACGTAGTTGAACACGATGTAGGCGAGCGCTGCGAGTACCAGCGGCATACCGATTCGCGCGTTGGGCGAGATGTTCAGGAAAGGAATGATGCTGGCCAGGTTGCTGGCGACCACGAGGAAGAAGATCGTCGTGATGACCGGCAGGAAGCGCTTGCCCTGTTCCTTGCCCAGGATCTCCTCGGCGATGTTGATCCGAACGAAGTCGAGCGCAAGCTCAGCTGCGTTCTGAAGTCCGCGGGGAACCAGTCGAGGGCTGCGCATCGCGATCACGAAGAACGCTGCGACCAGCACCGACATCAGCAGACGGATCAGCATCAGACGGTCGAGCTCGAAGGGGCCCGCGTGAATCAACACGGAGGGCGGGAAAAAATCGTCTAGTGACGGCGGATGGAATTCATCCGCGGCCAGGGTGGTGACGCTCAGCGTTCTCTCCCGTAGTCGGTCCGCAGCCATCATTGACTGTGGTTCGATCGGACATTGACGATCTACAAGTCGACAAGTTCGACTCGCGCATTCGTCAGCAGCTGGAGAACCCTAGAGGGACCTGGCGTCTGTCGGTGTCGGCGACTCTCGTCGACTCAGCGGTCAGAATTTCGACCACCTGCGAGCACATGGCATCGTCGGCTGAGTGTTACTCGGCCCACCATTGCTCTCGCTTGAACCGAACCTTATCAAGTCATCTACGACATTGTGTAGATGGGGTACCTGGAAGTCCGATTAGTTACGTCTTGTAGTACTACTCGGCGTCGTCGACGTTGCTGCTGGGAGTGGGATCGACGTACGGAGTCTTGGTTGCGAGAACTCCATATGTCTCCGCACCGAGCACCACGACCAGCGACATGATGATGACCAGCACGAGGGCAGTCTTGTTGTAGAAATCCATGTCCGAGAGGACAAACAGAACCACCATCGCGAGAATCATCTTCAGCAGCCATGTGCCGAGTAGGACTGCGCCGGCCGTGAGCGCCGGCAGCTTTGCGGTGAGCAGCACGCCCAACGCCGTGAACAGGATGAACCCACCGCCGACGGCTGCGCCGATCAGAGCGCCGTAGACGCCTTCCTTACCGGCGAAGAGCCCGCCCAGGAGCGCGCCGACCACGGCCAGCGCGATCAGCCCCATCACACCCCACTTCACGGCTGCCTTCATGGCGGCGGTCGAATCGGGGATGGGTTGCGAGGCAGGTACAGGCTGCGGCGTGTTCGTCACGATGCCCAAGGGTAATGGATCGGAAAACTTGGCTAGCGACGCTGCTGCTTGCGATCGATCAGAGAAGGCACCGCGGTGAAGAACAGAGCAATGACCAACCCGGCCGCGACGAGTACGACAACCAGCTGACGATTGAGCAGCGAGGATCCGACGGCACCGAAGGCAAGAACGCTGACCCACAAGTAGATGACCAGCACTACTCGTCGATGCGTGTGTCCGATCTGCAAGAGGCGGTGATGCAGATGCATCTTGTCCGGACTGAACGGACTGACGCCCGCTTTCGTCCGGCGGATCACAGCCAGGAGCATGTCCAGCATCGGGATGAACATCACAGCACCGACCAGCAACAACGGCGCGAGAAGGCCGACGAGGTCGCGGGTTCCGTAGGCAGCGAGCGGAATGCGACCGGATGCGCTGGTGGAGATCGCAGCGAGCATCAGACCGATCAACATCGACCCGGAATCGCCCATGAAAATGCGCGCTGGATTGAAGTTGTGCGGAAGAAAACCGAGACAAGCCCCGGCCAGCGCCGCGGCAATCATTGCCGGCGGGTAGACACTCGCGTCGCCGCCCTGATCGTGGAGAAGACCGATCGAGAAGATGAGGATGGCAAGCGCTGCGATCAGTCCCAGCCCGGCGGCCAACCCGTCGAGACCGTCTACGAAGTTCATGGCGTTGATGGTCGCCACGGCAACAGCAACGGTGAACAGTCCCGATTGAATCTGATCGAGGATGATGGTGGACCCACCGTCACCGAACGGGTTGTAGATGATGAACCAACTGACACCCATCACCACGAGAACGCCGGCCGCAGTCACCTGACCCACGAACTTGGTGAGAGCGTCGAGACCCCACCTGTCGTCGATCACGCCCACGAGGACGATGACGGCTCCCGCAACGAGTGCGGCATGAACGTCGGGACTACCGAAGCCGAAACCCCTTGTGAGCGCAGGTAATTGCTGCGCAAACAACAGTCCGACAGCCATGCCGATGTACATTCCGACGCCACCGAGACGCGGAATCGGCTCGACGTGCACGTCCCGATCACGCGGTATGGCGACGGCGCCGAACCGCAGCGCCAACAAACGGACTGCGCCAGTCGCCAGGTAGGTCACCACTGCCGCAGTGCACAGCACGAGAAGCAGTTCACGGATGGGGACACCCGCTCCCCCGCCCCCCTGTGCAAGATATGTGGTCGCTTCGCAGGTAGTGATCACTGCGCGAGATCACCCGTTTGGCGGGGATAGGCAGGCTTTGCCCGAACCAGTTCGCGAACGCCGTCGGCAACTGATGCCAATTCGGCCTCCCCGGCCGTAGTGGCGGGGTCCGCGACAACTGCGCGCGCGATCAACTCCCCCACGACGCTCATATCGGAACGGTTGAAACCCTGTGTCGTCACGGCTGCGGATCCGACACGGATGCCGGACGTGACGGCCGGCGATTGCGGATCGAACGGAATTGCGTTCTTGTTGAGAGTGATCGATGCCAGGCCGCACCTGCGCTCGGCGTCGACTCCGGTGACCCCGCTTGCGCGCAGATCGAGAAGCGCCAGATGGGTGTCGGTTCCACCGGACACGGTGCGCAGACCGCGAGCTTCCAACGACTGCGCGAGCGCCGACGCGTTGGCAACCACTTCCTGTGCATACCAACGATATTCCGGTGTCGACGCTTCTTTGAATGCCACCGCCTTCGCTGCGATCGCGTGCATCATCGGCCCACCCTGGATGAAGGGGAAGACCGCGCGATCGACAGCCGAGGCATGCCGGCTGCGGCACAGGATCATTCCACCGCGCGGGCCCCTGAGGACCTTGTGCGTCGTCGCGGAGACTACGTCGGCATAGGGAACGCACGACGGTATCGCCTGGCCCGCCACCAGTCCGATGAAGTGGGCGGCGTCGACCCACAGGATCGCACCGACCTCGTCTGCGATCGAGCGGAAGGCTGCGAAGTCGATGGTGCGGGAGTACGCGGTCGCGCCGGCGACGATGATCTTCGGCTTGTGCGCCAGAGCCAGGGCGCGAACCTCGTCGTAGTCGATCAATTCGGTAGCCGAATCGACGTGATAGGGAACGGTGGTGAACCACTGCCCCGAAAAGCTGACCCGAGATCCGTGAGTCAGATGCCCACCGTGCGGCAAACTCATCGCCAGTACGGCGTCGCCGGGCTTGGCGAATGCGGCGTACACCGCGAGATTCGCAGTGGCACCCGAATGCGGTTGAACGTTGATGTGCTCAGCGCCGAACAGTGCTTTTGCCCGGTCGATCGCCAAATTCTCGGCTGCGTCGACGTACTCGCACCCGCCGTAGTAACGCCGACCCGGATAGCCCTCGGCGTACTTGTTGCTCAGGGTCGAGCCCAAGGCTGCCAGTACCGCCGGGCTGGTGAAGTTCTCGCTCGCGATGAGTTGAAGCCCGCCGCGCTGACGCTCGAGTTCGGCCAGCGCAATAGCCGCGATCTCGGGATCTGCCGTGGCAAGCTCACCGAAATCCGGTCCCCAGTACGTGGATTCCCCCGCGCGCTCGCCGCCGGCGCCGACCATCGTTACGAAACTCCCTCTACGAGGCTTTCCGGACTGGTGCCCAATACCTCGGCGATGGATTCTGCCGAGACGGCACCCACTCGCAAGATACGCGGTGAATTGCCGGTCAGGTCGACGATCGTGGAAGCAACGGCGTGTTCGGCCTTGCCTCCGTCGAGGTACACGCTGGCAGAGCCGCCGAGCTGATCGCGGGCTTCCTCGGCGGTGGTGGCCGGCGGACGACCCGAGATGTTGGCGCTCGAGACGGCATGCGGTCCGACATCGCGCAACAATTCGAGGGCAACCGGGTGCAAGGGCATGCGGAGCATGACGGTTCCGCGGGTATCACCCAGGTCCCAGGCAAGTGAAGGTGCCTGCTCGACGACCAAGCTCAGCCCGCCGGGCCAGAACGCGCGGATCAGATCCCGCGCCTGCGGGCGCACGCTGTAGACGAGTCCGTCGATGGTGTTCCACGATCCGACCAGAACCGGGACGGGCATGTCTCGCCCGCGGCCCTTGGCGCGCAACAGACTCGTGACAGCTTCGCTGTCGAACGCGTCGGCGGCGAGGCCGTAAAGGGTGTCGGTAGGGAGAACTACGAGACGGCCGGCCTTGAGTGCGTTCTTCGCGGCGGCCAAGCCTGCGGTTCGGGAATCTGTCTGACTGCAGTCGTACACGGTGCTCACTCAGCCATCCTTTCACTCTGCGCTTCAGGCGTTCGATTCCGCTGGGCTTCGACGTCGGTGGCGACACGTCTGGCGACGACGAATCGCGGACGACCGGCAAGATCGGGATGCTGCGCGACCTCGCCGAATACCCGACGCGCCGAGAACAGCGCAGCGACGCCGTCACCGTTGGTGTCGTCGTGCTCGATGCCCGCCGCGCCGCCGATGCGCAGCCACCGCGCGATGTTGCTGATCATGGGTTTGATGACGGACAGGCCGTCTGCACCACCGAACAGCGCGGTGTGTGGGTCGTAATCCATGACCTCAGGCTGCAATTGCGCGCCTTCGGGGATGTACGGCGGATTGGACACGACCAAATCGACGCCACCCTCGAGCCCTGGCAACAGGTTCCGATCGGTGACATCGCCCTGATGCAGGTGGATCGGCGTATCACTGGCGGCCTCGCGGTCGGCGGCATTACGACGCGCCCACGCCAGCGCGGCGGGCTCCTTCTCCACGGCGTGCACGACTGCGTCGGGGCGAGCCTCGGCGATGGACAGCGCGAGGACACCCGATCCCGTGCACAGGTCCAGCACTACCGGCGGCTTGCTTCCGCAACCTTCGAGGAACGAGAGCGCCCAACCCATGAGCAGTTCGGTTTCGGGCCGCGGAATGAAGACGCCCGGACCGACAGCGACGTCGATGTTGCCCATCGATGCGACTCCGATGATGTGCTGCAACGGAATCCGCTTCACGCGTTGCGCAACCAACTCGTCGAACGCCGCGATGACCTCGGGATCGACCAACGGAATCAATCCGAGGCGCGTGCGTTCGACACCGAGCAGGTGGGATGCCAACAACTCGGCGTCGGTGCGTGGGCTGGGCACACCTGCGGCGTCGAGCTGTTTTGCAGCTTCGATCAGCGCCAAACGAAGTGGAAGTCGACTCACGGGTACAGCCTGCCACGCTCGACCGACACGCGGTTCACCGAGTTCCCGGCGGGGTGGAGGTCCGTCATGGTCTGCATCTACTCGGCCGCGAGACGCGCCTCTCGGTCCGCCTTGCCCAATGCGTCGAGGAGTGCGTCGAGCTCACCGTCGAGCACTGCGTCGAGGTTGTGCGACTTGAATCCGATGCGGTGATCGGTGATGCGGTTCTCAGGGAAGTTGTAAGTGCGGATGCGCTCCGAACGGTCTACAGTCCGAACCTGGCTCTGGCGGCCTGCCGACGCTTCTGCGTCCGCGGCCTCCTCGGCGACTACCTGCAAACGGGCTGCCAGCACCTGCATGGCTCGAGCCTTGTTCTGAAGCTGTGAACGCTCGTTCTGACAGGTGACGACGATGCCGGTCGGAAGGTGCGTGATTCGAACAGCGGAGTCCGTCGTGTTGACGCCCTGACCGCCCTTGCCGGACGAACGGTAGACGTCGATACGCAGGTCACTTTCGTCGATCTGGACCTGCTCGACCTCTTCGGGTTCCGGGTACACCAGAACGCCGGCAGCCGAAGTGTGAACGCGTCCCTGGGATTCGGTGACGGGCACTCGCTGGACGCGGTGAACGCCGCCCTCGAACTTGAGCCGCGCCCACACTCCGTCCGGGGTATCGGACTTGCTCTTGATCGACAGTGTGGCTTCCTTGTATCCGCCGAGGTCGGAGACCGTCGCGTCGAGAATCTCGACGCGCCAGCCGTGCCGTTCCGCGTAGCGGACGTACATGCGGGCCAGGTCCGAGGCAAAGAGTGCGGATTCTTCGCCACCCTCACCGGACTTCACTTCGAGGACGATGTCGTCACCGTCATGCGGATCTCGGGGTGCCAACTGATCGGTCAGCGTCTGCTCGAGTTGCGCGACCTCGGCTTCGAGATCGGGGATCTCGGCGGCGAAGCTGGAATCGTCGGCAGCGAGTTCGCGCGCGGCTTCCAGATCGTCCTGCGCGGCCGTGAGCTTGTTGTACGTCGACATGATCGGCGAGAGCTCGGAGAACCGCTTACCGACGCGCCTGGCAGCAGTAGGGTCGTTGTGCAGCGCCGGATCGGACATCTGTGCTTCGAGACCGGCGTGTTCCGCCAAGATGTCGTCGATGGCCGAGGGCTGGGTTGCGCCTGCCATGGTTCGCTCCGCTCTGAGTTTCGATTCCTACGGTGCGCGCTTGAAGACAGATCGACGCCGGCACCCGGGAAACGCGCAAACCGAGTGCAGGCACAAAAAAGCCGACGCCCGATCTGCACATGGCAGATCGGGCG
>NZ_JBSGVT010000034.1:0-10541 GCF_053608585.1 Rhodococcus sp. NPDC055024
CTCCCGTACCAAGTACGGGAGCATCGCCATTTTTGTACCCGGATCAGGACTTGGCTGCATCCAGATGCTGAGCCGAGACATTCGCCAGATGCGTCAGGTCCGAGGCTACGGTCGCGAAGGTGTAACCCTCCGCGAGGCGTTGTGCTGCAACCTGACCGGAAGGTGTGTGGATCCCGGCAGACACCCCGCTGACAGCGGCAGCTTCGCGTACCCGGGTGAGCGCGGCTTCGAATTCCTCGGACACGTCCGGATCGTTGGAATGCTTACCGCCGACGGCGATTCGTAGATCGGACGGTCCGACGTACACGCCGTCCAATCCTGTTACATCACAGATCTCTTCGACGTTCTCCAGTCCCTGCGGGGTCTCGATCATCGCGAAGACGACAGTGTCGCGGTTCGCGTCGGCGGGAATGGGGCCGACACGGAGCTGCGAGCGCATGGGCCCGTAAGAGCGGATGCCGAATGGCGGATACTTGGCGGCTGCCACGGCGGCCGCGGCCTCTTCAGCGTTGTTGATCAGGGGAACGATGACGCCGACAGCGCCCGCGTCGAGTGCTCGTCCGATAGGCGTCGGGTTGTTTGCCTCGACGCGCACCATCCCGACGGTGGACGGTGAAGAGTCGATTGCGGTGAGTCCGGCGACCATCCCCGAATAGCCGATCAATCCGTGCTGCATGTCGAGGGCAATGTAGTCCCAGCCGACGTGTGCGATCCATTCGGTGGAGATCGGACTGTCGATGACGGACCAGTATCCGAGAATGCGTTCGCGTCCTCGGATGCGTGCGGCGAATTCTTGTGCTGACATAGCAGAGAGCTCTCCTGGTGAAGGTCGGGTGTTTCAGCGGTTGTAGTTGGGCATGGGGCCACGCAGCGCGGAACCGATGAGATCACACTCTTCGATGATCGAGGCGTCCAGTGGTCCTCGCCCGATGGCCGCGATATTGGATTCGAGGTGTGCGACTTTGGATCCTCCGAGGAGCACTGACCCAGTTGCGGGTTTGCTGACCAGCCAGCGCAACGCAAGCTCGGTCATGGAGATACCCGACTGCTCTGCGATCGCCGTGAGCTGAGCGATCGCGTCGAATATCTGCGTATTCCAGTACCGCTCCTTGTACATCGACGCAAGGCGCGAGTCGCCGAATCGGCCGTCTGAGGGGCTTTCCTCGAAAGTGTGACGTCCGGTCAACAGCCCACCGCCGAGTGGGTTGTAGACCATTGTGGTCAGCCCGGTGACTTCCGCAAATTCTGCGTACTCTTCCTCGATTCGACGCGCAAGCAAGTTGTAGAGCTGTTGTGCGACGATCGGTCGTGGAGCGCCGACTGTGTCTGCGGTGTAGTTGATTTCGCTGATCTGCCAGGCTGCGAAGTTGGAAACGCCGAGTGCGCGAATCTTGCCCTCTGCAACCAGTTCTGCGACGGTCGACAGAGTTTCGGTCAGTGTGACGGTTCGGTCCGGCTGGTGAAGGTAGCACAGGTCGACGTAATCGGTGTCGAGTCGCCGAAGGCTTGCCTCGACACTTGCCCGTAGCCCCTTTGCCGAGAGTGGGCTGTTGTCGCCGGCATCGGGGTGTGGCATTCCTGCTTTTGTGGCCAGAGCGATGGAATCGCGTCGGCCGTGGAGCAGTTTTCCCAGCATGCGCTCGGATTTGCCGCCCGCATAGCCGTTGGCCGTGTCGATGTGAGAGATACCGGCGTCGAGTGCGGCGTCGAGCATCGCGCCCGCACCCGCAGCGTCGACGGTATCCCCGAAGGTCATGGTGCCCAGCACCAGTTTCGGTAGCTCCAGCGGGGCGGTCATCAGGCAACTCCTCGTGATTCGATCTGCTTGGCCAGCAAGTTCTTGGACAGTGCAGCCACTACGTGGCGTGGTTTGATCCCGACCATCGTGGTGGGGTCGAGGGCCGCACCACGTAGTGCGCGGGTGTACGGCTCGCGTGGGCTGGCGAGAACTGTTTCTGTGGAACCGCTTTCGACGATGGTGCCCTTCGACATCACAACCACCGTCTCGCTGATCTCGCGCACCACTCCCAAGTTGTGTGAGATGAAAACGTACGTCAACCCCGTATCGGACTGGATCTCTCGCAGCAGTTCGAGCACCTGCGCTTGGACTGAAACATCCAGGGCGCTGGTGGCTTCGTCGCACACCAACAGTTCGGGTCCGCCGGCCAGTGCCCGGGCGATTCCGATGCGCTGACGTTGGCCGCCGGAGAACTCTGCCGGACGCCGGTGTAGTGCCGAGGTTGGCAGGCCAACGCGATCGACGAGTACTGCTGCTGCCTTGGCGCGTTCTGACTTGCTTCGAACGCCTTTGAGGCGGAGTGGTTCTCCGATGATTTCCTCGGCAGTGAGATGGGGGTCCAGTGATCCGTACGGGTCTTGGAACACCATCTGCACGCGAGAGCGAAAGGGGCGCAGCGACTTCTCGGACATCTGCGCGATGTCAACGCCGTCGACGAGGATGCGTCCGCTGGTCGGGGTCAGGAGCCGAACGATCGAACGGGCAATTGTCGATTTGCCACATCCGGATTCGCCGACGATGGCCAGGGTCTTGCCCTTTTCCACCGAGAAACTCACTGTGTCGACCGCTCGGAAGACTCCGTCGGGCACCGGATACTCGACCACGAGATCTTCGACGGCAAGAAGTGGTGTTTCGTGGTGGCTCATGCCGAGGCTCCGATCTGTGATGGCTGGGACTTGGTGGCCGGATCGCCATCCCAAGGACCGAGGTGAGGAATAGCGTCGAGAAGCTTTTGTGTGTAAGCGCTTTGCGGCTTGTTGACAAGGTCCTCGGCTCCGCCGGTCTCGACGAAACGGCCGTCCTTCATGACGTAGATTCGATCCGAGACCAGCCGCGCAACTCCGAGATCATGAGTGATGACCAGCATTCCGATCCCGGTCCGTTCCTGCAACTCGAGCAACAGGTCCAAGATGCCGGCCTGGACTGTGACGTCCAGTGCACTGGTGGGCTCGTCGGCGACGATGAGTTCGGGGCCGGCGGCAAGAGCTCCGGCGATCAGGACGCGCTGCAACATTCCGCCTGACAGTTGGTGCGGATACTTGTCGAGTTGCTGCTCCGGGTAGGGAATGCGTACCTGCTCGAGTAGTTCGACGGCTCGATCGACCTGTTGTTTCTTGGTCGTAATCCCACTGTGCCGTACTGCTTCTCGGAGTTGGCTTCCGATGGTGTGGACCGGACTCAGTGCTGTCATCGGGTCCTGGGGGATCAGGGCGATGTGTTTTCCACGAATCTCGTTCAAGATCTTCGTTTTTCCGAGAATGTCCTGGCCTTTGAATTCAGCTCTCCCGGAGAGAACGGCAAGATCGTCCGGCAAGAGCCCGAGGATACCCATGGCGGTCGTCGACTTGCCCGAGCCGGATTCACCGATGATGGTGACGGTTTCGCCTGCGTCGATACAGAAGGAGACGCCGTCGACGGCCCGGATGACTCCCGTGGCAGTGACGAGTTCGATCTGGAGGTCGTCGACCCGAAGTAGATTGCCCATGACTCAACCCTTCGCTTTCTGGGCGCTGCCACGCCCGAACAGGCTTGCGCCCAGTCGCTTCGACCCTGCCGGACGATCACGTAGGCCGTCGCCGAGCAGGTTTACTCCGACCACCAGCAGCACGATCATCAGACCGGTCAACGTGACGATCCACCACGACGTCGTGATGTAGTCCTGTCCGTCGGCGATGATTCGGCCCCAGGTCGCAAACGGACGTTGAGGGCCGGCGCCGAGGTAGCTCAAGGAACTTTCCAACAGAACGGCCTGAGCGAGCAGAAGCAGGACGACGAGCGATGCCTGCTTGACGATGTTCGGAATGACGTGACGAAGCAGGATGGCCATGCGGGTAAGCCCGAGCACTCTAGCCGCTGCGACATAGGGCTTTTCGCGTTCCACGAGTACCAGCGAGCGTGTCAGTCGCGCGACTTCGGGCCACTGCGCGATCGCGATGACGAACGTGATCACGGGAATGGACGGGCCGAAAAGGGCAACGACGAGAAGTAGCATCATGAGCAGAGGCAGAGAGAGTTGCGCCTCGAGAAGGCGGGAGATCACGGTGTCGACCCAGCCGCCGAAGTACCCCGCGGCGGATCCGGCGACGATGCCGATGACACCGGAGACGATCACGGCGAGAATGCCGATTGTCAAAGATACTTGGCCGCCGTGCAGGATTCGGGAGAGGAGATCTCGTCCCAACTGATCGGTGCCGAACAGATGGCCGTCGGTGAGCGGCGGTAGTTGCCGACTGCTCAGATTGGTCTGGTTCGGATCTGCCAGGGGGAGCAGTCCGGCCAATGCAACGGGAAGAATTACCAGCAGCGCGCAGATCGAGCCGGCCCAGATCTTGACCCGGCTGTCTCGTTTACGACGTGTGGCTCCGGCGCGCGAGAAGTCTGCCTCTGTGACTGCGCTGGGGCGTGGGGTTGTGGGAGGTTCCAAGACGGTAGTCATCAGTTGGCGCCCTTTCCGAGTCGCACGCGTGGATCCAGGAGGGGATAGAGGAGGTCCACTGCCAGTTGTACGAGCACGGCGAGAACTGCAGTGACAAGCACTGTGGCCTGGATGAGGGGGTAGTCGCGTGTCTCGAGCGCGCGTACCACCAGGGAGCCGACACCTGGCCAGGCGAACACGACCTCGACCACCACAACGCCGTTCAGCATTCCGGCGAATCTGGTGCCGAGCGCGGTGACGATGGGAATTGCCGAGTTACGCATCGCGTATCGCCAGGTGAGTTCGCGTTCGGATACTCCGCGAGAGCGGGCGACGGTGATGTACGGCGAAGCGAAGGCCGAGACCATTTCGCGCCGAACCATCCGGGAGATCAACGCGATCTGAAGGATGGCGATAGTGACGGTGGGCAGGATCAACGACGGCCATGTGGTGAATCCGGCGGCAGGTAGTACCGGGATGAGGACCGCGAAGATCGTCACCAGCATCAGGCCGCTCCAGAACTCCGGCATGGACTGTCCGCCGACGGCCACGACGTTCGCACCGAGTTCGCGTCGGGTGTCCGCGTGGCGGGCCATCCACACGCCCAACGGAATCGAGAGCACAGCGGTCAACAGAATGGAGCTGACGGCCAGAGTGATGGTGTACGGAAGTCTGCCGAGGACGACGTCCATGGCCGGCGCCTGGAACGAGTACGACGTGCCGAGATTCAGGTGAAGGAGATCCCACAGGTAGATCAGGTACTGGGAGAACACCGACTTGTCCAAGCCCATGTCAGCACGGATCTGTGCGAGATCTTCTGTACTGGCCAACGGGCCGGCCAATGCGTAGGCGGGATCGCCCGGTGCCATCCGGATCAGGACGAACACTGTTGTGAGCGTGAGGAAGATCGTCAGTGCGCTCTGTGTCAGACGTTTGAGCACGTATTTGACGGTCGGGTTCATCTTTGCACGACGACGCGAAGAGATTCCGAGTGACGTGTGCGGTTTCGGAGCGGTGAGAGTCATCGCCTCAGGCCTCCAATCGGACGGCGCCGAGGTCGTAGGAGTTGATGGGGGTCAGTGAAACATTCTGAACACGAGTGCGTTTCGCAAGGAGAGCGTTCGGTACGAAGCTCCACAAGCAAGGCCAGGTCTTCCAGATGTCCTGCTGCGCTGCATCGAGGAGAGCGGCGCGCGTGGTCGGATCCGGTTCGCTGGATGCGGCTTGGATCTTCGCGGTGATTTCGGGGAAGACGTACCCGTGATAGGTATCGCGAGTTACTTCCTTCTCCGCCGTGCCCGCGTACATCCCTTGAAGGGTGGTCAAGGCGAGGCCGGTCTGATTTCCGTAACCGTTGCCGAGGACATCCCAGTCTCCGGTCTTTCCCTGGCGCCACGACGAGATGTCTCCGCCCGGTTCGAACTGCTGGAGTTTGACGCGCACTCCGACCGCCTTCATCATCTCGAGCACCGATTCCATCACCGAGACGTCGTTGGTGAACTCCCCGGTTTCCCAGATGAAGGTGAGTTCGAGGTCGTCTGCGCCCTCGGCGTCGAGCATCTGCCGGGCCCTCTGCGGATCATATTGGTAGGTGCCGGTTTTCACAGCTCCATCCAAGGTGGACGGGGCTGGACCGGTGGCGGGCACCGCGGACCCGATCAGTACGTCCCGGGCGAGCGACTCGCCGTCGATGGCGTAGGTCAGTGCCTCGCGAACACGCGGATTGGACAGTGGGTGATCGGCGGGCTTGCGGAAGTTGAAGAACAACTGGTTGATGCGCGTGCTCGGCACGGTGTCCACCTGGACGCCGGGTAAGTCGGCGAGTTGTTCGGCGGAATCCGGACTGATCGAATCGATGACGTCGACCTCCCCGCTCCGAAGAGCGACGACGCGGCCGGCCTCTTCGGGAATGAAGCGGACCTGGACACGGCGAACGCCGGGAGCGGGTCCCCAGTAATTGTCATTGGCGACAAGCGTGTAATCGCCTGTGCCTCGGTTCGATTCGCTGACGATGAACGGTCCCGACCCGATTCCGCTCTGCAGCTCGTTAGGTTCGTTGGCCGCGGCTGGGGTGATCAAGATGTTGGACATGAGTGAGTCCAGAACAGGTACAGGGGAGTTGGTTCGGAGGATGAATGTGCGCTCGTCGATCGGAACCACCGTCGGCCACTCTGGGAACTGCGGAGCGACGAACGATCCACTGACCTGTTGGTACATCTGCATGGCGGTAGCTACGTCGTCGATCTGCACGGGTGTGCCGTCGGAGTAACGGATGCCCTCGCGGAGTCGAACCGTCCACTCGGTGGGACCGGTCGATTCGAACCTGTCGGCGAGAACGAGCTGCGGCGTGAGATTGTCGCCGATTCGGGTGAGCCCTTGCCTGACACCACGTTGCGCCGTGACTGCTGCGTCGAACTGGTTGAGCTTGTTGTCGAGGCTGACGAGTGAACGGTTGAGTCCGAGCACCAGTGTGTCCTGCGTCGGCTTCCCGGTGGGGCCGGCGCAAGCCGCAGTCGATCCCAGAAGCGTTGCGCCACCAATCAGCCCGGTGAACTGCAGGAAGGATCGCCGGGAGAGCTGTGGTGTTCGCAAACGAGTATTGGTCATCGGTGACCTTTCGATCCTGACGGGGCAGCGTGGGGGCGACTCTCCGAGTGGACTGTTGGTGAACAATCGTCTCGGGCTCTCGCTTGTAACTCAGCTCACAATTGCACTGTTGCGCAGTTCGCGCAAGTCCCGTAACTTCAATTGCGTACTTCGCGCATCGATTGCGATGCTGCGCATACTCGATTCAGACCGAAAGGGGGTCGAGGGATTCGATGAAACCGCTGGTAATCATCGCTGATGATCTTTCCGGAGCCGCGGAGTCGGCCGCAGGATTTCTGCTTCGAAGTTCCGCAATATCGCTTCGACTCGGTCCAGGAGAGCCCGATGAATCGGGTGTGACGGTTTTTGATCTGCACTCACGGCGATCCGACCCCGCCAGTGCCTCTCGTGACGTGAGATCAGTCCTGCGATCGTCCGCAGGCTCCGAAATCGTGAAGAAGATCGATTCTCTACTCAGAGGCAACGTGGCCGCGGAGGTTGCGGAACTCTCCCGTGACGGATCTCCGGTCATCGTCGCCGCCGGATTGCCAAGGCAGGGGCGCACGGTGCGAGGCGGGGTGGTGTTCGTCGAGGGGGTTGCGTTGCACGCCACCGACTTGTGGCGCGCAGAGTTGATGCCACCGCCTCGATCGATTGCAGAGGCGCTCGGCTCGTCGGCAATCACTTCTGGCGTGTCGCTGGCCGACATTCGTTCCGAACGATTGGGCCAGGTTCTTTCATCGACCTCGGAGGGCGGGTCGGTGGTGATCTGCGACGTCGAGACCGAAGGTGACCTTGATCTGATTGTGGCTGCAGCGCAGCAGATTCCGCAGGCTCGTCTGGTGGGAACATCCGCGCTCGCAGCGGCAGTTGCTCGAAGAAGGACAGTGCAGTCACCAACCGTGCGTCCATCTCTTCGTGATTCTCGATGCACTTTGGTGGTTGTGGGGACGGCGGATGTATCGGCGGGGGACCAGGTGGCGTCGCTTCGCGACGGAGGTACGCGCCACATCGAGGTGAACAGTGCTGAACTCCTGGCACATTCAGTCGATCCGATGTCGATTCTGAGTGCATTGGAGCACGGGAGCGTGGTGGTCTCGCTGAGTGGACCAGTCGTGCCGTCAGATTCCGTCCATCTTGCTTCGGCGCTCGCGGAGCTGATCGGTGCCGTCGATGCAGGCTTCGCCGGCGACGAACACCCGATTGACTTGGTCCTCACCGGTGGCGAAACCGCGCGCAGCGTTCTCGACCGCCTGCGGATCGACAATCTGTCACCGGTCCACGAAATCGAACACGGCGCTGTTCTTTCCGTCGATCACACCGGTCGGTACATCGTCACGCGGCCAGGAAGTTTCGGGGATGTACACAGTCTTTGCTCCATAACGGAGTTTCTCGCGCACCCCACTTCGGTTGCCGCTCCGGATAATCCACCTTCAGTGAAACCTTCAGACAACGAGGTCAATCCCATGCCAATCGAGACCACCCCACTGCCGCTGATCGCTGTCACGATGGGCGACGGCGCCGGCGTCGGGCCGGAAGTGATCGTCCCCGCACTCCTCGACGACGAAACGAGAAAGCGTTGCCGCCCGGTCGTTGTCGGCGACGCGAAGCGCCTGCGACTGGCCGCCGAGGTTCTCGGAATCGACGTCGACGTGATCGCCGTCGAGGAGATCAAGGATGCTGAATTCATCGATGGACGGATCAACGTCATCGATCTGGACTTGCTACCTGGGGATCTCGCATGGGGTGAACTGTCGGCAGTCGCGGGAGATGCGGCCTATCAGTACATCCGCGTTGCAAGCGAACTCGCTGTTCGCGGTGAAGTTCAGTCGATCTGCACCGCGCCGCTGAACAAGGAAGCGCTGCATGCGGCAGGGCACATCTTCCCCGGTCACACGGAATTACTTGCGCACCTGACCGGTACCGAGGAGGTGTCGATGATGTTGTCGACGCCCAAGCTCAAGGTCATTCACGTGACTACACACATCGGACTGCTCGACGCGGTCGCCAGGATCGAACCGGGTCTGGTGGAGCGGACCATTCGTCGAGGTCATGAAGCGTTGGTGCGCACCGGAAATCCGGCTCCGAAGATCGGCGTCTGCGGGATCAACCCGCACGCAGGGGAGAATGGGCTCTTCGGCTACGGGGAGGAAGAGAAGAAGATCATTCCTGCCGTTGAACTGTTGAAGGCAGAAGGAATCGACGTCCACGGTCCTCTGCCGGCGGATACCGCGTTCTTCCTGGCCGGCCGTGGTGACTACGACTTGATCGTCGCGATGTATCACGATCAGGGGCACGGCCCGGTCAAGGTCCTCGGAATCGAGGCCGGGGTCAACATCACTGTGGGCTTGCCGGTCATACGAACCTCCGTCGATCATGGAACCGCATTCGATATTGCAGGTAAGGGCATCGCCGAGGCCGGTAGTATGGTCGAAGCGCTGCGGCAGGCGGCCGAATTGGCAACCAGCACATTCGTTTCCAAGTAAGCACCAGAGTTCGTAGGGGGGAGGAGCGATGGCCATCCGGGAGTCGGAGGCGCGGCGGTCTGAAATCGCAAGACTTGCGCGCACGAGTGGTCTGGCCAGCGTCGAGGACCTCTCGGCTCAGTTCGGGGTCACCGCGTCGACAATCCGTCGAGACCTGAGTCAGTTGACTGCTCAGGGACTCATCGCACGCACCTATGGCGGGGCAATTGCAATCAATCCCCATCCGGAATCATCTCTGCGTCAGAGAGCGATGGAGGGGTTCGACGCCAAACGTGGGATTGCAGAGTGGGCTGCCGAGCAGGTTCGGCCCGGAGAAACTGTGCTCCTGGATGCAGGCACCACGGTGGGCGCGATGGGCGAGTTCTTACGTCACGTGACGAATTTGACGGTGATCGCTGCAGGGCTGACGGCACTCGAGGCGTTAGCCGACGCTGATGGTGTCCGAGTCGAATGTCTCGGCGGGACGTTGAGGCCGCTCAGCCAAGGATTTGTCGGACCACTCGCCGAGGCCTCGTTGCAGAGGGTGTCGTTCGACAAGGCATTCCTCGGAGCGGATGCAGTTACCGCTGACCTGGGCATTTGTGAAGCTGAGCTCGATCAGACCCGGCTCAAGGAAATGATGATCGAACGTGCCGGCGAGGTCTACATACTCGCGCACTCCGCCAAACTCGGCGAACGTCCTTTCCATGCGTGGGCGCCGATACCGCCGGGAGCTGTGCTGGTCACCGATGCTGCGGTAGACGCACAGCAGGTCACGTTGTTCGAGGCCGCGGGGATCCGTGTCCAGGTGGTGTGAGTCCGCGACGGTTGGCCAACAAGCCGTGGTGTCCGGCGTCACATGTTGTCCGAATCGACGAAGTTGCGTCGCCGTAGGGGATCTAGCTGGGGAAACGGGCAACCTCGAGTCCCTGACCTGAGGATTTGTCAAAGACTTCAGCGGACGCGTAACTTATTCCAAGTCAGAGCGACACGGACACCGACTCCCGCTTCACAGCGAGTGACACGAGGTTGTACGAAGTGCCTGACCAAATTTCGA
>NZ_JBSGVT010000035.1:0-8148 GCF_053608585.1 Rhodococcus sp. NPDC055024
GTTGCGTCGGTGTTTGCGGATCTGCTGGGTGTGGATCGGGTGGGTCTTGATGATGATTTCTTTGCTTTGGGTGGTAATTCGCTGATCGCGACACGGGTGGCGGCTCGCTTGGGTCAGGCGCTGGATGCGCAGGTTCCGGTGCGGATGCTGTTCGAGTCGTCGACCGTTCATCAGTTTGCCGTTCGTCTCTCGTCGGCAGCAGGCTCGGGTGCACGGGCGCCTCTCGTGCCTCAACCGCGCCCGGAACACATTCCTTTGTCATTGGCACAGCAGCGGATGTGGTTCCTCAGTGTCTTCGATCCGGAGTCTGCGGTAAACAACATCCCCATGGCGATCCGGTTGTCAGGTGTACTCGATGTGGATGCGTTGCAAGCTGCGATCACAGATGTGATTACACGCCATGAAATCTTGCGAACTGTTTACCCCGAAATCGACGGAGTCGGATACCAGCGAATTCTTCCTGTCCGCGATGCGGGCGTGCAGATTTTGCCTGTGGATATCGCTGAAGCAGACCTCGATGCAGCGGTAGCGGACTTCATCGGTACGGGCTTCGACGTGAGATCCCATGTTCCGCTGCGTGCACAACTGCTGAGAATCGCCAATGACGATTTCATGGTGGTCATCGTTGTGCATCACATTGCAGCGGACGGCTTTTCGATGGGTCCCATGACCCGGGACGTAATGGTCTCGTATGAGGCCCGGAGCCGTGGTGAAGAGCCGGGGTGGCACCCCTTGCCAATCCAATTCGCTGACTACGCTCTCTGGCAACGTGAAGTCTTGGGGTCCGAGGACGATCCCGCCAGTCTGCTTTCGCGCCAGGTCGAGTTTTGGAAGGCTCGACTGAGTGGCGTACCGGACACGTTCGACCTCCCGATGGATCGGCCCCGCCCAGCGATTGCTACCAATCGGGGGCGGACTCATGCATTCGAGATCGATGCAATGTTGCACGTCAAGTTGCTGGATCTCGCGGCGAAGAACAATGTGACTCCATTCATGGTTGTACATGCGGCATTTGCTGTTTTGTTGTCGCGTTTGAGTGGCTCTTCAGACGTTGTGGTCGGCGTTCCGGTGGCGGGAC
Source organism: Rhodococcus sp. NPDC055024 (assembly GCF_053608585.1). Classification (NCBI taxonomy): domain Bacteria; kingdom Bacillati; phylum Actinomycetota; class Actinomycetes; order Mycobacteriales; family Nocardiaceae; genus Rhodococcus; species Rhodococcus sp. NPDC055024. Next base: position 1,079 of record NZ_JBSGVT010000035.1, read on the forward strand.
GTGGCGACGTCGAATTGGACGACCTGATCGGGATGTTCGTCAATGCGATTGTTCTGCGTACTCCTGTCCACGCGACCGATACGTTCAGTGGGCTTTTGGCGCGAGTGAAGGAGATCGGTCTTTCCTCCCTTGCCAATTCCGATGTGCCGTTCGAACGTCTTGTCGAGGTACTCAACCCTGTTCGCTCACAATCACACAACCCGATCTTCCAAGTCGAGTTCGCGTTTCAGAACATGGAAAAGTCGACTCTCGAACTCGATCGCTTGTCGGCCTCCGGTGGTGAAGTGGCGTCGGGACACTCTCCGTTCGATCTTGGACTGGCGGTAACCGAACTGACTGCGCCTGATGGGACTCCGTCCGGGATGGCTGGACACCTGACGTACGCAGTCGACCTGTTCGATGAATCTACGATCGTCTCGTTTGGCCGGCGTTTCGTGCAGATACTCGAGGCAATGGTTCAGTCGAGCGATCAATCGATCGGTGACGTCGACGTTCTCAGTGAAGTGGAACGTGCGAGTATCTTTGCGAATTCGATTGCAGCTGCGACACTTCCGCAAACTAACTCCATACTGGAGAGGTTCCGTCTTCGACGAAACGCCTCACCCGCAGCGATTGCCGTAGTTGCGGGTGATCGAGTGATGACGTACGAAGAGTTGGATCGGCACTCTTCGGCGTTGGCACGCGAGCTGCGATCAAACGGTATTCGTGCGGACGATGTAGTGGCACTTGCTTTTGTCCGATCTGTCGAATGGATCGTGGCGCTGGTGGCGACATGGAAGACCGGCGCGGCCTATGCGCCAGTCGATCCAACTCAACCATTGGCTCGTATCCGTTCGTTGGTCTCGGATCTGACTGCTAAATGCATTGTTGGAATGGAAGATTGGATCTCCGAACGAAGCTTTCCAGTTTCGGCGATCGGAGTGACGCTTCAATTCGAGGATATTGATGTTGATGATTCACACGACGACTGGCGAGCGCTCTGTGCTTCGCTGAGGCTCGGATACGTGATCACGACTTCGGGGTCCACAGGCAAGCCGAAAGCAACGTGTGTACCGATATCGGGAATCGAGAACACAGTCGATTGGTATGAGAAACTCCTGGATCTGCGAACCCCCTCCGGGATCCTGGTTGCTACGTCGCCATCTTTCGATCTGACGCAGAAGAATATCTGGGTGGCCCTGTCTGGTGGACACACGATTCACCTGAGTGATCCGCACTTCGATCCAAACGAGATACTGAATACTATTTCTCGCGGCGTGGTACGTGTTGCGAACATGTCGCCGTCCGTTTTCGAAGCGGTGGTCGAGGCCGATTCTTCGGAGATTCTGTCTTGCCTCGAATCCGTATTTCTCGGCGGAGAGCCTCTGCGTACCGGGCGTCTGGCAGGAGTAGCCGCAAGTGGCGTAAAGATCTTCAACAGCTATGGGCCGACAGAGGCATCAGACGTAGTGTCGTTCCATCAGGCGGATATGGACGAACCAGACGTTCCCATCGGTCGACCAATCCCGAACACCAATCTGTTCGTTCTCGATTCGAGATTGCAACTTGTCCCGACGAACGTCGTAGGCGAGTTGTATGTCGGTGGCGTCGGGATTGGTCGCGGCTATGGAGGCCGCGCAGACCTTACTGCCGAGCGCTTTGTCGCGCACCCGTTGGTCGGTGCCGGAGAGCGTATGTATCGCACCGGAGACCTCGTGCGGTGGAACAAGCTCGGTGAGTTGGAATACATCGGACGCAGTGATTTTCAGGTCAAGCTTCGCGGAATGCGTATCGAACTCGGCGAAATCGAGTCGGCATTGTTGTCCGTGCCAGGCATCGCCCAGGCCGTGGTCGTCGTTCGGCCCGTGCCAGAGGTCGGTGATCGATTGGTCGCCTACGTCGTCGGCGAATCTGTGAGTGCTGTTGACATCGAGAGTTTGAGAGTGGAATTGGGCACGCGATTGCCCTCCTACATGGTGCCCTCGGCGATTGTGGTGCTCGACGCCTTACCCCTGAATGCGTCAGGAAAGATTGATCGAAAGCAGTTACCCGAGCCTGGACTGATCACGAATGAGTTTCGCCCCCCGGTCACACTTGTCGAGAAAGCAGTGGCCGAAGTTTTCGTCGAACTGTTGGGTGCAGGTCGAGTGGGACTCGGCGACGACTTCTTTGAATTGGGAGGAAATTCCCTAGTCGCGACGCGGGTCGCATCGCGGCTGGGCCGCGCTCTGGACGCACAGGTTCCTGTACGTGCAGTGTTTGAATCCACAACGGTCCAAGCGCTGGCCGAGCACATTGCGAAACTTGCGGGTGAAGGTAGTCGTCTCGAGCTTTCAGCGCAGGTGCGTCCGGACCGTATCCCACTCTCGTTGGCGCAGCAGAGGATGTGGTTCCTCAACCGCCTTGATTCCAAGTCGACAGCAAATAACATTCCGATCGCGATCCGACTGTCTGGCGACTTGGACACCGACGCGTTGCAGGCAGCAGTTGAAGACCTAGTCGGCCGTCACGAATCCCTTCGAACCCTGTACCCGGAAGTCGACGGCGTCGGTTACCAACACATTCTCCCCGCCGGCGAAGCAGTACCTGACCTCAACCCGGTCGAGGTTTCGGAAACTGAAGCCATACGTGCGGTGTCAGACTTTGTGGCGACGAGCTTCGACGTCACTCGCGAGGTTCCAGTTCGTGCGCGATTGTTCGAATTGTCCAATGAATCAGGAAAGTCGAAGGCCGAGTATCTGCTGGCTTTCGTCGTCCACCACGTTGCCGGCGACGGGTTCTCGATTGGCCCGCTTACCCGAGATCTGATGATCAGCTACGAATCCCGCCACAGGGGCACGGCGCCAGACTGGACACCGCTCGCAATTCAGTACGCGGACTACGCCATCTGGCAGCGAATCGTTCTCGGAGCGGATGACGACCCGACGTCGACACTTGCACGTCAAGTGGCGTACTGGCGAACAACGCTCGAATCGATTCCCGATGAACTGCAACTACCAGTCGACCGTTCTCGCCCGGCGGTGGCAACAAACGAGGGCGCCTCATACCGCTTCTCAATCGGAGAATCGGCGCATCGACACCTGGAGAACCTCGGACGAGCGCATGACGCGTCGACCTTCATGGTCATGCATGCGGCCCTCGCCGTCCTACTCGCTAGATTGTCGGGAACATCGGATATAGTTATCGGCACTCCTATCGCTGGTCGCGGCGAAGCCGAGTTAGACGATCTGATCGGAATGTTCGTCAACACGCTGGCACTCCGAACGAACATAGACCCCCAGATGTCGTTCGCAGCACTGATCGATCACGTGCGGGAGCGAGACCTCGGCGCGTTCGCTCATTCGGATGTCCCCTTCGAAGCCCTCGTCGAGGTGTTGAACCCTGAGCGGTCGCAAGGTCGTCACCCTCTCTTCCAGGTTGCCCTGGTCTTCCAGAATGCAGGTGGCTCAGCGTTGGAGTTGGGCGACCTTACGGTTACCGGCCTCGATACGGGTTCCTCCGCTGCGAAATTCGATCTGCAGTTGACGCTCATCGAACAATTCGACGAGATTGGACTGCCGGCCGGGATTGCCTCTGAATTCACCTATGCGACAGACTTGTTCGACCTTGAAACGGTGCAGACGATCGCTCGGAGATTCCTTCGAGTAATCGATGCCATCACGGAAGAGGCGGCGGGCGTTGTCGGCAACCTCGAAGTGCTGTCGGCCGACGAACGTGATCAGCTATTGAATCGAAGTGGGGGATCTGCAGCGGAAATCGTCTTGCTGCCAGATCTTCTGGCGCGCACGGTCGAGTTGTCTCCGCACGCTGTGGCCATCCGCTTCGAGGGAAAATCGACAACCTACTCAGAACTGGATGTGGTTTCCTCGCACCTAGCTCGGGTGTTGATAGATCGGGGTGTCGGGCCCGAAGATCGAATTGCGGTGGCGATACCGCGATCGACAGAATCGATTGTTGCCTTGTGGGCTGTCGCCAAGACGGGGGCTGTTTATCTGCCCGTTGATCCGAAGTATCCCGCCGATCGTGTGAAGTTCATGCTGGTCGACTCAGGTGCAGCTCTCGGACTGACGACAGACGAGACCATCGATACTCTGCCTGCCGAAGTCGACTGGTTGACAATTGATTCCGGTTCGGTGGCGACCACGAAGGATCTCACGCCGACGATTGTCGATGCTGACCGTGTTCGACCATTGCGAAGTGCCAATACCGCTTACATGATCTATACCTCGGGTTCGACAGGTCGACCCAAGGGCGTCTTGGTGACGCACAAAGGATTGGCCAACTTCGCTGTAGAACAGGAGACTCGCTACGAGTTGGATGCGCGTACGCGCGCGTTGCATTTTGCGTCGCCGAGCTTCGACGCTTCGATTCTCGAATTGCTTTTGGCCGTTACCGTTGGTGGGACGTTGGTGATCGCACCAGACTCGATCTACGGTGGGTCCGAACTTGCAGTGTTGGTCGACGTGGAACAGGTCTCGCACGCATTCATTACCCCCGCTGCGTTGGGATCCATGGACCCAGCGGACCTCGAAGGTCTGGGTGTGGTCATTGCCGGAGGAGAGGCTTGCCCTCCCGAGCTGGTGGCGAATTGGGCAGCAGGTCGACGATTCTTCAACGGGTACGGACCGACCGAAACCACGATCATGACCAACATCAGTTCACCGTTGGTTTCAGGATCGAAAGTGACAATCGGTGGTCCGATTCGAGGAATGACGTCGAAGATTCTGGATCAACGACTTCACCCTGTTCCGATCGGTGTTTCCGGTGAGCTCTACCTCTCAGGCATTCAACTTGCACGCGGCTATCACACTCGCCCTTCGATGACCGCGGAACGCTTTGTCGCGGATCCGTTCGGTCCGGTCGGGCAGGTCATGTATCGCACGGGTGATCTGGCACGATGGACCGATTCGTACGAGGTCGAGTATGTCGGACGAAGTGACTTCCAAGTCAAGGTCCGTGGATTCCGCATCGAACTTGGTGAAATCGAATCTGCTCTGATGCAGCATGATTCGGTGGGCCGGGCAGTCGTTCTTGTGCGGCGAGACGACAATGAAATCGACAGAATTGTCGCTTATGTGGTCCCAACCTCCGGATGGTCGGTCGAACCTGACCGCCTGATCGAGTTTGTGGCGGATTCTCTGACTCGTTACATGATTCCCGACGCCGTTGTCGTTGTCCCGATGCTTCCGCTGACTGCGAATGGCAAGCTTGACCGCGATGCGCTTCCGGTGCCGTCTTACCGCGTTCGAGAGTTTCGTGCACCGACCAACTCGGTCGAAGAAGCGGTTGCCTCGACCTTCGCGGATGTGCTGGGCGTGAACCGTGTCGGAGTGGGTGATGATTTCTTCGACCTCGGTGGAAATTCCCTTCTTGCAACACAAGTCGTCTCCCGATTGGGGCGCGCGCTCGACACCACCGTGGCCGTGCGCGACTTGTTTGACGCGCCAGTGGTCGAGCGCTTGGCTGCAACGCTGATCAGCCAGGTCGGCCGAGGCGAAGCAGTTGCGCTCGAGAGAGCTGAGCGGCCCGAGTTGATCCCGCTTTCACTTGCTCAACAGCGCATGTGGTTCCTCAATCGATTCGAGGAATCGTCGGCCGTCGACAACATTCCGGTCGCAATCAGACTTGCCGGCAAGCTCGATGTCATCGCGCTACAAGCGGCCGTTCGGGATCTGATCGAACGCCACGAAGTGCTGCGCACCGTCTATCCCGAGATCCAAGGGGTCGGCTATCAGGATATTCGCGGTGCATTCGAGCTGGATATGAAGCCCTCGGTAGTGAACGAACAGGAGATACTCGGAGCAGTTGCTTCAGTTCTTTCGACAGGATTCGATGTAACCAAGGATATTCCGATCCGGGCCGCGATCTTCGAGATCTCCGAGGCGGACCACGTTTTGGTATTCGTCATTCACCACATTGCCGCCGATGGCTTCTCAATGGGACCATTGACCCGCGACGTGATGATTGCCTATGAAGCTCGTTCACGTGGGGCAACTCCGGCGTGGAACCCGCTGGAAATTCAGTACGCGGATTATGCGTTGTGGCAGCGAGAGCTTCTGGGCTCCGAGGGCGATGAGAACTCGATCGTGACCCGCCAACTCGACTACTGGACTGCACACCTCGATGGTCTGCCTGATCGTCTGCAATTGCCATTCGATCGTGAACGTCCGATAGTCGCAAGCAACCACGGCGCGAGTGCGGGTGTCATGATCGACAGTGAGATTCATCGGAGCATCAACGAGGTTGCACATCGCACGAATACAACAACGTTCATGGTTGTGCATGCTGCGCTGGTCGTCCTGCTCGCGCAATTGTCTTCGAGCAGCGACATCGCGATCGGTACACCGGTTGCCGGTCGAGGCGAGCGAGTGCTCGACGACGTTATCGGCATGTTCGTGAATACGCTCGTGCTACGAACACAGGTCTCACTCGGGGATACGTTCGAAGATCTGGTCGCCAAGGTGCGCGACGTCGACCTTGGAGCATTTTCCAACGCCGACATACCATTCGAGCGGCTGGTCGATGTGCTCAATCCCGTCCGAACGCGTTCGCGGAATCCACTCTTTCAGGTGATGCTGTCGTTCCACAATGCCGGACAGACGGTGTTCGAACTTCCGGGCTTGACGCTGAGTGCGGTTGAGACCCAGACGGAGTTGTCGAAGTTCGATCTCGATGTGACTCTGAGCGAGAGCGTCGACGACCTCGGAAATCCCGCTGGAATCTTTGCTCAGTTCACGTATGCGACGGATTTGTTCGACGAGTCGACGGTGGCTGGGTTTGCGGACAGGTTCGGGCGGATTCTTGGTGCTGTTGTTGCTGATCAGTCAATTGTTTTGGGTGACATAGACATTTTGGATTCTGTTGAGCGTTCGTTGGTGCTCGAGGGGTGGAATGACACGGCTCGTGAGGTTGCGGGCGTGTCGGTGTTGGACGGGTTCGATGCGCAGGTGGCGGCGACGCCGGATGCGGTAGCGCTCTCGTTCGAGGGGCAGTCTGTGTCGTATGCGGAGTTCGATGCTCGGGTGAATCGTTTTGCCAGGTATTTGGTTTCGGTGGGTGTGGGGCCGGAGTCGTTGGTGGGTGTTGCGGTT
>NZ_JBSGVT010000036.1:0-7570 GCF_053608585.1 Rhodococcus sp. NPDC055024
CCGCGCAGGTGCGCGGCCGCCTTTTTACTCACGTGGACGGTTGGGTTCAGAGATCCGGGTACGAGGTGAGGTTGTCGACCTTCTCGGTGGTTTCCGGCTCTTCGGGCAGCTTGCCGGTCACCAGGAAGATGACGCGTCGGCCGACCTCGACAGCGTGGTCGGCGAACCGCTCGTAGAAGCGGCCGAGCAGAGTGACGTCGACTGCGGCGGCTACGCCGTGCTTCCACTCGCGATCCATGAGGACGGTGAAGAGGTGGCGGTGGAGGTCGTCCATCGCTTCGTCTTCTTCGCGCAGGCGAGCAGCGCGCTCGGGGTCGCGGGTCTCGAGTACGACCTTGGCGGCTGCACCGATGGAGACGGCGATGCGTCCCATCTCGGCGAAGTAGCCGTTGACCTCTTCAGGAAGCACGTGGTTGGGATGTCGGCGGCGCGCGATCTTGGCGACGTGCAGGGCGAGTGCACCCATGCGGTCGATGTCGGCGACGATCTGGATTCCGCTGACCACCGAGCGCAGATCTCCGGCAACGGGAGCCTGCAAGGCGAGCAACGCAAACGCACGCTCCTCGCAAATGGTGCTGAGTTCGGTGATCTTGTCGTGTTCGCCGATTACTTGTTCTGCCAGGGACAGGTCTGCCTGGAGCAGGGACTGGGTGGCGCGCTCCATAGCGGCACCTGCCAGTCCTGCCATCTCGCCGAGCGTGTCTGCAAGCTCGGTCATCTGTTCGTTGTAAGCCACGCGCATGAGGTCAGAGCCTACGTGCCGTGAAAGACCAAGTCACAAGCACCAGGTGAACGCAAGGTGAATGAACAAGTCTCAGTCGCAGGTGGTGTCGCCGGCGTTGACGCTGGCGATGTCGGCGGGCAGAGCCGTCGAGGTGCTGGTGTCGACCGACGTCGGATTTGCCGCCAGCATGGTCCCCGGCTCGGCGGGGGCGACGACGGTGCCGGAGAAATTGCTTCCGACGACAACCTCGATCATGTCTCCCATGCTCGGAGCGAGAACGAGAACCGCGCCGGGAATCGACGACGCGACAGTGACCGCTTCAGCCTCGTAGCCAGCGGCGTAGCGGACGACGGTGGTCGACGCCTGAGCATTCGCCAGGCCGGTGGCCGCGCTGAAATTACCGACCGTGGAGATCTGGAAACCGTAAGCTGCGAGGCTGTCGGCGATGGTCGCGGCCTGCCCGGCGATTCCGGACGCGTTGGAGACGTCGACCGAGACGTTGTAGGCGCTCATCGCCTCGACGGAAGTGGCCGCCGGCGGCGTGCTGGACGTGGGAGCGGTGGTCGTGGAACTGGTCGACGACGGTGTGGTGTCCTCGCGCTCTTCACCCGGAAGCGGATCGTCGTCGATGATCGCCTGGAAGAGGGACTTGATCTCGTCGGTGCGAGGAATCTCGTTGCCCCAGTCGTTGGTGCCGTCGGTGGGGACCGTCAAGAACGTGACCGCGCCTGCATCGACGTTCTGCAGCGAACGGCCGAGGGTGACCAGTGATTTCGTGTCGATGTTCTCGACGAACGTGTCGCTGGTGAAGGCGTTGATGAATCCGTTGAGCTTGCTCGGATTCAGGAGGACCTGGTTGGACAGGGCCGAGCGGAGCAGCGCCGACAGGAACTTCTGCTGACGGGTGATGCGTCCGTAGTCGCCGTTGCCCTCGGCTTCGACGTGGCGGGCGCGCACGTAGTTGAGTGCGGTACGGCCGTCGAGCATCTGCGTGCCGCCCGAAGCGAGAACGGTTCCGAGGATGCCGTCTTCGATCGGTCCGGGGGAGCAGACGTTCACACCGCCGACGGTGTCGACCATGCGCTCGAAACCGGCGAAGTCCATTCCGACGAAGTGCCCGATCTTCAGGCCGGACATCTTCTGGATGACTTTGACCAGGCACTTGGGGCCGCCGAGTGCGTACGTCGCATTGAGCTTGTCGCCACTGGCCGCCGGGAAGGTTTCGCTGGTGTACTTGCCGGCGTCGTTGTCCCAGCCCTGGCAGATCGGACGTTCGACGTCGAGGTCACGAGGGAAGGAGACTGCGACGACGCGGCTTCGGTCGGCGGGAATGTTCACCAGCATGACCGTGTCGGCTCGGGCACCTTCGGCGTCTTCGACGGTTCCGGCGCCGATCTCACCACTCGCACCGGCGCGGGTGTCGGTGCCGATGATCAGGTATGTCTCGTCGCCGAGCTGGCCGCCGGCGTCGATGATGTCGTCGGATTCGGTGTCGAGTGCTGCAATCTGATCGAAGCCGCCTTCGATCGATCGCAGATAACCCCAGACCACGCCGGTCAACGCGAGCGACATGACGGCCAGGAACGCTACTGCTGATCGGCCGATCACTTTTGCGCGATGGCGTCGGCGAATCTTGCTTTGCGCGAGGCGGGTGGCGCCGGTGTCACCGACTATGCGCGGCACTGCTGAGGTGACGGGATGTTCTTCGGTTATCCAGTCCGTAGCGGCAGGCGGGACTGTCGGGCGCGCGGTAATCGGCCGGGCCGGGGGCGGTGCTGACGGCGCCGGGGGCGGTGCTGATGGCGCCGGGGGCGGTGCCGATGCAGCTCGAGATGGAGTCTTGGGTGGTGCGGACTTGGGCGGCGCAGCCGGGGTAGGTGGCGGCTTTTTGTCGCCTACCCGACGGACCAACTCGGCGACCGACACGGAGTCGTCGGTCGGAGGCGAATCCCGTCGGCCGGTACGTCCACTGCTGCGACGCTCTGGGGGACTGGGCGGTTGCGGTGCTGGTCGCTGGGGTGTGGCAGGGCGCTGGGGCGTTGCCGGTTGGTCCGGTCGGGCGTTGCGGAAGCGCTTGTCTGCGAGCGGACGTTCCCAGGGGGCGCGGCTCTCGGGCGGAGGTGGGCCCGAATCGTGATCATCACCCACCGATGCAACCTGTCCCGTCGTCGACTGTCAGTAACTCGTCATTCAGATGCCGGCGTCAACCGGTTGTCGACGAAGCTGGAGCCATATTACTGGTGAATCCTGAGTGCTCCACTCATTAAGTGATGTGAGTAATCCGACGGCGTGTTTTCGCTAGCCGCCAGAGTGCATCATGTCAGCTCCCACCGGCACAAGGTCGTCTTCGGGATCGTCGAGCCAACCTTCCGGGAGTGCCACCTGACCGGGTGAGCCTTGGCGTCCGCGCGGGCCTTCGGCGTCCTTGGGGAACGGGACGTCGTGGTCGAGCTGTCCGAGCAGGTCGTCCAGTTCGGACAACGTGCTGACCAAGGCCATGGAGACTCGCAGATCCGATCCGACCGGGAACCCACGCATGTACCAGGAGACGTGCTTGCGAAGTTCGCGCAGACCCTTCATTTCACCGTGATGCGCGGCGAGCAGTTGGGCGTGACGGGCAATGATCTTGGTGACTTCGCCGAGCGTCGGCGGCGTGGCGATCTGTTGTCCGTTGAGAGCTGCGCTGAGTTCCGCGAACAGCCATGGCCGTCCGAGGCAGCCGCGTCCGACGACGACGCCGTCGCAGCCGGTCTCGTTCATCATGCGGGCAGCATCCGAGGCGTCGAAGATGTCGCCGTTGCCGAGGATCGGCACGTCGGTGACGTGTTCCTTGAGGCGCGTGATCTCGTTCCAGTCAGCAGTGCCGGAGTAGCGCTGCGACGCGGTACGTGCGTGAAGTGCGACGGCAGCGGCGCCTTCAGCTGCGGCGATCCGGCCGGCGTCGAGGTGCGTGTGATGTTCGGGGTCGATGCCGACGCGCATCTTGACGGTGACCGGAATGTCGGTGCCTTCGGTGGCGCGCACGGCTGCCGCGACGATCTGTCCGAACAGTCGACGCTTGTACGGCAGCGCCGATCCGCCGCCCTTGCGGGTCACCTTCGGTACCGGGCAGCCGAAGTTCATGTCGATGTGATCGGCCATGTTCTCGTCGACGATCATCTTGGCCGCGGCGTACGTCGTATCCGGGTCGACGGTGTACAGCTGCAGCGACCTGGGCGTTTCGGTCGGGCCGAACGTGGTCATGTGCATCGTGGCGGGTTGGCGTTCGACAAGCGCGCGTGCAGTGACCATTTCGCAGACGTAGAGCCCGGACGTGCTGCCTGCACGTTCGAGTTCGAGTTCACGGCACAGCGTGCGGAAGGCGACGTTGGTGACGCCCGCCATGGGTGCGAGGACCACGGGGCTGTGCAGCTCGAGTGAACCGATACGAAGGGATGACATGACTACCTCTGAACAAATATTTGTGACAATTGGAAGTGCCCGGCACCGAATCCGGTACCGGGCACAGAATAGCTGGTGAAACTAAGAAGCCTGCTGTTCGCGCTTGGCGGCTTCGCGTGCGAGCATGCGATCGCGCTGCTCCTCGAACTTGGTCGCGTTGGCGGCGAGGGTCTCGAGGAAGGCCGCCAACTCCTCGCGCGTGTTCTCGCCTTCGGCACTGAAATCGTTGCGCTCGAAGATGTTCCACTTGCGCAGGACCGGCCAGACGACCTCGTCGAGGTGCTGGCGAAGGTCGTAGATGCCGTGCTTGGCCATGAGAGCGCCGTTGCGGCGGAAGTTCGGCATTCCGGCGCCGGGCATCTGGAAGTTCTGGACGATGTTCGCCACAGCCTTGAGAGCCTGGTCGGGAGCAAGATCGAGCGCGGCGGCGCAGATGTTGCGGTAGAAGATCATGTGCAGGTTCTCGTCCGCCGCGATGCGCTGAAGCATCTTGTCGGCAACCGGCTCGTCGCAGGCCTTGCCGGTATTGCGGTGGCTGACGCGTGTCGCGAGTTCCTGGAAGGTCACGTACGCGACTGAGTGCAACAGGCCGGCGTCGCCCTCGTCGATGGGTGCGCTGTAACCGTTTGTCATGTGTTCCATGCGGAACCGTTCGAGCTCGACAGGGTCGACTGCGCGCGTGACGACGAGGTAATCACGCATCACGATGCCGTGGCGGTTCTCCTCGGCGGTCCATCGGCCGACCCACGTGCCCCAGGCGCCGTCCTGCGAAAAGTTCTCGGCGATCTCACGGTGGTACGACGGCAGGTTGTCCTCGGTGAGAAGGTTGGTGATCATCGCGGCTCGGGCGACCTCGCCGAGTTGTGACTGCTCGAGACTCCAGTCTTCGCCGCCCATGGCTGCGAAGTTACGACCCTCGTCCCACGGTACGTAATCGTGTGGATGCCATTCCTTGGCCATGGAGATGTGGCGGTTGACGTTCTCCTCGGCAACCGGCTGCAGCTCTTGTAGCAGCTCCAGCTGCGTCAGAATCCTCGTCATTTCTTGCCTCCATGTTGAGTGAATGCGCGACTTCGCCCCAGCCTACGGCACCGTAGGTTTGAAAAGAATGGCATGAAAATTGCTCCCCTCGAGCGATGTTACCGATCCGTAGTTATCCGGGGGCACTTTCACGACCAAGTCGTTCTTTGGACGTAGTCGCGGAACGTCCGGGCGGGATCGGACAGCTCGCGGCTCTTCGACCAGATCAGCCCTATTTTTCGTTGTGCTCCTTCGATCGGTACGTAGACGACTCCTTCGGCCCAGATCGGCGGATCTTGAACCGGCATGACCGAGACACCGAAGGACGCGGAGACCAGTCCGCCGACCGTTGCCAGCTCGCTGCTCTCGAAGACGAAATTCGGAGTGAATCCTGCGGCCGCGCAGAGTTCATCGAGAATTCTTCGCATCCCGAAGTTCGGGTGCATACCGATGAACGGTTCTTCGGCCGCTTCTGCCAGCTCGACCGAAGGCAGCTGCGCAAAGCGATGATCAGCCGGAACAGCCAATGCCAGTGACTGCTGAGCGATCTGCATCCACGCCACCTGTGGATCGCGCGGCTGCGGCGAGACGACGGCCAGGTCGGACGTGCCGGCGGAAATTCTGTCGACCAGGAACTGGGCACTGTCCTGATGCAATTCGAATCGCACGCCGGGATGCTCGACGCGATATCCCCGCAGCATGTGCGGTACCAGCCAGGTTCCGAACGAGTGGAGGAAGTCGAGTCGCACCGTGCCGCTCTCGGGGCTCGCCAGCGACTGGATTTCGGTCTGCGCCGCGTCGAGGGCGCGGAGCGCGGTCCGAGCGTGTTCGTAGAGGATCTCGCCGTATCGGTTCAGTTCGAGTCGGCGTCCCTGACGGTCGAAGAGTGTCACGCCGATCTGCCGTTCGAGGCGTGCGAGTTTGCGCGAGAGGGTCGGCTGCGACAGGTGGGTCAGGTCCGCAGTCGCGGTGACCTGTTGGGTTTCGGCGAGTACAACGAACCACTCGAGGTCTTCGGTCAGCATCACGAACCAAATCTATATGCGTTTCGCGCATATAGAACTCCAAGTTTATGCATTTTCTTTTGTCGAAGCTCGGCGGGAGGATTCTTACCGGAGGTAAGTGATGCCTGGAGGTACGTGGTGACTGTTGAGAACGTGATCGAATCCGAGGTGGCGCCGCTTCGCCGGGGATCTGCCGGGTATCGCACGGTGACCGTTGCGTTGTTCGCGGCCGGACTATCGACGTTCATCTCGATGTACGCGGCACAGGCATTGCTGCCCGCGTTCGCGGAAGGCTTCGACGTCTCGCCGGCGGTGTCTGCGCTTTCCGTCTCGGCGACGACAGGCATGCTGGCGTTGGCGATCATTCCCGCCAGTGCGCTCTCCGAGCGGTTCGGCCGCACACGGGTGATGATCGCGTCGGCGTCGGCGTCCTGTGTGATCGGTTTGCTCCTGCCGCTCAGTCCGACGATCGAGGTTCTGTTGGTCGGACGCGCAGCACAAGGATTGGCTCTGGCTGGTGTCCCGGCGGTGGCGATGGCCTATCTGGCAGAAGAGGTCGATCGGAAGGACCTCGGTGCGGCGATGGGGAGATACGTCGCTGGTACGACCATCGGTGGTTTGATCGGGCGGCTTGTTCCCTCGGCCGTGGTCGATTTCAGTACGTGGCGTTGGGCGCTGTTGACTGCGTCCGCGCTGTCGGCATTGTTCGCGCTCAACATGATCCGGCAGCTTCCCGCGTCGAAGTTCTTTCGCCCGCAACCGATATCGGCGCGCACGATCGCGTCGAATCTACGACGCCACCTTGCGAACCCGTCGCTGCGAACACTCTTCGCTTTGGGATTCATCCTGATGGGCGGCTTCATCTCGATCTACAACTTCCTCGGATTTCGGCTCACGGCAGCACCTTTCGGTCTTCCCGAAGCACTTGTCGGCCTGGTGTTTCTTTTCTACCTCGCCGGCACTTTCACCTCGGCGGTCGCCGGCGGGGCCTCGGACCGGCTGGGTAGGCGCAGTGTTCTGCTCGGTTCGGTTGTCGTCATCGGTGTCGGGCTGGCACTGACCGTTCCAGACAACCTGGCGTTGACACTCGTGGGGATGCTCCTCTTCACCGGAGGATTCTTCGCGGCACATTCGGTGGCCAGTGGTTGGGTGGGGCTGATCGCTACCGATCACCGGGCCGAGGCGTCGGCGTTGTATCTGTTTGCCTACTACGCGGGTTCGTCCGTGGCGGGCGCCCTCGCGGGTCTCGCATACGCGGGTGGCGGTTGGGGTGGGGTCAGTGCTTTTGTGGGCGCGCTGCTGTTGGTTGCGTTTGCATTGTCGCTGAGGATGTTTCGATCTTCGACGGTTGACTGAACAGAGCGCTGCGGCGATCCCGAAC
>NZ_JBSGVT010000037.1:0-6558 GCF_053608585.1 Rhodococcus sp. NPDC055024
CGACAACACCACCCCACCACACACCAACCCCCCACCACCCACACCAGCAAACCGACCATCCAACACATCCACCAACGTCAAACCCCCCACCACCAACCCCACACCATCCCAACCACCCACCACCAACCCACGCTCACCCGCAACAAACACGTCGACCTCGCCGACCGTTGTGTCCGCGTCCTCTGCGATGGTGGTGAGAATCCGCGCCAAACGCTGTGCGATGGTGTCGACCGCTGCTCGTTCGAAGGCTGCAGGCTGGTATCGCAGGCTCAGGTGCAAAGCCGGCTCGGCGATCGAGAGCAGGGTGAGCGGGTAATGCGTGGCATCGCGGGCGTCCACAGTGGTGACTCGCATCCCGGCGATGTCGGCGTTCTCATCCATCCCCGAGGTGTCGACGGGATAAGACTCGAAGACCGAGAGTGTGTCGAACAGGTTGCCCACCCCTACCCGTGCCTGAATCGAGCCGAGCCCGACATAGTGATGCTCGAGCAGTGATACCTGCTCGTCCTGTAGTCGAGCGAGCAACTGGGCCCACGTCTCGTCCGGATCCAGTTGCACACGTACGGGCAACGTGTTGATCAGCAGTCCCACCATGTTTTCCACACCAGGTAGTTCGGGTGTGCGTCCCGAGACCGTGGCGCCGAAGACTACGTCTTCGCGGGACAGCAATCGGGACAACAGAACACCCCACGCGGCTTGGACCACCGTGTTCATCGTGATCCCGCTGCGCTGGACCAGTGCACTGAGTCCGTCGAGTACCGGTTCAGGCAGATCGACGATCACTTCCTCGGGCACACCCTGCTCCACGTTCGGTGCTGGATCTGCCAACAGGGTCGGCTCCTCGACGCCCCGCATGGCGTCTTCCCATACCGCGAGCGAGGTGTCGGGATCGCGGTCCGCCAACCACTCCAGATAGGTGCGGTACGACGGGGACTCGGGAAGATCGGGCGGAACTCTGTCGACCGGGAGACCGTCGGCGGCGTATCGCATCAGCAGTTCCCGTACCAACAGTGGCATCGACCAACCGTCGAGAACAATGTGATGGTTTGTCACCGCCAGTACGCACCGCGTCGCGGTGGTTCGCAGCAACGTCAGCCGCAGCAGTGGCGGCGAGGCCAGGTCGAAGGGGGCTCTGCGATCCTCGTCGAGGCACCGCCGTAGCTCTGCTTCGGTAGCCGATCCTTGTTCGGTGAGATCTACTTCGCTCCATGGAATCTCCGCGTCGTCGACGATCAACTGCGCTGGTACACCGTTACTGTCGTAGACGAACGCCGCACGCAGATTCGGGTGGTTGACCAACAGTCCGGCAGCAGCGCCGCGCACGCGCTCGGAATCAACCACTCCTTCGAGTTCGACGCACAGTTGAGCTGTGTAGACATCGGTGGATGTTGCCGCCAGTGAAGCATGGAACATCAACCCCGCCTGAAGAGGCGACACCGACCAGACATCGTTCAATGCCGGGTAATCCCCCTCCCAACTTTCGATCTGTTGCTGGTCGACCGAGACCAGCGCGATGTCCGACGGTGTCAGACCACCCGCACCGGGTCGCGATGCATGAGCGGCCAGACCATCGAGCGCGAGGCGCCAGAGGTCCGCGAACTCCGCGACGTCCGACTCGTCGAGTACCCCGCGTGGAAAGGCAAACGACGCTGTCAAGCACGGGCCGTCGGGACCGTCCTCGACGGCCGCGTTGATGTCGATCACCGACGCCACCGGCATGGAACGATTCTGTGTTCCACCGAGTTTTCGATTGCCTTCGACCGGCAGCCAGTCCTGCGCTCCGTCGGAGGTGCTCACCCGACCCAGATAATTGAAACTGATTTGAGGAGAACGGTATCGGCTGAGGCTCTCCGCGTCTTCGGACAGGTACCGCAGCATGCCGTATCCGATTCCGTGGTCCGGGATCGCACGCACGTGCTCCTTGACGACCTTGACGGCGCGCCCCGCTTCGCCTCCACCTCCCAGTGCGTCGTCGACATCGATCCCGCCAAGATCCAATCGCACCGGGAAGAGCGTGGTGAACCAACCGACGGTGCGAGAGAGATCTGCGCCGGGAACGGCATCTTCTTCACGTCCGTGGCCTTCGAGACTGATCAGCGCGTCGGAGGTATCGATACCCCGGCGTCGTCGCCACCCGATTGCTGCCAGCGCAACAGCGGTGAGGAGCCCGTCGATCACGCCGGCGTGGAATGCCGCAGGAACTGTGGTGAGAAGGCTCCTGGTCACGTGAGACGTGATGTCAGCTGTGACGGTGTCGACAGTCTGGTCGACGTCGATCGTGGGGTCGAGTGGCCGCGAGCCGATCAGGGGGTCCGGACCCTCCAGGATCGTTTTCCAGACGTGCCGTTCGCCGCTCCGCTTGCCGACGTACTCGACAAGCCCGTGTGACCATCGCCGGAACGAGGTTCCGCTCGGCGGTAGTGCCGGAGGAACACCGGCCCGCAGTTGCGCTGTCATCGACGCCAGGTCTGTGACAAGAATGCGCCAGGAGACGCCATCGACGACCAGGTGATGCATCACCAGCAGTAGTCGGCCCCGTTTGTTCGGCACATCGGGATTGTCAGCAACGTCGAACCAGACAACGCGAACCACGTCGGCGGAAGCAGTATCCAAGCTGTCGGCCGCGGCCTCGAGTTCCCTCGACGCCAAGGCGGTGAAGTCGTCATCGTCCACCGCGTCGACTCTCACACGACGGATCAGTCCTTCAGCCGAGATCGAGCCGGGCGGTAGAACTTCCATGACCCGCTCACGCTCGACCAGGCGTGCTCGGAGCATGTCGTGCCGGTCCAGCAGCGCCTGGACGCTACGGACAAGGACGTCCTGGGTGAGATCACCGGGAGCTGTCAGCAAGAGCGCTTGGGAGAACCGGCTCAGTTCGCCGCCGAACAAGCCGCCGCTGCGGTCGAGCATCCACTGTGCCACCGGCGTCAACGGAACAGTACCGATGCCCGATCCTGCCAGCTCCGCGAGAACTTCCGATCCGTCGTGCTCGAATTTCGCCGACTCGGCTAGCGCGGCAACAGATTTGTGGACGAACACATCTCGAGGCGAGAAGATCACACCTGCATCGCGAGCCCGAGCCACCAATTGGATGGACATGATGCTGTCGCCACCGAGCTCGAAGAACGAATCGTGCACTCCTACTGTTTCCACGCTGAGCACCTGCGCGAACAGGCCGGCGAGTAGATTCTCGGTTTCCGTTCGGGGTAGCCGATCAGGTGAGGAGGTGGACGAAAAATCGGGTGCGGGAAGCGCTGCGCGGTCAAGTTTTCCGTGAACCGTCAGTGGAAGCGCATCGAGTATCACCACGGCCACAGGCACCATGTACGACGGCAGCCGCTTGCCGGCATGCGCGAGGACGTCACGCGTATCGATACTCGCTCCCCGATCAGGTACCACGTAGCCGATCAACCGATCGCTACCGTCTCCGTTCCAGACGTCCGTCACCGCCTGGGTCACGCGCGGGTGCGACTGCAATGCCGCTTCGACTTCCCCGAGTTCGATGCGGTACCCACGGATCTTCACCTGGGAATCCGTACGCCCGAGGTACACCAGCTGTCCGTCAGTAGTCCAGCGCACCCGATCGCCCGTGCGATAGATCCGGGTTCCCGGCGGACCGAACGGATCAGCGACAAACTGCGTGGACGTCAGTGCGGAACGCCGGTGATAGCCACGTGCCAAAGCCGGCCCGGCAAGATACAACTCCCCGGCGACACCCACCGGCACCGGGCGAAGCCGCGAATCCAGCACTACCTCGGCAAATCCCCGAGTTGGTGCACCGATGGTGACCGTTTCGTCAGGCGTCAGAGCTGCACTGATACTCGACACGACCGTTGCCTCGGTCGGGCCGTAGGCGTTGAACATTCTTCTGCCCGACGCCCAGCGGGTCACCAATTCCGATGGACACGCCTCTCCGCCGGTGACGACGCATCCGACTGTGGTGAGGCCGTCGGGATCGACGGACGCCAAAGCCGCCGGAGTGACAAAACAATGAGTGACGCGCTCGCGCTCCAGTAACTCCGCCAGCTCCGACCCGCCGTAGACGGTCGGGGGAACGACCACCATGGTGGCTCCGGCACCAACGGCCCACAAGAGTTCGAGAACCGAGGCGTCGAAACTCGGCGAAGCGAAGTGCAGGATTCTGGATCGAGTCGTGGCAGCAAAAGTCTCGCGCTCCTCGCGAGCAAAGTTGCTCAACCCGCGATGCGTGACCGTCACACCCTTCGGCGTTCCTGTAGATCCCGACGTGTAGATCACATAGGCCGGATTGTCGGTTCGAATCCGTGTCGTCCGATCCGCGTCGGTGATTCTCGACGGCGAGTACGTCGACAACCGTTCCGCCACACTCTCGTCGTCGAGAACCACCCAAGGCACTCGGTCGGCGAGCACACCGCGATGCGCCCTGATGGTCATTCCCCAGGCGGCGCCGGAGTCGCCCAACATGTACTCGATACGTTCAGAAGGATGACTCGGGTCCACGGGAAGGAATGCCGCACCGGTCTTGGCAACGGACCACACTGCCAGAACGGACTCGACGGAACGTGGGACGCACAGCGCGACCATCGACTCGGGGCCCACTCCGGATTCGATCAGCATGCGGGCCAACCGGTTCGACTGCGCGTCGAGTTCGCGGTAGGTCACTTCACGCTCCTCGAATATCAGTGCGACGGCGTCGGGATCGTGGGCGGTTGCCATATCTGTTGCTGCAGTGAGCAACTCCGATAAACTCTGTGCCGCGGCGGAAACCTCACCTCGAACAGGAACCAGTTCGATGTGCTCACGGGTGTCGAGGATGTCGATATCTCCGATCCGCGAGTGCGGATCGGAGGTCACGCTATCGAGTATCCGCTGCAAGCGACCGGCGAAGGACCCCACTGTTCTCTCGTCGAAAATATCTGTGGCATATCCGAATTCAGCGTGAATGCCGCCCGGTTCGCCGGCATCGTCGAAGGTCTGCGATACCGTCAACTGCAGATCGAAGTTGATGGTGTCGATCGCGACGCCGACGTCGGTCACCTGCAGGTTGGGGAGTTCAAGTCCGGGCCGCTCGATGTCTTGGAACTCCAGCATGACTTGAAACAGGGGCGAATATGCCGTCGAACGTGAAGGATTCACGTTCTCGACGACTCGTTCGAACGGCACGTCGGCGTGAGTGAAGGCGCTCAGATCGATGCCTCGGACCAGGTCGAGGAACTCCCCGAAAGTCGTCCCGCGGTCTACTGCAGTGCGCAAGACCAATGTATTGACGAACATCCCCACCAGTTCGTCGAGTTCTCGCTCCCCACGCCCGGCGATCGGAGTTCCGACGGCGATGTCGGCGGTATCACTCAGTCGTGCCAACATCACGGCCAGGGCTGCGTGCACTACCATGAAGACCGTGGCGTTGCGCTGGCGGGCAAGGCCGATCAGACCGGCATGAATCTCCGAATTCACCACGAACCGAACCCGCCCGCGTCGAAGCGAGCGCACATCACCGCGCGGTCGATCGGTGGGAATGTCGAGTACCTCCGGTGCGCCGGCAATATTGTCGACCCAATAGTCGAGTTGTGTCGAGACCAAGGACTGCTCGTCGGATTCCGAGCCCAACCAATCACGTTGCCACAACGCATAGTCGGCGTACTGGATCGCCAGCGGCGCCCACTCAGGCGCTTCTCCCTTCACTCGGGAGGCGTAGGCGCTCATGAGATCGCGAGCCAGCGGCGCCGTGGAGAAACCGTCTGCGGCGATGTGGTGTACCACGATCACCAGGACATGCGTCGGGACTTGATCACCCCCACGTAACAGAGATGCGCGCAACGGGACCTGCCGTGCGACATCGAAGCCCTCCGAGACAAGGCTGCGGCACCTCTCGCGCAGTTCCTCCTCGCCCAGCACAATTGTCGGTACGAGGTTTGATAGGACCTGTGAGGAAGACACGATCACTTGACGTGGGCCGGCGTCAGTGAGCGGGAAAATTGTGCGTAGAGACTCGTGCCGGTCGACGACGTCGCCAAATGCCGCGTGAAGCGCACTGACATCCACAGTGCCGTCCAGCCGTAACGCACACGCGATGTTGTACGCGGCGGAATCAGGGTCGAACTGATTGGCAAACCACATCCTCTGCTGCGCAGGTGAAAGCGGGATATCCGTGGTCGCACCCCGCGGTCTCAACGGCGGCTTGACTCCGACGCCGCCACCGGCGTCCCCTCCGCGTGACTGCGCCAACTCGGCCAGCGCTGCCACGGTGGACGCGTCGAAAACGTCGCGGATACTGATCCGTTCACCGAGAACCGAATTCACCCGTGCAACCAACCGAGTCGCACTGAGAGAGTTTCCACCGAGAGCAAAGAAATCATCGCGCACACCGACCCTCGATATTCCCAGTAGCTCGCCGAAAACGATGGCAACGGTCTCCTCGAAGGGCGTACGCGGTGCAACATAGTGAAGCGGAGGAGGATCAAAGTCGATATCCGGTAGGGCTTTACGGTCCAACTTCCCATGCACCGTCACCGGCAACCCATCCAACACCACCACCACCGACGGCACCATGAACCCCGGAAGAGACCTCCGCACCCCCTC
>NZ_JBSGVT010000038.1:0-6307 GCF_053608585.1 Rhodococcus sp. NPDC055024
TGTTGGTGGTGGTTCGCGTGCGGCGTTGACTGCGCAGGTGCGTCCGGTTCGGGTTCCGTTGTCGTTGGCGCAGCAGCGCATGTGGTTCCTCAACCAGTTGGATACGAGCTCGGCAGGGAACAACGTCCCGGTTGCGATAACTCTCACCGGAGAACTGGACGTCTCGGGGCTGGAGCAGGCGGTCGCCGACGTTATCGGCCGTCACGAGGTTCTGCGCACGGTCTACCCCGAGGTCGACGGCGTCGGCTACCAAAAGATCGTTGCACCGGCTGATGTCGACGTGAACCTCGCTGCAACCTTGGTCTCGGATTCGGAGATCGTTTCCGAGGTAACGAACTTCGTAGCGGCAGGCTTCGACGTGACAACCGAGGTGCCGTTGCGCGCCAAGCTTTTCCAGATCAAGGCCGACGAGCACGTTCTGGTATTCGTGGTGCATCACATCTCGACCGACGGTTTCTCGATGGGCCCGTTGACCCGCGACGTCATGACCGCCTACTACGCCCGAACCAACGGCCAGGCTCCGACCTGGACGCCGTTGCCGGTGCAGTACGCCGACTACTCGTTGTGGCAGCGTGAGGTTCTCGGGTCCGAGGACGATCCGCAGTCCGTCATCGCGCAACAGATCACTTACTGGGCGCAAGCACTGGACGGCGTGCCCGAACAGTTGAATCTTCCGGGGGATCGGGCTCGGCCGGCGGTATTCTCCGGTCAGGGAGCGACATTCGAATTCTCGATCGGTCAGGAATTGCATGAGCGGCTGATCACCGTGGGCCGGGAACACAATGCGTCGATGTTCATGGTGGTCCATGCGGCTTTGGCGTCGCTTCTCGCTCGTCTGTCGGGAACAACGGATATCAACATCGGTGCACCGATGGCCGGGCGAGGTGAATCCGAACTCGACGATTTGATCGGAATGTTCGTCAACACCCTGGTTTTGCGTACCGAGGTTGATCCTTCGGCGGCGTTCACAACACTTCTGGCCTCGGCTCGGGAAACCGACCTTCAGGCGTTCGCGCACTCGGACCTTCCGTTCGAGCGGCTCGTGGAAGTGCTGGATCCCGTTCGGTCGAGAGCACATCACCCGCTGTTCCAGGTGGCATTGGCGTTCCAGAACCTGGGGCAGAACTCGTTGGCTCTGCCCGGTCTGACGGCCGCCGAGTTCGCAATCGACGAGACTGTGGCCAAGTTCGACCTGCAGCTCACGATCAGCGAGGTATCAGAAGGGCTGTCGGCGACGTTCACGTACGCGACGGATCTGTTCGACGAATCGACCGTCCGCGGATTCGCCGCACGATTGATGCGCATCCTGAATGGAATTGCGACGGACCCCGCGACTTCGGTGGGTGACATCGAAATCCTCGACGCGTCCGAGCGTGAGGTTCTGACGAGTCAAAGGGCTTCGTCAGGAGTAGCGCAGGCGCCGTTGGCCGAGATTCTTGCCGACGCTGCTGCGCATTACCCGGACAACGTCGCTTTGCGCTACCCCGGCACGGCGCAGGCCGCGGCCGGTAGGTCCATGACGTATCGCGAGGTCGACGAGTGGTCGTCGAAGCTGGCCCGCGTTTTGATCAACCGTGGTCTCGGGGCTGAAGATCTTGTGGCGGTGTCGATTCCGAGATCCGTCGAATCGGTACTCGCGGTCTGGGCAGTGTCGAAGACCGGGGCAGCGGTCGTTCCGATCGATCCGCACTATCCGGCAGACCGTATCGCGCACATGCTCAGCGACTCGGGTGCGAAGGTAGGCCTGACCCTCGACGTCGAACGCCCGAATCTCGCCGACGACGTCGAGTGGTTGGTCGTGGACGGACCGCTCGGCGAACAGATGATCGCCGGAGTGTCCGGAGCGCCAATCGATGCCGAGGAACGTGTCCGTCCACTGACGACTGCTCATCCGGCTTGGGTCATCTACACCTCCGGCACGACAGGACTGCCGAAGGGCGTTGTCGCGACCAACGCGGGACTGGCGAGCTTCAGTGTCACGCAGGCCGCGCATTACCTCGTGAAGCCCACCTCGCGGACATTGCACTTCGCGTCACCGAGTTTCGACGCGTCGATGCTCGAGTTGTTCCTCGCGGTGGCCACCGGCGCGACGATGGTCATCGTCCCGCCTGGCGTGTACGGCGGCGACGAACTGGCTGAGGTGTTCCGTAGCGAACGAGTCACGCATGCGTTCATCACACCCGCTGCGCTGGCATCGATGGACCCGAGCGGCCTGGACGACCTGACGGTGGTAGGCGTGGGTGGCGAAGCGTATTCGCCGGAACTGATCAGCAAGTGGACGACAGGGGACGGATCGGCCGCGTCGGCTTCGGCTCCCAGGACGTTCCTGAATGTCTACGGCCCGACCGAGACGACGATCGTGACGAACGTCAGCGTTCCGCTTCTGCCCGGTGACCGAATGGACATCGGCGCGACGATCGGTGACATGGCAGCCTTCGTCCTGGACACACGACTCAATCCAGTTCCACTGGGAGTCTCGGGCGAGCTGTATCTGTCCGGTCCTCAGGTGACCCGCGGCTATCATCGTCGTCCGGGCTTGAGTGCCGATCGATTCGTGGCAAACCCGCACGGTAATCCGGGTGAGCGAATGTACCGAACCGGTGACGTGGTGCGCTGGGTCGCTGGAACGGCACCCTCGACCTACGCCGTGGAATACGTGGGCCGCAACGATTTCCAGGTCAAGATTCGCGGTTTCCGTATCGAACTGGGCGAAATCGATGCATCGCTGACGGCACACCCTGAGGTCGAGTTCGCTGCGACGATGGGTACGACCCTGCCGTCGGGTGCTCCGGCGCTGGTGTCGTACGTGTTCACCGGAAAGCACGCTTCGGTCACTTCGGCGGAATTGATCGAATTCGTCTCCAGAACCCTTCCGGCCCATATGGTTCCGGCTTCGGTCATGGTCTCCTCGGACATGCCGCTCAGTCCGGCAGGCAAGCTGGACCGAAAAGCGCTCCCAGCACCGGTTTTCGAGACCAAGGAATTCCGCGCCCCGGTCACCGAGATGGAACAAATCCTGAGCGAGATCTTCGCGGACGTTCTCGGCCTGGATCGCATCGGCACCGACGACTCGTTCTTCGCTCAGGGCGGCGACTCGATCATGTCCATCCAACTCGTCTCTCGTGCGAAGGCACGTGGGGTCGTATTCGCACCCAGTGACGTCTTCGAGAGCAAGACTGTCGCGGCATTGGCCGAAGTGGCGAAGTATGCCGCCGACGTCGAGGCCGCGGTGGTGCTCGAGGAGTTGCCGGGCGGTGGAGTCGGCTGGATGCCGTTGACGCCGATCGAACGATTCATGGTCGAGCGCGGTGGCAGCTACAACCGATTCACACAGACGATGACTCTCGAGCTACCACTCGGAGTGCAGCGAGCCGACATCGTGCGAACACTCGCTGCAGTCGTCGACCACCACGACATGTTCCGCTCGCGGTTGATCTCCGACGGTCGCGGATGGGGAATGTCGGTCTCCGAGCCTGGAACCGTGGACGTCGAGGATTTGCTCAGCCGCGTGGATGTTGATGCGTCTGCGGATGAGTCGACAATTGTTCTCACGGCTTCCAAGGGCCTCGACGAGGCTCTCGGCCGGTTGAATCCGGCGGACGGCGTAATGGTTCAGTTCGTGTGGGTCGACTTCGGTCCCACTCGCACCGGGCGCTTGATCATTGCTGCACATCACCTGATCGTCGATGGGGTCTCCTGGCGAATCATCGTTCCGGATCTGGTGTCGGCTGCGGCTCAAATGGCCGGGGCGAGCGGAGCGACGGGGGATGTGGCTCTCGAGCCGACGGGTACGTCGATGCGACGCTGGGCTCACGCACTGTCCGACGAGGCGCATCGCGATTCGCGTGTGGCCGAGCTGGATACGTGGCGGAAGGTGTTGCAGACACCGGACCCGGTGCTGGGCAAGAGGGCGTACGACTCTGCCGTCGACGTTGCGGCAACGGTTCAGCGGATAAGCGTGACGGTCCCCGCTGAGGTGACCGAGACTCTGCTGACCACGCTGCCGGAGGTATTCAACGGCGGCGCCAACGACGGCCTGCTCGCTGGACTGGCACTCGCGCTGATCGAGTGGCGTCGCCGAGCCGGAATTGACTCGTCATCTGCCCTGCTGCAACTCGAGGGCCACGGCCGCGAAGAAGCCGTGATTCCTGGCGCGGATCTGTCAAGGACCGTTGGCTGGTTCACCGCTGCCTTCCCGATCAGTCTCGATCTTTCCGAGGTAGACCTGGGTGACGCTTTCGCCGGAGGTGATTCGGCGGGACGCGCGATCAAAGCAGTGAAGGAACAGCTGCTGGCGATCCCGGACAAGGGCGTCGGGTACGGACTGCTGCGCTACCTGAACGAAGACACGCGCGCAGTGCTTTCTCGCTTCGCCGGGGGACAGGTCAGCTTCAACTACTTGGGAAGAGTTGTCGCTGAGGATCTTCCGGCAGGTGTCGAGGGACTCGGGTGGCTGCCGGCCGGCGATTTCGCCAACGTGTCAGCACCCGAAGACGTCGACATGCCCGCAAACAAAGTCGTCGACATCAATGCGATCGTCAACGACGGCGCAGACGGTGCTGTTCTGGAGGCATCTTTCGCATACCCCGTCGGTGCCATCGACGGCGAGAGTGTCGAGGCATTTGCACAGATTTGGGTCGAAGCACTGACTGCCCTGGCGGAGCATTCTCGCTCCGTCGGAGCAGGTGGACTCACGCCGTCCGACGTGCCGCTTGTCTCTGTGAGCCAGCGGGATATCGACGGCTTCGAGAATCGATTCGGAACAGTGACCGACATCTGGCCGCTGGCGCCGCTGCAGTCCGGTTTGCTCTTCCACGCGATGTTGGCGGAATCCAGCGTCGACCTCTACTCGGTGCAGATGATTCTCACTCTGTCCGGGAAGGTTGATTCCGACCGATTGCGTACTGCAGCACAGGGAATCATCGACCGCTACGCGAACCTGCGAACGGTATTCACGGCCGACGACGACGGCACGCCGGTCCAGATAGTCCTCGCGGACGTCGACGTCCCGTGGCGGAACATCGATCTCAGCGATATTGCGGCCGTCGACCGTGAGGCAGCCCTGAACGAAGTTTTGACGGCTGACCAGGCGACGCACTTCGACATGGCGTCACCGCCGTTGATTCGGTTCACCTTCGTCACCATGGCGGAGGGGGACTATCGCTTGGTGGTGGCGAATCACCACATCATTCTCGACGGTTGGTCGGTGCCGCTGCTCTTGCAGAACCTGTTGGCGCTGTACGCGACGCGTGGTGACGACGCGGTTCTTCCGCGTGTGCGTAGCTATCGCAATTACCTGGCGTGGCTTGTCGATCAGGATCGTGATCGATCACTCGCAGCCTGGGCGGATGCGCTTTCCGGCGTCGAAGAGCCGACGCTGCTTGCTCAGGTCACAGGCGGACAGGAATTCACCGCGCTGTCACAGAAGCTGAACGTGTCGATGTCGTCGGAGACAACGACGGCGCTCACAGCTCTGGCCGCACGACTCGGGGTCACCGCCAACACGATCGTGCAGAGCGCGTGGGCGGTCCTGCTCGGTGCGTTGACCGGAACCGACGACGTTGTCTTCGGTGCAACAGTGTCCGGCCGGCCACCGGCGCTCACCGGCGTCGAATCGATGGTCGGGTTGTTCATCAACACCCTCCCTGTGCGGGTGCGCCTCGACGCCGCGGAGTCCGTCGAAGAATTGGTTGCCAGGGTCCAGATCGAGCAGGCGAGAATGCTTGATCATCACTATCTCGGTTTGACCGATGTCCAGAAAGCAGCGGACGTCGGAACACTGTTCGACACGTTGGTTGTATTCGAGTCGTACCCGGTCGACCGTGAGGGCCTCTCCGCACAGGCGGATGTTCTCGACGGAATGATGATCGACGACATCGCCTCGGACGATTCCACGAACTACCCGTTGACCCTGCTGATCGCACTCGACGAGCAGTTGCACTTGACGCTGCGGTACCTACCGGACTTCTTCGATGCCGACTACGCAACTGCGTTGCTGGACAGAGTTCTTCGACTGCTCTCCTCCGTAGCCACCGATCCTTCGGTGCGTGTTGGTGACGTTGATATTTTGGATTCTGTTGAGCGTTCGTTGGTGCTGGAGGGGTGGAATGACACGGCGCGTGAGGTTGCGGGCGTGTCGGTGTTGGACGGGTTCGATGCGCAGGTGCTGCGGTCTCCGGGTGCGGTAGCGCTCTCGTTCGAGGGGCAGTCGCTGTCGTATGCGGAGTTCGATGCTCGGGTGAATCGTTTTGCCAGGTATTTGGTTTCGGTGGGTGTGGGGCCGGAGTCGTTGGTGGGTGTTGCGGTT
>NZ_JBSGVT010000039.1:0-5755 GCF_053608585.1 Rhodococcus sp. NPDC055024
TCCCCGCCCCTCGGACGTTTTGCTGTCGAACGTTGTTGCTCTTCGAGGTTGCTGCCCCTCAGATCTTCACTGAAGGGTCAGCTGTCGGTTTCGGTAGTCGTGATGACGATGGTCCGACGCAATTCGACGGTGAGCCGCTGACGCAGGCTTTCCGGTGCGTGATCCCCGCCGCACTTACGGTTGATCAGGCTCTTGACCTTCTCCTCGATCCCGTAGGCCTCGAGGCACGATCCGCAGTCGTCGATATGACGTTGCAGACGAGCGCGACTGGAATCGTCGCATTCACCGTCGAGCATCAACCAGACGTCGGCGATGACTGCCGAGCAGTCGAGCCTTTCGAATTCGTCCTGCTCACTCATCGTTTGACACCTTCCGCCTCGGTGGCTGCGCCGGCCGTGGCCGTGTCGACTGCGCCGTCCCGATTGAATCCACGATCTTTGGCGACATCGGCCAAGAGACCACGCAATTGCTTACGACCACGATGCAGCCGTGACATCACCGTTCCGATGGGTGTGCCCATGATCTCCGCGATCTCCTTGTACGGGAATCCTTCGACGTCGGCGTAGTACACCGCCATCCGGAATTCCTCGGGCAGCGACTGCAGCGCCGCCTTGATGTCGTCGTCCGGCAGCGCGTCGAGCGCCTCCACCTCGGCCGAACGCAGCCCGGTGGACGTGTGCTCTGCGGTGGCGGCCAGCTGCCAGTCGGTGATCTCGTCCGTCGGATACTGCGCGGGTTGGCGCTGCTTCTTGCGGTACGAGTTGATGTAGGTGTTGGTGAGAATCCGGTACAGCCAGGCTTTCAGGTTGGTACCGGCACGGAACGAGCGGAAAGCCGTGTACGCCTTGACGTACGTCTCCTGCACGAGGTCTTCGGCATCAGCCGGGTTCCTCGTCATACGCAGTGCAGCGCCGTACAACTGGTCGAGCAACGGGAGCGCGTCACGCTCGAACCGGGCAATCAACTCGTCCGCAGTTTCGGGCGTTTCGGACACCGCACCATCGACAGGTTCGGAAACCTCCGACGGTTCGTCCTTGGGCCGGTCGTGTTCCAGCACTCTGATCCCTTCACTAGCCGTAGGGATCAAGGTTACCGCCAAGTGAAGATCCGACCCACGGGCCGGTGGTGGCTCACACACAGCCAGCACGGTCGCTCCTTCGCTTCTCGGGACAAGTTTCATCAACTGTTACCAACACGGGAGTCCGCGACTCTGTTCCCGGCCTGGTCGGAGTCCGAATAGAGGGGTCCACCTAAGGTCTTCGTCATGGCTGGATCAGCGACCCCTGCAACCGCACTGCTCGGCAAGTCGAAGACACCGCACCGCGTTCACAGCTACGACCACGACCCCCGCGCCGAATCGTTCGGCGACGAGGCGGTCACGGCGCTGGCCGAGTTGGTAGGCGTCGAGGCCGCCCAGATCTTCAAGACCTTGGTCGTCAAACTCGACACGGGCAAGCTCGCCGTCGCGGTTCTGCCGGTACCGGACAAACTCTCACTCAAAGCTGCGGCCGCTGCACTCGGTGCAAGCAAAGCCGTCATGGCCGATCGCGCCGAAGCCGAGCGCTCGAGCGGCTACGTCTTCGGTGGCATCTCACCGCTCGGCCAACGCAAGAAACTGCCGACCGTGATCGACGCCTCGGCTCTCGACTGGGATCGGGTTCTCTGTAGTGCCGGACGACGCGGCCTCGAAATCGAACTGGCTCCGGCCGACCTTGCTCAGCTGAGCGGCGCGGTCACCGCACAAATCACAGCGGGCTGAGGATCCGGTCGCTACGGTCTGTTCATGCGTCCACAAACCAAGCGTCCACCCCTGAAAATTTTTGCACTGACCGCTGCAGCCGCTGCCCTCACCGTCTCACTGACGGCCTGCGGGAGTTCCGACAGCGCCGCCAAGGAAGTCACGGTGGTCGGATCAGGACAGGTCCGCGGGGCGCCGGACATCCTCAATGCGGACATCGGCATCGAGGTTGTCGCCGCGGATGTATCGGGAGCGGTTTCCGAGTCGAATGACAAGGCCCGCCAGATGATCGACGCGATAGTCAATGCCGGAGTGGCCGCCGAGGACGTGCAGACAAGCGATCTGTCGGTTCAGCCGCAGTACGACGCCAGTGGTGGGCCGTTCGTCGGCGGTAACGTGACGGGCTACCGGGCAACCAACTCGGTACGAATCGTCGTCCGCGATCTCGACAAGGCTTCGGGTGTGCTGGACGCCGGTATCGCGGCGGGTGGAAACGCAGCGCGACTCGGCAACGTTGCCTTCGCCATCGACGACGACTCTCAGCTTCTGGCCGACGCTCGCACCCGGGCCTTCGAGGACGCGAAGAACCGTGCCGAGCAGTACGCGGATCTCTCCGGCACGTCGCTCGAGAACGTCGTGACCATCACCGAGGCACACGACACGAGTGGCGGTCAGACCATGCGCGCTCCCGACGCCTCGATGTCCGACATGGTTCTCGCCCCGGGAACCCAGCAGGTTTCGTTCGAAGTGACCGTCACCTGGTCTCTCGGCTGACTGCTAGAGCAGGCTGATCTGCTCTCCGGCACGGTCGACGTCCGGCTCGATCAACTCGTGTCCGTTGTTCTTGACACTGTTGACCAGCGGCCGGACTCGATCGATGTCGATCCGCTCGAAAAGGTCCGGGGTCGGTTCGAGCAGAGCCGAATCGACGGTGTTGTCGGGATCGAGCCACGCCTCCCAGCGATCACGAGGCAGGGCGAGGGGCATCCGGTCGTGAACCTGCTCCAGATGACCGAGTGAGTCGACTGTGACGATCGAGCAGCTCAGGACTGGGCTCGCATTCTCGACCTTCGGGTCTCGCCAGGCAGACCACACACCGGCCATGAACAGCCGTGATCCGTCGTCGGGGTGCATGTAGTAAGGAATCTTCGCTGCCTTTTTCCCGCCGGTGGCCTCGGTCTGCCACTCGTACCACCCATCCATCGGGACCAGGCAACGCTTGAACTTGAACGCGGTCCGAAACGCGGGCTTGTCCGCCAACGAGTCGGCACGCGCGTTGAACAGGACCGGGCCCTTACCCAGCTCCTTGGTCCACGAGGGCACCAAGCCCCAGCGCATCCGCCGAATCCTCTTGGTCGGATCGCTGTCGGGGTTTTCCCGATCGTGGCGTTCCACGACGGTCAACACCTCGGTCGTCGGAGCCACGTTGTAGTCGGCTTCGACGGGCGCCGAGTGGTCGGTCTCGTCGAGCGCATCGAGTTCCACCGCCAGGGTGGCCGGGTCCGCTGTGGTCGCATACCTTCCGCACATGACACCCAGGGTGGCACGGTTTCGACCATTCCCCCACCGATGAGAGAAGATGGACCATGTGAGTCTGAGTCTGTGGAGCGCCCCGAGGGCCCAAGCACCCGTCGATGCAGTGGTGACGCTGCCCGGATCCAAGTCCATCACCAATCGAGCTCTGATTCTGGCCGCGCTTGCGGATGGCCCCTCCACGATGACGGGTGCACTCCGCAGCCGTGACGCGGACCTGATGATCGCCGCTTTGCGCGACCTCGGTATCGGCGTCGAGGAAGCCGGCGATCCGACCATTCTTCGCGTAGTTCCCGGTCCCCTCCGCGGCGGAGACGTCGACTGCGGTCTCGCCGGCACCGTCATGCGCTTCCTGCCGCCGCTCGCCGCGATGGCCGACGGAATCGTCCGGTTCGACGGCGACGAGCAGGCACGCACGCGACCTCTCGGCACCATTCTGGAGGCACTGCGCGGACTCGGCGCTCACATCGAGGGTGACGCACTCCCCTTCACCGTTTCCGGAACCGGATCCCTACGCGGCGGGACGGTCACCATCGACGCATCCGGTTCGTCGCAGTTCGTCTCCGGTCTCCTGCTCTCGGCCGCTGCCTTCGAAGAGGGTGTCACCGTCCATCACGACGGCAAGCCCGTCCCCTCCATGCCGCACATCGACATGACCGTCGAAATGCTCAGGCAGGCCGGCATTTCCGTGACGACGCCCGCCACGGGTGGCGACGCTGACACCTGGCGGGTGGCACCTGGGCCCGTACGCGCCGTGGACTGGGCGATCGAACCCGACCTCTCCAACGCCACACCGTTCCTGGCCGCTGCCGCAGTCACCGGAGGAACCGTCAGTGTCCCGATGTGGCCGTCGTCGACGACACAGCCTGGTGACGCGATCCGCGGGATCCTCGCGTCGATGGGCGCCGACGTCACTCTTGCCGACGGCGTGCTGACTGTTCGCGGCCCGGAGAAATTGCGCGGCATCGACATCGACCTCCACGACGAGGGAGAGCTCACCCCCACAGTCGCGGCGCTGGCCGCTCTAGCCGAGGGCACCTCGCACCTACGAGGTATCGCGCACCTGCGCGGGCACGAGACCGACCGTCTGGCCGCCCTCGCCGACGAGATCAACAAGCTCGGCGGCTCCGTCACCGAAACCGACGACGGACTGACCATCGTCCCCGCGGAACTCCATGGCGGACAATGGCTCTCGTATGCCGACCACCGCATGGCAACAGCCGGTGCCATCATCGGCCTGGTCGTCGACGGCGTCGAGGTCGACGACGTCGGAACCACTGCCAAGACGTTGCCCGGCTTCGAGAACATGTGGGTCGACATGCTCGAAAGTTCGACCGCGACGCCGAAGGCAAGCTTCTGACTCCGCGGCAGTACGACGAGTCCGACGTCCGGGTACGCCCCGGACGCGGATCACGCCCCCGTACAAAGACACGGCCCGAACATCTGTCGGCTGAATCGGGGATGGTGGTGTCGAAAGATCGTGGCCGTTGGGGCTGCGTCCTGGGCGGCGATCCCGACCGGCTGATCGTGACGATGCGCGCCCGCGAGCTGGGCCGCACCCCCATCGTCGTCGGCGATCAGGTGGACATTGTCGGCGACCTGTCGGGCAAAACCGACACCCTCGCTCGCATTATCCGGGTCTCCGAGCGCTCGACGGTTTTGCGCCGAACAGCCGACGACACCGATCCCTTCGAACGCATCGTCGTCGCGAACGCCGAGCAGTTGCTCATCGTCGTGGCACTCGCGGATCCCCCACCGCGCACGGGCTTTGTCGAGCGCGCGCTCGTCGCCGCCTACGTGGGTGGCCTGACGCCGATCGTCTGCCTGACCAAGAGCGACCTCGAACCACCCGAGGAATTCGCGAGCACTTTCGCCGACCTCGACATCCAAGTGGTGGTCGCCGGCCGCGACGATCCCCTCGACGAACTGACGCAGATCCTCGAGCACAAGTTGACCGCCTTGATCGGGCATTCCGGCGTCGGAAAGTCGACGTTGGTCAATCGCCTTGTCCCCGATGCCAATCGGGCGGTCGGCATCGTGTCCGGCGTCGGCAAGGGGCGGCACACATCGACCCAATCGGTGGCGCTCCCCCTAGCCGGTGGCGGCTGGGTGATCGACACCCCCGGCATCCGTTCGTTCGGTCTGGCGCACATCTCACCCGAAAACGTGGTGGCGGCATTCTCGGACCTGGCTGCGGCCATCGAGGATTGCCCGCGCGGATGCACGCACCTGGGTCCGCCGGCGGACCCCGAATGCAGGCTCGACCTACTGGAGGGCAAATCCGCACGGCGCGTCGTCGCTGTGCGACAACTGCTGGAAGCGATCAAGTCCAACGATCAGTACTGAGCAAAACCCCTGCGCAAGAGAAGCGGGGGGGCCGCCGGGGCGTGGGGGGGTGGGGGGGGGGTTGTGTGGGTAGTTGGGGGGGGGGGTGGCCCGCCGCGGCGGGCGGTGCGCCCCTGGATGCGAGACGGAGTGGGGGGT
>NZ_JBSGVT010000040.1:0-5489 GCF_053608585.1 Rhodococcus sp. NPDC055024
TTTGATGGCGATGCCGCCGAGGTCGGACCCGGAGAGGTCTTTCAACGATCCGAGGAGTCGACCCATCGGGGTACGAGCTCCCGCAACAATCACAGAACTGGTCACGATTTCCTCCGGCTGCAAAAGAGACATAGTCGTCGGTTCCGTGCGGCCTAAGAGCCAAGTCACATCCCGACGTGTACTCCTCAAACGGTAGCGCTACCGTGAAAGGTATGACACAGACCTCCCCCAGTTCTGCACTCGCGCCTTTGTCCTCCGACCTCGTCGTCGCGATCGATCACGTCGGAATCGCGGTGCCCGATCTCGACGTGGCAATCGCGTGGTACACGCAGCACCTGGGCATGGTGTCGACCCACGAGGAAATCAACGAATCGCAGGGCGTGCGTGAGGCCATGCTCTCCGTCGTCGGCTCCCCCGCCGGATCCACTGCCGTTCAGCTGCTCGCGCCGCTCGACGAGAACTCGACCATTGCCAAGTTCATCGACCGAAGCGGCCCCGGACTCCAGCAGCTCGCCTACCGAGTCACCGACATCGACGCGATCTCCGCCGAGCTTCGCGACCGCGGTGTTCGGTTGCTGTACGACGCTCCCCGACGCGGTACGGCCAACTCCCGCATCAACTTCATTCATCCCAAGGATGCCGGCGGCGTCCTGGTGGAACTGGTCGAACCCGACGCGAGCCACTAGCAGACCCGACTCCAGCTCGTATGCCAGGTAGATTGTCGCCATGGCATACGAGCAGGACCGCGGTTCGATCCAACTTCCGTTCCAGATCGCACGGAAGGGATACGACCGCGACGAGGTACGTAACTACTTCGAGCGATTCGACGCGGAGCTGCGCGTTACAGCAGCCGATCGTGATGCTGCCGCCGCGCAGGCCCGCGATCTTGCCAAGCAGCTCGACGATGCACGCGACGACATCGACGACCTCCGCAAGGACGTCGACCGTCTCTCCGTTCCGCCCACCACTGCGGAGGGCATGAGCGATCGCATCAGCCGCATGCTGCGCCTTGCCTCCGACGAGGCTTCGGAGGTTCGCGCAAAGGCCGAGGCCGACGCAGCCGAGATGACCTCCATCGCCGAACAGGACGGCGCCCGCCTACGTGGGCACTACGAGTCGTTGATCGCCGAGCTCGAGGACCGTCGCAATGCGATGGAAACCATGCACGAGCAGACCATGGCGCAGGCCCGTACCGAAGCCGCCCGGATCGTCGAAGCTGCGCAGGCAGAGCGGGATCGACTGGCTGCCGAGTCCGAGGCCAAGCGCACTCAGATCCGCGAAGACTTCGACATCTCGATGTCGGAGCGCCGCGCCAAGGTCGTCGCCGCCGTCAACGAATTGGAGTCGTCGAGCAAGGCAGAGGCCGAGCGTCGACTCGCCGATGCGTCGCACGAAGCTCAGCGCAGGCTGCAAGCCGCGACGGATCAATCCGAGCGCAAGATCGCTCACGCGAAGGAACTCACCGAAGAACTGCGCGTTCTCCGCGGCCGAATCCTGGCCCAGCTCTTGGGAATTCGCGGACAACTCGATTCGGTTCCGGCCATGCTCGCATCGGTCAATCGCGAGAGCGAACTTCTCGATTCACCGCCTGCTCCGGTCATCGTCGAAGCCGAGGAAGATCTCGAGATCGAAGACAAGAAGGCCGACGCAGATAAGGTCGACGCAGAACCGAGTATCGACGAAGACGACGTTCTCGAGGACTCGGACGAGACGAACACCGCCGAGATCGACACCCGCGCCGTCGAGCAGCGAGCCCAGTCCAGGAACTGACCGGCGCTCAGGACCACCGCCTGGTCAGGCTGCGAGTTCCGCGGCCTGACCAGCACCCGGTGTGCCAGTGCCGACGCTCGTTCGCGCCGCCCGGTTCCGAAGGCCAGGTCACCACGTGTGCGACTCCCGGCCTGATGTCGTGATCACAGCCGGGGCACCGGTAGAACTTCGTCGCGTTGGAGCCGGGTATCGGCCGCACCATGTACATTTCACCGCCCGGCCCTGGCTCCTCCCGGACCAGCGCGCCGCCGAACAACACACCGCTAGGTGACGCCGACTCAGCGCTCGAGTTCTGAGTACGCCGAGGATCCGTTCGACGGGTTTGCTTCGGCGAAGGTTTGCGGCGCGGCATGGTTCGAGTCTAAACAGCGTCAGAAGAGTCGGAACTCGGTGCTTTCGGTGCCGCGCAAGGCCTCGTAGTCCAGGACCAGGCAGCGGATTCCACGATCGTTCGCCAAAGTCTTTGCCTGCGGCTTGATCTGTTGCGCTGCAAAAACTCCCGTGACCGGTGCCAGGAGCGGATCGCGGTTGAGCAACTCCAGGTAGCGCGTCAACTGCTCGACACCGTCGATCTCGCCGCGCCGCTTGATCTCCACCGCCACCGAGGCGCCGTCCGCGTCACGGACCAGAAGGTCGACCGGCCCGATGGCCGTCATGTACTCGCGTCGTACCAGGGTGTAGCCGGGGCCGAGCGTCTCGACATGCTCCGCCAAAAGTTCTTGAAGGTGTGCCTCGACACCGTCCTTGATCAAACCCGGATCGAGACCGAGTTCATACGACGAATCGTGCTCGACCTCTTCGAGAGTGATCCGAAGTTCCTCGCCTGCCTTGTTGGTGACGACCCACAGGACGTCGTCGCCGTCTCCGGTGGTCTCGACCAACCAGCACGGCGGACTCATCCAGTTGAGCGGCTTGTACGCCCGATCGTCGGCATGAATGCTGACCGAGCCGTCGGCCTTGACCAACAGCAGTCGTCTTGCGGTAGGGAGGTGGGAGGTCAGGCGTCCCACATAGTCGACACGGCAACGAGCAATAACTAGGCGCACCGGACCACCCTAAGCGATCATTACGACTACTCTCGACACACTATGCAGCGAAGCCGTGTCCCGAGTGCGCCCCTGGGGTCGTGGCTGCTCGGATCCACCGACGAAAGCCCCAGGCGCCGCCGAATCCGCGTCCAGGCACTACTGACCGCCCCTCTCCTGGTCACCAACCTGATCGGAGCGGTACTGGCGATCGTGCTCGTCGGATTCGTGGTTCCCGGACCCGAGATCATCCACCCCGAATTCGCGTGGATCAACTTCATTGCCGTGCCCGTCTTCATCGGGTGTGTCTTTCTCATCGGACTTCTGTGGGGCACCAAACGGCTGATGCGGGATCTTCGGTGGGCCACCGAGGATCACTCACCGACAGAGCAGAATCAACGCGCGGCGCTGCGCGGGCCGTGGCGACTGACCCGAGTGCAAGCCGTCCTGTGGACGGCCGCGCTCATCACCTTCACGACCATGTACGGAATCGTCGACCCCGACACCATTCCGAAAGTTCTGTTCACCGTGGCTTTCAGCGGTATCACCACATGTGCCTTCTGCTACCTTCTCAGCGAGTTCGCACTCCGCCCGATTGCTGCGCGTGCACTCGAATCCGGAGCACCCCGCAAGGCTGCAGTTCTCGGACTGACCGGCCGGACAATCCTCGTCTGGCTGCTCGGAAGCGGAGTCCCCGTCACCGGCTTGATGCTCGTAGCGGTCTTCAGCTTCATCCGACCCGCTTCGTGGCAAGCACTCGCGACCGCGATCCTCGTCATCGGCGGGATCACACTGTGCGTCGGACTCGGGCTGACGTACATCAACATTCGGTCCGCCGCGGCTCCCATTCGGTCCGTGCGACGAGGCATGGAACAAGTCACCCGTGGTGACCTCACCGCGTCCGTCGTCGTGTACGACGGAACCGAGCTGGGGCTGCTGCAGACCGGCTTCAATCGCATGGCCGAGGGACTGCGCGAACGAGAGCGAATTCGCGACCTCTTCGGGCGCCACGTCGGACACGAGGTTGCCGCAAACGCGGTCCGCCGCAACCCGGAGCTCGGCGGGGAAGAACGTGACGTTGCCGTTCTCTTCGTCGACGTCATCGGTTCGACCACCATCGCGGCCACCAACTCCCCGACCGCGGTGGTCGCTCTACTCAACCGATTCTTCGACGTCATCGTCGACGAGGTCGATGCTCACGGTGGATTCGTCAACAAGTTCGAGGGCGACGCAGCGCTGGCGATCTTCGGAGCGCCGACAACACTCGACGATCATGCCGGCAGTGCACTTGCCGCCGCCCGCAAGATTCAACAGCGCCTGCGTGCCGAAGTTCCGGAAGTAAGCGCGGGAATCGGCGTCGCTGCGGGTATTGCCGTGGCCGGAAACGTCGGTGCGCGAGAAAGATTCGAGTACACCGTCATCGGTGATCCGGTCAACGAAGCAGCGCGCCTGTCGGAGGTCGCCAAGACGGTTCCGGGTAACCTCGCCGCATCCGGACGGGCTGTGGCTGCCGCTGACAGCGCCGAAGCTGCCCACTGGTCGATCACCGAGAACATCACCCTTCGTGGCCGTCTCGAACAGACCGAGCTCGCGATTCCTTGCGACGCCCTGGAGTCCGAGGCCGCACCGGCAGACTCGGTCCCCGTTCAGCCCTGACCTCCAACCCCTGCCCTGCCCTGCCCTGCCCTGCCCTGCCCTGCCCTGCCCTGAGCGAACGGCACTTTCGGTCGATCCAAGGCGACGAACGCCACGTTCGCTCGATGACTTTCCCGCTTCTCGTCGGTCTATATCGGAACAGCGGAAATCCGACGACGCCTGGGAGATGGGTACGACTATGAAACTGACGACCTTTACCATCGTCACTCTCGACGGGGTGATGCAAGGACTCGGTGGGCCGGACGAAGATCGGCGTGGTGGATTCGAGCGCGGCGGGTGGTCCGCGCCGTTGGTGGACGCCGAAGCGATGACTTTCCTCGTCCAGGTCTACCAGCGTGCTGACGCGTTCCTGTTCGGCCGACGCACGTACGACATCTTCGCCGACTATTGGGGTGTGTTCGAGAATCCGGAGGTCAACCCCATTGCTAGCGCCTTGAATTCGCGGCCGAAGTATTTGGCGTCGACGACGCTGACCGATCCGCAATGGAAGAACACGACCGCGCTCACAGGTGACACCGCCACCGCGATCGGCGAACTGAAAGCCAGACCCGGCGGTGAGATTCAGGTGCACGGCAGTGGCAACTTGTGCCGCTGGCTTCTCGCGAACCATCTCGTCGACGAGATGATCCTGCTGATCGCGCCGGTGATCCTAGGCCAGGGCACGCGACTCTTTCCCGACTCCGGACCGGACATCGCACTCGAGCTGGCCGAATCGCGAGCCACTCCAAAGGGTGTGACGATTCAGCGGTATCTGCCTACCGGCCGGCCGAAGTATGCAACAGCCACCGCCGACGGAATCGACTGATCCGGGCAAAGCGCCTGTCGTCATCAGTCTTGCCCCCGCCCCTAATGGTGTGAACGTACCGTTCATCTCGTTAGAAGCGGTGAAAGTGCCGTTCGCTCGAAGACGGGGGCGGGGTGGGGGTGGTTTTGGGGGGTGTTCTTGGGTACGAGAAAGCCCCCCAACCACGAATGGTTGGGGGGCTTGTCGTTAAATTGTGTTCGGCGGTGTCCTACTCTCCCACACCCTGTCGAGTG
>NZ_JBSGVT010000041.1:0-1353 GCF_053608585.1 Rhodococcus sp. NPDC055024
TTGTTGTTGCCGCAGTTGTTGGTGGCGGCTGTCGAGTTGGGTCCTGGGCGGGAGGCTTTGCGGTTCGAGGGTCGTTCGTTGTCGTATGCGGAGTTGGATGAGTGGTCGTCTCGTTTGGCGCGTGTGTTGATTGGTGTTGGTGTGGGGCCGGAGGATCGGGTTGCCATTTCGATTCCGCGGTCGTTTGAGTCTGTTGTGGCTTTGTGGGCGGTGGCGAAGTCGGGTGCGGCGTTTGTGCCGGTGGATCCGGATTATCCGGCTGATCGTGTGGGGTACATGATCAGCGATTCTGGTGTGTCGGTCGGTTTGACTGTTGAGGGTGCACGCGCCGGGTTGACTGATTCGGTCGGGTGGATTTCGATCGATGCTGCGGGCACTGTCGAGTCGTTGGCTGCTGTCTCCGGTGCGCCGGTGACGTATGACGAGCGGGTGCGGACGCTGCGGGCTGAGCATGCTGCGTATGTGATTTATACGTCGGGTTCGACGGGGCGGCCGAAGGGTGTTGTTGTTTCGCATTCGGGGTTGGCTGTTTTGCAGCAGGAGCAGATTCGTGTGCTCTCGCTCGGCAGCGATTCTCGGGTGTTGCATTTTACGACGCCAAGCTTCGACGTATCGATCTTCGAACTACTCGAGGCGATCGGGGCAGGCGCTGTCATGGTGATTGCCCCGTCGAGTATTTATGGTGGGCCCGAGTTGGCCGAGTTGATCAAGGCTGAGCGTGTGACGCATGTCGGGGCGACTCCTTCGGTGCTTGCTTCGGTGGATCCTTCGGGGCTCGACGATGTTGCTGTGGTGGTTGTTGCGGGTGAGGCGTGTCCGCCGGAGTTGGTCGCGAAGTGGGCGCCTGGGCGCCACTTTTTCAATGCGTATGGTCCGACCGAGATGACGATCGTCACGAACATGACGGAACTTGTTGCGGGTGATCCGGTTACGATCGGTGGTCCGATTCGTGGTGCGGTGTCGTTGGTGTTGGATGCTCGTTTGCAGCCTGTCCCGTCGGGGACTACGGGTGAGCTCTATCTTGCAGGGCCGCAGGTTGCGCGTGGATACCACAATTTGGCGGGTATGACGGCTGATCGTTTTATTGCGAATCCTTTTGGGGCGCAGGGTGAACGAATGTACCGCACGGGGGATGTGGTGCGGTGGACGGAAGGTGTTGCCGGCGATCGTAGCGTCGAGTATGTCGGGCGGTCTGATTCCCAGGTCAAGATCCGTGGCTTCCGTATCGAGTTGACTGAAATTGATGCGGTGATCGCGCTCGACGATCGGGTCGAGTTCGTGACAACTCTCGGGCGAGTGTTGCCCAGCGGTGAGACCGCTCTTGTGTCGTATGTTCTTCCGGCGGTGGGCGCT
>NZ_JBSGVT010000041.1:1450-5111 GCF_053608585.1 Rhodococcus sp. NPDC055024
CTATGCTGTCGGGGGATGACGTTTTGGCAGTGGCCAAGACGGATCTTCCTCGTCATATGATTCCGGCGGCTGTCGTTGTCATCGACGAGATTCCGTTGACGCCTGTGGGAAAGCTGGATTCGGCGGCACTTCCTGATCCTGTATTCGAGGCCCGAGAGTTTGTCGCGCCGTCCTCCGCTGGTGAGGTTGTGGTTGCGCGTGTGTTCGAGGAACTTTTGGGTTTGGACCGAGTTGGTGCTGATGATGATTTCTTCGAGCTCGGCGGTAATTCGCTGATTGCAGCGAAGTTGGCTGGTCGTTTGAGTGCGGCTTTCGATGTGCGGGTTCAGGTCAAGACTTTGTTCGAGTCTTCGACAGTCTCCGGTCTTGCATCTGTTTTGTCAGATTCGACAGGGCGTGTGCGAATTGCCTTGGCCCCTCGCTCTCGTCCGGAGCGGATACCTCTTTCGTTGGCGCAGTCGCGGATGTGGTTTTTGTCGCGGTTCGATGCTGTGTCTGGTGTGAACAATATTCCGATCGTGTTGCGTTTGTCCGGTGCGGTTGATGTTTCGGCGTTGGGTGCTGCGGTGTCGGATGTTGTTGCGCGGCATGAGGTGTTGCGGACCGTCTACCCGGAG
The DNA here is from genome assembly GCF_053608585.1 of Rhodococcus sp. NPDC055024. Classification (NCBI taxonomy): domain Bacteria; kingdom Bacillati; phylum Actinomycetota; class Actinomycetes; order Mycobacteriales; family Nocardiaceae; genus Rhodococcus; species Rhodococcus sp. NPDC055024. The sequence goes on from NZ_JBSGVT010000041.1 coordinate 2,068, forward strand.
TTCGAGGGTGTGGGGTTCCAGCGGGTTCTTCCGGTGGATGAGTTCGTGGTGGAAGTATCGCCGGAGTTTGTCGGTGAGGCCGATTTGTTGACGGTGCTGGCGCCGGTGGTGTCGGAGGGGTTCGATGTCACGGTCGAGGTGCCGTTGCGGGTTCGTTTGTTCCAGACGGGACCGTCGGAGTTTGTGTTGGCGTTGGTGATTCACCATATTGCTGCTGACGGCGTGTCGATGGGGCCGTTGGTGCGTGATGTGTCGGTGGCGTATGTGGCGCGTGCGGGTGGTCAGGTTCCCCAGTGGGCGCCGCTGGCGGTGCAGTACGCGGATTTCGCGTTGTGGCAGCGTGAGGTGTTGGGGTCCGAGGGTGATCCGTCGTCGTTGATGTCCGAGCAGTTGGGGTATTGGACGTCGGTGTTGGCGGGGTTGCCGGAGCGGATCGAGTTGCCGGTGGATCGTCCGCGGCCGTTGGTGGCATCCAATCGTGGTGCGAGTTACCAGTTTTCGGTAGATGAGCGGTTGCATCGGGCGCTCGAGCAGTTGGCGCTTGATCGTAGTGTGTCGTTGTTCATGGTGGTGCATGCTGCGTTGGCGGTGTTGTTGGCGCGGCTGAGCGGTAGTGATGATGTTGTGGTGGGCTCTCCGATCGCTGGGCGGGGTGAGCCGGAGCTTGACGATCTGATCGGGATGTTCGTCAACACGTTGGTGTTGCGGACGGAGGTGGATTCTTCGGAGTCGTTCTCGGCGTTGTTGGGTCGGGTTCGTGAGGTCGATCTGGGGGCGTTCGGCAATGAGGACGTGCCGTTCGAGCGGTTGGTGGAGGTGCTTGATCCGGCGCGGTCGCAGGCTCATCATCCGTTGTTCCAGGTTGCGTTGTTCTTTCAGAACATGGCGCAGGATGTCGTGGAGTTGCCGGGGTTGTCGATTGCCGGTTTCGATGCCGGCGTCGAGGTCGCGAAGTTCGATCTGCAGTTGACGGTGACGCCGTTGGAGGAGGACGGCGTCGGTGTGGGGATGCCGATGTCGTTGACGTATGCGACGGATCTGTTCGACGAGTCGACGGTTGTCTCGTTTGCGGAGCGGTTGGTGCGTGTTCTGGAATCGATGGTGGCGGAGCCTGATTCGGTTGTCGGGGATGTGGATTTGCTCGGCGAGGACGAGCGTTCGCAGGTGTTGGTGGCGGTCAATGACACTGTTCACGAGTTGACTGTTGGTGCTTTGTTGCTCGACGGGTTCGTTGCGCAGGTGGCGGCGACGCCGGATGCGATGGCGGTGGTGTTCGAGGGGCAGTCTCTGACGTATGCGGAGTTCGGGTCTCGGGTGAATCGCCTTGCCAGGTATCTGGTTTCGGTGGGTGTGGGGCCGGAGTCGTTGGTGGCGTTGGCGATGCGCCGGTCGGTTGAGCTTGTGGTGGGTATGTATGCGGTGGTTGCTGCGGGTGGGGCGTATGTGCCGTTGGATCCGGATCATCCGGCCGAGCGCAACGGTCATATCCTCGGGACCGCGGCACCGGTGTGTGTGTTGTCCACTGCTGGTGACGGTGTGGTGTTGCCGGGTGAGTTCGATGTGGTGTTGATCGACGAGGTGGATGTGTCCGGGTTCTCGGATGCGCCTGTTTCGGATGCGGATCGTGTTGCGCCGCTGCGGGGTTCGAATGCTGCGTATGTGATTTTCACGTCGGGGTCGACGGGGAAGCCGAAGGGTGTGGCGGTTTCGCATGCGGCGATCGCCAATCAGATGGCGTGGATGCAGGGTCGGTATGTTCTGGCTGGGGCGGATGTGTATCTGCAGAAGACGGCGACGACGTTCGATGTGTCGTTGTGGGGTTTCTTCTTGCCGTTGGCGGTGGGTGCTCGGTTGGTGGTGGCCACGCATGACGGTCATCGGGATCCGGGGTATTTGGCGTCGGTGATCGCTGATCAGGGTGTGACGGTGACGGATTTCGTGCCGACGATGTTGTCGGTGTTCGCGGGGGAAGTCTCTGCCGGCCAGTTGGATTCGTTGCGTGATGTGTTCGTCATCGGTGAGGCGTTGCCGGCGCAGACGGTGCGCGATTTCGGTGTGGTGTCGGGAGCTCGAGTTCACAATTTGTATGGTCCGACCGAGGCCGCGGTGTCGATCACGTTCGCGGATGTGACAGGCGCCGTCGATGGTGGTGTGGTCTCTATTGGTGTGCCGCAGTGGAATTCGCAGGTTTTTGTGTTGGATTCTCGTGTGCGTCCGGTGCCGGTGGGTGTTGCGGGTGAGTTGTATCTTGCGGGTGATCAGTTGGCTCGTGGGTATGTTTCTCGTCCGGATTTGTCGGCGGATCGGTTTGTGGCCAATCCGTATGGCGGCGCGGGTTCGCGGATGTATCGCACGGGGGACTTGGTGCGGTGGGGCGTTTCGGGGGAGCTCGAGTACATCGGTCGTACCGATTTTCAGGTGAAGTTCCGTGGTCAGCGGATCGAGTTGGGGGAGATCGAGTCGGCGTTGGTGGCTGATGTGTCGGTGTCTGTGTCGTCGGTGGCTGTGGTGTCGACCAAGACCGGTGATCAGTTGGTGGGGTATGTGGTGCCGGCGTCGGGTGTGGTGGTTGATGTTGCGGCGCTGGTGGATTCGTTGGGTGCGGTGTTGCCGTCGTATATGGTGCCGTCGCAGATCGTGGTGTTGGATGCGTTTCCGCTCAATGCTTCGGGGAAGTTGGATCGGAAGTTGTTGCCGGAGCCGGTGTTCGAGACCGCGGTGTTCAGGGCTCCGGTGACGGCGGTGGAGGAGATCGTTGCGTCGGTGTTCGCCGAGGTGTTGGGTGTCGAGCGTGTGGGTCTCGATGACGATTTCTTTGCACTCGGTGGTAATTCGTTGATTGCGACTCGGGTGGCGGCTCGGTTGGGTCAGGCGCTCGATGCGCAGGTTCCGGTGCGGGTGTTGTTCGAGGTGTCGTCGGTGGAGTTGTTGGCTGCGCGGGTGGAGTCGGAGATCGGTTCGGGTGCGCGGGCGGCGTTGACTGCTCGGGTGCGTCCGGAGCGGGTGCCGTTGTCGTTGGCGCAGCAGCGGATGTGGTTCTTGAA
>NZ_JBSGVT010000042.1:0-3512 GCF_053608585.1 Rhodococcus sp. NPDC055024
ATATGGTGCCGTCGCAGTTTGTGGTGTTGGATGCTCTGCCGTTGAATGCGTCGGGGAAGTTGGATCGGAAGTTGTTGCCGGAGCCGGTGTTCGAGCGTCGGTCCTTCCGCGCGCCTACGACGGAGGCCGAGATTCTGGTGGCGAGCGTCGTCTCTGGGATTCTCGGTGTCGATACTGTCGGTCTCGACGATGACTTCTTCGAACTCGGCGGCAACTCGCTAAATGCAATGAGGGTAATCGCCGGACTCACGGAGGCACTCGGCGTGAACGTCCCCGTTCGTATCGTGTTCGATACTCCGATCATGAAGGATCTGGTCAGCAGAATCGCTATCGGCATCCGTGCAGGTTTCGACGTTGCATCTGATGACGCAATTTCTGTTGTTTTGCCGTTGCGAACTGGTGGTAGCGAGCGACCGCTCTTCTGCATCCATCCCATGGTCGGATTGGCTTGGCCGTACATGAGCTTGCTGCCCGCTGTTGACAGATCAATTCCTGTTTACGGGATCCAAACCCCCGCACTGACTGACGAGAGATTTGCTCCTGGCGAACTCGGCGACTACATGGATCGCTACGTAGACGAAATCATTCGTGTGCAGGCCGAGGGGCCGTACCGACTGATGGGATGGTCGTTAGGTGGTGTGCTTGCGCACGGCGTGGCCACTCGGCTGCAGAACCGTGGTAGCGAAGTTGAGACACTGGTAGTTGTCGACAGTCTTCCGATTGCCGAGCTAACTGAGACAGCCGACTCACGTCCTTTTGTTGACCATCTACGCGAAGATTTCTCTGCGATGGGAATCGCCATCCCCGCTGGCGAGGAGATTGGAAACCTTAGTAGGGAGTCGCTGACTTCAATTCTCGAGGCAGTCGAAGGAGACATGGTCGGACTTTCGATCGATCGAATTCGTCAGCTGTTTACCAGCATTGAGGCGTTGGAGGGGATGATCGACCGATATGGTCCGAAGACGTTTGATGGAGATGTCATCTTCGTCAGTTCTGAGCAGCATCCGCAACCCGCCGACGCGGCCTTGCTGTGGCAACCATATGTGCACGGAGCAATTGACAATTTTTATGTTCAATATCCCCATGTCGCGATGATGACGCCACCAGCGTCAGCAGAGATCGGGCAGGTAATCGATCGGGCGTTGAGGTCGCAAGATTAGCCGGCGCGACGGATTCGGCGGTGTCTCGAGCCTCGTCGGCTCAATCGGCCCTGCCGGACCCGGTTGAGGCCTGTTGCAGGTCTCGAAAAGCTCGGGTGATCGCTTCCGCGTAAAGACTGCTGTCCGGCATCGCCTCGGCGCAGGCAGTGAAACTAACTGAAATTCGGTCGCCCAGCGAGCTCACGACGTGTTGGAGTCCAGACTGGTCGCAGGTACCGAGAACGCCGAACCCGTCTATCGCGGACCTACCGAAGAAGGAAAGACCTTGGCTCGAACCACGGGGAACATTGGTGACTACGACGGTCGCGCCCACATTCTGTGTGGGTCTAGCCGCGTGGCGTTTCTGTCTCCACATCGCATACTTCACCAGCCACATAGGCCAGTGGTCCATCGTGTGCTCCACCCGCACAGATCGAGGGTCCCCGATGCGTGACTTTTCCAGACTGGCCGAGTACGCGATAGAGCGGAGTCGATCGATTGGATTGTCGGATTCAGGATGGAGATCAACTAGCATCGTCGAAAACTGGTTGGAACCTTTTTCGGGCTCGCTCACTCGCTGTTTCACTGGAAATACGGATTTCGGCGACGCGGAGCCCATAGAGGTTGGGGGAGTGTCACCGACAGTGTCCAGATAACTTGATAGTGCGATTGCAACGACGGTCAGCATTACGTCATTGACTGTCACATTTTCAACAGCACGGCGAATTGCCTGAACATCGGTCAGCGAAAACAGGACAACGTCGAACGTCCACTTTCCAGAGGTTACTCGATTGAATCGCGTTGAGGGCCGACTGGACGGCGTCGGCGCGACGCTCCCCGATTCGACGGCGCTACTCAGATCCTCTTGTGCGGCTTTCATCTCAGCGGTGGCACGTCGCGCTTGTCGCACTTGCCGCAGAGTCAGTTCGGGAATCTGCCAAACTCGGAATTTGGGCCTCGCCGAGTCCAGAACAGGCCAACTTGGATTTGGATCACCGAACAGTCGTCGGGCAAGTGCGACAGACTCAACTCCGTCGCCAACGCTGTGATGAAATTTCAGAACGACAGCACTAGCTCCGTCTGGGACAGTTTTTGCACCTGTGATGTTGTTGATCACGTGAAGTTCCCACAGCGGTCTTGACCGGTCCATCGGGCGGTTGGCGATCCGGACGATTTCATCGGTAAGGGCACGCCAGCCTGGCGTGGAAAGGCCCGTTACAGTGATATGTCTCCTGATATCAAGACCTCGATCTGTCACCCAGCAGGGAAAGCCAAGATCAAACGGCATTCGATATACTTTTCGCCTGAATATCGGGCAGACGTCAAGCTGATCGATCATCCACGATTCGAGCGATTGCTGATCGATTGAACCATTTGGGCCGGATTGCGAATCGAAGATCCAAACACTGACCAGATGTGTGTACGAATGGTCAGTGTCGACAAAAAGTGCCGTCGTCTGACGCGTCGACAACGGCTGGACAGTACTCAAAGGCTGAACAGACACGTTTCCTCCGAAGTCGAATGTGCAACTTCCACTGTGCAACGTCTATGAACACTATCCGGTCGAACCGGGCAACGCATTCACAGCTTTGATGGACGTTCGCCACTATCCTGCAGGGGTTGAATCGAGCCGAGGGTTGTGAAATGGGACCGATGTCGTGTGTGGTCCATACGGAGTGCGCGAGTGAACTGTCCGTCGGAGTCATCGACAACGGCCCGTGTTCGCTCTGCTCCACTCCTTCGCCGCGATGTCCGACCTCCACCTGCCGATCGAACTGTTCGTTCTTGGCCCGCCAGCAAGTGTGACGAAAATGGTTCGAGTTCCAAATCGCGAATTACACCAAGATGCACACCAACTGTGTGCGTAACTTCGAATCGTCCAGTTAATTGCTACGCAACTTCATCGATCCAGTGCAGCGCACATCTTGGGCTCTCGAGAGCATCGCCAGCTAGTTTTCGGTCGTACCGGAAGTCTTCCATCGAATCGAAACGAACCGACCGGTTGCATACTGTCGAGATTCTGAACCAATGTCTTTAGCTGCAACAATGGTTCCATGTGCCTACGTTGGGCACGGCAGTTCTCGACCGGATCGTGACAGTTCGGGCGGTGAACTGAAGCGTTGACGGAAGTGAGTTGCTTCATGCAGCACAGTGTTCTCCAGCTAGTCGTTCAATCACAGGTCGTGCCGTCATGAGCGCCCGTGATGTGGGACCGGAGAACACGAAGCACCGAGTGACTCCAGGCCGTACGCGCCGATCCGGCCGACGTGCCCGCACTTTGTTGTTGCCGCAGTTGTTGGTGGCGGCTGTCGAGTTGGGTCCTGGGCGGGAGGCTTTGCGGTTCGAGGGTCGTTCGTTGTCGTATGCGGAGTT
>NZ_JBSGVT010000043.1:0-2862 GCF_053608585.1 Rhodococcus sp. NPDC055024
CGTCCGATTCATTCGCGTTATACCCCGGAGGCTCGCCTTGACCCGGGAAGATTTCAACCTTCCCGCGAAAGGTGTGCCATACAAGCGGTCCGGTAAACCCGGGGTTGCCGAATAGCTGGGAAGGGTCTGCCGTATCACGTGGCTGAGCATTGTCGATACGAGCCACCGCTGGCCAGTTCAAGGCGATAAATTCCTTCCAGGCGAATTGCGCCGCATCCGTCAGCGTTGCACAGGATGCGCCCCCCGGGATGTCGGCGGGAAAGCCCGAGACGATCGGAATCCCGTCGTTCGTCGCTCCTGGACACGCACATGCTCCAATTCTGGGAATTGCTGCCCAAAACATCATACCGGCAGTCAACAGAGTTGCACGGGTCAAACGGGTACGTAGCCCGATCGGCAAATCGAACATATCCCCTCCTTTGGTGATAGCAGGTGAAACCGCCGTCGCCTTCGACTGCGACTTCATCTGCCGCATTTCGTATCCGAACCAAAATCAGTCAATGCAGGGCCGTCATTAGTCGCGTGTCCGGCCAACGTGTTGAAGTACGCAACGGATAGAGGGTGAACGCGAAAATCCGATAATATCGAGTTCGGGTTTGCGTCGTAGACGTGCTCACGATGTGGATTTTCTGTCCATCGCTCGCTTTGGTATGCGATGGCGGCGCCAACCCCACATTCGACCGGTATAAACAACGGGAGCCAGGGTTGATGTATTGCCCCTCGAATCGTTGGCGCTGGATATTCTCGCCCCATATATCCCCCAGTGTAGGATTGCCACCAGCTTCAGATCGAATGATTCTTATAACGGAACGGCGAGCAACTCTTGTTCGTATTCCACTCGATACGAAGGTAAAAATGTAGCTGTTATTGTTGACAGGTGACCTTTCCGCAGGCGCTCTCTCCGGTTCAAAAAAATGCCCTGGCTCAATTGCGCGAAGCCGATAATGGAGGCACCAGGGAAATTGTGCTTCACTTCTCCAGCGTGAACCGTAAAAGTGAACATTCCTGAACTCATGGACCCCGGCCATGTTCATACAAGCTTATCGTAGGCGCCTCTCCCTCGACAGTCCGTGGCTGAACGACGTCCGAAACAATGGAAAGACCGATCGAGCGATCGTCGAAGCGCTACAACGTTTGATTGATCGACTTCGACGATAGGCAACCCCAGGAGATCATCTGAGGCACTTTGAGCGCTAAGGAGTCAGCACGCTTGAGAGGAGCGTCGAACACCCAGCACTTCAGTGTCAGCCGCTGCAGCCGGCTCCCCATATAGTCCGCGCTGATCGGCGATCTTATAAATTTTCTCAGCCGGCTTGAGGGCACGCAGCTGCGTGTCAGTGAGCATAAAAACCTCCTCGAACGTATACCGTCGGCCGATACCGTCAACCCAGCGTGACGGTATCGGACAGGACCGTCCGAGGAGGAAACATCGGTACCGCCAACAGTACCGACATTTCCACGTGGCATTGCGCGGATCGCCGAGGATCTCGACAGACAATAACCCCCTGTTTTTAAACGGAAAAACAGGGAAAACCGGAACTCCCGGAACGACTTGGGAGCAGTCTAGATCACTCCCACTCACTCATCAATGAGCCTTGTAACACTTTGATTTTAATGATTTTTATACAGGTCACTTTTTCCGATGCCACGCGAAATACCACGTTAAAAAATTGCCCGTTTCTGCCTGTAGTTGCCGGATACTGCTAGACCATCAGACCCACCCGATGCTTCTAAGGAACGCATAGGACGCGCACGCCGCAGCCACACAAGCGCATATCGCGCCTCGCCCATTCATACGCCCGATACGCTGCAACTCTCCGATGAAGGTGTCGATGTTGTTCGGCACTTGGATCAGCGCGGACCAAAGCCAGAACACAGCAGCCCCAAGCGAGGCCACCGCGCCAACGATGCCAACCGCGATGTCAAGTTTCGTCATCACGCCAGCGTACCAGCAAACAGGTCGGCAGACTCGCCACGCCTCTCAAGCACCTGCTCGACACCCTTCTGGAACGCCTGCTCGATCCGCTCGCTGGCGATCTTGAAATAGCCTGCGTCCTGCTCCATGCCGATGAACTTCCGCCCCGTGTTCGCGCACGCAACGCCGGTCGTGCCGCTTCCCATGCAGTTGTCCAGCACCGTTTCACCTTCGTTGGTATAGGTGCGAATTAGGTACTCGCAAAGCCCCACCGGCTTCTGAGTTGGGTGGACAGACTTCACAGAACTTCCGGCGTTTGAAAATTTCAAAAGCGTCTTCGGATACCAAGTGTCGTAAACCTTGTCTGTGCTCACCGCCCTCTGCATGCCGCCCATAATTTCCGTTCTGGCGTATTCCGTCTTGCCGCGTCGCTCAATCTTGTCTGCCGGGCGGGGAATCATGATCGGGAAATACCTGTGCGGCTGCTCACTAAAAACGCTTACGCATTCCGTTTGCTGCATGGGCCGTTTTTTTGCAACCAGATGCCCGCGAGCTGTCACCTTGTCCCATGTCCAATCATAGCGATAGGCTCGCAAATTACTAAGCCGCATGTGGCTTGAAAATGGTTCCGATCCGAACAGCACAATAGCGGCGTTAGGCTTCACCACGCGCCGGTATTGCTCCCACAGTTTATCGAACGGTATTACGACATCCCACTTACAAGCAGTGGTGCCATATGGCAAATCACAAAGGACCATGTCAACGCTTGCATCTGGGATCGACTTCATGAGTTCAAGGCAATCGCCTTGATACAGACTGAACGGCTTTTTTTGGAATTCTTGTGCGTCGTTAAACATTTCAAGCAATCGGTGATGTGATTGCTCAATCGTGACCTGCGCAAGAAGGCAGGCATTCTCGCGTTTTCCGAAACGACGTAGCCATTGATG
>NZ_JBSGVT010000044.1:0-1886 GCF_053608585.1 Rhodococcus sp. NPDC055024
GGTTGAGGAACCACATGCGCTGCTGCGCCAACGACAACGGAACCCGAACCGGACGCACCTGCGCAGTCAACGCCGCACGCGAACCACCACCAACATGAGAACCCAAACGAGCAGCCAACGCCTCCACCGTCGACGCCTCGAACAACTCCCGCACCGACACCGAAGCATCCAACGCCTGCCCCAACCGAGACGTCACCTGCGTCGCAATCAGCGAATTACCACCGAGCGCAAAGAAATCGTCATCCAAGCCGACACGCTCGACGCCCAGAACATCCGCAAACGTCTGCGCAACAACCTCTTCCACCACCGACGTCGGAGCCCGGAACACCGCAACCTGCAACGACGGAACCGGCAACGCCCGACGATCCAACTTCCCGTTCACCGTCAACGGAATCGCATCCAACACCACAAACGCCGACGGCACCATGTACTCCGGCAACAACGAACCCACACTGGTGCGGACATCCTCGACCGAAACGCTCACACCCGCAGCCGGAACCACATACGCCACCACCCGCTGATCACCCGGAGAATCCTCACGAACAACCACCGCCGTCTGCGCCACCGACACATCCGCCAACACCGCAGACTCGATCTCACCGATCTCGATCCGGAACCCACGGATCTTCACCTGATCATCCGCGCGACCCAGATACTCCAAATCACCAGCACTGTTCCACGCCGCCACGTCACCCGTGCGGTACAACACCTCACCAGCATTGAACGGATTCGCCACAAACCGCGTCGACGACAACCCAGCCTGACCCAGATAACCCCGAGCCAACTGAACACCCGACACATACATCTCACCCGCGACACCAACAGGCACCGGAGCCAAACGCGTATCCAACACGAACACCTGCAGACCCGAAATAGCCTGACCCACAACACTCGCCGACGCATCCGCCGCCAACGCAGCATCCAACACACGATGGCTCACATGCACCGTCGTCTCCGTGATGCCGTACATGTTCACCAACGTCGGCGCAGAGTCACCACGACGCGAATACCAATCCGACAAGCGACGAAGCTCGAGCGCCTCACCACCGAAAACAACCCACCGCAACGACAACTCGGCAGCCCGACCGGATTCCGACGCCAACCGATCAGCCTCAGCCAACTGATAGAACGCCGACGGCGTCTGATTGAGCACCGTCACCCGCTCAGCAGCAAGCAACTCCAGGAACTGCTCCGGCGAACGCGACGTCACATAATCCACAACCACCAACGTGCCGCCGTACAACAGCGGACCCCACAACTCCCAAACCGAGAAGTCGAACGCATAACTGTGGAACATCGTCCACACATCGGATTCGTCGAACCCGTACACACCCTCGGTATTCGCAAACAACTTCGCCACCGTGACGTGCGGAACCTGCACACCCTTCGGACGACCCGTCGAACCCGACGTGTAAATCACATACGCAACATTCGACGACCGCAACGGCGCAACACGATCCGCATCCGCCACCACCGAACCATCGAACTCCGACACATCCACCATGTCGACATCGACCACCGGCAAACCAGCAGGCAACACCAACTCACGCCCGGACCACGAAATCGCAGCCACCGGAGCAGCATCGGCCAACATGAACTCGACACGATCAGCCGGATACGACGGATCCACCGGCAGATACCCCGCACCGGACTTCACCACCGCCAACAACGCCACCACAAGATCCGCCGACCGCGGCAACGCCACCGCCACCAACGACTCCGGACCACAACCCTGAGCAATCAACCTGCGCGCCAAACGATTAGCCCGCACCGACAACTCCGCATACGTCAACGACTCGTCACCGAACCGCACCGCGGTCCGATCACCAAACCGCGCAGCAGCATCATCGAACCACGCCGACAACGTCGAATCCACACCACGATCG
>NZ_JBSGVT010000045.1:0-1300 GCF_053608585.1 Rhodococcus sp. NPDC055024
GCTTGGAGAGATATACGCATCCGGGGAACTGCGGTTGGCTGGGGTCAAGCGTATTCCGTTCTCGTCCAAGCGGGACATCGTGTTCTATCGACAAGCGCTGCCGGAGCACCCGAACGGCATGAAGCTTTTTGCGTTCGATGATGACGGCGCTGTGGTGCGTCAGGGCGTTTACCTGTCGGTCGGTGGCGGGTTTGTCGTGACGGCCGAATCGGAGAGCGACGGTGTGTTCGCGGTACCGGGTGAGGTCCCGTATCCGTTTTCAAACTCGAAGCAATTGCTCGAGCTCTGCGAGAAGCATGGAAAATCCATCGCGGAACTGACGTATGCGAACGAACGCGTGTCGCGCTCGGAAGCCGAGATTCATCGCGAGCTGCGGCGCATCTGGTCCGTCATGCAGGCCTGTGTCGAACGAGGGTGCCGCACGGAGGGAAGTCTGCCCGGTCCGCTCGGCGTAAAGCGCCGCGCGGCGTCCTTGCATCGCAAGCTTACGGAGCGCGCGGGGAGCGACGGTGACGTGTCACTGGCGGCAATGGACTGGCTCAATCTGTATGCGCTGGCGGTGAACGAGGAGAACGCCGGCGGCGGTCGCGTCGTGACGGCACCGACGAATGGTGCGGCGGGAATCATTCCAGCGGTATTGCACTACTACATGCAATTCGTTCCAGGGGCGAACCTGCAGGGCGTATTCGACTTTCTGTTGACCGCCGCCGCTATCGGCATGTTGTACAAGCTCAACGCATCCATCTCCGGTGCGGAGGTCGGTTGCCAGGGCGAGGTCGGGGTGGCGTGTTCGATGGCTGCCGGCGGCTTGTGCGCGCTGCTCGGGGGAACGCCAAAGCAGGTCGAGCACGCGGCAGAGATCGGGATGGAACACAACCTCGGCCTGACTTGCGATCCATTCGGTGGCATGGTGCAGATACCCTGCATCGAGCGAAATGCAATGGGCGCCGTCAAGGCTGTCAATGCTGCCCGGATGGCCATGGATGGCGACGGGACACACTACGTGTCGTTGGACTCGGTCATCAAGACCATGCGACAGACCGGCGCCGACATGAAGACAAAGTACAAGGAAACATCTCGGGGCGGTCTGGCAGTCAACATCATCGAATGCTGACTATCCGAAATCAGACCGGATTCCCAATCGTCGCGCGAGGCCCGGGACGTATTCCCTACAAGCCATTTCTGAATTCAAAGAACTACGATCATGAACGTCATTGCAGAAATCAATGCGGAGTCGGACGCACTGAAAGCGATCCGGCGCGACATCCATGCGCATCCGGAGGTGGGCTATGACGTACAT
>NZ_JBSGVT010000045.1:1310-1846 GCF_053608585.1 Rhodococcus sp. NPDC055024
CTGAGTGTAGTGCGCGGTGTCGGTCGGACCGGGGTCGTTGGTACGTTGAAGCGCGGCACCAGCGATCGCTCGATCGGATTGCGAGCCGACATGGACGCCCTCCCGATGCAGGAAGCGAACGAGTTCCCGCATCGCTCGACGGTACCCGGGGCCATGCACGCCTGCGGCCACGACGGACATACCGCGATGCTGCTCGGAGCAGCACGTCACCTGTCTCGATCGGGCGACTTCGATGGAACGGTGCATTTTATCTTCCAGCCGGCGGAGGAGGAGGGCGGCGGCGCCAATGCGATGATCGAAGACGGCCTGTTCGATCGGTTTCCGGTCGAAGCCGTTTTCGGCGTACACAACTGGCCCGGGATTCCGACTGGTCATTTCGGTGTAAGACCCGGACCGATCATGGCGTCGACCAGTCTTTTCAAGATCAAGCTCACTGGGGCTGGGTGTCATGGAGCCATGCCGCACCTGGGCACGGATCCGGTGTTCGCGGCTGCGCAGATCCTGACCTCGTTGCAGAGCATCCTGACCCGAAACAA
>NZ_JBSGVT010000046.1:0-1842 GCF_053608585.1 Rhodococcus sp. NPDC055024
CTCCCGTACTTGGTACGGGAGCATCGCCATTCTCGAACGACTAACGCTGAATTGCCTTGATCTCGAGGAACTCTTCGAGCCCGAATGTGCCGGCCTCGCGTCCGACACCCGACTGCTTGTATCCACCGAACGGCGCATTGGTGTTGAAGGCTCCGCCGTTCACCTCGACCTGCCCGGCCCGCAGCTGCCGTGCGACGCGATCCGCGCGATCGGGGTCACCTGACCAGACTCCGCCGGCCAAACCGTATTCGGTCCCGTTGGCTATCCGCACTGCGTCGGCCTCGTCCTTGTAGCCCATGATCGAAAGGACAGGTCCGAAGATCTCCTCGCGCGCAATGGTCATATCCTCGGTCACGTTCGCGAACACCGTCGGCCCGACGAAATACCCACTGGCCAATCCGGTTTCGCGACCGTCGACAACCGCGGTAGCGCCCTCGGCCACACCCTTCTCGATGTATCCGCGAACGCGTCCCAGCTGATTCGCGTTCACCAGCGGTCCGAGCACCGAAGTCGGCTGAGTCGGATCACCTACCTGGAAATGAGCGGCCACCGCAGCAGCAATTGCCGCTGCTTCATCCACCTTCTCGGCGGGAACCAACATACGCGTCAGCGCCGAACAGGTCTGGCCCGAATTGATGAAGCACTTTGCGACGCCATCCGTGACTGCCTTTTCGAGATCGGCGTCATCGAGAATGACGTTCGCAGACTTTCCGCCCAGTTCGAGCGAGACCTTCTTGATGGTGTCCGCAGCAACGATGGCCACTCGCTTGCCGGCCCGAGTCGATCCGGTGAAGGAAACCATATCGACCTCGGGGTGGCCGGCGATGGCTTCACCCACTACCGGGCCATAGCCGCTCACCAGGTTGAATACACCTGCAGGCAAACCAATTTCGTCGAAGATGTCGGCGAGAGCGTACGTGATGAGAGGTGCAACCTCGGTGGGCTTGAGAACCACGGTGCAGCCCGCGGCGAGTGCACCACCAACCTTCAAGACAACTTGATGGAGCGGGAAGTTCCACGGAGTGATAGCGCCGACAACACCCGCCGGCTCGCGAACAATCAGCGAATTCCCGACCTCGTGTGCGTCGAAATCATAAGTGCGGGCCAATTCAGCAAATGCATTCAAATTCGCCAGCGGCATTCCGATTTGTACGGGCTTTGCGAATCCGATCGGCATGCCCATATCCTGCGAAACCAGCGCCGCAAGATCATCGGTACGTTCGGCAATAATCGCAGCAGCTTTGGAAAGATATTCGGCGCGCTCGCCGCCAGAAAGTGCAGACCAAGCGGGGAAAGCCTTTCGTGCTGCCTTCGCGGCCGCGTCGACATCTTCGACAGTGCCCTCGGCGACAGTTCCTATCAGCTCTTCCGTAGCCGGATTGAGAACGTCGATCCGACCGCTACCAGTAGATTCGATCCAGGCGCCATCAACATAGATTTTGGTGCGGTCGAGAATATCGGTCATCGAAGCCTCCGTAGTCAGCACGCGTGCACAGATGAGGTGGGCCCGATCACACGGGCACCTCTTCCGAGCCTAGCCACGCTCGACGAGTTCCGTGGCAGGTTGGTGGCGCGATTGGCGCTCGACTGACGAGACTTGCGGTGGGCGCACGCTTTTCAATGATCGGGTGAACGGTACGTTCATCTCGCTAGAGGCGACGGAAGTGCCGTTCGTTCGCAGTGGGTGGGGTGTTTTTGGGTACGAGAAAGCCCCCCAACCACGAATGGTTGGGGGGCTTTCTCAAATTTGTGTTCGGCGGTGTCCTACTCTCCCACACCCTGTCGAGTGCAGTACCATCGGCGCTGAAGGGCTTAGCTTCCGGGTTCGGAATGGGACCGGGC
>NZ_JBSGVT010000047.1:0-1832 GCF_053608585.1 Rhodococcus sp. NPDC055024
CGCGTCCAGAACCTCTTTAAACTCTAAGAAATTGCAAGGCACTTCGGCGGGGCCGTACGCGGGCGCGACTTCACAGTAGCGCTGGACCGACTCGACAATTGCCGTCAGCATGGCCACTCTTTGCTGCCGGTCTTCGGGAGTGTACCGAACTACCGTAAGCTTCCCGTCTACTTCCCCGGCTCGGCCTATCGAGCGCTCATTTTTTGCCCCCTCCATGGCTATAAGCAGCAAATCATAGGCACGTTGCGAAACAATCGGATGTGGCAAAAAGCCGAGAACCGACAGAGCCTTAAATAGGCCCAATTCGACCAGCGTGATGCAATCCAGCACGCACGACGAACTCGACCCGAGTGGATTTGACCGCTCAAGCCCACCAGTGACGCGTCCCTCGGCAACGACCAAAGGCGGCTGGCTCGCCCCCCAGGACAATATAAGGTCCACTGGCGAACGTCCAAGCAACTGCGCACAAAGGCCTACGGTAAGGCGACCCTGCCTGTAGCCATCGATGACTAGGTCCGCCCCTCCCGACTGTCGTTTCAACTGTGAGTGAATCCGAGACATGTCTATGCTGCCGTCGTCGTTCTTTACAGACATAGTCAGGTAGCCCGGAATGGGTTCTACAGTCTTTTCGGTTAGCTCGTGCGCGTACCCGAGCAGATGCCTAGAGGCGGGCATCAATGAAGCAACGCGATAGGTGGTCTCTTCTCCCATCTGATGCCGAATGGTCACCGTCTCGCCAACCCTCTTGTCGATAAAGTTCGCAGCAAACGCAGAGTCATGAGGGAAGTAATTCTGTGCCTGCGGAAGAGTACCGACGTCTGCAGGGTCAATTACAACGGTGAACGGCGACCCATCTTCTCGCAGCAGTGTGGCCGCAACACCCGCAGAAACGGCTGTAGGTGTCGCGCCCCATGGAATGTCATCGGCAGTGAGCAGGGCGGTGATGAAACCCGCCGCAACGTTCGCGTTGTCGAGGTTACATCTAAACAATCGATACAACCGACGCATACCGAGGTCACGGTCACCGTATTGAATTTCAGCCAACGCCACCCTGCGGATAATCTTGGGCTCACCGCTTAGTTCCAGCGGGGCCTCGCCAAACGCGCTCCGGATTTCTGCCGGCCGCAAGGTCTGGAGTGCGACGCGATACCAAAACTCCCAGGCGCGAGCGTCGGTAGGACAACGGTCCCTTTGTCGCAAGGCCAGTGGCTTTAACCGGTGCCAATCATTCGCCTGCTGCGCGGCCAGGACTGCCATGCCGACGAAGGCGTCGTCCTCGAACCAATCTGCGGGAGCACTATCCATGATGGACCGAGCCTTCGCGCGGTAACCGCCTTTTGCGTATGCCTCCAGTAGGCGTGTTTGCAACCCACGACTGAGATTGACATTCGGAATCGATGTCAGCAGCGATATCGCCGCCTTGCAGTCCCCAAGCAGAGTAAGCGTATCGGCAGCCTGAATCTTCACAGGCTGAGCCGAGGTCGTCGTTACCAAAGCGACGAGCTTCTCTCCTAAAATCGCAGCTTTCTCCGGCCGTCCA
This sequence comes from Rhodococcus sp. NPDC055024, assembly GCF_053608585.1. Classification (NCBI taxonomy): domain Bacteria; kingdom Bacillati; phylum Actinomycetota; class Actinomycetes; order Mycobacteriales; family Nocardiaceae; genus Rhodococcus; species Rhodococcus sp. NPDC055024. The sequence goes on from NZ_JBSGVT010000047.1 coordinate 1,541, forward strand.
ATCGCCAGATAAATTCGGACAGCAGCGTTGAGTAGAATGGGCGCGGTCTCCGCCTCGAAATCATGCTTATCGAGCAATTCAGCGACTGACGAACTGTCGCCACTGTTTCGAAGTGCAATCCACATTAATGCCTGAGCGGTTTTCGCCGCGTCGCAATCAGATACCACAGCAGGGGATTCCGTGATATCCCGTACCAACTCGGGCATTCCGAGAATGGCGGCCGACTCGCCGACCATCATCTGCGCCGAGATATGAATCTCTTTCAGGTGAGGCGCCCCAACCTCTACAACTC
>NZ_JBSGVT010000048.1:0-1773 GCF_053608585.1 Rhodococcus sp. NPDC055024
CCGGTGTTCGAGGTTGCGGTGTTCCGGGCTCCGGTGACGGCGGTGGAGGAGATCGTTGCGTCGGTGTTCGCCGAGGTGTTGGGTGTTGATCGTGTGGGTCTCGACGATGACTTCTTCGAACTCGGCGGTAATTCGCTGATCGCGACGCGAGTGGTTGCTCGGTTGGGGCAGGCGCTTGATGCGCAGGTTCCGGTGCGGGTGTTGTTCGAGGTGTCCTCGGTTGAGGGTGTCGCTGCGCGGGTGGAGTCGGAGGTCGGTTCGGGTGCCCGGGCGGCGTTGACGGCGATGGTGCGTCCGGAGCGGATTCCGTTGTCGTTGGCGCAACAGCGGATGTGGTTCTTGAACAGGTTCGAGCCTGAGTCGACTGCGTACAATATTCCGGTGGCGATTCGGTTGTCGGGATCGTTGGACGCGGAGGCGTTGGGCGCTGCCGTCTCGGATGTTGTTGCGCGGCACGAGATTTTGCGGACAGTTTATCCCGAAGTTGATGGTGTCGGGTTCCAGGAGATTTTGTCGGCGGATCATGTTGAATTGCACTTGTCTCCGGTTGTGGTGTCGGAGTCCGATGTCGTTGCTGCGGTGACGGGGTTCTTGTCGACTGGTTTCGACGTAGCGGTGGAGGTTCCGGTTCGGGCACGGTTGTTCGCGGTGTCGGAGTCGGAGTACGTGTTGGCGATGGCGGTTCATCACATCAGTGGTGACGGATTCTCAATGGGGCCGCTCACGCGTGATGTGATGGTCGCGTACGAGGCTCGTTCTCGGGGTGAGGTTCCGGGGTGGGAGCCGCTGGCGGTGCAGTATGCGGATTACGCGTTGTGGCAGCGGGAGGTGTTGGGCTCGGAGGATGACGCTGGGTCGTTGATTTCGCGTCAGGTCGAGTTCTGGTCTCAGGCGTTGGCGGGGTTGCCGGATCAGTTGGTGTTGCCGTGGGATCGTCCGAGGCCTGCGGTGCAGTCGTTCGCCGGCGGCACAGTTGGTGTGTCGGTGGCTCCGGAGGTTCATCGGGCGCTGATGGAGTTGGTTCAGCGTACGAACACGACCATGTTCATGGTGGTGCATGCTGCCTTGGCGGTGACATTGGCTCGTTTGTCGGGTACCGATGACATTGTTATCGGCTCCCCGATTGCGGGACGTGGGGACGAGATTCTTGATGATCTGGTCGGAATGTTCGTCAACACGTTGGCATTCCGCACCAGGATCGATCCGAGCGAATCGTTCAACGACTTGCTTGCTCGTTCGCGTGAGGCAGATTTGGCGGCGTTTGCGCATGCGGATGTGCCGTTCGAGCGGTTGGTGGAGGTGCTCAATCCGGTTCGGTCGACGGCTTACCATCCGTTGTTCCAAGTGGGGTTGTCGTTCCAGAACTTGGCGCAGTCGACATTCGAATTGAGTGGCCTGACGCTTTCCGGTGTCGAGTACGAGAGTGGAACTTCGCAGTTCGACCTCCACCTCATCGTGACCGATCATCACGATGAGGTGGGCGTCGGGGCTGGGATAACCGGCATGATGACGTTTGCGTCGGCATTGTTCGACGATTCGACGGTGGCCGGGTTTGTGGATCAGTTCGTACGCGTTCTCGAAGCCATTTCAGCGGAACCGACTGTCGCTGTGGGCGATATCGTTTTGTTGGGTGAGGTCGAGCGCGCGCTCGTCCTGGAGTCCGGTTGCGGTGAGGTGTGCGCTGGTGTTTCGGGGACGTTGGTGGATTTGTTCGACGAGCAGGTGGTTCGTGGTGCGGATCGTGTCGCGTTGGTGTGTGGTGGTGTCGAGTTG
>NZ_JBSGVT010000049.1:0-1654 GCF_053608585.1 Rhodococcus sp. NPDC055024
GCGCTGGTGTTTCGGGGACGTTGGTGGATTTGTTCGACGAGCAGGTGGTTCGTGGTGCGGATCGTGTCGCGTTGGTGTGTGGTGGTGTCGAGTTGTCGTATGGTGAGTTCGATGCGCGGGTGAATCGTTTTGCGCGGTATTTGATTTCGGTGGGTGTGGGGCCGGAGTCGTTGGTGGCGTTGGTTGTTCGTCGTGGTGTGGATTTGTTGGTGGGGATGTATGCGGTCGCCAAGGCTGGTGGTGGGTATGTTCCGGTGGATCCGGATCAACCGGCGGATCGTACGGCGTTCATTCTCGAGGCTGCTGCTCCGGTGTGTGTGGTCAGTACTTCTGATGTTGGTTTCGATGCTGGTGTGGTGCCGGTGGTCGAGGTTGATGTTGTCGATGTGTCTGGTTTTTCGGATGCTCCTGTTTCGGATGTGGATCGTGTTTCGTCGTTGCGGGCGGAGAATACGGCGTATGTGATTTTCACGTCGGGTTCGACGGGTCGGCCGAAGGGTGTGGCGGTTTCGCATGCGGCTGTGGTGAATCAGTTGCGTTGGAAGCGTGAGGCTTTCGGTCTTGATCAGGATGATGCGGTGTTGCTCAAGACTGCGTCGACGTTCGATTTGTCGGTGTGGGAGTTTTGGTCTGCGTTGGTTTCGGGTGCGCGGTTGGTGATTGCGAAGGTCGGCGGTCAGCAGGATCCGCAGTATCTGCTCGATGTGATGGCTGTGTCGGGTGTGTCGACGTTGCATGTGGTGCCGTCGATGTTGGAGGCGTTGGCGGCTACTGGTGGTGGCGTTCTTCCGTCGGGGCTTCGTCAGGTGTTGGCGATCGGCGAGGCGTTGCCTGCTGATCTGGCGCGGCGTGTGCGTGTGGCGAATCCTGGTGTGCGGTTGTTCAATTTGTATGGTCCGACGGAGGCGGCGGTGTCGGTGACCTCGCATGAGGTGTCCGATGGTGATGTGTCGTCGGTGTCGATCGGGTCGGCGGAGTGGAATACGCAGCTGTTGGTGTTGGATTCGCGGTTGCATCCGGTTCCGGTGGGTGTTGCGGGTGAGTTGTATCTGTCGGGTGTGCAGTTGGCTCGTGGGTATCACGGCCGGGTGGATCTGTCGGCGGAGCGTTTCGTCGCCAATCCGTACGGCGCCGTGGGTTCGCGGATGTATCGCACGGGCGATGTGGTGTCGTGGAATCGTTCGGGTGAGTTGGAGTACGTGGGGCGCAGCGATTTCCAGGTGAAGTTGCGTGGTTTCCGGATCGAGCTCGGTGAGATCGAGGCGGCGTTGGTTGCTGTTGATTCGGTGGGTCAGGCGGTGGCTGTGGTGCACGAGGGTGCGCACGCTGGTGAGATGTTGGTTGCGTATGTCACTGCTTCGTCCGGGTCCGACGTTGATGTCGACGTTGTTCGTGAGGTGTTGTCGGCGGGTCTGCCCTCGTATATGGTGCCGTCGCATATTCTGGTGCTCGAGGAGTTCCCTCTTAATATCAACGGCAAGATCGATCGGAAGTTGTTGCCGGATCCGGTGTTCGAGAAGGCTGAGTTCCGGGCTCCGGTGACGCCGGTGGAGGAGATTGTTGCGTCGGTGTTTGCGGATCTGCTGGGTGTGGATCGGGTGGGTCTTGATGATGATTTCTTTGCTTTGGGTGGTAATTCGCTGATCGCGACACG
>NZ_JBSGVT010000050.1:0-1643 GCF_053608585.1 Rhodococcus sp. NPDC055024
GTGTTGGGGTGTGGGTCGAGGGTTGGGTTGGATGATGATTTCTTCGTGTTGGGTGGTAATTCGCTGAATGCGACCAGGCTCATCAGCCGCATCAACGCAGACCGAGGTACTGACATACCGCTGCGAGCGATCTTCGACTCGCCGACGGTAGCCGAACTCGCTGCAGTCCTCGACGCCTCGATGTCCTCGAATCGGCCGGCGCTGACAGCTCGGGAACGTCCGTCGACGATCCCGTTGTCACCGGCTCAGTCGCGTATGTGGTTCCTCAACCGCTTCGATCCCGATTCGTCGGCGTACAACATGCCGGTGGTGCTTCGCCTTTCAGGAGACCTCGACGTGTCGGCACTCGCTGCGGCAGTGGGTGACCTGGTGCGTCGCCACGAGGTGCTCCGGACGGTGTATCCGGAAGTGGACGGCATCGGTTTCCAGAGAATTCTCTCGCCTGATGACGCGCCCGTCGAACTGACGACCGAGCGGGTGTCCGAAGGCGTTCTCCTCGAACGAGTTTCCGAGGTGCTCGGAGCATCGTTCGACGTCACGTCCGAGATCCCCATGCGGGCACACCTGTTCGAGGTTGCCGAGTTCGAGTTCGTTCTGGCGATGACGGTGCATCACATTGCGGGTGACGGTTTCTCGATGGGGCCGTTGACGCGTGATGTGATGGTGGCGTACGAGGCGCGGTCCAGGGGTGCGGTGCCGTCGTGGGCGCCGCTGGAGGTGCAGTATGCGGATTACGCGTTGTGGCAGCTCGAGACGTTGGGTTCGGAAGAATCGTCGAAGTCGCTGATCTCGCGACAACTCGACTTCTGGCGCACCGCTCTCGATGCAATACCGTCGGTGATCGATCTACCGCTGGACCGGCCTCGGCCGGCGGAAGCCTCCGGCCGTGGAGCCGTCTACTCTGCACATCTGAGTCCCGAAGTGAACGAGCAACTGGAAAAGGTCGCACGTGAACACGGCGCTACGCCGTTCATGGTGTTGCATGCCGCTCTGGCTGTTGTGCTTTCGCGCTACAGCGGTGAATACGACGTGGTTGTGGGAACTCCTGTTGCAGGCCGAGGAGAGCGTGCACTCGACGATCTGGTCGGGATGTTCGTCAATACCCTCGCATTGCGTGCCGTGGTGTCGCCCGGCGCTCGTTTCGCGGAATTGCTCGAGTCGGTTCGAGAATTCGACCTCCAGGCGTTCGAGAACGCCGACGTGCCGTTCGAGCGCCTGGTGGAGGTACTCGATCCAGTTCGTTCACAGTCGTACTCTCCTATTTTCCAGGTCAGTTTGACCCTGCAGAACATCGCCTTGACCGAACTCGAGTTCGACGGCATACGTATCGCCGAAGTCGACAACGTTGTGGCCACTACACAGTTCGACCTGGACTTCGTGTTCAACGAAGTAGTCACCGCCGACGGGTCTCGCGGCGGTCTGGACCTACACCTGACCTATGCCACCGATCTCTTCGACGAGGCAACCGCAGGGCGGTTGGTCGATGCATACGTCGCGGTGGTGAGCGCTGCAGTGGCGGACACGTCCACGATCGTCGAGACGTTCGAGGTGGAGTCTGTGGTTGGGCGTGGGTTGGTGTTGGGGGGTGTGAATGAGACGGATCGTTGTGTTGATGATGTGACGTTGGCGGGTTTGGTGGCGGC
>NZ_JBSGVT010000051.1:0-1630 GCF_053608585.1 Rhodococcus sp. NPDC055024
CGGTTGAGGTGTCGTCGGGTCGTGTTGCTGTGGTGTTCGGTGATGTGGTGTTGACGTATGCCGAGTTCGGTGTGCGGGTGAATCGGTTGGCGCGGTGGTTGATCGGGCGTGGTGTGGGTCCGGATGTTTTGGTGGGGCTTGCGGTGGAGCGTTCGGTGGAGATGATCGTGGCGATGCATGCGGTTGTTGCTGCGGGTGGTGCGTATGTGCCGATTGATCCGGAGTTGCCGGTGGAGCGGATCGGGTTTGTGGTTGAGTCGGCTGCGCCGCGGTTGGTGTTGACTGTTTCTGCGTTTGTGGGTGTGTTGCCGGCGGGTGTGGATGTTGTTGTTCTTGATGGTCTTGATGTGGGTGGGTTGTCGGGTGGTCCGGTTTCTGATGGTGATCGGGTGGCGCCGTTGCGGTCGGGTAATGCGGCGTATGTGATGTTCACGTCGGGGTCGACGGGTCGGCCGAAGGGTGTGTCGGTCAGTCATGGGGCGATTGTCAATCAGTTGGCGTGGTTGGCGGGGGAGTATGGGGTTGGTGCGGATGATCGGGTGATGGCGCGTGCTCCGTTCACGTTCGATGTGTCGGTGTGGGAGTCGTTTTTGCCGTTGACGGTGGGTGCGCGGTTGGTGGTGACGCGGCCGGGTGGGCATCGTGAGTTGGATTATCTTGCGGGTGTGATGGTCGAGCATGCGATTTCGGTGGCGGAGTTCGTTCCGTCGGTGCTTGCGGCGTTGGTGGCTGATGGTTTTGGTGGTGCGTTGGGTTCGTTGCGGCATTTGTTTGCCGGTGGTGAGGAGTTGACGCCGGAGCTTGCGGTGGCGTTGGGTTCGTTGACGTCGGCTGCGGTGCATAACACGTATGGTCCGACGGAGGCGGCGATTACGACGACGGCGCATCGGATTGTGGGTTCGGTGTCTGGGGTGGTGCCGATCGGGACGCCGGTGTGGAATACGCGTGGGTATGTGTTGGATTCGCGGTTGCGTCCGGTGCCGGTGGGTGTTGCGGGTGAGTTGTATCTCGATGGTGCGCAGTTGGCGCGTGGTTATCATCGGCGTCCGGATTTGACGTCGGATCGGTTTGTGGCGAATCCGTTTGTGGTGGGTGCTCGGATGTATCGCACGGGTGATCGTGCGTTGTGGAGTGCTGCTGGGTCGTTGGTGTATTTGGGTCGGACGGATTTTCAGGTGAAGATTCGGGGGGTGCGGATCGAGCTCGGTGAGATCGAGTCGGCGTTGGCTGGGTTGCCGGGTGTTTCGGGTGCTGTGGTGGTGGTGCATGGGGGGAGTCGTCTGGTCGGGTATGTGACGGCTGGGTCCTCGGCCGATGCGGGTAGTTCTGTGGATTCGGTGGGGGCTCGGGCTGCGTTGGGGTTGGTGCTTCCGTCGTACATGGTTCCGGATGTGGTGGTTGTCGTTGATGAGTTCCCGTTGTCGAGTGCGGGGAAGTTGGATCGGAAGGCGTTGCCGGAGCCTGTTTTTGGTTCGCGGGTGTTTCGGGCGCCGGTTTCTGGTTCGGAGTTGGTGGTGGCTGCTGCGTTTGCGGTGGTGTTGGGGTGTGGGTCGAGGGTTGGGTTGGATGATGATTTCTTCGTGTTGGGTGGTAATTCGCTGAATGCGACCAGGCTCATCAGCCGCATCAA
>NZ_JBSGVT010000053.1:0-1521 GCF_053608585.1 Rhodococcus sp. NPDC055024
GAGATCGGTTCGGGTGCGCGGGCGGCGTTGACTGCTCGGGTGCGTCCGGAGCGGGTGCCGTTGTCGTTGGCGCAGCAGCGGATGTGGTTCTTGAATCGCTTCGAACCTGAATCAACGGCATACAACTTGCCCGTGGCGATTCGGTTGTCGGGATCGTTGGATGTGGCGGCTCTGCAGGCAGCCGTCTCTGATCTTGTTGCGCGGCACGAGATTTTGCGGACGGTGTATCCGGAGGTCGACGGCGTCGGCTACCAGCAAATTATCTCGGCGGATCGGGTAGCGCTGGATCTGACACCGGTTCCGGTCTCGGAAGCTGACGTGATGTCGGCGGTGGTGGGGTTCATGTCGACTGGTTTCGACGTGGCGGTGCAGGTACCACTACGGGCGCGGTTGCTGGCGGTGGCGCACGACGAGTATGTGTTGGTATTCGTCGTTCATCACATCAGTGCGGATGGGTCGTCGATGGGCCCCATGACGCGAGATCTGATGGTGGCCTATATGGCCCGAGCGGCGGATGCGGTGCCGTCGTGGGCGCCGCTCGAGGTGCAGTATGCCGATTACGCGTTGTGGCAGCGCGAGGTGTTGGGCTCGGAAGATGACGCTGGGTCGTTGATTTCGCGTCAGGTCGAGTTCTGGTCGGGTGCTCTTGCGGGGGCGCCGGATCAGTTGGTGTTGCCGTGGGATCGTCCGAGGCCTGCGGTCCAGGCATTCGATGGTGGGCAGGTTCCTGTGGTGATCGGTGCAGACCTGCATCGCCGCCTCGTCGATGTCGCGCAGCAGAACAATTCGACATTGTTCATGGTGGTGCATGCTGCTTTGGCGGTGGTGTTGGCTCGTTTGTCGGGTACCAACGACATCACCGTCGGCACACCGATCGCCGGCCGAGGCGAGAGAGCGCTGGACGATTTGGTCGGGATGTTCGTCAACACGTTGGTGTTGCGGACATCCGTTGATGCCGGCGTTGCGTTTACTGATCTTCTCTCACGTTCGCGTGAGGCGGATTTGGCGGCGTTTGCGCATGCGGATGTTCCGTTCGAGCGTTTGGTGGAGGTGCTCAATCCGGTTCGGTCGACGGCGTATCATCCGTTGTTCCAGGTGGGGTTGTCGTTCCAGAATCTCGGCCAGAGTGCTTTCGAGTTACCGAGTTTGACGCTTTCGGGTGTTGAATTCGACAGTGGAACTTCGCAGTTCGACCTTCACTTGATCGTGACCGACCACTATGACGGTGGGGCGGCGAGTGGTATTTCCGGCATTATGACGTTTGCGTCGGCATTGTTCGACGAGTCGACGGTGGCCGGGTTTGTGGATCACTTCGTGCGTGTTCTGACTGCGATTGCAGACGACGTCGAAACTGTGATCGGAGATATCGATCTGCTCACCGATGCAGATCGAAGCCTGGTCGAGCGAGCAGGGCACGGAGTGTCCCGCGCTGGTGTTTCGGGGACGTTGGTGGATTTGTTCGACGAGCAGGTGGTTCGTGGTGCGGATCGTGTCGCGTTGGTGTGTGGTGGTGTCGAGTTG
>NZ_JBSGVT010000054.1:0-1445 GCF_053608585.1 Rhodococcus sp. NPDC055024
CTCGAACACCGGCTCCGGCAACAACTTCCGATCCAACTTCCCCGACGCATTCAACGGCAGAGCATCCAACACCACAAACTGCGACGGCACCATATACGACGCCAACCGCTCCCCCACACCCACCTTCACCACATCAACATCAACCGAAGACCCCACCGCAGCAGTGACATACGCAACCAACTGATCACGCCACACCACCACCACAACAGAACCCACACCCACCTGATCCCGAACCGCAGCCTCGATCTCCCCCAACTCGATCCGCTGACCACGCAACTTCACCTGAAAATCACTACGACCGACATACTCGAGCTCACCCGACACACCGATCCACCGCACCACATCCCCCGTGCGATACATCCGCGAACCCACACCGCCATACGGATTCGCCACAAACCGCTCCGCCGACAAATCCACCCGCCCGAAATACCCACGAGCCACCTGCACACCCGACAAATACAACTCACCCGAAACACCCACCGGCACCGGACGCAACCGCGAATCCAACACCAACACCGACGAATTCCACACCGGAGCACCCATCGGCACCACCACACCCACACCATCAAGCGGACCCGCCGCCGTCGCATGCACCGTGAACTCCGTCGGACCATACAAATTATGAACCTCAACCGACGGCAACACCGACAACACCCGACCCACCACCGACGCCGGCAACGCCTCACCCGCCGCGAAAATCACCCGCAACGAACCCAACCCGAAGCCACCGAGACGCGAAATCGTCGCCTCCGACGTGTCAACCACCTGATCGACGAACACCTCCAACATCGACGGCACAAACGACACCATCGACACCGACTCCGCCGCCACCACCGACGCCAAATACCCCGGATCCCGATGACCGTCATGCGCAGCCACCACCAACCGAGCACCCACCGCCAACGGAACAAACAACTCCCACACCGACACATCGAACGTCACCGGAGTCTTCAGCAACACCACATCAGAACCCGACACCGCATAACGCTCCGCCAACCACGACACCTGATTGACCACACTGCGATGACTGACCGCCACACCCTTCGGCCGACCCGTCGACCCCGACGTGAAAATCACATACGCCGCATTCCCCGACCGCAACGGCGAAACCCGATCCACATCCGAAACAGAAGCATCCGAAAAACCAGACACATCAACAACATCAACCTCGACCACCGGCACCACACCAGCATCGAAACCAACATCAGAAGTACTCACCACACACACCGGCGACGCCGCCGCCAACACAAACCCATTACGCTCCGCCGGCTGATCCGGATCCACCGGAACATACCCACCACCAGCCCTGAGCACACCGTAAACCGCAACCAACAAATCAACCGACCGACGAACCGCAACACCCACCAACGACTCCGGCCCCACACCCACCGAAACCAAATACCTGGCAAAACGATTCACCCGAGCATCGAACTCCGCATACGACA
>NZ_JBSGVT010000055.1:0-1373 GCF_053608585.1 Rhodococcus sp. NPDC055024
GCGACCACCAGTGATTCAGAACGCAATGAGCGCAGGACGCTTTCAGGCAGGCGATAAGAGCACAGCAATCTGCTCGCGTTGTGGCGAACTGGTTGACACAACTTTCGTTCAACGAGATGTTCCGTTCAGCGACGGCAAGGGCTTCGTCGCAGGATTCTCGTAGCTATTTGCGATGTTTGCGATAACGTCGTTGCGATACCGGTTCAGTCCACTCCGGGTATCCGGGAAGCTCGATAATGATGTCCATCGTGAGGCGCTAAACGCGCATCGGTTCGCGTGAGCGACAGGCACAATGCGTCACCCTGGCGCCCTCTTTGCACGAAAATACCCAAGAGGAATAACTGCTCATGCGCGGAGTAAAAGCGCGGGCGCGTGTCGTGTACTATCGAGATGATTTGTTTTTGCCTTCGATGTAGGACCGCGTCTTTACTTTTTAGGGTCGCGCTTGCGAGGGAGGGTCACGCAGCGGACGAAAAACAGCGTAGAGTGCGGTACCACTCTTCCGCACACGAGATGGTCGCGATTGAGAGACGGATGAAGTTGCTAGTCAAAAAACACTTATGATTAAATGGGTTATTGACTCGCCTCAAGGCGAGGGTCATCCATGTATGCTAGCTGGGATAGGGGGATATAAGTGGAAGAGCTAATCGCGGCATATATCGCACAATTGTCGGAGAAGGACGGCCGAGAATATAGGGCGCGCGGGGATTTATTGGACGAGGTATATAGATATATCCTGGGCCAGGGTTTTGGTAAAATTTCAATTTCTGTGCTAACGAGAGTAGTCGACCAGTATGTGCGGTTGGCAATACTAGAGGACAGGGCTGCGCGAGTTGGAAGTGGGGAGTATGTATTCAGTGCTGCCGCTGATATCGAAAATATCAAACGAGACTACGACGATAGACGTCGGGGGCTCGTTCATCGGGAAGTCGTGTCACGTTCTGTGCCGGACCGTGGCCCCTCGTTAGAAGAGCGATTGAATATGTTGACCGCACGGAATAATGAGCTTTCTGTGCAAATTGACCGCATGCGAGATTTGTTGAGAATGAAGGGCGGCGTCCTCGCACTCATTCTTGATGATGATTTCCTTTGCACATCCGCGTCCGCTCGAAAGAGTCTATTCGACGCACAAGATTACGCTCTTTAAAACATGGATAAAAACAAATCTCATGCGGGGTTGGCGCTTCTTGCTTATAAGATTGGACCTAATCAGTTCGAGCTTAACAGGAGCTTGACCTATATCAGCATGCGTGACCAAGTCCTCCGGGCGCGGACACTTATTCATACGGCCATTGATGCAGGGCTATTCGAAAAGCAAGCTGAAAATAGTAGTTCGTTTGCTGATGGAGATGTCGACTACGATGTGGTTGTGC
>NZ_JBSGVT010000056.1:0-1190 GCF_053608585.1 Rhodococcus sp. NPDC055024
ATTGACTGATCAGCAACAACAGCACCAAGAATCCGCCCGAACCTGTCCGCAAACCCAGCCACCGTCGACTCGTCGAACAAATCCGTCGCATACGTCAACGACGCCGCCATCCCCGCCGGGGCACCCACCTCGTCGAACTGCTCCACCATGGTCAGCTGCAGATCGAACTTCGCCGCTACCGCAGTGGCATCGACCCCCGCAACCCGCAAATCACCCAACTGCAACGCCGACTGCTCCATGTTCTGGAACGCCAACATCACCTGGAACAACGGACTCCGAGCCTGCGACCGCGCCGGATTGAGCACCTCCACCAACCGCTCGAACGGAACATCCGCATGCGCAAACGCCTGAAGATCAGCCTCCCGCACACCTGCGAGCAGATCGACGAAGCTCCCCGAACCCTCCACCTCGGTCCGCAACACCAACGTATTGACGAACATCCCGATCAAATCATCGAGAACCTGCTCACCACGACCCGCCACCGGAGTACCGATCGCAATATCGGACGTCCCCGACAACCGCGACAACAACACCGCCAACGCCGCATGCACCACCATGAACAACGACGAATTCGACTCACGAGCAACATCATTCAAACCAGCATGAACATCCGCACCCACCACGAACGAATGATTCGCCCCACGATTGGACGCCACCACAGGCCGCGAACGATCAGCCGGCAAATCCAACTGATCCGGCAACCCCGCCAACGCCGACTCCCAGAACCCGACCTGACGCGAAATCAACGACCCCGCATCATCCTCGGACCCCAACACCTCCCGCTGCCACAACGCGTAATCGGCATACTGCACCTCGAGCGGCGCCCACCCCGGAACCTCACCCCGATAACGAGCCTCGTACGCCACCATCACATCACGCGTGAGCGGCCCCATCGACACACCATCACCACTGATGTGATGAACCACCAACGCCAACACGAACTCCGACTCCGACACCGCGAACAGCCGCGCCCGTAGTGGTACCTGCACCGCCACATCGAAACCAGCCGACAAGAACTCCGTCACCGCACCAACGACATCGGACTCCGACACCGCAACCGGCGACACATCCAACCGCACCCGATCCGCCGAGATGATTTGCTGGTAGCCGACGCCGTCGACCTCCGGATACACCGTCCGCAAAATCTCGTGCCGCGCAACAAGATCAGAGACGGCTGCCTGCAGAGCCGC
>NZ_JBSGVT010000057.1:0-1163 GCF_053608585.1 Rhodococcus sp. NPDC055024
CTGTGATTGTTGCGGGAGCTCGTACCCCGATGGGTCGACTCCTCGGATCGTTGAAAGACCTCTCCGGGTCCGACCTCGGCGGCATCGCCATCAAAGGCGCCCTCGACAAGTCCTCAGTCGCACCCGAACAGGTCGACTACGTCATCATGGGACAGGTCCTCACCGCCGGCGCCGGCCAGATGCCCGCCCGCCAAGCCGCCGTCGCCGCCGGCATCCCCATGAACGTCCCCGCCCTGAGCATCAACAAAGTGTGCCTGTCCGGCATCGACGCCATCGCCCTCGCCGACCAACTCATCCGCGCCGGCGAATTCGACATCGTCGTCGCCGGCGGGCAGGAATCGATGTCCCGCGCACCCCACATGCTCGAAAAGAGCCGCGAAGGCTTCAAATACGGCGACGTCACGATGCGCGACCACATGGCCTACGACGGCCTCCACGACATCTTCACCGACCAGGCCATGGGCCTGCTCACCGAACAGGTCAACCAACAAGAAACCGCCCACATCACCCGCGCCGAGCAGGACGCCTTCGCCGCCGCCTCACACCAGAACGCCGCCCGCGCCTGGAAAGACGGCCTCTTCGACAACGAAGTCGTCCCCGTCTCCATCCCCCAACGCAAGGGCGACCCCATCGTCTTCGCCCAGGACGAAGGCATCCGCGCCGACACCACCACCGAATCCCTCGGCAAACTGCGTCCCGCGTTCAGCAAGGACGGCACCATCACCGCCGGCTCCGCCTCCCCGATCTCCGACGGCGCCGCCGCCGTCGTGGTGATGAGCAAAACCAAGGCCGAAGAACTCGGCCTGACCTGGATCGCGGAAATCGGTGCCCACGGCGTCGTCGCCGGACCGGACTCCACCCTCCAGTCCCAGCCCGCCCGCGCCATCGCGAAGGCCTGCGCCAAGGAAGGTATCGACCCCACCGACCTCGACCTCGTCGAAATCAACGAAGCGTTCGCCGCCGTCGGGATCGCCTCCACCCGCGAACTCGGCCTCGACCCCACCAAGGTCAACGTCAACGGCGGCGCCATCGCCGTCGGACACCCCCTGGGCATGTCCGGTGCCCGCATCGCCCTGCACCTCGCCCTCGAACTGCAACGCCGCGGCGGCGGCATCGGCGCAGCCGCACTCTGCGGCGGCGGCGGACAAGGCGACGCACTCATC
>NZ_JBSGVT010000058.1:0-1119 GCF_053608585.1 Rhodococcus sp. NPDC055024
TGAAAACTGAGGGGATGAGCTGTGGTTAGGGGTGAAAGGCCAATCAAACTCCGTGATAGCTGGTTCTCCCCGAAATGCATTTAGGTGCAGCGTCGTGTGTTTCTTGCCGGAGGTAGAGCACTGGATAGGCGATGGGCCCTACCGGGTTACTGACCTTAGCCAAACTCCGAATGCCGGTAAGTGAGAGCGCGGCAGTGAGACTGTGGGGGATAAGCTCCATGGTCGAGAGGGAAACAGCCCAGAGCATCGACTAAGGCCCCTAAGCGTACGCTAAGTGGGAAAGGATGTGGAGTCGCAGAGACAACCAGGAGGTTGGCTTAGAAGCAGCCACCCTTGAAAGAGTGCGTAATAGCTCACTGGTCTAGTGATTCCGCGCCGACAATGTAGCGGGGCTCAAGCGTACCGCCGAAGTCGTGTCATTGCAGCAATAAGCCCCAACGGGGGCTGTGATGGGTAGGGGAGCGTCGTGTGCCGGGTGAAGCAGCCGCGGAAGCGAGTTGTGGACGGTTCACGAGTGAGAATGCAGGCATGAGTAGCGATACACACGTGAGAAACGTGTGCGCCGATTGACTAAGGGTTCCTGGGTCAAGCTGATCTGCCCAGGGTAAGTCGGGACCTAAGGCGAGGCCGACAGGCGTAGTCGATGGACAACCGGTTGATATTCCGGTACCCGCTTTGAAACGCCCAATACTGAATCAGGCGATGCTAAGTCCGTGAAGCCGTTCCGGACCCTTCGGGGAAAGGAAAGTGGTGGAGCCGACGAACCAGACTTGTAGTAGGTAAGCGATGGGGTGACGCAGGAAGGTAGTCCATCCCGGGCGGTGGTTGTCCCGGGGTAAGGGTGTAGGACGTCAGGTAGGTAAATCCGCCTGGCAATAGTCTGAGACCTGATGCCGAGCCGATTGTGGTGAAGTGGATGATCCTATGCTGTCGAGAAAAGCCTCTAGCGAGTTTCATGGCGGCCCGTACCCTAAACCGACTCAGGTGGTCAGGTAGAGAATACCGAGGCGTTCGGGTGAACTATGGTTAAGGAACTCGGCAAAATGCCCCCGTAACTTCGGGAGAAGGGGGGCCATCACTGGTGATTGGATTTGCTCCATGAGCTGGGGGTGGCCGCAG
>NZ_JBSGVT010000059.1:0-594 GCF_053608585.1 Rhodococcus sp. NPDC055024
GTTAGTGTCTTGTCGCAGCATCTCCCGGGTCTTCTTGATGCGTGGGAAGAATCCGTAAAGCTTGGTGAAAGTGTGTTTACGGATGAGCAAAAGGCATTGCGCCGGAGCTGGGCAAGAAACCTGGATTTCTACATCATCAGCTTTTGGTTGGTCGGATTGGCTTTGACGCTCGAAATTCCGGACGATCTATGGCGACGCTTGATCGCCCTGATCGGGAATGAGGGTGAGGACGTCTTGTTGGATCGCGTGATTGCGAGTCGCGACCACGGCCGAAAGATTGGTACGGAACTTCGGCACCCGAAGCCCTACCAGCGATTGCTCAACGCTGTTGATGCGCCTGCTGCCAACCAAGCAAAGCAACTCCGACTCTTTGTCGAAAACTGGTACCGCGAACTAGATCGCCCCCCCAAGAAAGGAGGCGTGCCGGCGGTATACGATAAGCCTTACTGGTATGGCTTCGATGAGTACATCGAAGGTGGCGCATATTTTGGATTTTGGTGTATCGAGGCCGCGGCTGCGGTCAAGGCGTTCAATCTCGATGACAGTCAATGCGCGGGTTTGAATCATTATCCGTGGGACCTTGTGCATCAAGAA
>NZ_JBSGVT010000059.1:604-1064 GCF_053608585.1 Rhodococcus sp. NPDC055024
CTTCGCAAAGTGATGTTTCTGTGGGCACGCCTTCAACGCCGCCAAAGCGCGGGTTGCTGAAACGTCTATTCGGAAAATGAACGTCCCTTTCGGATCGGGCCCGGGATTTAGATCGCAATGAAAACAATAAACCGAATGGCGGTTTTGCCGTTGACGGTACTCGTGTCACTGGCTGCACATGCTCAGCAGGCCCCCACGCCTGCTGACCGCGCTGCTGCCGCGCGCGCGAACGCGGAACAGGACCGACAAGCGCAGCAGCAACGCGACGCCCAACAGCGCGAAGCCGAAGCGGCTTGATGCGACGGCACGCGGCATCAGTTGCGCGCAATGTTCCTGGTCAACGTCTCGACGGTCAGATTTTCGTCTCGCGGCCTGCCGACGCCTGCGTCGAACGGGTAGCCCGTCCGCTCGCCCGTTCGCCTATAGCCGCGGCGCAGGTAGAAGTCGATCAGTTCGTGGC
>NZ_JBSGVT010000060.1:0-1000 GCF_053608585.1 Rhodococcus sp. NPDC055024
GAATGCGCAGGGCGGGGCTGCGGCGGCGCAGAATGAAGCGCTGAACAACGGGTTGGCGGATCACGGTATGCCCGCGAATCCGCTGCGTAAGGCACTCGATATAGCGTGCGGCGGCGGTACCAAGCCATGCGACCCCAAGTTACTGCAAACGTTGATGCAGGCGCAGGGCGCTAATGCCGATCAAGCGTCGGCGATGATGAATGCCGCCGCCCCTTATGTCGGAGGTGCGCTCGGTGGTGTGCTGGGTGGTGTGCTGTTCGGTCCGGGAATCGCCGCTGGATGTGTAGCAAATGCCGTCCTTTGTGCAAACGAACTGACTATACTCGCGGCGGAGGTCTATGCCGGTCTGAATGGTATGCCTGTAGGGACGGGGGCCTCAGTCCTGACGGGTGTGTCGTCGCCAGCCGCAATGGGATCTGCTGTCAGTGTCGAGGCGCGAGCGCTAGGCGAGGCTCGGTTGCTCATCGCGGAGGGAAGCAAAAATCCTGCAGTCTCGGTAGGGGGGGCTGCCGCGCTTGGCATTCAAACTCCCCCGTTCAGCAACATTCTTGCAAAGGTGCCGACGTTTCCGGGAGTCAAGATGTCTGCAGATGGCGATACGTTTGTGATTGTCGATCAGGGTAAATTTATGGATGCGATTGCTGGCGAGTATGGCAGGTCCGGTCAGAAGCTTAATGGCCAGACAGTTCGGCAGATCGAGGGCTATATTGCGAGTCACGACTCGTTTCCGACCATGGCAGGGATACCTGGCTTGCACGCGGAGGTTCAGTCATTGAACTACATCTACAACGCAGTGCCGAATCCGGCCACGCTGAACCTGGCCGATATCAGTATTGCGACCATAAAGCTGGGGCGGAGCAGTGCGGCCGGAACTCAAGGAGGCGCGTTCACGGCATGTCAGAATTGTAGTGGGATCATTCCACCCAAGGTTAATGTCATTACCGGGAGGCAATAGAGTTGAACCGGGTAAATATCGAGTTGATGGAGCGGAAAGATGGGC